>NZ_JAPVXV010000002.1:0-328989 GCF_041431435.1 Veillonella atypica
ATCTTTAAAATATAACCGCGAAATGTAGAGTAAGCAGCTGTGAGTCCATGGTTATCTACCAAGTATTGCCACAAGACACGCTTATAATAAAATTGTTGGGGTGTATCATCAGATAATAAAGTCTGTATTACGTCATAAAATTTATCAATCATAGATGGTTTATGACGATGTGGATCAGGCGTTCCATTTTCATAATGAGATTTTATGGTGCGTCTATCATAGCCTAATTCACGACCTAGTAAACTATAATTAGGTTTCAAATTGCAAACCTCCAGAATGACCCTTAATAATGGTAAGTCTAATAATGATGTTACAGTAAATGAACTGTTAATAGCGTATACGTATTGCATGTTGTTATCACCTCAACTATAGTATCGGTGATACAATTAAAATTGTACATTCTTATATCATCATTTTTGTACATTCTTAGAGTATCATTTACACCTATAGCACCAAATAATATTGAAACAATAGCAATAATCCCACGTTTATAATATAAACTGTCTCTCTTTTGAAAAAATCCTGTACATATTATAAAAAGTACGAAGAATCCCCAAGCTCCCCCAAAACGTGATATAAACTCATAATCTTTATAGACTAAAAAGTTAAAGTTTAGTAGCAATATACTTATAATGGCAATAATAGATAAATACTTGGTTAAATTGCCAAAAGTTCTGTGTCTTTTGATGTATTCATACTCTTCATCAATGACACGTTTACTAATCTCAAGTTTATATAACCCCATAGATAATGATAGAGACATAAAAATCCAAATATATCCTAACATTTCAAGTCTACTCATTTTTCTACCTTATCTTTCCACCGACGATACCCTTCTCATAACACATCTGACTCTTATTCTGCATAAACACCACTAATACGGCCTTTATCTACACCTGTAATCGTTTTACCTTTAAAATAAGACCATTATCATTATAAATAGTATACCAGTAAGAGTAATATTAAGAAATTGTATAATAACACCAAAAGACTGTAGCGAAATACAGTTTTACCGCATTTCACTACAGTCCCTTTTTAGGTATATTTCTTATTTTATTCAGGTATAAACACTTCTATCACAAAGATAAAAGCTATCTTTAAATCTATTTTATCCTAAGAAGCCACCATGCCCCATACAGATACAGTCTTCTTTTGTAATCTCATCGTCTGCGATGAGCCGTGGCACGATTTCATCAAAGGCTGTTGGTTTGCTAAACAATACACCACCTGGTACGCCTAGAATTGGGGTACCATCAGCACAGTATGCAATGCATACCATAGAGCCTGGCAATACAGGAAGTCCATAGGTTACAACGCGGTCTGCGTAGCGTTTAATGGCACCCGGTGTCAAATCATCAGGATCTACGCTCATACCGCCGGTACAGAATATGATGTCTGCGCCCGCTGCTTTCACCTTATCAATGGCCGCCACAATATCGTCTGTGTTATCCGTCACGATTTCATGGGCGATTTTTTTGACCCCAAATGGCGCACAACGTTCTTCGATGATAGGTGTGAAAGCATCTTTAATGCGTCCTTCAAATACTTCAGAACCAGTTGTAACGATGCCCATTGTTTTGCGCACAAATGGCTTAATAGTTAAGATAGGTCCACCAATTTTTTGAGCTGCTGTTACTTGTTGTTCTTCTAGCAATAATGGAATACAACGCATACCGGCAATTTTATCGCCCGCTTTCACAGGCGTATTATTCAATTTTGCAACGATGGTCAATTCGCCGATGCTATTGATAGCGTATAGTTTATCTACATCCACCTTGAGTAGACCATCCACATCGGCAATGGCCTCTATTTTGCCTTGTGCCATAGGACCATCGTGCATATGGTCGCCCTTGGCAATGGCATACAAGGCACGGGCCACATCTTCTTCGTGAAGAAAGCCTTCATCTTCTGGTTCCATCACATAAATATGTTCTTTACCAAGATCGAGTAATTTAGGTACATCTGCTTCTGTAATCACATGACCGCGGCGGAATGGTGTATCTTTCACCTCGCCGATGACGATGCGTACAATATCGTGTACCAATGCATGTCCAACTGCATCTTGTACTTTTATTTCTTTCATAATCTAACCTTTCAACATATATTCTATTTCATGTATATCAAACGTAATATATAGCAATATATTTACTATATCATATGAATGATAGCTGCTAATATGCATTTACGCACATACGAGTTTAGCAATCCACATACCGATGGCACAAAGGGCTAAACCGCCGAGGATTTGCACCGTCCCATAGAATAGAACATCTGTAATATCACCAGATGTTAAGAGCTGTAAAAGCTCAAAGGCAAATGTAGAAAATGTGGTAAAGGCACCAAGGCCACCAACGACTAAGAAGAACCGAACCCATTGAGGCCAGTCGGGTCTACAAAGATAGGCACCTAAGATGATACCGATGATTAAACACCCGATTAAATTAACCATAATGGTGCCAAAAGGATAAGGTCCTAACCGCGCCATTACCCATTCCCCTACCACTGTTCGCGCTAGTGCACCAAGAGCACCACCGCAGGCGATTGCTATATATTTTTCCATAATAGATCTCCATAAAATTAACGATTCGTGTAATTATCATATATATATAATAATTATCACATATTACGTATTAGTCAACAATGTATTTGCTAAGTATACTAAAAGCACAAGGTAGGGATCAGAAAGGAGGTCTTATGAAGGATCCTACACTTACAATGCCTGCCTACCGACGGAATCACTATCAGGACCCAAAATTCCAGCAACAATACATGTGCTTGGGTCACAAAATCTCTACCCTGCGAACATCGATGGGCATTTCACAACGACAATTGGCCGATGTCGTGGGCATTAGTCGCAGCTATTTGAGTAAATTAGAATGTGGATACGGAATATCAGGCGTATCCATCGAGGTAGTATTTAAAATTGCTTATTGCCTCAATATTTCTACGAGTCAATTGCTACATCTTCGTACGCAAGACTATAAATCCTGTAATAGACATCTTTCCAAACATTATGAAAGAGTCGAATTTTTCCGACTAGCACACCAGCGCTTTTTGGAACTAAAAAAACGTCTCTAATCTATAGACTTCATTCATGAATAGAGACAAAATTTATTCCTTATTACACTCTCTTATATTCAACAAAAACAACATTATATAACCTTCCAAAAATTAGATTAATAAAATTAAAATAATTCCTACTTAAGACGTACAACATATATAAAAGATACCCCCCTTACAATATCTTATATATGACTTTGCAAAACAAAGGACCCTATTTAGGGTCCTTTTTACTATGTCTATGTAGTTTTTATACTTCGTTCAATTTCTTATCTTGTAATTCCGCATTAGCCCGCTTAAAGATAAATGCATTATTGATATGCTTGCGCATCGCATTTTCTGCGGCCACTTCGTCGTGACGTTCAATGGCATCTACGATGTGATCATGTTCATCGTCACAATCGTGTGTGCGCACTGCATTGAAGGAACTCAAATACATATCGCGATTTACTCGTTCACGGAAATCGGCTAAGTAATCAACAACGCGATCATTGCCAGAGAATTGAGCGATCATGCTGTGGAATCGGCTATTAACCTCTACGCGTGCCGTAGCGTCCTCAATGGCATGCATCTCCTTGCATAATTCCTTAAGCTCTGCCACTTGTTCTGGCGTAGCGTGACGAGCACACAAACGCGCCCCCAAACCTTCCATAACTTCGCGACATTGATACAGCGCCACGATTTCTTCTGGTGTATCCGCCTTAACGGTAACGCCCTTCCATGGCACGATAACAACAAGATTATCTTTTGCTAATTTTCTGAAAGCTTCGCGAACTGGCGTTGCACTGACTTTGAGCTGTTCTGCGATCTTAACTTCATTTAGTTTTTCTTGCGGTAATAGCTCCCCTGTTAAAATAGCCTGTTTCAAGGTCACATAAACTTGTTCACTTAAAGGCAATCGTTCAATTGAATCTACAGCGGAAAAATGATACACATCTTTTGGTTCTTTTGTACCCTTCACGTCTTTTGTCATATTTCTAGCCTTAGGTCCCCTCTAATGTTTACACGCTTTCATACTTTCAATGAACGCCTAAAATGAGTATAATAGAATGTAAGCATTTTTATATACGAACACATGTATATATAATAATTGTATACCCTATAATTATAAGTCCCGTACATATGACTGTCAATTTCAAGATAGTCACAGTTAAAAAGTGAGGAAGTTACCCCTATGAGTCGTTGTTTGGTTATCATTAACCCTGTATCTGGCGGCGGTGCAGCACGCCGATACGCCCTTGATTTACAGTGGAAATTGAGCACCCTTTTTGACACAATTGAAGTTAAATTCACCACCGGTGCCGACGATGCAACCCATTTTGCAAAGGCCGCTTGTGAGGATGGTTTTGACGCCGTTTTCTGCATGGGTGGCGATGGTACCGTTAACGAAACGGTAAACGGTATCGCCCAAGGCGGTTTCAAAGCAACCTTTGGCTTTATTCCGGTAGGAACTGTTAACGATATGTCTCGTGCTCTCGGCATTCCACAACGACCATTAGAGGCAATTCGCCGCCTCGATATCAACCAAGTTCGCTCCATCGATATTGGTCGCTGCAACGATAAATACTTCTGCAATAATATTGCAGCTGGTGTCATTCCAAAGGTTATCGAAGAGGTAACACCAAAGGAAAAACGCATCTTAGGTCCATTAGCCTACTTCTTACGCGCCGGTCAAGCACTCTTCACTACAAAGGACTATACATACCGCATTCAAACGGAAGATGATGATTTCATCTGTAAATCGCCTCTTGTACTGGCTCTACTTACCAATGTAGTTTCCAGTTTTGAACGCTTTATGCCAGAGGCCTCCGTAGATGATGGGTATATGCGCCTCGTTATTTTTAAGGAATACTTTATCCTCGATATCTTCAAGGTTCTCCCTCTTATCCTAAGCGGCGCCATCTATAACTCTAGCAATACCACTACATTGACGGTCAGAAAAGCTCATATCGAACTATTGAGCAATGTAGATAATTTACCAACCAATATGGATGGTGATGCCGGTCCGTATATGCCTGTAGACCTCGAGGTATTACCACGAGTCCTCAAGGTATTTGCACCGACAAAACATCAAAAGAAAAAACCGCTTCTCTAAGCGATACGAACCCCCTTTGCTGGCAAATCAGTAAAGGGGGTTCGTATTATGCTAAGTAGATTGTCTTATATGTGCTTACAACAGAATCGCTTCATGCAAGCGGAAGCTATAAATATAACTTGCTTTCACAGGCATATTTGTCAATCGTTCTAGGGCCTCTTTGTAGAGGTCCATTTGTATTTTATAGCGACGAATGAGCTCATCGCCACTCTTAACGCGGTCCGTCTTATAGTCCACGAGGACCCATTGATCATCTTCTACAAAAACTGTATCGATAATCCCTTGTAAGAATAGACGCTCACCATTCTCTACATCAGGATATACCCGATTGCCGTCAAAGAGCATGCTAAACAGCAATTCTCGTTCCACTCGTTTTGATGCAATGAGACGCTGGCCAAGATCAGAGTTAAAGAATCCATATAAGCTACGATCACTTAATAGACTGCGTTCCTCATCACTAAATTTACCTTCTGCTTGCAATGAATCAAGCATATCTGTCATGGATTTTTGTGTATACTTTTTAACAGGTAGCCATTGCATCGCTTCATGCATCAATGTGCCCCATTGCGCACCCGTTACGACCTCATCAGCTGCTGCAATAGCCAGTGGTTTACGACCAAATACGGAATCGGCTAGCTCCGGTCCACTAATAGTAGGAATGCTTGTATCTAATATGGCATTCTCACCAGTCGTATCCTCAGTTATATCAAAGGATATTACTGGTTTCTGTTGCATTGATACATCTGTAGCCGATACAGCCTCCGCATCACGTTCGGCAAATCGTCGTTTCAATTCACTAACAGAAATCTTAGCCGTCGTCTTGGCCGCTACAAGATTTGGATAGGTGAAAGCAAAGCGCTGTACGATTTTCTCTGGCAATGCTACATCATTCACCTTACCTAATACGCGAACCGTATTGATGGTCGTTTCATCCACATCAGCCTTATAATCTAAATCTCCATAAAGAGAACCATCATGAATCTCTACCTTTACCTGACATTGACGGTCGAGCAAGTCAAAATTTGTTTCTCCTTCGAGTTCAATGATATTGCGAAGTGGTGCACCCCCATCTAGATGACGGGCGAAGGCGATGAGTAGCCAATGCAAATAGGAATTACCAGCTTTGATTAGATCGGCACCTAATGCTTGGGTCTGCGTCAAGGCCGCATGTTTTATATGAGCGCCAACGCCCTTTTCCTTTTTGATTTCCTTGTTAATATATCCGGTCAAGAATAGTTTATCCCGTGCTCGTGTCAATGCAACGTAGAGGATACGCTGTTCTTCGGCTTTCATAGCATCCGATTTGATGGATTTACAATAGAGCCACGGCATGGACGGATAGGATACGCGAATGTCTGGGTAGTAGCCCTTTAATCCGATACCGCCATTTTTATCGACTAATAACGGAGAATTAAAGTCCATGGTATTGAACTTCTTTTGTACGCCAGACAGGAATACAACAGGGAATTCAAGGCCCTTACTTTTGTGGATGGTCATAAGGCGCACTACGTCATCTGCTTCGGTAACTACATTGGCAACGGCCATATCTTGATTGCTATCGCGTAAGCTTTCAACAAAGCGAAGGAACCTAAAGAGCCCTCGGAATCCGGAGGATTCAAATCCCTTAGCCCGTTCATAGAGGGCCATCACATTGGCGCGACGCACGAGGCCATTCGGCATGGCGCCTACGTAGTTCACGTAGTCCAATGTTTCGTAAACATCCCACAACAAATCAGCTACACCATGACGGCGAGATAATGTGCGCCAACGCTCGATATGAGCGATGAATTGGAGCAAACGTTCATCTTGAGCCTGTTCTGTATAGAGAGGCATAACAGACCATAAAGATCCGTCCCCGGTAAGGCGCAATGCACCGAGTTCATTGGCATCAAGCCCTACAAGTCCTGAATGCAATACGGCGGCCATCGGCAAATCCTGCTCAGGATTGTCGATGATTTGTAACAAGGATAAGAGCAATTGGATTTCTTGCGCTTCAAAATAGCCATCTCGTTCATTAACAACGGCTGGAATACCGGCTTGACGCATAGCTGCTACTGCCCGTGTACCCCACCCAGCAAGGGACCTACGCAATACGGCAAAGTCGCGCCATTGAATTTGGTGGAACGAGCCATCCGCATTTTGCACCTGTTTCTTCGAGGCATGTAATTCCTTGATTTTTTGGATGATAAAATCCAGTTCTCGCTCATTGTTCTCCGGTTCATCGCCTGCGGTTTCGGAATCACCATCGGTTTCATCAGAACGATTCGTATCGCTCGTATCCAAGAGATGTAATTCTACAGCGCCGCCCACCCAATCGGATGGAGCCTCTTCTACGATACGGCCCGGTATAAGCGATTCTTTTTCGCCATAATCAAGCTCCGCTGCCTCTTGGGTCATAATTTGGTAGAAAATAAAATTCGTAGTAGTCAAAATATTTTCGTGAGACCGGAAATTCTTCGCCAAATCAATGCGGCGCTCTACGGCATCATTCATGAGCCCATACGTATTGTACTTGTTCATAAATAACGAACTATCCGCCATACGGAAACTATAAATGGCTTGCTTCACATCGCCTACATAAAAACGATTATCCACGCGGGAAATGAGGTTGATAATAGTTTCTTGTACACCATTCGTATCTTGGTATTCGTCCACCATGATTTCTTTGAACGTATCCTGTAACTCAAGGGCCACTTCGGATGGTTGTGGATCATCTTCTGTGCCTGGTTCCACAAGGAGTGCCAAGCAGAGATGTTCTAAATCACTAAAGTCCATGATGCCTTGCTCTTTTTTAGCCTCGTCATAGGCTTTGTGAAAGGCGATAGTCAATTCTACAAGGTTATGAATGAGCGGATATTGGTCTTTAAATTGCTGTTGCAGAACGGATTCATCAATATGAAATAGACCGTTTTTCATCCCCTTTAAGCTATCCTTGTTTTGAGAGCCTAGCGATTTAAATTCGTCTGCTAACGCACCATCGACTTCGCCCTTTTCTAAGGCTTTGCCAAGGCTTGTAAAATTAGCTTTTGTAAAGGTATCTAAATTACGGCATACATCGACCATATCGGACCAAGTCTGTGCCCCTTTTAATTGGGCTAATGCAGCTAATTGTTCTTGGTACACCTTGTCCCATTTCTTAGGACCTACAGGGCTTTCAAGTAAAGGTTCCATCTGTTCGATGCGGTCTGCAATGCGGTTGATTTCGGCCTGTTGGTCGTCCCACATAGCACGGCCCCATAAGGTATCTCGTAAATCCTGCTCTTGAGCAGCCTTATATGGTTCTACGGCATGGCGCATCCACCCGTCAGGATTCGATTGAGACATGGCAAATTCATAGAGGCTGAGCACCTTATCTTGCAATCCTGCATCAGATTTATCATCGCTAAAGAAATCAGATAGGTCAAAAATACCATACGTATTATGTTCATAAGCCTCTTTCAAAAGGTTCTCTAACACTTCTTGTTTTAAGAGGGCCATTTCCGCTTCGTTGCCGATGCGGGCTGTAGGCGGAATATCTAGTTTATAAAAATAAGATCGAATCACCCACTGACAGAAGGAGTGCAGTGTAGAAATATGTGCCGATGGCAATAGATTAAGCTGTCGCTCTAGGCGCGCTTGTAACGCTTTATCATCGGTGGATTCCATGGCCTTAGCTAAGGCGACGCCAATACGAGCGCTCATTTCAGCGGCAGCGGCCTTCGTAAAGGTAACGACCATCAATTCTTGTACGGATAAAGGATTCTCCATATCTTTCAACCGCGTAATAATACGCTCTACAAGAACCGCCGTTTTACCAGAACCAGCAGCAGCGGCGACGAGCAAGGTTTGAGCCCCTAGATTACTGTCCTTCGGGGACATGATGGCAGATTCCTGCTCCGGTGTCCATTTAACGCCCATTATCGTCACCTCCTGTCATAGAACTATCGGTATTAGAACTTTCACAAAAACTATCGTTAGACTCTGCCGAATTCGATGAATCATTGAGGGCATCGCGCATTTTTTCAAGGGCATTCGCCTCATTTAGAGCGCTCAAATAATTGTATTGATTGCGCTCATTATCAAAGCGACACACGGTCTTGTAATCGCAGTAGGAACAAGGAATGGCCTTATTCAACTGATAGGGAGCAATCGGGAATTCTCCCTTACCGATGGCAGAGCCGGTATCCGCCATAATCGATTCCGTATAGCGGCACATAATATCAAAGTCGCCGGAGGATTTAACAATTTTCATATCCCCAGAATGGATGGATCCCTTTCCCGTAATACGAACGGGCACATAAGGACCTTTGCTCTTATAGGTGAGCAAATTTTTATCCATCTTTTCCAACATATCGATATCATCTGTAAAATATCCTTTATTATTAAGGGCCCCATTTGTATCCGCCAAGGCTTTGGCCTCTTCATAGGACACAGGCTCACCCGCTGGCGTTCGTGGATTTTTTACATATGTATACACCACAGCGGCCGGTGTCATCGGTTGATCATGGTGTTTCTTATAAGCCGATTCTAATGCCAACAGATAGGTCATCAATTGTAATTTTAGGCCATAATAGATTTCTTGTGCATTAACCGATGTACTACCCGATTTATAGTCGATAACCATGCCGTACGTATGACCATCACGATTATATTCATCAATACGGTCAATTTGCCCTACTAAACGTAAATAGCGGTCATCTCCAAGGGATACCTTAATGGAGTCCCATCCATTGGGACGTCCAAAGTCCTGTTCTAAATACATCGTATCAAAGGAGGACCGGCTAGACCAATCAACAAGGCGCGATACCGTTTTCTGTAATGTTCTCACAACGCGCTCTTCAATAGCCTTATCATAGGCTGTCTTTTCATCCTCATCATAACGGTTTTCTTCTAATATATCCGCTGCTACGCGAGCACATAATTCTTGTTGCGCCGTTTCATCTAAATCACGCCATTGCTTATGCTCGGATAATAGTTGCGTTCCTAACCGCTCCAAATTGGCATGTAAAAAGGTACCAATTTCAGGGGCCCCAAAGGAACGAACCTTGCGAGGCTCTAATTTCAAGCCATATTGAGCATAGAATTTAAACGGACATTGACGATATTTTTCAAGGCGCGTTACCGACCCAGACATATAGCCCCGTTTGAGGAACAGACCAGTTACTAACTCCGGCGCAATAATAGGTACATCATTATTGTCGCGAATACCACGGCTCACGTCCTCTAAGCGTGGTCTGTAGGCCCCATCATGGCGAGCCCAGTTATAGAGTCCCCACCATAGGGGTGACACAGGTACTCCGCTAAACAAAGCGCCCCAACGTTCAGATAATAGAGATAGACTTTGGTATGGACGCCATAAGTATTCATCTTCTGTACCGTCTTGAATGGTGAAAGGAACCTCTATAGGGGACGTACAGAAACCGAGGGATTGTAATCGTTTAATGACGAGGGAACTTTCAAGTCCTTCCCCTTCATCATTGGAACCTGCATAGGATATGGTTAAATGCTGCTCGGCCCGCGTCATCGCTAAATAAAGAAGGAAATTTTCATTAAACGCCTTCGGCAAGGCGCCTTCCGCAAGAACGATGCCCGCCTCAGCTAATGCTTCCCGTTCTCTATCCTTGATCAAACCTTCGTCGCCCATGTTTTGTGGGAACACACCTTGATTAAGGCCCATCACATAGACCCGAGGCCACGATTGGCTGTACGCCCGTTCTATAGTGGTAATCGCTACGTGATCGAGGGACGGAGGAATCATGGAGTAATGAACATTGTCGAGGGCCTCTTCTAAGAGGGCTATCATTTCATCTAACGTCAATGGTTCCGTATCGGTGAGGACCATCATTTCATCGAGGAATCCAATGACCGCATTGTACATTTGCTCGTGACTGGCCTTAGATTCTAAATCGCCATCTCGTTCAGCCTCTAAGGACCATTCATAGAGACGTTGAGGCACTTGTAATTCTTCGAGGACTCTGTAGATATGTTTACACCATTCCGCCCCTGTATGCGCATCGCTAGACGTAGCAAAATCGAACCAAGGTATCAAAATATCCATGATGGCCTGTCTCGATGCATTCACGCGCGCATGTCTCGGTGCATCCGGTTGTTCTTCGTCTGAAAGCCCCGCTACGCGGCGCATATAGGACCAGTTATCTCGTTCCCACTGTAGATGATCAATACCAAATTCGAGCACGTAGTTTTCTAATTCATCTACGGCCTCGCGAGTAAGAGGTGTCAAATCCGTTTTCAATAAACGAAACATGATGTCACGACTATAACTATGCTTAACGATACCAAGCAAATCCGTCATCAATTCTCCGAGCGGATGATTGTTCATAGGTCGTTGACGGTCTCCAAAATGAGGTATTCCATAGCGAGTAAATACCTTTTCCAACGTATCTCCATAGGTTTCGGATTCACGCAGCATAATACATATATCGCGATAGCGCGCATTAGGACTGCTTTCAATATAGGAAAGAATATCACGAGCCACCCAATCCGCTTCGCGTTCTCGATTATAGGCACTTACAAGCGGTATATGTTCATCCGTAGTATTGTGCTTACCGTGAAAGAAATTTTCCTCTAAAGATTGCAACACAGGGGTCCCTCTATGCCCTGTAAAAGACTGAAAGGACAATTTCGTTCCATATTCCTTATGGAGATTTTCCAAGATTTCAACGGAGCGATTAAAGACGCCATGACGACCTTTATTAGCCAATATACGTTTAGGGTCAGCTGGTAAATCGACGGTGATTACAGATTCTACAGCAAGATCAAAGAGCATATATAACAGCTCAAAGTGAACCGGTGTAAACCAGTGGAATCCATCGACAAAGACATGACAGTTTTCCATCAATGGAGACTGTGGCAATGCATGAACAAGGTCCATGATAGGGTCCCCGTCAATTTGCCCATGAAGCTGCAATTTCTCTTCGTAGGCCGACATGCATAGTGCCAATTCCTGTAGCTTTTTCTGTAATACACCATTTGATACGCGCTGTGCACCAGATTCTAATTCATCAGGTCCAATGCGAAATGAGCGAAACTCAGAAAATAAACCTTGCAATACCGCTGAAAACTCTGGCCGTTTAGCGGCTTGCGACAACAGGCCTAATTCAGTTCCTTTTCGTTTCATCACAAGGCTTAGCAACATGGTTCTACCCAATTGAGATATACTCTGTTGCTGAGCCTTTACATTGCCTATCGATTGATATACCTGATAGGCCAATCGGCCAAAGCCAACGACGCGGACCGTCGTAAAGCCTCCTTGAGGCATAAATTCCGCAAGTTCCCGTTCCACGCGATAGGTGGCTGGCTCTGGAACGAGCAAAATAATAGGGTCACCTGGGCATTCGGTGATAACCTGCCGAATGCGTTCATATACGGCACGGGTCTTACCGGAACCAGCGCGACCATAATACATGGTAATACTCATACTACCTCCCACAACAATGCTTATATTTAGTAATTCTGCTTATATTTCATCATCCCTAAAACAAAATATATAGCACGGATACTTTATACGACATATAAATATATATACTATTGTACACCATGGAATATTAAAATTGTATTTGACAAATTCTCATTTTTCCCTTATTCTGTTTACAAAAATTAAAAAAATTAAAAAAATTAAATTTGTTTATATTTTATTTACATATTGACATTCATCATGTATAATGAAACCTAGATGAAGTGTTATTTGTAAAAATGTGAGATTAGGAGTCTTTATTATGAATACAAAACGAATTGCAACGGTATTTGCCGTATTGGCAGCAACAACAGTTTCTTTTTCTGCATTTGCCGCATCTATGGATGCAAATGCACGCGCTTATGAACGCGCTGCAGCAGAACAAGCTCAATATGAATACACACCTGTAAACAGTGCACCTGTTACACAAGCAAGCTATGTAGCAATGCCTCCGCGCCCTAACTATTCCCCATTGCCAGCTGTTCCTTATACAGCAGGTGATATGAGCCAACAAATGCCTGTTTCCAAAGAATTAGGCGACCCAATCTTCGTGGCTCCACAAACAACAGCTGTAGGCATGCAAATCATGGATCCAATTCCAAACCCTAATGCCCCTCAACAACAAGCTGTAGATGCACCAGCTACACTTACTTTCAGCAAAAGCGGCAGCGGTTATGTATCCACATACAGAAATAACCAATTGAACGCATTTGATGTATTGTTGAATGGTCGTTCTTATACATTCGATTTACCAGCTTATACAAATGGTTACCAAGTAAAAACTGCAAGTTCTTACAACCGTGCTGGTAACGGCATCGCCAATGTATTTACAACAAATGTTATTACAGAAGCCATCGTAAACAACACATCCTTACGCGTTACTGTTAACATGACACAACCTACATCCGTAGCTGCATCCAAATTACGCGCTATGCAACAATCTGGCCAAGTAACATTGGGCGAAGTTTCCACATTGTTCGCTTATAATGAAAGCTATGATGGCGTAAAACAAGCGGCTAACTACGATGTATACAATAATAATGGTCGTTTCATCGTTGTAAAATCCGGCGCGGTAACAGTACCAAATGGTGCACAACATCCATATGCAACAGCTATGTTCGCCATCACTGATGATACGGTAGCAGCTGTAACAATTTCTGGTAACAGTGGTGAAACTTATGAACTTGTGAAAGGCACTGCTTACGCTATCGCAGCTTCTGCACACGCTGCAGCTGACAAAACATCTAAACAAAAATAATAGACCTCAGTGTACGACGTATGTCGAGCACTACATATAACGAAAAGAGCACATCCTACAGGAACGTGCTCTTTTCTACTATAATCGTGTAAATGTTTCCAATGCCTTATAGGCCATCAAGCGATAGCCTCGCTCATTTGGATGAACCTCTCCGGCAAATACGATTTGACCGATTTGATCGGCTTCATGAAGAACGGTATAAAAATCGATAGTTTGTAAACCATGTTCTCTTGCATATTCTTGTAAACGACGGTTTACGTCCACTACCACATGATTAAGTCCATCCATTTCACTATCGATTTGTGTTTCAAGGCCCAGGATAACATGTCCCTTTTCACCGGCTATGGTAGCGGCTTTAATGAGCTTGTTATATACGTAGTCGCTATCGCGATTTTGCAAAATATCATTTGTACCGCACATAATGCATATATATCGATCCTCCTCATAGGACTTGTCGATACACCAGAATTCTAAATAATTGATTAAACCTTGCACAGATAGTCCATCGATGCCGTGATTTTCCATATGATATACGGGTAGTGCAGCGCTACATAGCTCAACCCAACCGAGACCTTCTCTCACATCATATCCACGGGTGATGCTATCTCCAAAACATATTATATTCATAAATTCCTCCCTGTACATTAATTCATCTACATTGTAAAATATATATGTATAAAGTACAATATGTTACTCATTTTCATGTATTCTTAAGTACACCATGGTACACTTTTTTCACATGGAGAGGAGAATTATAATGAAATATTTATTAGCTCTCGTGGGAACCCTATTGTGTACCTCGCAATCGGGATTTGCCATATCACAATACGAAATAGAGCAAAAGCCCACTCAGTATCAGCTAGCGTATTCTAGCGATACCGAGCATATGTATGTCGACCTTAGCTCAATTCATACAAAACAGACTGCTGCTAATTATAAAACGGTACAAGCTCGACTATTGAGCTTATACACTAAAAATAACGTAATTGCAGACTATGATACAAACTTCACATTTTATAGACAACAACCTAATGCAACGGTAACGATGACTGCGTGGAAAATATCGAAACCAACATTCTATGCGGAAAACGGATATCCTATCGATACATTACCGCAACAACGGTTAGCAAAGGATTACGGTCAACATGTGGCGGCCCCAAATAGCCCATCACAACGCATTGGGGAATTTATCTATAATACGTCTAAAGAGATGGAAAAGATTACCTATACATATGATAATCCATATATTCCACCTCAAGTATTCCCTCCTGTAGTCGATCAACAGACACGGACCGTATTATTTGGTCTCATGCCTCCTACAGATGCTGTTATTTCTACGCCAATGGATCGTGTTATACCAGCACCTCCAGCACCTCCAACTAATATGCAACCAAGCTTGCAACCAGGTCATATAGGCGGACCTAACCCAGATAGCTTAGGTGATCGTGGGCGCTTCTCACCAAATTTAAATGCACTTCAAACGGGTAAATTCCAACCATCTAATCAAAATATGGCTCTTCCAGATCGACAAGGACCTCCTGGCCCTCAAGGTTTTAGAGATAACAAGAATCGTGATAATCATCGCAACGATGGTAATCGTGACAACGGCGGTCGTAATGGCGGTGGTCGCGGGAATGGTGTCCATGGTGGTGGTCAAGGTCCTCATTAATTATTATTTACCAAAACATTTAGAAACACGAAAACCCTCATCGTTATCGATGAGGGTTTGTTTTATGGCTTTCACAAGCGAAATTTATTTTTTTAGTCTTACAAAGAACAAGGCAATAGCACCGATAACTGGTGCAATAGCAAGGGTCATCAATGCAGATTTATAGCTACCAGTTGCGGTTAGCATACTACCTAAAATCATAGGAGCCAACATAACACCGATTTGATTGAATAAGTTTACAAAACCTGCCGTAGTACCTCGCAAGTGAGGTTCTGCTGATTGTACAACGAGAGCATTCGTCAACGCACTGTGCATGAATGCGCCAATACCAAGAATTGGACCTGTAATAAAGAGCATATCTGGGTTTGTGGTGCTCGCAAAGAGTATTAAGGCCGGTCCAAATAAGAACATAACGAGTGCTGTTAAATGATTTTTCTTAATTGGCAAAATATCGGATAAAATACCAATGGTTGGCTTTGCAATAAGTGCAGCCAAGCCAAAAGCGGACATAACATGACCTGCATAGATGGCATTAACACCTAGTTGTTTTACCATGTACAAGTTTGACCATTGAGCCACCGCCCATGTAGCACCGGTAGCGAAAAAGCCGGCAAACGCAAGGCAACGAATATTGTGATTTTTTAACACGTGAAGCAAGTTTTCTTTTATGGATGGCTTGTCCCCTACAGGAACCGCTTCGACATGAGCCTCCGCTTCACGTTGAGCTAGGATTTCAGCACTTGGCTTACGAACTGTAAAGTAGCTAAGTATAAAGATAAGAACTGGCAACATAGCAGTTAAGAGGAATGCATTTTGCCAACCATAATTCGTTGCTACATAAGGGGCATATAAATTTACAGTCGCCACCCCAAGCGATGTACAAGACATGAAAATACCAACGGCTGCGCCACGTTGATTAGGACCAAAGTAATCCCCAATAGCACTCAAGCAAGAGGCTTGTACAGGACCGGATACGATACCTAATAAGAAACGCAACACCCATCCATAGGTATAATTATCAATGGTACTCATCAATGCGGTAATGACTGCCATAGCGAGTAAACTAACCAATATAGTATAACGATAACCGATTCTATCCGCTAAAATACCACCTGGCAATACCATGATGGCATAGCCCATGTAAAAGGCGGATAAATAGGTCGTCCCCATTTGTGGCGTAAAATTCAATGCTTCATTGACAATCGGCATCAATGACGCCCAAGATAGACGCATAACAAAGCTAATTAAAAATGTTAGCCAAACGCTGACGAGAATTAAAATCTGAGTTCGCGAGAAACCAATTCTACTCATACGAGCTCCTTTCTATAGAAAAATAACATATAGAGCTATCATACTATAAATAGAAAGAGTTTTTCAAATTCTTTCTATTTATCATACTACCTGTACCTTTATGTACAGCAGCAGCAATAATCCTACTTAAGTTATTTATACACTAATATTTAGGGGTTATAGGACAAAAAAGCAGTACTACTAACGTTAAGGCACAGAGTGGCAATAGCCAAGCGGCCAATCATACGTCTAGTAGTACTGCTTTTGATACTATAAGTATAAAATTGAATGGCGGAGAGGGTGGGATTCGAACCCACGGCCCCTTGCGGAGTCACTGGTTTTCAAGACCAGCTCCTTAAACCACTCGGACACCTCTCCATAATGGTATATTATAGCAGATTTGTATTGAAGTGTGCAACAATTGAATATAAGTAACCTCAGATATCTCCCATGTAGAACTACTTATATTAGAAACAAAAAAGCTGGCCTAAAGCCAGCTTTCAGCATATCTATTATAGTTATTATCTTAGAAAAGATCTTTTTTCCACATGCCAATGATGGCCACGATGGAACAGGCCACGGAGATGCCCACAACCTCGTAGAAACCATTTTCATCGTTTTGAAACGGCAATGGCACGTTGGTCCCCCACAAGCTAAAGATGATGGTAGGTACGGCCAAGGTAATCGTCAAGGCTGCCAACATTTTCATAACCATATTAAGGTTGTTTGAAATGATGGATGTAAAGGCGTTCATCATGTTCATCAAGATATTAGAATACATTTCAACCATTTCTATGGCCTGTTTATTCTCGATGATAACGTCCTCTAATAGATCCTCATCTTCCTCATACATCTTGAGAAGGTGTTTATAGGAACTGTGACCACGCAAGCGCAATAAACGCTCCATAACGGTACCATTCGTACGCAAAGCGGACGTAAAGTATGTCATGGATTTCTGTAATTCCAACAATTGGAAGAAGTCCTTGTTCTTTGTAGTATGACGCAATTGGACTTCGATATCGTCGGTACGACGGTTGATTTGTTGCAAGTAACGCAAGAACATGGTCGCCGTGCGATACAAAATTTGGAACAAAAAACGAGTCTTTTTATACGTATAGAACGTAGAAATCTGATTAGAAATAAACGGATAGAGCACTTCAGATTCTTCTAAACAGATGGTAATAAAGAAATCTGGCGTCAAAAAGATACCAAGTGGCACCGTATCGTACATATCATTGCCGCGAACAACAGGAATATTGATAACAACAAAGATATAATTGTCCTCTAACTCCACGTGAGAACGTTCTTCCATATCGAGGGCGGTCTTTAATACGTCTGTAGGAATTTCCGTTAGGATATTGATAAGGGATAACTCATCGGGGTCTGGGTTCACCAAATTTACCCATGAACCTTTTGTGGCATCTGATACCGTGTAATCGGCTACTAATTCTTCTTCTATGTGCTTGTACACCGTAATCATGTTATCCCTCCTTCCGAGCGAAAATACTGTATCTCATCTTTAAAATTATATACTATTTAGGTGTACTATTCAATTCTCTTGTGAAAGTTTTACATAGAAAAACTGCTCCTCATTGCCTAATACAATGTAGGAGCAGTTTATTATCTATCAGTATTATTTTCTACTCAAGATGCGGACAGAGTTTAAGATACAAAGGATGGATACGCCTGTATCGCCAAATACAGCCCACCACATGGATGCATAGCCTAAAATGCCAAGCAACATGATAAGGATTTTAACAGCAATGGCGAATACAACGTTTTGCCAAGCCACGCGCAATGTTGATTTGGACAAATCAAGAATATGTGCAATAGCTGTCAAAGATGGACGCATGAACACAACGTCGGCCGCTTCGATAGCCGCATCAGCGCCGCTACCCATCGCACCACCTACGTCAGCACCAGCAAGAACTGGCGCATCATTGATGCCATCGCCTACGAACATGGTAGGACCATATTCAGAGCGAATATCTTGAACAACGGACAATTTATCTTGAGGCAATAGTTGAGCACGTACTGCGCTTACACCCGTTTCTTTGGCGATATAGTTAGCGCTTGCTTCAGCATCACCCGTAAGCATAACAGTTTTAATATCTTGACGATTAAGATCAGCAATCGCTTCAGCAGAATCTGGACGAGCTTCATCGGCGATGATAATACGGCCAAGGTATGTATTACCTTCGGCTACAAGAACTTCTGTACCGTATTCAGCAGGTTCTGTTGGATAGCCTTGTACATCATAGCGTTCCATAAGGCGACGGTTACCAACAAGTACTTGTTGACCATCTGCCATACCTACCATGCCTTCGCCAGCTAATTCCTGAACGAAATCGGAAGGTTCCACTGTAAGGCCTTGATCTTTTGCTTCAGAAACAATGCTTGTTGCAATTGGATGTGTAGATACAGCTTCGATAGCTGCCGCCATGGATAATAATTGACCAGAACTTACATGGGAGCCTACAGTTTCTACGTTGTGAACTTTGAACTCACCAGATGTAATAGTACCTGTTTTATCAAGAGCTACTGCTTTCACATTAGCCAATGCTTCGATAACACGACCACCTTTAAGCAAGATGCCATGTTTGGATGCGTTACCAATACCGGAGAAGAATGCAAGTGGCACGCTTAGCACCAATGCACATGGACAAGAAATAACAAGGAATGTTAAGGCTGTATAAATCCATCTATGCCATTCGCCAGTAATGAGGGATGGAATAATCGCAACAGCAAGGGCAAGGGCTACTACGATTGGAGTGTATACACGAGCAAAGCGCGTAATGAATTTATCGATTTTAGGTTTCGATGCAGCCGCATTTTCAACAGCATCAAGAATTTTAGTAACCATGGATTCTTCTAGAACCTTATCGACGCGCATCGTAATACGGCCAGTTTCATTGATACAGCCAGACATCAATTGTGTACCTGGTTCTGCGCGAACAGGTACTGGTTCGCCGGTTACAGGAGCCGTATTGACGCGAGTTTCACCTTCAAGAATCGTACCGTCTAGAGGAATCAAATCGCCAGGACGAACTTCAATAGTCCAGCCCACCTCAACCTTTTCAGGGGACATAACTACAATTTCGCCACCGCCGCATGTATCTACAACACGCACCTCTTGAGGACGCATATCTACAGCATTCATGATTTCTGTACGGCTACGATCTGTTGCTTTTTCTTCAAAGAATTCACCGATACGGTAGAATAAAATAACACCAACCGCTTCAGGCAATGCATCGATAGCGATGGCACCTAATGTAGCGATGGACATCAAGAAGTTTTCATCAAATATTTCACCCTTTAAGATATTACGCGCGGCTGTACGCAATACAGGAAATGCAAGGAGTACATAAGCAACGTAGTAAATCGGAGTTTCAATAGATTCTGGCAATCCGATGGATGGAACAAAGGAAGTCAATGCATCATAGATCATAAATAATAGACCTACTACGATAACTGCAATTGTTACAGAGTCATTGTCCTGATTGTTTTCACGGCCATCATCCACAGCCGCTTTAGATTTACGTTCGTAATCAGCTACTGTTACGCCCTCTTCGATAGCATCACAGATATCTTGAATGTCACGCTTAAGAGCCTCACGGTCCTCCCAAGACCCAGTTAATTTTAATTGATGGGTAGCAAGTGTAAAGTTAGCTGTTTCTACCACATCCATTTTACGGATACGATCTTCGATTTTCGCTCCACAGTTCGGACAGTTTAAATTCTTTAGAAGTAATGTTTCTTCCATGATATCTCCTTTATCTATATTTGAAAGCACAGAAAGCTTTCATCCTATATGAATTAAAATAACATATGAATGTTCTTTCATATGTTATTTTATAGTGAAGGAGAATAAATGTCAATACCTATTGATATACTTATATAGGCCTCTGAATAAAACGCTCATATTCCAATATAAAATCTATTGTTGTACGTAGCATTATATGTTACTATATTAGTTGTAAAAAAATGGTGATGCATAAAGGTAATTTTAAAATGGGTCTATCAACAGCTGAAATAGAAAAAAAATATCATATAACTAGACAAACTCTCTATAATTGGATGAAAAAAGGATTACTCTCTAGACCTACGACAGGTAAAAACAACAAATTTGATTGGTTACCATCTGATGAGAAAAATATTCTTAACATTTTAACCGCAAAACAAATGCACAAAAGTCTTATCGAAAAAAGTGATAATGAATACTTACTAATCTCCAATCGCAGATATCTTGGCTCAAAGCAAAAATTGCTCCCATTTATTCTAAATATCGTAAAAAAGCACACTTCTAATGTAAAAATAGTTGCAGATATCTTCGGGGGGACTGGAGTCGTTGCACATGCCTTCTATACACAAGGAATGCAAATTATTATAAATGATATTTTACATTCTAACGTCATTTCATATGATACATGGTTCGGTAGTGATCCAGTTAACGAAAAGAAAATCAAAAAATATATTAAATATCTTAATCAATTATCTCCTACAAATGATAATTATGTCTCTATAAATTTTGGTGGGTTATATTTCTCCAATGAAAATGCAAGAAAAATCGGCCTCATCCGTGAAGAAATAGAAAACTTAAAAGTGTCGCCTCGTGAACGATCAATACTATTAACATCCTTATTGTATGCTATGGACAAAGTTGCTAACACTGTAGGTCACTATGATGCATATAGAAAAAAGATGGATTCATTTACTCCCATCTATTTAAAAGTACCTAAGATTAGCCACTATACAAACAATAATAAAATTTACAACATGGATGCTAATGAACTAGTAAAACAAATAACCCCCGACTTAATTTATATTGATACACCTTACAACTCTCGTCAATATAGCGATGCATATCATTTATTAGAGAACATTATAGATTGGAAGTTCCCCAAAGTTTATGGTGTAGCAAAAAAAATGGATCGTTCCCATATCAAATCTTCATATTCGACCCAAAAGGCTCCTGAAGCATTTGCCGACCTTATTTCAAAAATTAAGGCCAAATATATATTAGTATCCTATAACAATATGGCACAAAAAGGAAATGGTCGCTCTAATTCTAAAATATCAGAAACGGAAATTATTGATATCTTAAAATCTCGAGGCTCCGTCCAAATTTTCGAACAACCATTTCAAGCCTTCACTACCGGGAAAACGCATATTGATAATCACAAAGAGATTCTATACTTATGCACAGTAACTAAGTCTGGCAATTCAAATAAATTCACAAAATCCGCAATTAATTATACTGGTGGTAAAGCAAAATTATTAAATCAAATTCTCCCTTTATTTCCTAATGATATTCACGATTTTTATGATTTATTCGCTGGCGGAGCTAATGTTGCACTCAACGTAAAAAATAATGGTCGCCTATTTATTAATGATATCAACACTAATATTATCGAATTATATAAATTTCTATCTAAGTCTAATATATCCAATCTATTGACCAAAATCTCCAGATTACTAAATGATTATCAACTCTCAGAAACAGATAAATATGGATATTCATTTTATAACGCTAATTCATCTCAAGGATTAAAGGATGTAAACAAAAAGAACTATGAGAAACTAAGAAAAGACTTTAATAATCATACTTTTAAAAACGGGGATAAATGGATTGCATTTTATGTTCTTATAACTTTCGCCTTTAACAATCAAATTCGATTTAATAATATAGGACAATTTAATATGCCTGTCGGAAAACGTGATTTTAATATCAATATGAAAAATAAACTATGTCAGTTTATAGAAGCATTAAAGTCAAATGACATTGTATTTACTGCTTCTGATTTTAGAAAATACAAAAATCACTCATTTTCCTCAAACGACTTTGTTTATATTGATCCACCATATTTACTATCTACAGCCTCTTATAATGAAAATGGTGGTTGGTCAGAGAACGATGAGATAGATTTACTTAACTTCCTAACAGATTTAGATAATAGAAATATACGATTTGCATTATCTAACGTATTAGTCCATAAAGGCAAAACAAACCATCTACTAAAGAAATGGGCTAAACAATATAAAATTCACTACTTAAACCATAACTACAATAATTCTAATTACCAATCCACTGCTTCAAAACAATCTACAACCGAAGTCCTAATAACTAATTATTAATATTAAGGAATATAAAAAGCCGATGAAAATTTGATATGTCTCCTTTTTACTGGACAATCAGTAAAAAGGGGACATGTCAATTCATCGGTTTTTCTTAAGTTAAAAGATGTTTAATAATCGGAATTCTCCAATCATTTCTAATAACATCAATTTCCTCTTTATTAAATTTTTCTAGAACTTCCAATACAGTTTCACTAGAAATCTTTTTATCTAATAATTGTATTAATTCATCAGTAGTAAAACTAAAAATGTTTAGCCCTAAATATGTCCCCTCTATAAGAGTACCATTTAACTCGACATTTTTAATACTCCTAAAAATATTAATTACATTAGGATCTAATTCATTTGCAATAAAAATAGTTTGTACTTGTTTTGACTTGTGTTGTAAGGCAAAATTAACTGAATGCCTAATTACAGGTTCTAACTCGCCCCGTTTTTGAGTATTACTATCCATCAACGTTGCCTCGATTAATGTGGCATTACTATCAGTAACAACCTCAATATCACCCGCTCCACCTCCTTTATGAACTAACGGAAGTTTATTACCATCTAAAGATACACCAAACATCTTATATACTTTAAAATCTTTTTTATCTGATAAATAATACCAAGCAATAGTAAGTATATATTCATAAATAGTTGGAATCGTAGCTTCTTCAGTTACTAGCCTAGCAACTTGAGAGTCATCTCTATTCTTAATATAATTCAAAATATCAATAACTATATTAATTGGAAATCGTTTCTCAATAAACGTCCTATATTCACTTTCTCTTTGATTTTCTACAACTAAAGGGAGATTATCATCTAATTTATCTGTGCTAATACCTAAACAAGATCCAATATCTTCAAAAATTTTTTTAATTTCATCTTTAGATAGTGCTAAAATTCGAGTTAGTGCTATATTAGAAAACCAGGGACTTTCAAGATTAAGCTCATACTCTTCACGTGGAGAGACACCAATTAATTTAAATTTTTCGCCTAAGTTGTCTAATAATGGTTTTATAATATATCGGAAATTAAGGTTTACCAAATCATTTGAAAAGTTAATAATTCCTGTTATATTAAAGTATCTATAACACATATCTGAATACTCTCTAATTATATCCTCCGTTTTAGATAGTATAAACTGGTTATAAATATCTTCATAATTTCCAGACAATAATCTATTATCTTTATTATTATTCCAAAATGACTCTACAGTTTCTTTATTTCTACTAAAGTTAAATGGATTTTTCCCTAAGCCAAAAGCCTTTTTTATCTTATCGACTGTAGATAAACGCTTTAATCGTGAAAGAGATTCTACAGACCTATTAGCTAAAAAATCAAAGATAGAAAGTATAAACTTTTTATATTCTAAAGATATTTCACTACTTTTTCTATTCGGAAATGCTCTAATAAAATTCTCATCTGAATAATCCTCGTTTTCAAACATTTGTCGAACAAATAAACTATCGTCTTTATCTATAAAATCATTAAAAAAATTTTTCTTCCAATATGACTCAAACGTACTCCGTTCACTAACTACATCTTCATAAGATTCAAGAACTCGCTTTAATTTCTCCTGACTTATATTAGGCCGAATACTCTCCAAAATAGAAAAAAAATGCTTTTTATTTACATTTTCATATCGGCACAAAAACTTTAATGCAAATCTAAAACAATAAAAATATTTATCAGTTTCTGAATCATAGACCCGTAACTTCATATATTGTCTAAAATATAGTAGGTTATCTTGAGATAATCCTAAAAGTTCTTCTATAGAATCTGCCTTAAGATTCTCTTCTAAATAAACTTTCGCTACCTTAGAAACATTTCTTCTGTCATCAATTAATCCAGATTTAACTATAGCATTTGTTAGGGTTCTCCCTCTCTTATCTAAATCAGAACCTCTTAAATTTCGAGATAAGTTCTGAAATAAACCGGTTCCACTCTTCTCCTCTAAGCGCTGAACCTCACTAATAAACAATTTATAAAACTCAGCCTGAGCACTATTATTTCTCTCCCATTTAGGGATTCTATTAATGAAACCATTTAAAACCTTAAGAATTAATCGATTAACTTCTACAACTTCTTGAACACGAATAGAAGTATCTCCCATATTAAAAACACTTCCTGATTTAGCAAGTTTCATTTCGGCCCCCCATATAACAAAGATGAAGTAGTATATACTTGTAATTATAACATATTTCGATATTGATATATTCTCATCTTAATAGGCCTATATAAAAATAATAGGATTACCCACTTAAAAAAATACCTCTATTGTTTTTATATCAGAAAAAGAAATATTTTTTCCTATAGATAAAATTTGTTGACTTTCACTAATCATATCTACCGGCCCTATGATTTCTACATACTTATGATTATCATAATAAACGACTCGCACCCAGTCTCCACAGCGTATGGCTTGCAATGTCTTATTTAATTCATCGATTTGGTCCTCAGATAGCTCTACACGATTCTCCTTAGGCCGTGCTACGGCTGCCAGCAATGCTTCAAATCCCTTTAACGCCGCAAAAGGCATAAATTGTTTAGCCCGTTGCAAGCGCGACATCCGATGTTTCATGAATGTATACCTTCCCTCACGCAATACATCAATTCCTATTGTAAAATCTACTCTCCATTATGACCGCCTACCAATGTATTTCTAAACTGCATGGTCCCTTCTTCTTGCAAGCTAGATGCACGAAGGATAGCATTTTTACCAAAACGTCCTTTAATATTCAGCATGGTTTTCTGTATATGTTCCTCTTGCTCTGCTATATCCGTTAATGCATTACTAAACAGGTCCATTTCAGTCGGTACAGCGGCCTTATTAACTAAATCTTCAAAGCTAACGGCAATGCGTCGTATCAACTCATGAGGCCGTTTATTTTTATCAAACAAGGCTAGTACAGCTGGACATAACTCTTGAAATGAGTCCGTATAATGCGCTAAGGTCCTAGATCCACCAGTGGACTTTAGATCCTCTGCCGCATAGCCAATATGAACATGAATACATTTTGTAACCGCCTTAATCTGTAGCAGTTCAAGGACTAAGGACTCTACCATTTCACGCATGGGCAATCGCGCCTCATCAGCCGTATAATTGCGCAATAGAATTTGGCTTTGTGAAAGGGAATGTTTAGACGGTCTATAGGCGTGAATATCGGCAATGGTACAGCTTTCACGGCCCCACGCATGATCGATTAACAGCTCCGCGTTCACACCAAATTCCTTATACAATTTATGTTCCGGTACTTGGGTGATGCCATACAAATCAAAGGCGCCAAATTTACGCAAACGATTGGCGATACCGCTGCCGATTTGCCAAATATCTGTAATGGGCTGATGATGCCAAATTTGCTCTTTAAAAAGGCTTTCATCAAGATACCCGATAAAATCCGGCGCATGCTTCGCCAGTATATCAAGGGCAATTTTAGCGAGGAATAAGTTAGTCCCAATGCCAACAGTAGCGTAAATATGAGTAGCCTCGAGTACCGCATCAAGCAAAAGCTGTGCCAATTGACGAGGCGTTTTCTTATATAATTTCATGTATGGCGTAATATCGATAAAATATTCATCAATGGAATAGACATGGATATCATCAGGTGATACATAGTTTAGCAATGTTCTATAAATCTGGGCCGAAGCCTCCATATACCTCTTCATATGTGGCTTTACCGTAATATATTCAATATGAGAAGGAATTTGAAACAACCGAGCCCGATTCTTAACGCCTAGTTTCTTAAGTGCTGGAGAGATGGCTAACGTAATCGCACCCTTGCCACGAGAATTATCGGCCACCACCAACGGTGTCGTAAATGGATCTACCCCCAAATCGGCACATTCTACAGATGCGTAAAAGCTCTTTAAATCAATGCACATATACATCCGATTTGTATCAGCTGAACCCATACCAACACCTCCTTAAAACGCTAATGGATTGACTTTCACAAAAATTAGTATTTCCATAATTTCTATCATTAGTATAACAAAAATACGCAATATTTTCAAACGTATGTTTGCTATTATATAGATAATTTTAACTATAAAAAAGGTATCTATCATTAGACATATTTCTAATAATAGATACCTTTGTGCTTTGAAATTCTTTGGTGTTACGTATATACAACACCGAGTTCATTCATTTATTGTTCTGGGCCAACTTTTTCTTCGTCTACCGTATTAAGGAATCGCGTCAATTCGCCCATAAATAGAAGTCTTACCGTCCCTATAGCACCATTACGGTGTTTACGGATAAGAACCTCTGCCTCGTCCCCCATTTCAGAATTTTCATCATAGTATTTATCGCGATACAAGAAGATAACGATATCCGCATCTTGTTCAAGGGAACCAGATTCACGAAGGTCAGATAATACCGGACGCTTGTCTGGGCGGCTTTCAACACTACGAGACAACTGAGACAAAGCAATAACAGGCACATTAAATTCACGAGCAATCAGTTTTAGGTTACGAGAGATTTCAGATACCTCTTGTTGTCGATTTTCACTGCCCTTACCGGAGCTACGGCCTTGCATAAGCTGAATATAATCGACGATAACAAGATCAAGACCATGTTCTACCTTGAGGCGGCGTAACTTAGCGCGCATATCCTGCACCGTAAGTCCTGGCGTATCATCGATAAACAGGCTGGCTTGACTCATCTCATCCGCCGCAGCCATCACCTTTCCCCAATCATTAGGGTCCATGTCAGCCTTGCGCAACTTGTCTGATTCAATACCGGCCACGGAGGACAAAATACGTCCTACCAACTGTTCCTTGGACATTTCTAGAGAGAAGAATGCTACAGTCCGCTTAATCCCCATCGCTACATTTTGAGCAATGTTCAAGGTGAAAGCCGTCTTACCCATCGCCGGACGAGCCGCTACGAGAATAAGGTCCGACCGTTGTAACCCATTTAACTTGAAATCCAAATCTCTAAATCCAGTTGGTACACCTGTAATAGACCCCTTATGTTGTTGCAGTTTGTTCAGTCTATCAATATTCGTAAGGACTATATCCCTGATTGGTGAAAACGTCGATTCAGATTGTGTTTGACCACCTACATCAAGAACGAGTTGTTCCGCCTTATTCATAATAACGGTTGGTTCATCCTCACCAGCATAGGTCATACCGACAATCTTATTACCTGCATCAATGAGGCGGCGCATCTGTGCTTTTTCTACAATAATGCGCGCATGTTCTTCAATATTATAGCCTGTCGCTTCATTCGCAAGAGATGTAATATAAGCAATGCCACCTACGGTATCCAATTTTTTACGTCGTTCTAGTTCTTCACTTAACGTAATGAAATCTACGGTCTTGTTGCTTTTTACAAGATTTAAAATAGCATCATAAATGATCCGATGCGTATCACGATAAAAATCATCACGATCTACGATACTTGTTACCAGATCAACGGCTTCGCCAGATGATGAACCATCTGTTAACAATGCCCCTAATACGGCCTTTTCCGCGTCCTCATTATGCGGTGGTATGCGTACGTCCATGTTCTTCTCCCCTTAACTAGAATATGAGTATCTTCCCTATGAAAGCGTGCGTCACGCCTCTTCTATGCACAAAAAGAATCACCACACTCTGTGAGCATGGTGATTCGAAGATTATTCAGCGACTACGTTAACCTTGATAGTGCTCGTAATTTCTGGATGTACACGAACCACTACATCATGAACACCTAATGTTTTCAACGGTTCTTTAATTTCGATTTTCTTTTTATCGATATCTACCTTATATTGAGATTTCGCTGCATCGGAAATATCTTTAGCAGTCACAGAACCGAATACGCGGCCTTCTTCACCCATGCGAACCTTAACAGTAACTTCAACCTTAGTCAATTGAGCTGCTAAGATTTTAGCTTCATCATTGGCAACAGCTTTGTTATGTGCAATGGATTCTTGTTTTTGACGTGCATTGTTTACATTCGTAGCTGTACCTTCAAGACCAAGGCCTTTTTTAATCAATACATTACGACCATATGCGTCACTTACTTCAACGATTTCGCCTTTTTTACCAACTTTTTTTACATCTTCTAACAATACTACTTTCATTGTTATTCCTCCTCTTTTTCAGCGGAATGAAGGGCTTCTAGCGCTTTATCTAGAATAGCCGCCTTCGCTTCCTCTATCGTCATACCTTGTAGTTGGGCACCAGCCACTGTTCTGTGACCGCCACCACCCAAGGCTTCCATTACAACTTGTACATTTACCTTGCCTTTGGATCGAGCGCTGACGCCGATACCGCCATCATTAAGTGAGTAAAGTACAAAGGCTGCTTCAATATCTTCATTGCTGATGAGCATATCCGCACTTTGTGCGGCCAATGCCATCATATCCTTCATACCTGCTGGTGCCACAGAAATAGCAATACCTTCGGTACGATTGGCTTCAAATACCATTTTAGCACGCAATTGGATAGAATCGAAGGTTTCAATAAATAATTCTTTTACCCGTTCAATATCCGCCCCTGCACGACGTAAGAACGCTGCCGCTTCGAAGGTACGTGCCCCAGTTTGTTGATTAAAGTTTTTCGTATCTAATACGATGCCCGCATAGATACCTGTGGCTTCCGCTTTTGAAATTTTCACAGGAACTCCTGCATATTGTACAAGTTCTGTTACGAGCTCACTCGTAGATGATGCAGCTGGTTCCAAATACGTAAGCAATGGATTTTCAATAAAATCTGCTGCTCGACGATGATGATCGATGACAATGCGTCGCTCAGATACTTCAAGAGCCTCTGGCGCTGCTACCATCGGTGTTCTATGCGTGTCACAAACGATGGCCAATGTATTCGCATCAGCCCACAATTTTGCTTCTGCAGGCGTTATGATATGAGTTTTCCAAAATTCGTCTTCCACAAGAACATGTACCATTTTATCGATAGCATTTGTTTCTTTTGAAAGTACTAATCGCACCTCTTTACCAAGAGTACGTGCAATTGATACGACGCCAATAGCACCGCCTAATGCATCATAGTCCTCACGTTGATGACCCATAACAAGGATTTTATCAGAATCATTCATCAATTCATGAATAGCTTGACTAACCACACGAGCACGAACGCGCGTATTTTTTTCAACACCTGCTGTATTGCCTCCGAAGAAGCGGGTGCTTTCACCATCCATAATGCAAACCTGATCACCACCGCGCCCTAAGGCAATATCGAGGGCTGCGCGAGCACGTTCGGACACATCCTTAACAGAGCCTGCATTTTCGCCAATCCCGATACTAATCGTAGCAGGCACTTGACGAGGAGAAGGCAATTTACGGATACGTTCAAGCACACTAAAGCCGTTGTTTTCCATGTCTTGCAAAGCGCCCCGAGAAATGGCAAATGTGTACATATCATCTTGGAAGTTCCGAATGAAACCTTCGTGTTTATCGATTTCATCAACGACGATATTGTTGATTTCCGCCCATAGATTTGTATATTCTCTATCGCTGAGGCCCTTCGTCAATTCTTCGATATTATCGATTTGAATCATGCCCCATACAGGCTGTTCTTCTTGCGCCTTAATACGTTCCTTCTCAATGGCTGTAATATCCTTAAAATACAAAGCCATAACCGCATGTTCCGTTAATTCATCATTAGGATCTGCATCAGGTCTTGTATCGCGAGGGTCGATGAACTTGTACACCACTTGGAAATAGCGATCTCCGTATTGCTCTTTCAAGAACCCCGATTTGCCCCAAATCTTATCAATTCTAAATCCAGGAATCAAAGCGGACATTTTTTGCAATTTATTCCAGTCCACCGGAACCCAATCGGCAAACACACTATTATTCCATACCAATGTACCTTGCTTATTGACAAGTACAATAGCGGTCGGTAAGTTTTGTAATGCAAAGTTAGCCGCCTGCGTCACATTCTTCATCATAGCACCAAATTGTTCGCGTGCTAAGCGACGACGATTGTGGATGGTATTGTAATTAATCAAGTATACAGCAACCACCACTATGACTGACAATATGGCTAATAGCCAATTTAAATAAGCGATGATTAAGATTAATAGAATGATGACACCAATAAAGGTCCATTCCATTGCTTCCCATCTTCGTTGAAAGGATTTCATAGTAACCTCCTTTCTATTAATAACCTCGTTGATTGAAACGAGATCGTAAATCTAAAAACATATCCATAACACCAAACGTTACTAGAGATATTGGCATCATGACATATAAAAGAGCTATAATAACAATTTTTAATACCCTTGATACACCATACCCTTCTAAAACGCCAAGCAAAGAAGCGATACCATTAAGGCCACAAGCAAAGGCGCCAAATAAAGCAATGTTCATACCAACAGTTGTAAGCAGCTCATTATTGATACCAACAAAGGATGAGCCATAAATAATAATAAGACCTACAGCCAATACACCAGCCGTCCAAACAGGTATTTGCCAGGTTGAAATAGCAGGCAATGGTTGTACAGGATTATTAGTACGTTTTGCAATATATGCTGTAAACCGTGCCAAGATATAGGACGTAACAGCAAACGCACAAAACGCATAAGTAATAAGCATCCTTTTAATCTGTACTAAGCTCGCTTGTATTTGTTGTATATAAAGCTCTGTCTGTTCTGGTGGCAGCGATTGTTGTTTCACTGTGTCTATAAATGCATTTTGTACTTCATCACCAATATTTTGAATAGATGTCTGTAAATCAACAGACATAATAGACATTGATGCTAAGAGTGTAATAATAGTAGTCACTGCTAATGCTAGCGTAGGCACCAAGATTAATTTTAAAGGGGACCAACGTTTACGAAAACCGAGTCCAATAAAAATGCTTGGTACTGCATACATCAAGATTGTTCCTACAGCTGTCAATGGTCCCAATAAAATGGAAACAATGACAAAGGCTACTACAGCCGCAGAGCAGCTATAACGAACGCCCCACCTGATCCCTACTGTAGCAATCGCCGCAGGAGCTACGATAGTAGCTAACAGAGATAAAACAGGAAGACTAGCGCCTATAACGGTTAATACAACTACGATGGCCGCTAAAAACGCCGTTTCCACCATAGCTCTTGTATTTGTTTGTTTCATAATACTCCATTCAACACTAAAAGGATACTAGTTATCTTTTAATTATAGCAGTTTAATAAAGTAACTTCAAATACCCTATATAGTAGATAACTACAGCAACTACGCTACTTATGGTGTCTCAAAATAATAAAGATATCCCCCTCAAGACTGTTCGCCATGTAATCACGGCATTCTGCTTGAGAGGGATATGTTATTTAGTGTACGTCTTGAATGATTGGTAAAATCATAGGTCTACGACGTGTTTTGTCATAGAAGAATTTACCCAATGCATCGCGAACATTTTGTTTAATTGTAGTCCAGTCCTTGATACGTTGTGCTTCACAATCATCTAATACTTGATGAACGCGACGTTCTGCTTCAAGCATAAGTTCTTCTGCATCACGTACATATACGAAGCCACGAGATACGAGATCTGGGCCTGCAATGATGGTACCGGAAGCAGTATCCATGGCCATAACAACGATAACCATGCCTTCTTGTGCCAATTGTTGACGATCGCGAATAACGATATTACCAACATCACCAACACCAAGGCCATCAACGAAGATAGCACCCGCTTGTACACGGCCACCCTTACGGCCACCGTCTTTATCAAATTCAAAGATTTGACCATTATCGCCGATGAGGACCTTCTTAGGGTCTACGCCCATAGCCACACCAAGTTCACCATGACGACGTAACATACGGTACTCACCATGAACCGGGATAAAGTATTCTGGACGCACAAGGTTGAGCATTGTTTTAAGCTCTTCTTGGCTCGCATGACCAGATACGTGGATGCCACGATCTTTGCCATATACAACATGGCAACCTAGACGAAGTAAGTTATCGATAGTTCTACCAACAGCACCTTCATTGCCTGGAATTGGTGTAGCAGAGATAATAACAGTATCATTTGGTGCCAATTCTACAGTGCGGTGGTTGCTTGTAGCCATACGGGATAAGCCCGCCATCGGTTCACCTTGAGAACCAGTTGTTAAAATCATGATTTGATCATCTGTATAGTTGTGCATTACATCTACGTCGATAATCGTATTTGGTGGAATATTCAAATAACCGCGTTCTTGTGCGATTTCTGTAACATTTACCATGCTGCGACCCATAACGACAACCTTACGGTTGAACATAACCGCCGCATCGATTGCTTGTTGGATACGAGATACGTTAGATGCGAATGTAGCCAAAACGACGCGGCCTTTTGCAGCACCTACAGCTTGTTTAATAGCAGGTCCAACGGAGCTTTCAGAACCAGTAAAACCAGGTTTTTCTACATTTGTAGAATCGGACATCAATGCTAGTACGCCCTTGTTGCCAAGTTCTGCGAATTTATGAATATCCATCAATTTGCCATCAACTGGTGTTTGGTCGATTTTAAAGTCCCCTGTATGGAGTACAGTACCGATAGGTGTATCGAAGTACACCGCAACGGAGTCAGGAATGGAATGATTAGTTTGGATAAAACCAACCTTCACTTGACCGATTTGCACTTCATCGCCTGCTGCAATCGTACGAAGGCATTTTGGAGATACTTTATGCTCTTTAAACTTACCTTCAATCAAGCCACAAACAAGATTTGTAGCATATACAGGGCAGTTAATTTCCTTCATAAGGTACGCTAAGGAACCGATATGGTCCTCGTGACCATGGGTAATAACGACTGCTTTCACGCGGTCCTTATTCTCAATGATATAGCTCATATCAGGAATAACGATATCTACGCCAAGCATGTCTTCACTAGGGAACGCAAGACCTGCATCAAGAACGATGATTTCATCCTCGTATTGAAAAATGGTCATATTTTTACCGATTTCACCAAGACCACCAAGAGGGATAATTTGAAATTTACCCTTATTGGAGCCCGCTGGTTGACGACCAATTAAATCGGATTGAACCTCTTGGTTGCGAGTCATCGGACGGTTGTTAGTGCGCGTACGACGGTTATTAGTATTTTCATTACGATTATTATCATTCGCATTACGTGTACGCGTATTACGTGTATTTCTTGTATTACGAGTATTCTCGCCATTTCGTTCAGTACGATGTGTATTTTCACCGCTTCGAGTTGTACGGTTTTGACGAGGTTGGCGAGGTTTACGTTCTGTACCTTGTTGTTCGCCTTGCTCTGCTGGACGTTGACGACGTGTATTCGTTCTTGTATGTGTCGTACGTCGTTGACGGCCTTCGCCATTTTGACTAGCTTCGCCTGTATGACGGCGTTCACCAGTGCGACGACCTTCTGTATTGCGGTGTTCTCCCACAGATCGACGTGTGTTGGTACGACGGCGCGTTGGTTTTTGCTCACCTTGAGCAGACGGAGCCGTCTCTACTGCAGTCACTTGTGCAGTATGTTGATTATCTGTTGTATTCACAGTTCCTCCTAAAATTTTATTCATTAATTTGTTTAACATATATTTTCACCTATCATTAAAATTTGATCTTTACAGAGGAACGGACAAACGAAAAAGGCGCTATCCAGCAGCGTCTTTCAAATGGGCGCAAAAATAGCGCAACTCAATTGTTACCGTTCAAGTCCTTTTGTCCATTCGCCTCGTGCAAATGAGTATAGTGTACCATTAAACGCGTCAGCCGCGACGTTACGTTCTCTTCGTTACCGTTTAATGTTCATTATAATCCGATCGTTCTGATGAAAGCCTCGCTTTCATACGTTACTATTATTGTAACATAAAAATAGCGTTAACAAAAGAGGACCCTTATGTTGACGCTATTCCATTAATCCTGTACGAATTTGAGCTGATAATCGCACAAAATCTAACCGTGTTTATACATCATATTTAGTTATCATCATCAGGCAAATGTTTGTAAAAGCCTTCAATATGCCACGCACCATTTTCTTCAATAAGAGAAATATATCGCTTCATCGGTTTAGCCTCTACCATGCCTTCGCCAACCTTTGTGGTTTGTAAATCTGCTTCAAATACAATACGTTTTAAACTACCTGAACGACTCAGCCGTGCCACATCCAAGGTAACCATATCCACTTTTGTACCTTGCTGCATAGCTATGAGCCATTTTTGTTTTTCTACTGGATTGGCCCTAACTCGGTTCATCACATACGTGAAAGCCTTATCATAGTCCTTATTATTTACCGCATCAAAATAGCCTTGTACTGATGCACGAGCGGCCTCTTCACTGCCTTCACCAACAATGGCATTTGTAAACCACCCTGAAGGGAACACTTCATTTTCCGGTCCCATAGTTCGTAAAGAAAATCCAAATATACATACTATACTTACAAGCACAACAATTAAAACTCTCGTTGTTAACGAACTACTCGTAGGGGATACTTTCATAATTGAAGCTAGCCGTTTATCTATGACGATATGCTGCAATGCACCACCATATTGATTGTCCTGTGGCTGCCCCTTTTGACATAACAAGGCAAGCAAAATCAAGGGTCCTATAAAGGGGATGAGGAACAGCAACAAGCTCATACTGCCTCGTCCCGTATCATGAAGTCGGCGCACACATAACGACCCTAACGGAAGCAAGGATACTAAACATAGTATAGCCGTTAAGAACCCACCTAAACCGATTAAATACGGTCCCGTTTGAAATATAGCGGTTATAGCATAGAAAAAAGCGAGCAAACCAACTATACATACATGCCACAGCAATAGAAATTGTAAGAATTCCCTCCGCGAAGCGCGACCATCCGTATCCATGAACTTATTCATCACATAGAGATATGTATCCTTATAGCTAAGCTGATAATGGGATAAAGGATAAATTACATCACCTTCAGGTGCAATTCGCTCCACCTCTGTAGCCATCGTATACTGCCCACATGTAGGGCAAAACATAGCCGCCTCATCGCAATAATGACGGCAAGCATCACAATAACGTTTCATAAGTATCTCTCCAAAAACTCTCAAATGTTTACTATTTTAAGTATGTATCTATAGCCTCCGCAAAGCCCTGACGATATAGATTAGCACCGCCGTTTGCAGGGTGGCGCAACCCAATAGCAGACAATCCAAATTTTCCCATTGTATCTGCAGATTTTTGGCCTACGGCGAGCACAAGAGGTTCTACGCCGCCTAATTCTATATGTAAATCTAACAAGCGTTTTGTATACTCCCAACCTAATTGTTGCTCTTTATCCGTAGGTGTGCGGTTCGTCAATGGATTTCCATCCTTATGAGGATGGAAGGGGAATATATTCCACAACAACGTATCATATGGATCTATCCCCTTTTCAACGATAGCACTCCACACTACCGTATCAGTAGGTTCGTTAAAACCGTCCTTCTGCTGTGTTCCTTTTAATAAAGAGCTAGTAGGCGAACTAGTGCGTTCCAACCGAATCGGCGTTACATCCTTCGCACGAATGGTTTGGTGCTTATCTAATAGCATTCTTTCACAAGTAATAGCAATGCCACTAAAACGTCCGCCTTGATATCCTACTGCCTCTGCCACTACAAATACCTTAGCTCGACCTAATCGCGGCAATAAATAGGCTACCAAATTATCTCGACGCACTTGGGCCGCATCAAAACCATCTGTAACAATCTCTAAATCAGGATTTACCTCACCCCAAGGATTATGGACGAGACCACCTTGATACTGAGCGAGCCAGTCTACAAAATCGTGCACCTTCGCCACACACTCCGCATCGAAAGTTGCTATATATTCATCAAAAGACAAGGTCTTCTCTAACTCAAATAAAGACATACAGCCTCCAATTTAAATTTTATAGGTAATAAATAATATATATCTACTATACATGATAATGACACAAATTGCATAAGAAATAAAAAAACCACCTAGGTATGTCGTAGTCCCTAGGTGGTTTCTTTTGTGCACTCAGTGGAGCACTTACAATCTTTAGCTTCTTATAGTATACACCATAACAACTAAATATAGAACTCGATTTTGTCTTCTTTTGCTAATTGGAATTGTTCAAAGATATGGTTACGAATATTAACAAAGGATGCCGATGTGCGGTCAGTTCTATCGATGATATTTACAGGGATGATAGTTTGTACACGTCCCGGGTTTGCCGCTAGTACCACAACGCGGTCTGCTAGGACTACGGCTTCTTCAATATCGTGGGTAACAAATACAACAGTTTTGCCTTCTTCGCGGCAGATGCGAGAGATTTCGTCTTGTAAGTTGATACGTGTTAATGCATCGAGGGCACCTAACGGCTCGTCCATGAAGATAATATCAGGATCAACAGCTAATGCACGAGCGATGGATACACGTTGTTGCATGCCCCCAGATAGTTCTGCAGGGTAGCGATTACGGGCATGGTCAAGGCCTACCATTTTAACGTATTTGTCGATGATAGCAGGACGCTCTTCTTTAGGCACCTTTTTACTTTCGAGACCAAGCTCAATATTGCTTTCCACCGTACGCCACGGCAACAAGCCATAGTTTTGAAATACCGTTACATATCTGAGTTGAGGCGCTTTCACCTCTTCACCGTCGATAGTAATGGAACCAGATGTAACGAGCTCAAAGCCCGCTATAGCGTTTAATAGCGTACTTTTACCGGACCCAGAAGGGCCTAAGAGACAAATAAACTCGCCCTTTTCAATGTCTAAGTTGATATCTTCAAGAATGGTGAGTGGTTCCCCATCTTTCATAAATTCCTTGTGTGCATTGCGCACCGAAATGTAACCCATGAGGCCACCTCCTATTTCTCAATACCCCAACGTTTGTAAATCCATTTTTCGATGAGGGACACGCCCCAATCGAGTAAAAGCCCAACGAAACCGATGATCAAAATGGCTACCATCAAGAGATCGTTACGCAAGTTATTTCTCATATCGATAATGAGGAAGCCAAGGCCTGTTTGGGAGCCTACCATTTCACCGGTTACAAGGAAGATCCACGCCGTACCAAGCGCGATGTGAAGACCCGATGCAATACCAGGGAATACGGCAGGCAACACGATTTTAAATAACAGTTCTGGCTGTTTAATACCAAAGTTGCGCGCTACCTTGATGTACACAGGGTCGATATTTTGAATAGCAGACACGGTAGACAATAGCACAGGGAAGAATGCTGCGATAAAGATGATAACGATAGCTGGTGCTTGACCGATACCGAAAAAGAGAACGATAAACGGCAACCACGCCACAGGAGAAATTGGTCGAATGACTTGAACGATTGGATTGATGTAGTTCCAAATCCCCTTATACCACCCCAAGATAAGGCCGAAGAATACGCCGGCTACAACAGAAATAAGATAGCCGATAAAGAAGCGTACTAAACTGTCTGCAATATCTTTAAAGAGAACACCATCTCCGATGAGTTCTCCAAAGCCGACCAACACCTTATACGGCGTTGGCAATAGCGCTTCATTAAAACCCCCGAGGCGAACGATTAACTCCCAAATTAGCCAAGCTGCGATAAATGAACCTGGCACATATGTATATTTCTTCATGATCCCCCTCCTATGGTAACAACGATGTATCTACAAACTCTGAATAACTCGGCACTTTTTTGATTAAATCAATATGTGTCATGTGATGCACAAGAGCATTATAACGGTCCTCTGTAAGGGCTAAATCTTTAAACCCAATCACTTTGAGGGAACGTTCAATAATTGGGTCATTAAACTTCATGTACTTTGAGGAAATCTCCTCTTGTGCCTTTGGATGTTCGTCTAAATATGTACCTGCATCGAGATAGGCTTTTGTGAAAGCTTTTGCCAAGTCATGATGTTCATCGACGAATTGACCATTAAACACAAGAGCACAGCAAATATTATCATGCCAGAGATGGTCCGGATCTTCAAAGACCTTCCCAGTTCCCATTTCAAGGGCTAGAGAGCCAAATGGTTCGGCTACACTATACCCAGCAATTTGTCCTACCGATAGAGCAGAAGGCATTTCTGGAGGACTCATTTCTACGATTTGCACATCTTTTTCAGAAAGACCCGCTTGTTCAAGCATGAGGTCTACGAGAATTTTTTGAGTAGATTGTTTATGAGGGATAGCAAAGGATTTACCTTTTAAGTCTTGAACGGAGTTAATATCCTTATTTACGATGATAATATTACCCTCTGTATGACCAAGTGCAGCAGCACGAACATCTATGCCTTGTTCACGAGCCTTTACACCTAGCTCAACGAGTACCGATGCAGCATCTACCTTGCCTGTATTTAATGCATCCATCAACTCTGGCCAAGATCCATATTTAACAAGCTCTACATGAACAGGACCATCTGCTGTTTCTAATTCTTTTGTAGCGAATACCGGCAATGCATGGGTAATTGGTAAATAGGCTACGCGTACAGTCTTTAATTCTTGAGCCGTCTTTGGTTTATGGTGTTCATGATAACCATAGGCTATGCAGCCAATAACCAAGAGAACTACTCCAATGATTAGATACCATGTCTTCTTCATAACTTCCCCTCTTTCTACCTCACAACAAGGGGGCGATTTTGACACATGCCACTTCCGCACTTTTCTAAAACCTAGATGAAATAAGGTTTCAAAACACCTCGTCCTAAAAAATTATATAACCTACTATACCAATATGTTTTTAATATGTCAACAATGCATATAACTATAATAGGCTTTATTTCTAAAAAAATATAAATAGTAATTAGGACATAATATATACATTAAATATTCGATTATATACGCAAAAAAGCATCAACCGCATTGAGCGGTTGATGCTACTTTCACAAACACGATTAACAATATATTATTCTTCAATATAAGCTTGTCGTTTATTCAAAATATAAATCTCAGAGCTACCAGCCTCGCTGTACTCACCAACATATGGTGCAATACTAGACTGTTTAAAATGGTTAATTTCGCCTTTTGGAACGATGACCATGATTTGCTTACCTTCAGCCAAACGCTTGATAAACTCGTCCTCCGTCACTTGTTCCATAAGGTATTTCTTATCCCATTCAGCACTACGATGTTTTAATTTATCCTTATCATCCCAACGACTACTGTCACCCTTAATCCGAACCACCTCATGTCCAGTATAATATACGAGAGATGTGCTGTATCCATTGTAATAATATACATCACCATTATATTTATCTACAACAGGGATAAGATTGATAGAACTACGTTGTTTAACAAGAGGTACCAAACCCTCGAGTACTACAATCGATGAAATGAGCATGGTTCCGATCACGACAATGCTCAACAAACGATACCGTTGGCGAGTCCACCAGAACCATAACAGCCCTAATATGGATACGCCTGCCAAAACATAGAGCAATCCATAATAGCCCCAAGGAGCAAAGAAAGACGCCCCTACATAAGCGATCCATAACAATAGTGTGGGACCGACTACAATCCATGGGACATAACGAGGCCGACCCGGACGCAGAGCTTTCATAGCCCCTAATGTACCAAGAATACTGAAAGGTACAAGACTAATAAATGTATATAGAGGATACTTAGTGGCCATCAAGGAATAGAATAGAACAGTACCCACGCCCCAACACATGCAATACACGTACCACTTATGGTGCTGTTTAAAGCCCGTTATCATACCATAAATAACAGCGCCCGTCCATGGTAAAGAAGCGCCGAGGAAAATAGCGATATAGTACCACCACACATTATCTTCCGGGTGTTCAGACTGAGTCGCACGTGTTACATTGTTAAGGCCTAAGAATCCATCCAAAAAGGCTTGTCCATGGGCGCTATACATATAAACATACCACGGCATAGCGACGACAAGAAAGGCCAAAATCCCCTTCCAGTCAAAGAGGCGTAATAACATTTGTTTTGAACGGCAAAGCGCAACATAAACGAGTAAAATAAGGCCAGGTAAAACAAGTGCTACGGGCCCCTTTGTCAAAACGCCTAATCCGGAAAATACGTAAGCTACGACCATGGCCGTACTAGAATTTTCATTCAAGCCTTTGTACGCATACATCATAACCATCAAGGTCGTATATAACAGTACCATGTCGGTTATAACACCATGAGCAACAGCCCAGAACATAAGAGATGTACCAAGGATAGAGGAACCTACTAGGCCAACGAGCCAACGTCGACTAAAGGTCCGTAAAGTTTGAAACATGGCAGCCACTGACAAAGCCCCAAATATAGCACTTGGCAAACGAACTACCCAATCAGCGATACCAAAGATTTTAAAAGCTAATGCAATCAGCCAATAAATCATAATCGGCTTGTCATACCAATATGTCCCATAAATCTGTGGCGATAACCAATTGCCAGACAACACCATTTCCTTAGCAGTTAACGCATAATTCGATTCTACTGGATCGGTTACAGGTAGTATATTATTAGCTACCATAAAGAATACCAGCCAAACAACAAACAACACAGGCGTCAAACGAGACAATTTCATTGTGACCTCCTTATGATTTACGGCGATTCTTATAGTATTTAAATCCGAGCACTGCAGCCACAATAGCAAAGATGACAATCACAACTAGCAAAAATTCATGATTATACTGAATAAGATCTTTCCAGTTTTCCCCAAGTACTTTTCCTAAATATACGAGTAAAATCGTCCAAGGAATAGTACCGAGTACAGTCCAAACGATAAAGTGCCACAATGGATAGCGTGCCATGCCAGCCGGGAAGGAGATAAATGTACGAACACCAGGTAAAAGACGGCCAAAGAATATAGCTACTCCACCATATTTATTAAACATCTTTTCAGCGAGTTCAAATTTATGCTCATTAAAGAATACATATTTACCGTATTTCAATAACAACGGACGGCCGCCATATTCCCCCATCCAATATGACAAAATGGATCCAACGATACCAGCCAATGTACCTACGACCATTGTCGTATGCAAACCAAATATACCTTGAGAAATTAAATACCCTGCAAATCCAAGCACAATTTCACTAGGAATCGGTATATTCGCATTCTCTAGAACCATCGCAATAAACATGGCTGCATAGCCATACGTTTCCATAAACGAAATAATATATTCCACTTGTTATACCTCGTCATAACTCCCCTACAGCGGATTTATGATTTTTTAATGCTAACTAATGCTGGTAAAATATCACCATGTATACAATCTATTTTACCATAATAAAATGACCCTCACCATACGGGAGGGCCATTCGGGGCATCCTTAGCATTCTGTTTTTGCAAGAATCAACTAGTCATACACAGTTATTCAGTTTTTAGTGCTTGTATAAAATCAAATGATTTTACGGCTGCTTCTGTGTCTACAAAATGGAACGGTTCCAACAGGCGACAGAATTTAAATAGATAGTCACGCTTGTGTAACACTTCTTTCACATGAAGAACAGTATCCCGTGCACAACGGGCAGAGCTATAACCATTCATAGCTGCATATAGGTAGGTATTTGGTAAGTCTCCTTCGCGGATGAAGCTATGAATAAAAATCAGTAAATCCCATCCAGCAGGCGTGAATTCTGGCCAACGGCGTGCATTTTCCCAATCGAGGAGCATGACACTATCCGCATCTGGATTGTATACGATATCTCGTAATGCAGGACGACCATGAGCGATACCGTAATCGTGGAGCATGCCGAGAGCTTTACCAAAAGCATAAAAAATATGAACAGCCATATCTTCTAGGGAACTATCTTCTGGATGCTCCTGCGGTAAATGGCCATAGTAGGTCAAGTTCTTACCATAATTCGGTGTCACGAAATAATTTTCTCGAAAGCCTACAATTTCCGGAGCTAATGGTAATTGTGTACGCACAAAGTTCATCATATAGAACTCATGATCAAAGGATGCACGAGGGGATGGTTTGATCCATGATGACCGGTTATTACCTACAGCACGTTTTACAAAATACTCATTACCTTGAAAGGTGACTGGGAATACGCGCCCCAAATCTTCGTTATTCAATTTATGGTCTATATATTCTAATAAGGCTTCGTTCATGAGACCTCCTAATGTCATCAATACTTACCTATTTATTATATAATAAACACCATATATGTATCAAATAAAGACCCCCTAGCCAAGGCCAGGGGGTCTTTACGGTAATTATGATAATAGGTTTAATTTAGGTTTTATAAGCCAACTGAGGCACTCTAAATTAAAACGAATTAACCTACAAATTTTGTCACTGCTGCAGTATCAGTTAAGTGACGTTTAGGCATGCCCATTTCTTCAGGAGTGATGCCAAGAGCAAGACCCACTAATTGGGACATGTGCAAGATTGGCATATCTTTGCCACCGCCAACAACTTCTTTTGCTTCTTTTTGGAACATATCAAGTTGCATTTGGCAAAGTGGGCAAGGAGTTACTACGCAATCTGCGCCTTCTGTAGCTGCATCTTTGTTGATGGAGCCAGTCATTTGCATTACGGAATCATGTGCAGGGTATACAGCATGGAAACCGCAGCAATCAAGTTTACGGGAGAAGTCGATTGGTGTAGCACCGATAGCAGAGATCAAATCTGCTAAAGATGTAGGCATTTGATAGTCTTCGAAGCCCATTTCAGTTTGAGGACGAAGAATATGGCAACCATAGTATTCAGCTACACGTAAACCTGTTAAAGGTTTAACAACTTTTTCTTTCAATTTATCCAAACCGTAATCGCGAATCAATACCCATAAGAAATGAGTGATATCAGTTGTACCGCGGTATTGTTTACCGATTTGAGCTAATTTTTTGTTCACTTCTTCTTTTTCTTTTTCGTTATTGTCTAATTCGTTTTTAGCTTCACGAAGCATCAAAGTACAAGTGTTACATACAGTTAAAAGGTTCAAACCTTTTTCTTCTGCCAATGCAATGTTACGTGCGTTTGTAGCTAATGTAATTTCTGGAGCGATATCTTGAACGTGGGATGCGCCGCAGCAAGTCCAACCGTCAAGTTCTTCTAGTTCGATGCCGAGTTTTTTAGCTACTGCAACAGTTGCCATGTAATCTTCTTTGGCAGCGCTTTCAAGAACGCAACCTGGGAAAAATGCGTATTTCATTATTTGCTTACCTCCTCAGCTGCTTTCATAAGTCTGCGAACACCATCAATACCATTAACTGGTTTTTGAGGTACTACAAGTTCGAAAGGATTAATTTTGCTGTGTTTCCACAAACGTAATGCATAGAATGCTTGTTTAGCGGAATCTACAACACCGTCAGATTTCAAGCTCATAGAAACTTCTTTCAAGCGACCAGTTTTGTAAAGGTCTTCTTTGAAAGCAACTGCATGGCGAACGCCTTTGTTGTTTGTAAGGCCAGCTTTTGTAGCTTCTTTACGCATGTTGGAAATATCTTGAGCAGGTTTTAAGTGTTTAGGACAACGGGAGATACAGTTCATGCAGTGAACGCATTTCCAAAGACCATTGTCATAAGCAGGTTGAATGTGAGCCATAGGTGCATCATCACGGCTATCCAATACGAAACGGTTAGCTTTAGTGAATACATATGGTTCCAAGAAATCGTCTTGACGTGCAGTCAATTTGTTACATTCAGATGCGCAACAACCGCAAAGGATACATTCTGTACCAGCAACGAATTTTTTGAAATCAGCTGGAGTTTGACGAACGATTTTGTCGCCTTCGTTGAATTCTGCTTTAAGGAAAATCCAAGGAGCAACTGTTTTCAAACGATCAACTTTAGATTCCCAATCAACAACTAAGTCGCGGATTACACGGAAGTTACCGATAGGAGCGATAGTTAATTCATCTGTACCATAACGTTCTGTCAATTCATCAATTTTAGATTCACAACCAAGCATTGCTTCGCCATTTACGCGAATGGAGCAAGCGCCACAAACTGCGGAACGGCAAGCTGCCAAGAATGTTAATGTTGGATCTTGAGTATCTTTAATTTTTTGAAGGCCCCAAAGAATTGTACGGTCAGGTTCGTAATCGAATTTGAAAGTTTGTACAAACGCGCGACCTTGTTGGTAACGGTGGATATGATAGGTGATTTGTCTCATCTTAGTACTTCCTTTCTTGTGGTTCGTATTTAGTGAACACTACGTCGCGTTCTGTTAATTCGTATTGACCGTCAGCGCCTAACTTAATCAAGGAATGTTTTAAGTATTTTTCATCATTACGTTTTGGATGGTCTTCACGAATATGAGCGCCACGGGATTCACGACGGTGTAAAGCGCCCATTGCAATAGCTTTTGCTACTGTTAACATAGAACCGATTTCACAATAGTTTACGAATGCCATGTTGTAAGTACGTTCAGGGTCACCTACATAACAAGTTTTATAATCTTCGATCAATTGATCGATTTCTTTTAATGCTTCAGTAATACCATCTTCATTACGGAAGATACCTACTTTATTCCACATTGCATCAGCCAATGCATCGCGGATTTCTACAACTGGGCGACCGCCTTCACGAGTTGTTACTTCAGTGAATTTAGCTTCCCAAGCTTTTGCAGCTGCAGCTAATTCTGCATCTACGTTAGGTTGTTCATGTGTTTCAGCATAGTCAGCTGCACCAGCACCGGATACTTTACCGAATACTACGCCGTCTGCCAAGGAGTTACCACCTAAACGGTTAGCACCATGGATGGAAATACAAGAAGCTTCGCCAGAAGCGAACAAACCAGGCAATTCACATGCACAAGTTTTGTAGTCCACTACGTCGATACCGCCCATTGTATAGTGACATGTAGGACGAATAGGTACTGGTTGAGTCAATGGATCGCAGTGTTCGAAGCACATTGCCAAGTCACGGATACCATGAAGTTTTTCGATGATAACTTCAGGTCCTAAGTGACGAAGGTCAGCTACTACATATGCGTTAAGACCAGAACCGAAACCACGACCTGCAGCGATTTCATCTTCGATTGCTTTCGCTACAACGTCACGGGATGCCAATTCCATTTTATTTGGCGCATATTTTTTCATGAAACGTTCGCCTTCAGAGTTAAGAAGGTAACCACCTTCACCACGAACCGCTTCAGACATCAAGATACCAGTACGACCAAGACCAGTTGGATGGAATTGAATCATTTCCATATCTTTCAAGCCGTTACCAGCACGGAAAGCTGCTGCCATGCCATCGCCTGTGGAAAGGAATGGGTTTGTAGTACGAGTCCAGAAAATACGACCTGCACCACCAGTGGACAAGATGATAGCTTTCGCTTTAATTTGTTCTACGCGACCTTCTTTCATGTTCCAAACTACAGCGCCACCAACATGACCGTCTGCAGATTTAACAAGATCTAAAAGGTACCATTCTTGTAAGAAGTGTACGCCTTCTTTCAAGCATTGTTCGTAAGTTGTGTGCAAAATAACGTGACCAGTTTTATCCGCAGAGTAGCAAGTACGTGGATAGGATTGACCACCGAAGTTACGTTGCGCAATTTTATTTTCTTGAGTACGAGAGAAAGGAGCACCCATGTGGTCCATTTCAAGTACGCCTTCTGGACAACGAGAGCAGAAGAATTCGATCGCATCTTGGTCACCAAGATAGTCAGAACCTTTTACTGTATCGAAAGTATGTGTTTCAACTGTATCTTCAGCTGCTACGTTGTTCAAACATGCATTGACACCGCCTTGCGCCATTGCTGTTGCTGAACGGGTTGGGAAAATTTTAGTAATAAGTGCTACATTTAAGCCTTTGCGACGACCAACTTCAAGAGCCGCACGCATACCAGCGCCACCGCTACCTACTACTAGAACATCAAACTGTTCCATAATGACCTCCTCATAACTACCTATAAAAAGAAAATTTCTTAGACTATCTAGATTCAAAAACCTTATAAAAATTTTTGATAACCTAATCATTTTTCCTTAAAGAAAAGCCTCACACTTGTGCGATTTTTCTTATAGCTTTACTTATAATTATAGAGAGCATTGCCCCGTATGTCTAAACCTTATTATGCATAATTAATTTCGATGATTTTAATTGATACTCTATATCATTTCACATTTTTGTAGATGAATCTTGAACATTCTGATTATATTAAATGGAAATTCTATTTATTTTTATGTATATCATTTATATTGATTCGGTTCCGAATTTTTTACTTTATAGATAACCATATGAGACCAATAAATACTATGTTTTACCGACTATACCACCCCAATAAGGTCATTTATTGTTATCAAAATTTTTAAATTCCTACTAAAAATACACGGAATTTAAACGGCTTATATATATTAAAACCTCTCGATTTTAGTATACTTTTCACTTTTGATAATTATTATCATAAGTTTTTATTGTGATTTTCTTTACATCTTTCAAAATCAGTAAAATCGCTCTTATCTATGCATAAATAGCAATCTTCGATATACTTCATTTTATGAAATCTAATTACGCTAGGCAAAACTTATATAGTGGTGCTTACATGCTATATATATATGAATATATAGGGTTTTACCATTTATTACATTCATTTTTCACTCATTCCGTTTGTATAAGGTATGATAATAGATAAATTAGTTATATAATATAACTTAAATATGTTAATATTAATTTAATTACTAATGTGTTGCAGCTTTCACAAAATGGGATCTGATTAGTAATTAAGTTGTATTAAGAGAGAGTTATATAATTTAATCATACATAAGGAGAACAAACATATGAAGATTTTACTTGTAGAAGACGAAGAAATGCTGAATGGTATTACGGCCAAATATTTGCGTGCTGAAAATATGACTGTCGATACATGTTTCAACGGTCAACAAGCTATCGATTATGTAAATACATCTAGTTATGATGTCATCGTTATGGATATCATGATGCCTGTATTGGATGGCATTAGCGCATTGGCTCAAATGCGTAACGAAGGTAATACAACACCTGTTTTATTATTAACGGCGAAGGATTCCTTACAAGATAAGGTTACAGGTCTCAATACAGGTGCCGATGATTACCTTGTAAAACCTTTTGATCTTGAAGAATTAACAGCTCGTATCTATGCGTTAGCACGTCGTAACGCACGTCATGCACAAAATGATATCAAAGTTGGTCCTTTGACAATCAACGTTCCGCAACGTACGGTAAAGCGCGATGGCGAAGCGATTACATTGACAGCTAAAGAATTTGATTTATTGTATTATTTAGCAAGCAACGAAAATATCGTTTTGTCCCGTCAACAAATTCTAGATCATGTTTGGGAATACGATTATGAAAGCTACTCTAATCTAATTGATGTATATATTAAGGATTTACGTAAAAAGATTGACACGGATGAAAATGTGAAATTGATTCAAACCGTTCGTGGAGTAGGATATGTCCTCAAAACAGAAAACTAAGGAACAAGGTCACGACCTTAATTCTATGTCCGGTGCATTTAAGCACCTGTGGAATCGCATACCACTAACCTTTAAAATCATGTTGTGGTATACGTTGTTTCTGATTACCCTTCTAATTTCCATGTCCATTTTCTACTATAACTATATGGGCACGGCACGCAGCACGGAAATCAGAGATCGATTACAACAACAAACGCTCATCATGTCTACGGACATTCGCAAGTTTAAGCCTTATGAAGATGGCACATTCTATCTCGTTTACACACAAGATGGATTAATTACGAAAGGCTATTTACCGGATGGATTCCCAAATCAATCGAATTTATCGCTTGGACAGGTTGGTGAAATCGAAGCCAATGGTATGACATTTTACTATTACGATGTTCCTATCAATGCACCGAATTACCGAGGTTTCTTACGGGCTATTACGAGCCAAAAGATTACGGATAAAAACGGAGATATCCTATACGCCTTATTGCTTGTCAATTTGGTGGCGTTGCTCATCTCTTCTATCGGTGGTTATCTATTCATAAAACAAGGTCTAAAACCGTTGCGTAAACTGACTCACACAGCAAAGGTTATCGGTAAAAACAACGACTTGAGTCGTCGTATTGAATTGCCGGAAATCGCGAAGGATGAGGTCTATGAGTTGACGACCACATTCAACCGCATGTTATCCGGCCTCGAAGATTCATCCAATCGGGAAAAGCAATTCAGTTCTGACGTATCTCATGAATTGCGTACACCGATTGCCGTTATCCAAGCTGAAAGTGAGTATGCCATCAAATATGCGCGAACACCAGAGGAAATGCAAGAAGGCTTGACCCATATTTTAGAGCAAGCCAAATTCATGTCATCCCTGGTAGCGCAATTATTGGATGTAGCACGGTTAGAAAATAACTATGAAATGAATGTAGCCCCTGTGGATGTAAGTACCATGTTAAGAAACATGATACATGATTACACTCGACTTTGTGCGGAAAAGCATATCACCATCAATGCTGATATTGATAGTGATTTAATCATTACGGGCCACGAAGTATCCTTGCGTCGTGCCGTAACGAATCTTATCGACAATGCGATTAAATTCACAAAGTCGACCATCAATATCACGGCCAAGCGCAATAATCTATATTTGATTATTGAGGTTACCGATAACGGGATTGGCATCGAGGCAGATAATCTATCACAAATCTTCAACCGTATGTATCAAACAGAGCAATCACGAAATAAAAAGTCTAATCACGGTATAGGCTTAGGCCTCTATTTCGTAGACAAGGTTGTTCATTTACATCACGGTACAATCACGGCAAAGAGTGAGCTAGGTGTATTTACTACCTTCTCCATTACCCTTCCTCTATCGGAAGCATTAATAGAATAATGTAATACGTTGTACATAAAAACACCCCTCTATATGACAAGTCTCAACTACGAGAAGCACTCGTCATATAGAAGGGTGTTTTATTTTCGTATATGTAAATACTGTAATTTACATGTAAACTAGACAAGGTATTTAACCGAGTAAAGCTAATAATGGTACATAGACGTACTCAAGAAAACTCCATACCACAAGGCCAGCTACGGCACCTACAATGGCACCATTAATACGAATCCAGCTGAGGTCATCCTCTACCTTAGACTCGATAAAGTAGATAAATTTATCGGTGCTAAGTCCGCCTAATACTTGGCGTATGATGGTTTCGATGAGATCATACCCTTGTTCTAGCACATACCGTGCAATATCGTGGAGGGTAGTTTCAATGCGATTGCGAAGATCTTCAGATTGACCATATACATTCCAAAGTTCAAGGGCGATATTCACAAGAACTTGAGCTGGCGTTTCGCCATTTTCATCGCCTTCAACAAGCAACTCCTCAACGTATGGACATAAATGGTTCTCGATGATAGATTCCCAATCTTGTTCTCGTATCCAACGTTCCCAAGCCTCATCGAGAGCATCGCAGACCACATGATTTTCCTCTATGTGGCGAATCGGATCTACCCACTGACGAAGCCATGCTGTCCGCTCAGGGCTATTAGGGCGTTTCCAGTTTTCCAACATAGCATACGCCTCTGTTACAATGGCTTCTGCCATCTCACGATAATTAACAACATCAGTGGCCTCGGACAAGGAAATCAAGAAATCAGAAAGGAAGCCCTTTCGTTTTTTCTTATGCGCTTCCTCTGCAACTACGGCCGTTAGCCACGTAACCATAGCTGGATGGTTAATACGCTCTTGAATCACATTCAAGACCTGTACAACCATGCCTTCATAGCGATTGTGTTCACATAAATCAAGTAATACATGCTTTAACACAGGTACGAGGGAATGTTTTTCTAACAATGCACGAATGCGCTTAGCCCCCCACTGTGCCCATTCCTCAGTTGTTTGAGATTTCCATAACAAATGTAATCCCTGATGAATGACAAGGCGTGCGGCCCGCTGTCCCTCTGGAGATAGTAGGAATTTTTCAAATAAAGGTACGAATTGTACCTTGCCTAATAGCACTTGGCAACGATCTCGCGTTAGCATCTTCGTTTCCACCAGCTTAATTACACCATTGATCAGGCGTTCCTTATTGCGAGGAATCAAAGCCGTATGATACGGAAATCCTAAAGGTTTACGGAATAATGCAGTCACGGCAAACCAGTCCGCCACACTACCGATAAGAGCAGATTGTACTGCCCAATAGAGTGGCTGATACCAGCTTTCATCATCAAAGAAAAACTGGCCTACAAAAACAAAACAATAGAGCACGAACATCAAGCCAAAGATTCCATTGGCTCGCTGTTTCAAGGTAAGCGATTTAATATATCGTATCATCCGATCACCCCCTTAATGAGGAGGGTAAGGCCGTAGAACAGCCCGCCGAGGACGGCCCCCACAAGTGAGCCATTGATACGAACCATTTGTAAATCATAATACATTTTACCGCGTATAATGTGCGTAATCTCGTCCGGTGAATAACGAGATAGTTCTTCGCCCACCACACGATCGATAAGAGGGTTCAATTTTTGTAGCCATGGAATGCTACGCAACAAGAAGAATCGTTCAAACGGCGCTTGTTTTTCAGGATTTAGAAGTATTTCACTGCCGAGCACGTTAAATCGTTCGAGCACAATATCCATGAGGCGCACCCAATCGAGCGTATCCCCATCGATGAGCTTGCCTTCCCATTCTTCGAGGACCATTTTGACCCATTGGTCCTTATGTTCTTCGATGAAAGCCTGCCATTCCTCATTAGTTTCCAAATTATTGAAAAATCTGATGGCCTGCCCCCATATATAGCGTCCCAATGGCGAATCGATATCTTCGTTATCTTGTAAAAACTGAACTGCTTTTTTCTGTACCGTATCAACTAATCGTTCAGGTGAAAGCCCATCACCACCAAAGGCAATGGCTAGTTCACGCATAAATGAATCCTTAGTATAGGTTTTCATAATGTCTAGCATGACGCGATACAAATATGGATACACCTGATTTGACGCGATAACACGTTGACAAGTTCGGTTAAAATAAAGCCAAAATACACTAGCTGTATGGCGCTCTAGCATGCAACGCCCGAATAGAATAACGAGAGGTGTGGCCTTCCAATTGGATACCCCTTTATAAACAGCCTTATTAATCTCCTTACGCATCGGCTCAATATCCATATGGGATAATACCTGATTGCCAACACCGTATAAGAGTTCTCTCATCTGTTTTTGCCCTACATCACTCATGCCATATTCGATGATACGCACCATAACGCGTTCTCGTTTGATGGCATAGTACATTTGTGGCACCCGAAGTAATTCTTCGCTGAGCATGGTCCGGCCAATCTGTATTAACCGTTCTTTACTACGCGGCAAGATAGCCGTTTTGAAAGGAATACCTAAAGGCTTTGTAAAGAGCGCTGTCACTGCATACCAATCCGCCAAACCGCCAATCATCGCGGCCCCCGAAACGTGCATGATAAACGCCCACAGTGCATCGTGCCTATGAGGGTATGAAATTAAAAATATGATAGCCATGACAACCAACAGGGTGGTTGCCACTGGTTTAGTTTTCATCATCACTTGATCCTAACTTACTCAATTACGTATATAGACTCTCCCCATACAACGTAGTGACCACATAGGTCACGAACTTTCACGAACTACAAACTGTGAAAGTATATTTAGAATGTGCATTCATCGCCATCTTTTTGAGGCTCCCATACAGGAACATCGCCAAAGAGAGCTTTAAAATACACGGATGGCGCCCATAGTGGACCATTTAGATGCATAGGAATAAACGCCTTTTTCACCTGCACGCGGCGTAAGAATTCAATAGCACCCCATTCCATGGCATCTTCTAAACGATTATCTACAGGGAACATCGCCACATCTACGGATAGACCTTCTAGTTCCTTAAATTCACGCCAAGCCATGCGTTTTGCATCCGCATTATTCTCCGGCGTATCGCCAAGCCAATGCCACCAGTTAAGGTCACCCGCATGGAATATGGAGTCAGAGTCGATATTTGCAGTATCCGTTTTTACATAGAAAGAACCGCCTTCGTCGGTGCTACCGTACATATGAACCCCTACATCATCGAGATTTGCATCTTGGCCAGGTCGCATGGTAATGCATTTTCTTACCTTACCTTCTAATGGCACATCTTGATGGCAAATATAACGCGTTTGAGGCCCATCAAATTCCGTAATAGACGGATTAAAATGATCTGCATGGCTGTGACTAATAAAAAACCACAATTCACGGCCACGCTTTGCCAATTGCCAAACAATATTGTTTGGATCCTTATAATAATCAAACACATAGCAGCGCTTGCCATCATCTACGAGAAAGCCGCTGTGTGCGAGAAATGTTACATCTAACATCGTTATCAATACCTCTACACTATTGAGAATTTATATCATTCGTATTCTTTATTATACCATATTTTTCTATATACGTTTGTGTAAAGGAAGGCCCTATTTCCAAAAAGCCTCCACCGGCCAGGTCTGTCCCTACGGGACAGGGCCAAAGTCGTTTTTTGAAAACAGGGCCTTCCTACACCCAGTACATTAGAGATATTTAGGTATAATAAAGAATACGAATTTTGTTTAGCGACAAAAGTCGATTTTTAGGGAGTAGGTTCGTCTACATAAAACTCTATCCGAATTTAGGTATAATAAAGAATACAAATTGATTTTAGGAAAACAGGGATAAGAAATGCCGCTGGCATTTCTTATATGCGGCCAGCGGCTTTCATATAGTCGATATATTGGTTACCCCAGTTTTCAAGGGATGCTAAAACAGTCTTAAACCCTGCCCCCACTTCGGTAAGGCTATATTCAACCTTTGGTGGAATAGTACCGTATACTTCGCGATGTACAAGGCCATCATCCTCCATTTGACGCAACGCTCTAGTAAGTGTTGCTTGTGTAATTGGGTATAAGCGGCGCTCTAATTCACGGAAACGCACAGGACCTTCGGCTAATTCGTGCATGATCAATAAAGACCATTTACCGGCTAATAACTTTTGACTCGTTGCAAAGGGACATCTGCCCACTAAGTCATGAACATTTACGAGTTGCTCTGCCATTGTAATCCTCCTGTTCTGTGTATTTTACATTATTCAAATCATATCACAAATTTATCGTATTGCAATCATTTTATAGTATCATTTTTTAGGGTACAAAGCTTTTTGAATTTTTTTCAATTAGTATTCAACACTGATTCTCTATACACGAAAGAACCGCTAGTAAAAACTAGCGGTTCTTTCGGTATCTTATTTCATATTTACTATATTAGTAATACAGTCTTTTACGCTACATAGTTCCTGAACAAAAGTTTCTATGTTAGCGGATTTTATCAGATGTTATCCCAATAATGTTTTCACATCATAGTTAAATTTAGCGGTTGTTTCAGCAGCTGTTTTCTGCCATTCTGTAGGTGCTGTACCGTCTTTTTCAAGGAAGAATCCAGAGTCAAGGTAGCGAATGATGATATAGTTAGAATCCTTTTGATCAAACCAGTTACCACGACTGAAGTCGATACCATGACCTGTGTTACGTGTTACGATAGCTTCTAATAATGGCAACGTAATGGCATTCAAGGTGATTTTCATATCACATTTGTCGAAAATCTTTTTGAAGAAGGAACTAGGTTTTTCTTCTTTATAGACTAACAATTTACTAATTGTACCATTAGATGCACATATTACGCGGCGAATTTCATTAATAGGGATATCAATCTTACCATTTGAGATAACACCATTTTTAATGGTGATTTCTCGTTTCCCCATGTAGGAGTAATCAAGTGGCAATTGAAGGGTATCTAAATTTGCAGGGAATTCCGCTGTCAATTTATGGCGAGTAAAGGCAGCAATGATTGCTTTTGTTTCGCGGATATTGTGACCAGCATTAGATTCTGTACGGTCCGTATCTAAATCTTGGCCTTTTATATTTTTCCAATTATGGTCTCTAAACATAATCGTATAGTTACTATTTGAATTTAGATATCTTGTAAGATATAGCTCATTTACATCTTCAAAATCAATGTCAGTTATAACCTTTCCATTTGCATCTTTGCAAAGTACACCATTGTAACTAATAGTTAATATACGACCTTTATCTTCAAATGTAACAGGATTTGTGTCGAATACAGAAATCATAATTCTCTCCTTCTATACTTTCACAAGTATGATGATTACTATACACAAAATATATTGTTAATTTTATTATATACTAACCAGAATTGAAACACAAAAAGCTGGCTCATAGAGCCAGCTTTCAGCATATCAAATCATATATGACATATGTTTATATATAATTGTATGAGTAACTATTAGATGCTTTCAACAGCAGCGATAGCAGCAACGTCTACAACGTCTTGAGCGGAGCAGCCACGGGAAAGGTCATGAACTGGTTTAGCCAAACCTTGAATCAATGGGCCAAGAGCGTCAGCACCGGAGAAGCGTTGTACCAATTTGTAACCAATGTTAGCAGCTTGAAGATCAGGGAAAATCAAGATGTTAGCTTTACCAGCTACGTTGGAACCAGGAGCTTTCTTTTCTGCTACGGAAGGAACGATGGAAGCGTCCAATTGTAATTCGCCATCGAATTTGAAGTCAACGTTGCGTTCTTTCAAGATGTTAACAGCTTCAACCACTTTGTCTACTTCTGGAGTAGAAGCGGAACCTTTTGTGGAGAAGGATAACATGGATACGCGAGGATCAGCCATGCCAACAACTTTGCGAGCTTTTTCTACAGTGGATTCTGCGATATCAGCCAATTGTTCGCTAGTTGGGTTAGGCAATACGCCGCAGTCGGAGAATACGAGCATACCGTCGTCGCCATATTCTTTTTTGCTTGTGAACATGAACATGGAAGAAGATACAGTTTTAAGACCTGGTTTAGTACCTACAACTTGTAATGCAGCACGCAATACGTTTGCAGTTGGGCAACCGGAACCAGCAACCATGCCATCTACTGCGCCAAGACGAACAAGCATAGCACCGAAGAATAAGCAGTCACCTTTCATAGTTGCGTCAGCTTTTTCAGGAGTCATACCTTTTTTAGCGCGCAATTCTACGAATGTATCAACCATTTCTTGGTAACGATCGTAGTTAGCTGGATCGATGATTTCAGCACCTTCTACGGATACGCCAACAGCTTTAGCAGCTTCTGCGATTTCAGCTGGGTTACCTACTAATACAGGTGTTACGAAACCTTCTTTCAAAATGATTTCAGTTGCTTTCAATACGCGTTCATCTTTGTATTCTGGCAACACGATTTTTTTACCTAATGGTTTTACTTGGTCTTTTAATTTTTGAATTAAATCCACGATTTTTGCCTCCTTAACATTGGCTTATGCCATATCAATACTATTATTATAGCAATTTAATAGCTCTCTAACAACCATTCTAAAACATTTCGTTGTTGAATTCCGTCATAATTTGCATTTTTATTTAATTCATCCAATGTAAGTAAAAACTTTGGATATTGGTCTTGTACAGCCTTAAGAGGTGCGAGCTCACGATTTAGCGTATTAGGATCTAACACAGTTTCGCTTACCTGATAGTATTCTGTAACACCCGCTTTTTGTGCAACAAAGTCAATTTCACCCTTAGCTAATTGGCCTACATATACAGTATATCCACGACGAATGAGTTCAAGAAAAACGATATTCTCTAAAATATGTCCTGTATCACGACTCGCGTTGCCAACTAATAGATTACGTAATGTTGCATCCACACAGTAGTACTTTGCATTTATACGCAATAATTCTTTACCGCGCACATCATAACGATTAACCTTATATAGCAACAAGCTATCTTGCAAGCCTTGTAAATATCGTTCTACCGTTTTATTATCTATTTTTCTACCGGCGCTAACGAGCGAATTTGCAATCTTATTAGGTGAAAGCAAACTACCTATGTTAGACATAATATATCTCACAATATCTTGTAAGATTGTAACATCACTAATCTTCAATCGAGCCACAACATCATGTAATAATAAGGTATTGTATAGGCCTCGTAGATATTCTTGTATATCAAAATCTTCGCCCCCTAATTGTTGCGTATAAGGGAATGAGCTTTCACGAAGATAGGACTCATAGGCAGGAATTAAAGAGTACTGATTACCATCGTATTTGCTATGGTAAAACTCACTAAAGGACAGTGGTAACATCTGAATTTCCACATATCGTCCAGTTAGTAGCGTAGCGATATCGGATGACATAAAGTATGCATTGGATCCCGTAATATATAAATCTGTATTTTCTTTTACAAACAAGCTATCTACGACGCGATGAAACTGATCAACGTGCTGAATTTCATCAAGGAAAATATAATTCATTTCATCAGGCTGCATACGCTCTAAAATATATTGATACAGCGCATGATAATCTCGTAAATGCTCATATTCTAGTTCTTCAAAATTAATGGATATTATCTGTTCAGGTTTAACGCCTTCCGATAACAGCTCATCCTTAAATAGCCTAAATAACGTAGATTTCCCACAACGACGTATCCCAGAGACAACCTTAACAATAGGCCGATTCCGATTACGTCGTAAAAAATCTAGATATCCTTGGCGCTGAATTAATTTCATAAGGGCCTCCTCATCTATGTACGTTCTCATAGATGGAACCCTCTTATTAGTATTGTCAAATATCATATCGACTACCTAATAACTCTGGATTCCATTCCAACTTTATATTAATTTTATCATAAAATTGGATTTCATTCCAAAGTTTTACTATTTAGTGTTCAAATATGGATTCTATTCCAATGTTTTATACAAAGAACATTCTATACTATCAGTATCATTCTTTTACCTAAAAACAGAGTCTCCTTATGTTGAATAACCACCACATAAAACAGTACAATACTAGTAATAGAAATACTGTATTACTTAGAAAATAATCTTTACCTTACATTACTTCGAAAATACTGTTTACCTCACTAGTTTATATGTAATATGGGAGGACTCATGGCCAACACAGACACAACAATCAATGCAGTTATCAATCCTCAAATCAACGATGCCCCCATCGATATAGAGAAAACCATCAAAGCCTTAGAACGCAACAACTTCGTGGTCCATTATTTTGAAACAGGCGCTGACGCAGTGGCCTATTTACAGTCTCGCATTCAACATAAACGAGTGGCTATCGGTGATTCACGCACCTTATTGGAACTCAAGGTTCATGATGCTTTGTCCCAGGTCAACGATGACATAACAGATATTCAGCGACCTCTTCCTGGTGAAAGTTTCCGCGATACAGCGCTACGCACCATGGGGCGCGATGTATTTTTAACCTCTGTTAACGCCTTAGCGCAAACGGGTGAAATGGTCAACATCGATGGTACTGGCAACCGTGTAGCGGCCTCTCTATTCGGATCACAAGAGGTCTTTTTCGTACTAGGACGTAACAAAATTACGCCTGACTTGGCCTCTGCCATCTACCGGGCGCGCAATGTGGCGGCACCACTGAACAGCAAAAAAAATAAAAAAAGTTCCCTCAATCCTTGTGCCAAGCTAGAAGAAAAATGCTACGACTGTGGTTCGCCTGACAGGATTTGTAATGCCTTAACGATTTATTACAAGAAAATGCGCAACATGCAAACCATGGAGGTTATTATCATCAACGTGGATTTAGGATTTTAATGAAATTCTATATGTCGATGTTCTATGCCGTGAAAGTCGATAAAGCCTAAGTCAGGGCCTCCAAAAAATGTATCTAAGGGCATATTATCAAAGCCATTGACTATCCTACACAGCGTAGATATACGAGGGTCTATATTCCCCTTTTCCAGCCCGCTAATATAGGACTGTAACAATCCCGTTCGCTTAGCTAACTCTTGTTGAGTTATATGATAGTGGCGGCGCCATAAGAGAATGAGAACGCCTAAGTGTTGGATAGCCTTTTCTGACTGTGTTTCACTACATACGATATCATACGTCATAGAAACCTCACTTTCTATACTATCCTTAATAACAACTCTTTGCCTCCACAATACGGCAACCAATTAAGAGGGGCCATAGCAACTTGAATTGTGATGACATATAATAGAAAATCCCTTGCGATACATTCATATCGCAAGGGATTTTTATTCATATTATGTTATAAAATTATGCTTAAACATACATACATGTATATTCTTGTACATAAAAATCTTATTTATTCTCTTCTGCAATAGCCATAGCACGTTTGATTTCCATGTATTTAACCATGCCATCAACGGCTTTTTTAGCTTCGCGCATAGCGAGTACTACAGTGGCTGGTTTATGTACTACGTCACCACCGGCGAATACACCTTCACGGCTCGTCATGCCGTATGGTTCTTCGGATGTAAGAATATAACCTTTTTCATCAACACGGAGGTTATTGCCTTCACCAACGAGGCGTGCATTAGGTTTATGACCAGCAGCGATGATGATTTTATCTACAGGCATAACTTGGTATTTACCTGTACCATGGATACCAGCACCATCTTCATTAAGGGCCATCACTTCGTATTTAAAGCCTTCTACCTTGTCTGTACCTTCTACACCAACTGGAGAAGCGAACCATTGGAATTGAACTCCTTCGGCACGAGCTTCTTCGTATTCGGATAATAATGCAGGCATTTGTTCTTGGCTACGGCGATAGGCTACAGTGACGGATTCACAGCCTAAACGTACACATGTACGAGCCGCATCCATCGCTACGTTACCGCCGCCGATGATAACAACGCGGTCTCCTTTTTTCACAGGAATCGCTTTTTCTTCAAGCTCACCATTTTCTACAAGTTGTACATTTGTTAACAAGTACATCGCTTGGAATACGCCTGTAATTTGATCGTTTTCCATGCGAACTTCTTGAGGAATATGCGTACCAGTACCGATGAAGATAGTATCAAATCCTTCGGCGAATAAATCATCTAGGGATTTGTCTTGACCGATAAATGTATTACATACGAATTTAACGCCTAAACCTTCAAGACGAGCGATTTCACGGCGTACAACGGATTTGGACAAACGGAATTCTGGAATACCGAATAATAATACGCCACCTGGTTCGGATTGACCTTCAAATACGGTTACATCATAACCTAGTTTCGCTACGTCACCTGCAACGGATAAGCCCGCAGGGCCAGAACCAACAACGGCCACTTTGCCAAGATCTTGTTTAATTTTCTTAGGTTTGCGCAATTCATTGATGCTTTCAAAATCAGCAGCAAAACGTTCTAATTTGCCGATGTTGATAGGCGGTTTCTTAGCCTTATTCATGATGCAGTTACCTTCGCATTGATTTTCACGAGGGCACACGCGACCACAAATAGCTGGCAAGTTTGTACGTTCCGCCAAGATATCATTGGCTAAACCAAAGTTACCGTGCGCGATGGCTTGGATAAAACGAGGAATTTCGTTTTCAATAGGACAACCCATACGGCACAAAGGTTTTGGACAGTTTAGACAGCGTTTCGCCTCAGCGAGCGCCTCCTCCATCGTATAATCCGCATCAAAATGAAGTGGTTTTAATTCGTTACTCATGGCACATGCCTCCTAACAAGGATCCAGTACTATACTTATACAGCGTTGCATGCACCTAAGCTGTCCGATGAGCCCTCTCACATAGGGACGCCGCCACATGCTGCTAACATTTATCTTTTGTAACCATTCGATAGACGTGTGGTCACTGGTGAGACACACACTATTCTATAGTACATTTTAAATTGTGAAAGCGAGCTCCGTCAAGAAGCTGAGCTACAATATGCTTATTTTATATACATTTATTGCTATAATACATACATAAGGCAACATAAATGAGGTATTCCTATGAACACTACAGAATTTACTGAAACATACTACATAGACCGCCGCGGTTCTCATTCCCGCAAATGGGACGGCGAATATTTAAAATTTAGTCGCACCGACCTACTACCACTCTGGGTGGCAGATATGGACTTTATAACACCACCATGCATACAAGAGGCCATTTGTAACTATGTAACAAACAATCCTCTAGGTTATACCATGACAAATCCAAATTATATAGAAGCTGTCATACATTGGCACAAACGCCGTCACAACTGCACTATTGAACAAGACTGGATCACTAGCGCCCCCAATGTTATTACCGGTATCATGTGGTGTATTGGGGCTTTCACCAAACCAAACGATGCCATTACAGTCCTTACGCCCGTGTACGGAGCCTTCGATGCCCGTGCCAATGATGCAAACAGACACATCGTTGCAGTGCCATTACATCGCACGACGACCAATGGATATACTGTTGATTACGATGCATTCGAGTCCGCCATTAGTCAAAACGATGTGAAGGTTTTCATCCACTGCAATCCCCATAATCCTGTGGGACACGTGTGGACCGAAGAAGAAATGGACCGATTATTTAGCATTTGTCAGCGTCACAATGTGCTCATCATAAGCGACGAAATCCATCAAGACCTTATTACCGGTTCCACACCATTTACGCCCGCACTATCCGTATCCAACGGTCATTATGCAGACCATATGATAACCATGTCATCTGTGTCAAAATCGTTTAACATGGCCAGCTTACATCAGGCGGAAGTGATGATTCCCAACGAGACATTACGCACTCAATATAACGCCTATAAGGCGCAAGTGTACCACACGGATGCAGATGTCATCGCAGAAACGGCTATCACTGCGGCCTATACCCATCCAGAGGCAGAGGCGTGGCTAGACGATGTATGCGCTGTCATCCGCGAAAACTACGAATATCTATGCGATGAACTACTCTCAGCCCTACCAAAGCTTCGCATCAGCCCTATGGACGGCACCTATTTGGCGTGGATAGATTTCGGTGCCTATGTAAAACCTGAAGATATGCACGACCTATTCGAACATCAATGCCGTATCGCGCCAAGCTTTGGCGAATGGTTTGGCGGTAAAAACTACGCCACCTTTGTACGAGTTAACTTAGCCACGAGCCTAGCTAATATCAAAACAGCTACGCACAGCATCATCGACCATATCCGTTCTTAGTCCTACGTATAAAGAGGCTGCTCTAGCATCAGTTCTAGAGCAGCCTTTTGTCATATTTTCGTATATAGGATTTCTTATTTAGATCTTGCGAAATGGTCCTTTGCAAATTGCATATCTTGTACGAGTTCCAATGTGCCAAGGTATTTCTTATTTTTGTCGCGAACCGCCATGTAGTTTACATAGAATGGACGGCCTTGTTTTTCAAGCCATACGGCCACATTATCGCGATCCCCTTTACGGAAGGAATCGATGATACCGCGCACGATAGGTTCTACCTTAGGTGGATGACAGGAGAATACATCGCGACCGATTGCCGTAGTAGGGCGTTTAAAGACCTTTTCGCCGTCGTTAAAATAACGGTTAATGTCTTCATGGTCAACGAAAGTTACTTCCATAGGCATTGTGTTAAGCATAGCATCGAGTTGATCTACAGTTAACGTACCACCAATTAAACCGATGGTATTGTCATCACCACTTGATTTTCTAGTTTGTGTAGCTAATGCCGCATCAGCCTCTGGCCAAGCAATGCGTTTTACACCAAAGATTTCCTCATATTGTGCAGTATCCTTATAGATTTGGTACCAATCTTGAGTTGTAAAGTTTTCCGCACAGATAGGGAACAAGATATTTTGTTCTTTGTAGATCATTTCTTGAGCACGTGTAAGAAGCTCATCAAAACGTCTATACCAATCATCTACACTTTGACTAGATTTTGCCAAATCACCCAATTGGTCTCGAATATCGCCATCAACAGTCCACATAACCATGGATGGGCCACCGATAGCATAATCCACCTTTAATTTTGGATATAACAAATCGCCTTTTTTAGCATAGTGAACGGATAATTGACGCACTCTATTTACATCATCAACGGTTGCCGTTTTATCGGCCACTTTAGGACGAAGCTCTTCAATCAAATCATTAAGCGCCTTATTTTCTTCCGTCATTTGGTTGAGCGGATGGCCTATCGTTTCTACAAGCGTTGTTACCGTTTGTTTCTTATCTTGAGCTTCTAAAGCAGCCTCAACCTTCGCATGCTCTTCTTCCATTTGTTCATGAATGGTAGAACCGTGGAACAAAGCGGAATGAAGGTCGCATAATTGTTGTACCTCTTCTAGAGGTGTACCTTCGCGCATAAGGCCTTGTTCAGCTTTCATGATTTCACTGGCTTCTACATGTTTAAATTGGCTGGCAAAATCTTTGCGCACATCGCCAAGGGCTTCCCCTGTACCTAAGCGTTTTAAGAAGCCTTTTAATTGCTCTACCCGTTCGCTATCGGGTACAGTATCCTCTGCGTTAGCTTCTGTATTTTCACTAGCCTTAGGTTCCTCATCTTGAGTGGCTGGTGCCTCAACAGGAACATCCTTAGCAGATGCTACATCATCACCGTGTAGGTTGGGCATATCACCTTCTAATGTAAAACCAGCTTTCATAAAGGCCCCTACAATATCCATCATAGAGATGCCCTTCATCTTAGCCCCTTTAGGGATAGTCATAATTTTGCCAACGGAATGGAGCATCACCTTATTGGTAATTTCTGTGAAGCCCAATCCTTTCATAATATCTATAACCTCTGGATATTCTTGTACCAAATCATATACGGATTTTGATAAATCTAATTTCTTTTCCATTTTGATCCCCTCGTGTCAAAAATATTGTTTATTGCTTATGTTAGTAGCCTCTATACGTTTTCGTATATGAGGTAATTTACATTCCGAAAGGTCATCTTTAATAACCTATAATTCTATGATAAACGATATCGATTAGAAAATCTGTATCCATGGCTATACTTTTGAAAGTTATTCAAAAAAATAACGAATAGATGACAAATCAATCCATAAATTGGACATAGATGTATCATCTATTCGTTAACAATCATCTTATTGATGATGAGGTTGCAATGCTTTTTCGTAGTTTTCAGCGACTGCATCCCAGTTGATAACACGGAAGAATTCCTTAATATAATCTGGGCGACGATTTTGGTAATGCAAGTAATATGCATGTTCCCATACATCTAAACAAAGAATGGCAGTTTTACCTTCCAAAAGAGGATTATCTTGATTAGCCGTAGAGGTTACTTCTAGTTTGCCATCCTTGTTGACCACTAGCCAAGCCCAGCCAGAGCCAAATCGTGTTGCCGCCGCTTGGGAGAAGCTTTCAACAAAAGCATCATATCCGCCTAAATCAGCATCGATAGCATCCTTCAAAGGGCCTTGCAATTTAGATGTATCAGGTTTTGTCATGATATCCCAAAACATGGTGTGGTTTTTATGACCCCCACCATTGTTGATAACCGCTTGACGGATATCCTCTGGCACATTGGCAATATCGCCGAGAATACAATCTACGCAACCATAGGCAAGATCCGGGTATTTAGCGATGGCTGCATTCAAATTATTAACATACGCTTGGTGATGCTTATCATGATGCAGTTTCATCGTCTCTGCATCGATAACAGGTTCTAGATAATCATAAGCATATGGTAATGGTGCGAGTTCGAAAGGTTTCATAATAGTCCTCCTTTTAATTAGGGCACGAACGATATCTTAACTAGTATCGTTCTTGTGAAAGCGATTCGATGCACCTGCATCGGTATTTCATTGATATGAATTATCATTCTTTGCATATTGTACTATCTATATAGATAAACGTCAATATATGACCAACATTTATTACAGAATATCAATATATTCGCTATTCAAAGCCTTATTCATGCTACGAACAGCACAGAATTTACCACACATACTACAAGTTTCACTATGCCCCTCCTCTGGAGCTCGGCTTTCACGAATATTGCGAGCACGTTGAGGATCAAGTGCACACGCATATTGCGCCTCCCAATCTAGTACGCGTCTAGCATCAGCCATCGCATCATCCTTATCACGGGCACCTGGTATGCCACGTGCTATATCCGCTGCATGGGCTGCTATTTTGAAAGCCATAATACCTTCTTTCACATCGTCTGCATTAGGCAATGCCAAATGCTCTGCCGGCGTTACATAACAAAGAAAGGACGCCCCATGCATGCCCGCCACAGCACCACCAATGGCAGCTGTTATATGATCATAGCCAGGTGCAATATCTGTCACCAATGGGCCTAACACATAAAACGGAGCTCCGCCACATAGCGTTTCCTCAATTTCCATATTCGCTTGAATTTGGTTAAGTGGCACATGACCTGGGCCTTCAATAATCACTTGCACACCTTTAGCTCGAGCGCGTTTAGTCAATTCACCAAGTCGTACCAGTTCTTCAATTTGACATACATCCGTAGCATCTGCTAAACAGCCTGGTCGACAAGCATCACCCAAAGAAATAGTTACATCATACTCACGGCAAATATCTAAAATATCATCAAAATGTTCATAGAATGGGTTTTCCTTACCCGTCATGCTCATCCATGCAAAGATAAGACTACCACCACGGCTAACGATGTTGAGTCTACGTTTATGCTTTTTAATTTGCTCAATAGTTTGACGCGTAATACCACAATGTAAGGTTACAAAGTCCACCCCATCCTCTGCATGGAGACGGATAGTATCTAAGAAATCCTCAGCAGTAAGTTCTGCCAAATCCCGTTGATGATGTATAACGCTGTCATATACTGGTACAGTACCAATCATGGCTTTACATTCGCTAGTTAATTTTCGTCTAAAAATACGTGTATCACCATGAGTAGATAAATCCATAATCGATTCAGCACCAAGTTGAATCGCCCAATTTACCTTTTCTATTTCACTATCATAATCGGTAACGTCTCTGGATGTGCCAAGATTCACATTTATTTTCGTGCGCAATGCTTTACCGATGCCCTCTGGATCGATACAAGTATGATTCTTATTACAGGGAATAACAACTTGTCCTAAAGCAACTAGCGCTCGCAATTGCTCTACATCCATGCGTTCCTTTTCTGCTACAATTTTCATCGCATCCGTAACAAAGCCTTTTTGTGCGGCTTCCAATTGAGTGTAAAACATAATATGTCCTCCTATTGAATAAAACCTTTTAGCTTTGTACACAAGAAAAAGGGTATCGATATAATATGATCGATACCCTTGAATGGTTTTGCGTGCTTCCTACGCGGGCATGATCCCGATCAGGTCAAAGGTCAGGTGCTAACAGCCCTTTCTCAGCCTATCTCATAGGCTCCCTTGCATACTCTGCTATGTAATTGTGTATAGCATATCACTATTTAACTAATATTTCAATCTATACCTCTATTACAAATCATTAGCTACTTCAATCTGACATTGACGCATAGTTAATAATGCTGCTTCATGGCTTTCCTCAGTAACTCCTGCACAGCAATTAGGATCTACATGAATAGGAACCTCTGGCAAGCCAGCTTTCAACAATATGGCATTCGACACAACGCACACATCTGTGCAAACACCGACTAAGGTTATGCTTTCAATAGGCTCTGCTGCATTCATACCTTGCAAGCGCGTAACCAATTCAGAGGATCCAAAATTAGGTTTATCAATGATAAAGTACGGATGGATGGTATTGCGTTTTTCTGCGGCCGTAATGAGGCTCTCCATAATTTGCCAACCAATTGTATCTTTCACACAATGCACAACTGGCAAATGCTGACCTTCTTGGCTTTCAAGATAATTAGTATCGTGAGTATCTCGTGTAAAAATAACTGGTCCATCAAAGGATGCAATTTTTTGACGTACAGTATCCACGATGGCCTGAGCCTCTGGAGAACCAAGAGAGCCATCCACAAAATCATGTTGCATATCAATTACGACTAAAACGTTCATGTTCTATCCCTCCACAACGACATGGTGCACCCGATTCGGCGTATTATGGGCAATGCGACCTGCTGCAGCGGCCGCCACGGCACCAACTAAATCATCAAGAAACGTATTGCAGTGACTATCAACTTGACTATCTAGATTTTTAACAATGCCCGGTTTTACCTTATCAATATAACCATAGTTCGTAAATCCAATAGATCCGTATAAATTCACAATGGATAAAGCGAGGATTTCATCAATGCCAAACAACGCTTCATCACGAGTCATGATACTTTGTAATGGCTCAGATAATTTCTTCTGCTCCGCCAATCTATCCAATTCTATGCCCGTAATGATGGCATTTTGTGTTTCTCGTTTTTCAAGTACGGCCTGTACACTCTCTACGCACTCATCCATCGTCAAATCAGGAATATATGGTTGTTGAATCATCATCACAATATCTGCAATGTCCTGAACGGTAACGCCTCGTTCCTTTAATAAATTATACGTACACGCCTTTAATTCCTCCTGAGATATCATAATTGCTCCTCAAAATTATACAAATTTACGTAACACATTATACCTTGATTATACCACGAAAAAATCCCTACCGACGTTCTATCAGTAGGGATTCCATGATTAGATTTTCTTAACCATTTCAGATTTCAATGCCATCGCACCAAAACCATCGATTTTACAATCGATATCGTGTCCGTCGCTCGCATCAGAAATGAGGCGAATGTTTTTAACACGCGTACCTTGTTTCAATACGCCAGCGCCTTTTACTTTGAGGTCTTTTACAACAACAACGGTATCGCCATCAGCTAGTTCATTGCCGTTAGCATCGCGAATGATACCTGCTTCAGCTGCAGCTTGTGCGTCAGCCGCTGTCCATTCATTGCCACACATAGGGCAGATAAACATATGACCATCTTCGTATGTGTACTCATCGCCGCACTTAGGGCAGTTAGGTAAATTTGCCATTTAAATCTCCTTTTTCACTACATAATGAAAGTATTATACATTTATCCCTTCTTTGAAACGCTCGTAAATTTAGATTTAATTAATCTAAGCACATCATCTATAAATATTTATACTATATTAGTTCTAGTTCTTGCTTTAAAGCTCGTTGTAAAATTTGTGAAAAATTAAGTTGTTTCTCTTCTGCTTTATGATTTAACCAGCTTGGGATTGTGAGAGTCTTTTTTACAGCCTTGTTATCTGTTCTTTTTAAATACTCTTCTTCGTCCCATTTTACTAAATCTATAAACTCCCCTTCATTACATTTAATATCGATTGGATTACTTGCTTTTGGAAATTCCTCGCCATCCTCACTCAATGAATATAAATAAATACCTAGTGCATCTTCAGCCATCTCTACCGCTTCACATAAAGTATCACCTTCAGTTACGCAGCCTAATAAATCTGGAAAACTTACCGTATATCCATTTTCACCGTCTGTACTAAATACAGCTGGGTACATTTCCTTTCTCATTATTTCCTCCTATCTAGACATTCAGCTTGTGATTATCTTAACTCCACCATTTTATCTTGATAGGGGGCTATTTAAGCCCCGCTTGCTTCAAGATTGTTTGTAATGTTTTAGGTTTTAAATCTTCTTTATGTAGTGCTATAGTCACTCGCCCATTTTTTGTTGGATGTTTTAATATATGATGTGAACCTCTAACTCTATCAATATACCAACCATCCTTTGTTAAAACCTTCATTAACTCTTTTGGTGTGGTCAAACTTTAATCACCGTCCTTTTATATTTTTGATTTATATATATATTAATACGTATTTATACGTATGTCAATTATTTGTAATCTTGATTCAAAAGATGTTCATACAACTCTAACTTATCTTCTAGATTATTCTTATAGCCTTCCAATCGTTTAATTTCGGTCTCAATAAACCGATAATGGTCTTGCAACAGAGTCATTCTTTCATGGACCGTATGAGATCCGGCATACCTTAAATCCGCATACCGCTTGATATTCGCAAGTGGCATTCCCATATCTTTCAGGCGTTTAATAAACTGCACAAACCCCACATCCTCCGCATGATAATTGCGAATGCCGTTCTGCCGCTCAATGTGAAGGAACCCTTGATCCTCATAATATTGTAATGTAGAAATAGACAGTCCCACCAATTTTGAAAATTCACCAATTTTCATACTTTCACCACCTTGACCTCAAGTATACTCGAGCATATATCATACGTCTAGACGGAGGTAATAATTATGAAAGAAACACGTTTTAACATCGGTATGAACACATTGAAACAAATTGACGGGCTGCACGGCGAGGAGGTGTATAACACAATTCAAGAGATTTCACCGGCCATAGCCGATTTATTGGTCGAGCTGTTCGGCGACATCTACACGCGCCCCAACCTGGATTTCAAGGAACGGGAACTGATTACGCTCGCATCCCTGTTAACGCTGGGCGGTTGCGAGGCACAGCTGAAAGTACACACCAATGCGGCACTCAATGTCGGTATCGCGCCCGAGCAAATCGTAGAGATCTGTACCCACTGCATCCCCTATGCGGGATTTCCACGCGTGCTGAACGCACTGTTTACGGTGAAAGCGGTCTTTGAAGAACGAAACATACTGTAATTAAGGAACGACCGCAACAAAAAATCTATTACTAAATATTAGTCTATTTATAACTAACAAAGGGAGACTCTTGATGGAGCCTCCCTTTTATTCTTGTACAAGTTGTACGAAATTAATTCGTATTTTTCAATATTTAAAATCCGCTATATATTAATAACGAAAGAGCCATTAACGTGAGTTAGGTAAAAAATAAACCTAACGTTTAAGACTAAGTACTGCAATACTTAGACACGTTAGGTTTATCAAATTCTTGTTTCTTTGATGAGCCTAACGCCTAGAACACGTTAACTGGCTCTTTTGTACTTATAATATAGTCTGAATTCTAGAGACTGTCAATTTACCACTCTTATTCGAATTGACTATATAGGTTAACCTCTTTATAATGTAATAAAGAGATAGTCGACGAGTGGTTCCGTCAGGCTCATCCCAAAACATTATAAAACATGCAGAAATGGCCTTTCGTTTTCAGCTACCAGTTGGTAACGAAGGGCTATTTGTCGTTATTACGACAAATCAGCACTATCAATGCTCCAAAGGAAATAACTACAGTTAAAATCCCAAGGACAATCATAATGATTTCGTAGGCACTCATAGGCTTCACCCCCTTCAAAGAAAAAGGGCGACCCAACCTCGTCGACTATCTTAATTACATTATATATCGAACTTATGTTTTATTCAATAAATAATATTAATACAAACTAAGCCAAAAAATAAACCTAACGCGACTAAGTACTGCAATACTTAGACACGTTAGGTTTATCAAATTTCTCAATTCTTTGATGAGCCTAACGCCTAGAACACGTTAACTGGCTCTTTTGTACTTATAGTATAGTCTGAATTCTAGAGACTGTCAATTTACTACCCCAGGCGTTTACGCAAGATAGCATAGAGAATCATGCTAATAATAACGCTCATAACGGCTTGAATGGTATTGGTCACAATACTAGCAATGGCTACGCCTGGATCGAATACAAAGTATTCAGCGATAAAGTAGCCTGCTACGATAACAATACCACCTAGAATAGTTGCCGCTAAGGCAGAGGTAGTTGTCTTGTTGTTATAGACAGTACCGACAAGATAGCCTTCAATGCCTTTCACCACAAAGGTGATTGGAACAAAGACTGCGTAGCCGAGGAATAAATCAGCTAACGCTGGGCCGATAGCACCGATATAGGCGCCATATTTTCGACCTAATAATAAAGCGGATGTCATGATAACGACATCTCCAACATTGAAATAGCCGCGTATGCCAGGTACTGGAATTTTCGTATACATTGTAAGCAATGTAGCGAGGGCAATCAATACGGCTGTGAGTACTAACGCGGATGTAGTACTGCGGGTTTGAACGTGTTGCATAGCGTCCTCCTTATAAAGAAAATAGGCATGTGAATAATTACATCACATGCCTATACTATAAACCTTTATGGTAACACTTGTAAATAAAAGGAATTAACTATAGAAAATACTATTAACGGTACTCTTCAAAACGTTCCTCTACATTGTAGAGAACCTCGCAATCACAACCGCCACCTTCGTTGATAATCCAATCTAGTACGCTTTCAACATCTATGCTCTGCTTTTCCAAAAATTCTCTTGTGAAAGTCAAACTATGGTCGCAACCGTCATTCACCTCTAATTTCTCGTCTACATAGTCAAAGAGATTCCAAAACAACTCTTCGTCCATAGGTAAGCTATCTTGAAAATTCTGTTTTTCTTTAGCTTTATAGTCTTTCAATAATTCCTTTTTACGTGCTTTGTCCATTGTAATTATTGCCTTTTCATAATTTATTACTCATATAATTCCGGTCGTTCTAATACAGTGCCATACTTCAACTTTGGTAATTTAATTAATTGAGGATACAGCTGTTTAACCTCTTTACAAGATTTTAACGTAAGATGTTCTAGATTATGGAGTTCTAAAATTGGAGAATAGTCTGTATCCATCACTTTAGCTGTCAAGAAGCTAAAGAATCGCAGCTGTTTCATATGACGTAGAAATCTCAATGATTGCACCTTAAGAATTTTAGGAGCGGCGAAGTCACCTTCTAAGGCAAGACTTTCAAGATGTTTTAGATTAGCTAATGGCGTATAATCATCAATTTGTTGAAAGTTCTCAATCGACAGAGCCACTAAATTTTCTAATTTTGATATAGGCTCCAAACTCGATACGCTTCTACCGGATCCAATGTGTAAATATTTTAGTTCTTGTAATTTCTCTAATTTTGAAATATCTGGATAGACACCCCATTTTATATATAATTTTTTGAGTTTCCGTTGGGTACATACCGCATCAAATAAATCCTGTGGCATTCTTGTGCAAAACATTAGCTCTGTAAAAGTATCTGGATTCTCTAGTAAAAAACTACACCACTCCATCCAAATTCGCTTCTTAGCTTTAGAAGAATACCCTTCATCTAACTGTGTGCAATTAATAATTAATTTATCTTCGCCATCATATTCAGAGACCTCTACAACAGATTTAGGCCGTGCGTCATCCTTATGATAGTAGTCAAATCCATATTTAATTTGCTTTTCTGTTAACACTGCCATGTTACAATTCCTCTTCTTCGCCAGTCGCATAATCAGTTTGGCTATAACTAGATCCATAGCCAACAAATTTTAACGACCTTAGCAAATCGATACAAGCACATGCCCATTAGCCTCTAGCACTTGTTTATAAAAGCGTTTCATTTGTTCAAAATCGTGAAGAATTTCGTCTTTGATTTCTTCCTCTTCTTCTTCATAGTCCCAGATATTTGGATACAATTTCGCTTCTTTGCAGGCTTTCATATCAAAAGATTCGAGTGCACTTTCAATATCAAATTGATCTAGAGCTGCCACAATATTGGCTAAATGATTGTGTTCTGTATATGCTACATAGTCTGATATATCCTCAACAGCCATTACGCCTAGTACCGCTTGGCTAAGAGGATTTTTATCGTCTTTATGGTCAGTGCCCACACCAGTTAGCACAAAATGGAGTACATCCCACATCTTGTCGATATCGAGCAATAACTCATCGTCGTCATTCCACTCTTCAACGCTTTCAAGAATTTCCTCTTCTTCTGAGCCCATGGCTTTAAGCTCTTTTAAATTTACATCGCTTAAACAGCTATAATTAGCAATTAGTCCCATAGTCTAAACCCTCCGTAGATAACTAGTAATCTAGAATCTCCCTAGATATTTAATAATCTATGATTTCTATAAACATTTAATAGAATATAACCTCCATAGATTATTAGTGGTCAATCTCTGTCAGTAGTTCTAGCAATTTTCCCTCTTCTTCGTTAGCTGCATCCAATAAGGGCTTACCAAGTAAAAGCACTTGCAGTGAGTAGTAATAGAAGCTAAAGAACAGGTCATCCGGAAATACCTCTTCTTCCTCATATCTGAGAATATCTTCGTCTTCATCGTATTCTTCAGACCAAAGATACTCTTCGTTGAGCATATCCGCAAAACTCGGTAGTGGATCTGCATGTTCTAGCATAAGACCATCTCTAATACACTCAGCAATAATTATGAATAATTCAGCTAATTCTTTTACTAAATATCTTGCGATCTCATTATGGCCTTGTTCTTCAACGGCTTTTTTAAAAATACGTAATAGAAAAATCAATGCAAAGGGCGTAGCATGCCATAAAGTCGATTGATGCTCAATGTTTTGGGCTAGCTCTTCACCTGCCACATCAATGGCATCAACGTCCTTCATATCCCACAACACCTCAAGATGAGCAGGAAAATCTGTGGCACGGCCGTAAGTTGTGGTCAAACGATGCCAGGGTATGTCACTGACTTTCACAGTTTCTATATATTGTTTCGTCACAGTATCCATTAAATTTACACCTTTATAGTAACGCATTCTCCCGAAGATTATTTCTGAATAACCTCTTTCACCAGTTCATAGGTGTCTATGAGACGCAGTTTTCCTAGCCTAGGATTATCTACAATCTCCTCATAGATATCTTCCAACGTGCCTGCTGGTGCTAGTGTCCACAGCTTGCACGGATATAGCTCAACGGTTCCGATGATTTCTAAATTTTCTAGCAATAGGCCTAGGTCCTTATGATTAAACCAACAGTCGGTATCGATAGCGAAATTTGTATTGTCTTTCCGGCAGGCGATTTTACTATTTAAAAACTGCTCCATTGTAGGTTTTTCTTTTTGTAAAAGCCGCGTACAGGCCAAATGGTACTCGATTTTCCGCGGTGATTGATCCACGTCAGATACAAAAATAGCTCCATACTCGTTTTCAAACTTAACAGCTAATACGTCGCCCACCTTAAAATGAGGTTCTCGCTTTATTTTAGATTTACGAACCTTTAGAGGCTTTGGATTTTCACTTTGTAGTTGTACGGCTAATGTATCTAACACCTTTTGACGTTGTTTAAGCGCCTTACTATCAATTTCTAGCCAAAACTCATGAGCGCCCTTCGCGATTATGTCTAATGCTTTCTCTTTGATATCCTGCGATAAATGACCTATCTTCCACAGCGAATAGGCTACGGCAGTCCAATAAATTTCTGTATAGAATTCGTCAGTGCAAAAATTCTGCTCTTCAGCCAAAATCTCCGAAACAATTGTATCAATACTAGTGCCATCTCTATAGCGCTCAACAATCAAATTATAAATATCATGGCCATCATCACTATCTATGATTTTTACTCCATCAATAGCCATATGATTCTCCTTTTAAGCAATACGTCTAGAAAAACAGATTTTGTGATTCTGTAACGGTTCCATCATCTTCATGGAAATAGCAAGCATATACAGGTTCACGATGCGCCGCATCATAGAATTTCTGTAAAACAGGTGAAAGTTTCATGTCTATGGGCATATGTAAAGCTTTCACAATGGGTTCCCAAAGTTCCATCGGCGAATAAGAGATAATATCCAACTGCTTATTCTGACCATATTCTTCAAGTGTTGCCGCATCAGCATACTTACTTGAGTCACAGTAATCATGCCAACAAATACTAAAAACGATCAAATGAAACAAATCTTCCATGCTTTCAGCGAGACGCCCTGCTTCGCCCTCACTACTCCAATAGCCAACAGAGCCATCCGCCAACAGATGATATTCACCACCAGAGCCATCTACTGCAAAGGCCTTACCCGCCAAAGAGAATGTGCATCGCCCTTCAGCAGTATCTCGTTCTTCCAACCCGTCTAATAGGCGGAAATCAAACAGCATGTCAAACTCTTCAGCTAGTTTAGCGTCATTTCGTAATGTTTCTAAATAGTCCATATTGATAACCTCTTATTCTATCGACTCATTACCGGTTATTTCATCGGACCATGAGCGGCAATAAAATCATCCTTACTCTTTTGTAGTTCTTTTTTAGCCACCATGTATTGTTTCAAGTCAATTTGTCCGTTCTCTTTTTGTTCAGCCAAGGTCTTTTCTTTATTTATGATTCTAATCCAGTCTAATTGTGTACTAAATTGAGTATTAACGCCTTCACTATTTTCTCGTAACGCAAGCAACGCAAAGACTTCATCCATGCCGAGATTAAACATGTCGCTTTCAAAATCGATAGGTTCAAAATAATAGCGAACCGTATCCGCACCAAATTCATCGTTTAATTTCGCCCATTCTGGGCCTGAAAGCACGGTAAAGCCGAGCGTATCGTTTCCAAGACTTTCGGCAAACCAACGCACCTCATAATCAGGCTGAACGAAATCGTTGAAATATTTGATGGTCACATCTCGATCTTGCTCATCACCGTAAGGAATTTGCAGTTCTTTATCGCCTTTTTGTAACACAATATCGTCACCATAAGCATTGCCATTACTAACCGTTTTAATATCGATAGGCTCATCCATCATGTCATTAAAATAGCGCACTACATCTTCATCGTACTCGCGCCAATCAATCCAGACGATAGCTTCGGAATCAAATAAATCATTTAGATCCATATCATTGGCAAAAAAGCTTCTTAATTCTTTATACAGATTTTCCATCGTCTCTCTCCTATGTATCACTTATTTTTTTAGGTAGTCTACAACACCCGTGACACCACTTTAATACAACTCTATAAGGTTTCATAAATCACATCTTGTTGAGCCGTAAAGTTTTCATCAAAAGAAACCAAAACATATAGATGTCCTGCTGGGAATTCACCTATATCATAACCTAGTGCAAATGCGTCGTAACAACCTGATTTATCCAACATTATATCCGTTAGTGTTAGCACAACAGACTCTTCTTGCGGTATTTCCTTTTGTATGATTTCCTGTGCTAATTGGTCTAATTTATCTAATTGAACATATAATTGTTCCCACATTGGTAGTGAAAGCACCTCAGCCTCAGTATAATCGGTGCAACTAATATTGAGGTTTTGAAAGGCTTGCGCTTCATTCTCTAAGCGATTAGTGCCAAATCGTCGAGATACGAAATAAACCCCATGCGGTTCTACAGTCCAGCTTTCAACATTCCACAATGTCATTAATTCCGATTTTCTCATTAGGACTCTCCATTAATTGATTATCCTGCAATATCCGCATGTACAGGATTCCCCTCCGCATCAATATTGGCTATGATGCAGTGTCCCCAGAAAATATCGTCATCGTCATAATAGACCTCTATGGTACCATCATTGCGGAACGCCAATTCGCCCATCATAATACGCTTGGCAAATATTTCTGCCGTAATCGGATCTTGGTCATCATTGTCGAGCCAATCATTAGCAAGATCTAATAAGGTCTCACTAATATAGGTACTAATTCGTTGTTCAAATGCTTTGAAATTATCGATTTTATTGAAAGCCGCCAACGCTACAGTACAGCTTTCATCAGAACCCTCGTCTACATCAAGGGTGAATGCATAATCATCAATTCTCGCTGTGTAATATTGATACTCTCGATTTAACAGGAAGTCACCCCTGTCAGTATGAAGGTATTTAGGGGTTTTCAAATACGCCGACAACGCCTCTAACTCGCTATGTTTAGCATGTTCCTCTAACACCTCGAGCACATAATAGCGATTATTCCAAGAGGGACGCATATAGCCTAAATCCTCTAAGGGCTTAGCTTTCTTAACTAACAATTTATAGACACCGTGTGGCTCAAAAGAATAGCCCCATCTATCATCAAGGCCCTCAATAATCCACGTCAAAATGCCTTCACTACGGTCAAGCACGCCCGTCCGAGTATCTAGGATAGCATCGGTAGACACCAGTGGTCTATGGTACTTTTCTAAATAAGGACTAGCCCCATTCGCATCACTACGCGGCAATGCATAGATTTCAAACACTTCCGGCTCAAACTCGGCTTCATATTCTGGTAGACGTACAATACTCATATGACTTTCTCCTACATTATAATCACACTACTCATCATAATTTCTGTTATATCATGAGCGTTCAGCTACATCGATTCTATGTAATAGTTCTTTTGCTAATTCTTGGGCTGTTTTGAATTCCTCATGTGAAAGCACCATAAGTACAAAGCTATCTGTTCCTATGTCCATATCTACTAACTTATGCGTTTTCCATGTGGCATTAATATGTGCACACCAGTCCATAATACATTGGTCTTCATCTAATCCTGCTGTATCAATAGTTAAATTTTCGCTAGTATCTAAAGACTTGTTACGTATTAACTTCTGCACATAATAAAGAAAATCCTCTAATTCAATTTTTAAAGATAGCTCTACAGCGCGACCTTTAGACTGTAGTTTCTCATAGAGGTTCCACCAGCTATCTTCTAAGTCTTCCATGGAGTTTAACTTTGCCTTAGTCATAAAAGAGTTAGCTTGTTTAGCATTGCCTAGCAATAGCGTTGCCAGCTCTGTAAATGTCGATTTCATCTGCTCTATATCTAGATACGCTACTTCTACACACAAACTACAATCAGGTACTCTGCGTTTTTTCACAAAAGCCCGCATCATCTTTACTGCGTCAGGATAACTTACATCAGCCATACGATAGGTCTTGCCATCTATATCTAAGAATAAATCTACTGCATCCTGCTTTTTACCTACACGTGCTTTCATGGCAGTACATCCATCGATGGCATGAGGTGGGTATAATTCTATATACATAATAAATCCATCATGTATGGCCTGTAAGGTATTATCTATTCCTACTATATTAAAACCGTTTCGATTATAATCGGGGCTCTTCAAACGCCATTCTTCGTAATTGTCGAATAATTTTTCTTGAATCCAATTGGAAAAACTCATAATGATGCACCTTTACTTAACAACTGTATACAAATATCCTATTTTATCTTATTATAGCATTATTTATAAATTAAATAGCATGATTTATAAGTATATTAAATAACAACATATAGATACAAAAATAGGGATGTGAATTATCACATCCCTAATAACCAGTCTAATACATTACATTGCTGAATTCCATTATAATTATGAGGTTTATAGAGCTCATCCATAGTGAGTAAAAATTTAGGATACTGATCTTTAACCGCTTCTAATGGTGCTAACTCTCTGTCTCTAGTAGTTGGATCCAATACACTTTCTGATACTTGGTAGTACTCTAATATGCCACCAGGCTTTTGAGCAACGAAATCTATTTCTCCCTTCGTTAATTGTCCAACATATACTGTATATCCTCGACGCCGCAACTCAAGGTATACAATATTTTCTAATACATGACCCCTATCACGATTAGTATCAGGTAGTAATAGTTGCCTAAAAGCCATATCCACTACATAATACTTGGGACGTAATCTTAATAATTCTTTGCCACGCACATCAAATCGCTCTGCATTATATAACAGTAAACTATCTTCTAAGCCCCTAAGATAACGTTCTACAGTTTTGTTATCTACCTTTCGACCTGCGCTTGTTAATGAATTCGCAATCTTTGTGGGGTTAATCAAACTACCAATATTGGCGAAAATATATCTTACAATACTTTCAAGTAATTTAATATCTGCAATTTTTAATCGATCAACAATATCTTTTAAAACAACGGTATTAAATAAACCTTGTAAATAATCCTGCCGACCTTGCCAATTTTCCGACATATGTAAAAGCCCTGGGAATGAGCCTTCACTTACATATTTTTCATATAAGACCATTCGTGAAAGCCCACTTTCACTATAGGCATCGACGTATTCCTTATAAGACAAGGGAAGCATCTCAATTTGTACATAGCGACCTGTGAGAAGTGTAGCCATATCAGAGGACATAAAATAAGCATTAGAACCTGTAATATATATATCAACATTATCTTGTACAAAGAAGTTATCTACTACACGCTCAAACGATGGTACATGCTGAATTTCATCGAGGAATAGATACATTTTTTTACTTGGAATAATCCGTTCATTAATGTATTCATATAAAGCCCGATAATCTCTTAGTTTATCATACTCCATCAACTCAAAATTAATATCAATAATTTGTTCGGCAGATACATTATCGGCTAATAACTCATCTTGAAACAGCTTAAACAACGTAGATTTACCACAACGCCGTATACCAGAAACAACCTTAATGATAGGTCTATCTTTATGTCTTCGAAGAAAATCTAAATAATATGGTCGCGATACTAATGACATGCACACGCCTCCTCGCCAAATGGGTTTTAAAACCTAATTCTATACCTATTATACCACTTCAAGGTTTCGAAACCTAATTTTTATATTTTATATCATAATTTAGGTTTTAAAGCCTAAATTCGATTATATCGCTATGCGAAATTTTTATAAAAATAAAAATAAGGCTGCAACTAGAATACGGTAAAACCACATTCTGTTACAGCCCCCTTTTATTTAAAATTCAAAGATTATTAAAATCGTATTATCAAATTATAATGCCAAAATGAGCACTAACAATTCTATTTAGTTGTGACGAAATTTCAGAAAATTCACAGTTCAAATCTAGTGTTTTAACACTTATCTTATTTCCACTCATCATATATGTATTATTGGGTTGAATTTCATCATCTGTCTGAGCATACAGTAACATGCCCGAAACCTCTGAATGATCTTTTAACTGATAGGATTTATTTTTGACATATGTAAAAATCTGATACAGATTATGTGAGTGTATCTTATGTGTATCATATCGTGTTTGGGTATTACTAGAATAATACTTAGCATCGATAATAAGCACTTTATCATTATAAGTAAGCATGATATCACTCTTCATAATAGGAAGCATATATACTTCACTATCATCAATTGCCCATTTTATTTCCGATGAACTAACTGATATCTGTGGGAAATGTCTACGGTAATACTCAAAAATAAATTTCTCATACAGATGATGCATTTGTTGTTCATCTATAAAATTCATTAATCGCTTAGAGCCATCAGAATTAGACTGTAATAAACCCTTAATAATCATATGACATATAGAAACTAGCATCTGATAGGTTCGATTATTACGATTATAATGCATATTCCAATTAATCTTATTGACATCAAGAGAGCTTACGTCGCTAAAATATACTAATAATCTACGAAGTTCCTTTTTTCGAGTTTTAGAAATATCTGATTGAATAAGTAATTCTAGAGTTGATTTGAGGATTCTATTCATATAGATATTTTCTGAAAAAATATCATAAGAGCAAACTAAGTGATTTTTATGTATACAATTAGTTTTTATAGATTCTGATAATTCGAAACGTCCACGAGGCGAGCATAAGGGTTCTGTTCTCTCTAAATAGCCCTTTCCAATTCCACGCTTGATCTGAATAGAAACACCTTTAGCTAAAACTGAAGATAACATTTCTAATACATTATCAAACTGTTCCACTGATACGCGCTTATAGCCTTGTGGGTTTAATGCTCGAAAAGCATAAGATAACATATAGTAAATATTTCGAATAGGTATCACTTAATTGCGCTCCTTAAATTATTACTCCATTCATTTACCATATCAGCATCGTCAAACCAATACTCACTTAAAAGAGGAATTATCTCAAAGTCAACAATTCTCGTAAGTGATGATTCAAATTCATGCGTTTCAAATTTATCTAAATCACAAAAATAACTATGTCCTATACAAAAACCTGAGCCTAAACTTTCATCTGATTTAATAGCTAGATTAAGCTGCTTAATACATTCTATAAGTTTATCAAATTTATCATTATTGATGGATTTTTGATAAGACTTAAAGCCATCGGACTCAAAAGCTGGTTTAAGATTAAAGAATGCAAATCGTCTTCTTAATGCATAATCTAGCATAGCTAAGCTACGGTCTGCAGTATTCATCATACCAATAATATAAAGGTTCTCTGGAATCGAGAACTTCTCATCTGCATAAAGTAGTTGTAAGGATACGCCTCTTTTATCACTTTCTAAAAGCATAAACAGTTCCCCGAATATTTTACTCAAATTACCTCGGTTAATTTCATCAATAATAAAGAAATAGTCATTATCACTATCAACTTCAGCCCTTTTGCAAAATTCATAAAATACACCGTGTTTAAGCTTAAAGCCATTTTCACAAGGGCGGAATCCCATTATAAAATCCTCATAGGAATAGCTTTGATGAAACTGTACCATCATGACACGATTAGGATCTTTTACTCCCATCATAGAATAAGCCAAACGTTTTGCAACAAAGGTTTTCCCCACACCAGGTGCACCTTGTAATATAATATTTTTCTTACTTTTAACAAGTGATACAAGTATATTATAAGTTTCATCATTCATATAGACAGAGTCAAGAAATCGGTCCTTATCATATGTAGGGTAACTTGTTTCTATCGTTTCAACATCATCCAACATATCACTATCAAAGAAGAGATTTAGCTGTTCAACATAATCTGTAAATGATGTAATATCAGTTAAAGTCTTCATAGGCGACTGTCTTGAGCATTTCCATTCACCCCGATCAGTCCACTCAACTTTACGTATATTTTTAAATTCTTTTCTTTGAGGATCATATATGTAATCTGACTTAACAACACCTCGACCGATAATTAGATGCATACCATTCTTCGCAAATACAATATCGCCTGGTTTCATTTCATTAGCGAATTCCCATGTAGCACATGCCGAATTAATATAGGAGCCAGAGGGGTCATAACACTCCTTCATTTTCTGCTTCATTTCACCTTTGCTATTATAGTCACGCAAATCCCCTATCGCATCCCAGCCTATAGCCATTATATTATTATCGTAACATTCATCCCAAATATTAGCACCTTCACCAGGAGAATAGATCCAATAATGTATTGTTTCTATATCATCATCAGCTAAAGCAGCCCCTTTAGCTCTAGCCTTGCTTTGTTTCTTTTCAGCACGTTTCAGCCGATTAACTTCCTCTGAGTATCTCCACGCCTCAAAACTTAACTCCATAAAGTTTTTAAATGTACTCTGTTCACTACTTAAAAAGGCCCTTAATTTATCAACTATTTCAAAATATTTAGATGCTGGAATTTTATCTCCACTAATAATTGGAAGATTATTAACTAAGTCAAGCGGCATCTTACCAGACTCATAAATGTACCATGTATTTCTTCTATCTAAATTTAGAAAATGAGTTGGTGCAATCCAGTATAACCCCATAGTAATCTTACTATTTCCATTGCCCTTCTTATTAATGGCTAAGTCAAAATACTGAGATAGAGTCCAAGCATTCTTTGAACTCGAATCATTAGCATACATAAGTGCAGATTCATAAAGCCCCCAAAGAGTATCTATATCGTCTTCATCTCGTTCATCAATAAAATAATAATAGGTAGCATTTTGATTATTTAATAATGGAATTCCATCAAATGATGTAGGTATAGGTGCTTTTATATCGAATAGATTAGCAACTGCAGAAATAATCTTATTTCGATTATCAACGGTCATAGAACTTTTATTAAATAAGCCAAAAATAGTGAACGGATCAATATCAACAAGGTGTTTATTCCGTTCTAAAGTTGGCATATCGATGCCTGTAAGCTCATAAATTTTCTCTACTTTTTCTATAAGAATTCCCCGATTATCCTTATATTGTAATAACGTATTAGCAAATTCATTATAAAAATCTACCCAATCAAATTGATTTATATTATTCATAATATAGTCTCCCTGATTATATATTCCCAAATCTAAAGCCAAAACAAAACTAGTACAACATAATTTATAGCTTTATTCCAATAAAATCCCTAATTTATATTTTTCAAAAGAAGAAATTAATATTTATCGTATCTTTCAACTTACTGTTATTAAACATTAAGAGCTTTTACTCTTGAATATAAATTTAATAATTCTTGAATATCCATATCTAGCAATGGTTCATACATAAAAGAGTTTAAATGAATATTTTCAGGTGTCATAATATTTACTTCATCTAGAATCTCGATAATTTCCTTCGACGCAAACTGTTTTACGACATAATATAGCTCTCTGGTTTGATTATTCGCATTATCAAGATAATTACAAAATTCATCAAATGATCCTGTATGTTCACTACGTCTTACATTCCACGTAATTGGTTCTAGTCTATTTTCTAATACATTAAACATAAATCGCTCTGCTTTATGTCTAATAGCTATCGCTAACAATAGCTTATACTCCAAATCACAATCACCTGTAGTTACTTCATCAGCTTCTTTATATAATGCTTCACATACTTTCCCTTCTAATTCGATATCTGATTCAAAGGCATCTATATTCAAATATCTATTATATATATCTAATAAATTATTAAAGATAATGTTATTTGTCTCATGTTTTATATGGAGTAAACTTGTCAAAAACAAATAGTCATTATTCTTAGAATAGTCTTTAACTGTATATTCAATTATATTTCTCACAAAAGGAATAAGTGCAAGCACATTAACTAAATTAGGATTATTCTTCCACGGTATAAATGGAGATTTTAGTTGATATTTTTCCTGGGTCAAAACTATTTTGTCACCCTCTATATTAGTATGTAACCTTGATGATCCACGCAGTGATAGCCGACTAGATATGGTTCTATAAAAGTCAAAATTATGAGAAAGAATTAATAAATAAAACTTATTATTTTGTGCAATCTCATACAAATACTCTACAATCGCATATTTATTTTTATAATCAAATGAATCTGCTATATCATCAATAATAAACACAATTTCACGGCCAGTGTTTTTTAGCATTTCTATATCAAAGATTATATTTAAAAGATATAATGCTCTTTTTTCACCTTGACTAAGTACATCAATATTTTCTAATCTACTTCTATCTAAACTAACACTTTTACCATTCTTTTTAAATGTAAACTCAATTTTAGGAATACTAGATCCTATTACTGTGCTTTTATAATTTTGAATAGACATCTTATATGGAAGGGTAAATCGTTCTTCAAAGATACGTAAAGCCTTACTCCATTGAGTATCTTCAAGACTAACTGTTCCTAGCTTATCTTCTAATAAATTATATTTACTTTCTAACTCTTGAAATATTGCTATATGTTTTTTTATATAAGAAATCCACAGCTGCGTCCTAAGAAAATCGAGTCTATCTATTTTAAGATATGGTATTATATGAGGATTATTTTCAATAATATCTCTCAAAACTATTCCCTTACTGTCATTCAATAGTTTCTCTATTTTTGTATAAGCATCTACTTTTTTTAGCTCTGATTCAATTTCATCAATCTTTCCTTTTAAATCATTAGAATTAGTAACTATATAATCTCCATCTAAAGTAATCTTATTCTCTTTTACAAAAAAATGATTGCTATCTAGTGACTTATTAATATTTTTTAATTTACCTAATGTAAAATTACCTTTATCCAAAAAAGTGAAAGAGCTATAGATTTCCTCATAAGACTCGCAAAATTCTTCAATAGAATCTTGAAATACTTGATTTGATATTTTCTTTAAGACGGACTCATCAAATATATCAGCATATAAAATATTTTCTAAATCAATTTCCAAATCGTCTAATAAATTTCTTACATTATTTAAATTTAAAAGTAACCCGTCTTGTGTTAACCCTAAACCTTCTATTAATTTGGACTCTAACTCATATATAATCTTCCCTTGTAAGGTTCTAGAAATCTTAACACCCGAAGCTTTTTCTAGTTTCTTAAAGAATAATTCTTGTAAACTAATTAGCTCGGAAATATTAGTTTTTATCTCTTCATTAACTAATAAAGAACTTATATTATTTGATTCATAAGAGTTTTCAAAACTTTTTATTACGAATATAGAAGTTTCATCTAGTGCCCCTTGATCTGTAGTAATCTCAATATGACCTTCTTCATCAAATATTTCATCTTTGATTTCAGATTCCTTGCCATTCTGTAACATTTTAAAGGTTTTAGCAAAAGATGTCTTCATAAGCCCATTTCTTGCGTATATTGCGAATACATTTGTGTTTGAATCTTTAAAATTAAATTTATAATCTAATGTATTGATACCATAACAATTAGATAACTTACATTGTAAAAATTCCATATAACTTCCCCTTAATAGTTTATTAATTATTACAATATATTGATTAATTTATTTCTACTATGCTTCCATATTCGAATCTATAGTTCCCTGCTGAATCTGAGAAGCCTCAACATTGCTGAAAAAATTATTAGTAAAATTATAAATATTAGGCGTTGATTTGGCTGTTTCAATCTCTGTTAGCGAAAATTCTATACCGTCTCCTACAATTCCAGCTGACTCTAAATCCAAAGCCCATGTTAATATCAAATTTTTAATAGTATCTAATATTTTATAAATAGAAGCACGAGATATGGCAACACCAAATCGCGTTGGTGGTCCCTCAAATATTTTAGAAAGTTCTTCATTTACATCAGCAGACAATCCAATAATTAAAGGATTGTCTCCAAAATCATATAATGATTTTAATTCAGCAATTGGTTGCATTAAGTATCTTAATAGTAAACTAGCCTCTAATTCTGGAGGTACCATAGCTGATATCCAACCATTATAATAGTCAAGACCTCTTAAATCTCCCTTAACAACTCTATAATTAGGTACATCATCAATATTAGTATATCCATGAAGCTCTTGATATATTATTTTACTAAAGTCATCCAAGCCCAATTTTTTCGATACTACATAAGCTTTTCTTAATAAAGACTCTATAGGAGCATCATCTCTTAAAGTTGCAATTATTAACTCTGAAATCAGACTCATATTATTCCCCACTATATTAGATTGATAAAATGTAATATTCCTTCACCGATAACGTTACCACTGGCACCAATTGCTATTGCCTGAAGTTTCTCTAAAACAGTCTGCTTAATAGATCTTTCTTTAAAGTCATCATTTTTCAAATTTAAAAGTAACTCTTTGAAGGTCTTACTATTCATTTCCCCATATAGACTGTTAAACTCAGATTCAAACTCTAATATTTTATCTATAGCATCTTTATTAATTGTAGAGTCTATATTCGTAATCGTTTGAGATGAATTAGTTGTATTTTGTTGTATCTGAATTATAGCTCCTTTAATTTTTAAAGACTTATCATTCATGATTATTTTTACCTCATAACTATACCCAACATAAGAAAAGTTCTATTTTACAAAATTAAACTCACTCTATTCTTAGACTAACGTTTGATATAATTTCATTAGTGCAGCTACGCATTCTTCTTCAGTCATTTGTAAATCAAATCCATATGCTTTCATAACAGCCTTATTATTTTCTCTATGTGCTTTTCGTAATTCACTAGGCATTGTTAATTCATCATATAAATCTGCAAAACTAGCATCAGGATACTTCTCTCGCGCTTTTAAAATTTCCTGTCCCGACCTAATTAATATAGTTCTATACTCTTCATCAAGCTCTGGCCATGGGAAATTATTAAAAACAATTTTTCCTGAATATCTATAATCACTTTTCAATCTTCCTCCAAAAGCACGCATCCACGCCATATGCACATTAGATGTTAATACAGCAAAATGGTATAGTTCAGCATCAGGCACAATTAAAACTAAATTAGTCGCTATTGTATTGGAATCTAAATAACCAATTGGAACATATCGTCTACGTTCAGAAGACACACTTGGAATAACTAAGTAATCTGTAACTGGTTGTCTAATATTAGTAAATAAATAAGGCATATCAGCCTTTTCTCTCGTCATTTTACTACTACTAGCTAATCGTAACGTTTTAACTGCTTCAAGACGTTTTATAATAGGTCTAATATTACGGTAAATACTGGGATTAACCTTTTCAAGCCATAAACAATAACGCTCTTTGTTATTTATAAACTCCGCTGCCCCTATGCAAGGGCGAATAACTGACTTTAAAATAGGATATTCAGCTTCTAATGAGTCTTTTTCTTCACGACTTAAAAGTAAGTTCCCCCCATCTGTAGGTTGGCTTCCTTTCATTATTTGTAGTGATATATTTAATGGTTTATTTCTAGACTCAATAAAGATATCCTCTGCATTTAGCAAATAAGCATTTATATTTTTACATGCTAACTTTGTACTACCCGTATATAAATATTTATCTATTCTAAGTTTCTTTGAAGCAAACCCAATAATAACACAATGTACGTTAGCTTGATTCTTTGTTTCACTACTCCATACGAAAGTCCTATAAGCAAATATTATTTGATTAAACTTCAAAATATCTTTCCATAATAAAGGAACTTGCTCACCTTGAGTAATACTATTTGTAGATACAAATGCACATTTAATATCTGTATTACAAATAAAATCGCTTGCAAGTTTGTACCAAATTGATACATAATCTAATTTACTTCGATTTTTAGATGTTTTAAAAACTAAATCCATATCCAATCGCTGAGAATCTGTCATATAATTAGTTCCTACAAAGGGCGGATTTCCTATGATATAAGAGAGTCTTTCTTTAGAAACAATAGATTGCCATTCTATTTGAGCAGAATTTCCTTCAAAAATATTTGAATACGATTTTAACGGTAAAAAATCCATTTCTTTATGAATAATAGCTTCGGTTTCTTTAAACATTTGTGCTTCAGCTATCCAAATAGCTGTTTTGGCTACAGACACAGCAAAATCATTAATTTCTATACCATAAAATTGTTGAATGCTAACCTTAATAGGATTAAATTCCTCTTCATCAAAACCTAATACCCCTGTACCTGACGAGTCCATAATAGTCTCTCTTAAAATATCATTCTCTAATCGACGTAATGATAAATATGATTCTGTTAAGAAGTTACCAGAACCCGCGGCAGGATCAAGAAACGTTAGAGACGCCATTTTATCTTGTAAAGCCTTTAGTAGTTGGATTTTCTTCTTACCATCTTTTCTAGACATAGCCTCTTTAAAATCATTCCTAAGCTCATCTAAGAATAACGGGTCGATTAACTTATGGATATTTTCGATACTGGTATAATGCATACCACCCTGACGTCTCTTTTCAGGGTTTAATGTACTCTCAAATATAGCACCAAAGATTGTTGGAGAAATTTCACTCCAATCAAAATTACATGCATCCTCTAATATCAAATTAACCGCGCCTTCTGAAAACTGAGGAATTTCAATAGGATCACTAAAAAGACTACCATTCACATAAGGGAATTCTAATAAAGTCTCACTTTCATATGGACTTCTATGAGCTTCTTCTGTGTCTAAAATACGGAATAAATCCATCAATGCATTTCTAACTTGATGGGGTTGAAAGTCTTGTAAATAATCATGAAATAAGCTCTTTTTACCAAATAGTCCAGAATCCTCTGCATATAAACAAAATACTAAACGTACACATAACTTATTAATATTATGTAATATGTCTTCTTCTGTTAATAAAGGATTAATTTTATATTGCTCCAATAACGAATCATATAGTCGAGCAACAAGCTCACCTGCGCCTTTGGAAATTTCCATCTCACGTTCTATATGACTACTTTTAACATCAACTAAAAAATTAAGTCTATAAAATTCAGTTCCTAATTTATGTAATTCTATAATTTCAACAGAATCATTAGGTCGTTCCATATCTAATACATGAAACTCTTTAAAATTACAACTTACAATCCATCGTGGACGTTCACTATAGGGTAATGCGGCCGCATAACGTTTAGCCTGTTCTGCGGGCGTTAAAAGTGTGCCATCAGATTGTCTAATTGGAGCATTAAGATCTTTTCCTAAACTTTTCTGCTCTATCATAGTATGTGTAGCCGGAATCATAGCATCAATGTAACTAGTATGACCTAACTGTACACGTTGCTCAAAACCAATAAAATCAGCAGGATTATTTACTCCGTATACGTTTTGAAGTAATTCCATCCAAAATCGTTGAGTGTCTTGCTTCTCATCCCCAATATTTTCCCATTTTTTAGCGAATTCTTTAGCTGCTTTCTCTTGCTGTTTTAATGTAAGTTGCATTTTATGCCCCCAAGGTCCCCTATACATATTGGCTATTAATATTAGAAAATCTAATTTACATACTTTTATATTATCATAAAAATAGGATTAATCACTATTATTCACCATGGATTCTATACTATCAAAGATTTCTTCAAACATAAAAAATAGGCATAAGACTAAACAGCCTTATGCCAAATCATTTTTATTGGTGCGCCTAGAGGGAATCGAACCCCCAACCTACAGTTTAGGAAACTGGCGCTCTGTCCGGTTGAGCTATAGACGCATGTATACTTTATTATATCGTTTTTAAATCTATCTACGCAAGAACTATGCTATAATACAGCTGTTGATAGTATTAAAGAGTTCTTATAAAAAGAGGTATATGTAATGAAACTATGTAAACGATCGATTATTACCAGTTCACTATTAGCTGTCTTAGCTATATCATCCGCATACGGGGCTACACCTGCGCAGCCAAGTGAAAGCACAGATACTGCTGTGGTTGATATGGATTACGCCAATATTCCAGAGTTAAGAAAATCAATTGAAAGCGCAACACCAGCCATAGTACAATCTACGCTTGATGCTTCTGAGGGAAAACCTACTAACGGTAAACCAATTTATTCGACAGTCACTATGTCTGGTAACCGTGTTGTATCCGTTAAAACTTATAAATCTAAAGAAGAACAAGAAAAGGCCATGTTAAAAGAGCGTCAACGTTTAGACAAGGTCACTGCAGAACGTCGCGCTAAACGGAAAAACGAAACACGAACAGATATGTTAAAAGGTTTAACGCCTATACCGTTCTATCCACCTGTTAACGAAACACGCGAATTACAAAGCGAAATGTTTTCTAGACCATTTGGCAGACAGCTTGATTTACGTTTAGTAGAGGCCTATACACAAGATTATGATAAGGCCAAACCTGGCGATATTTATGTCTATGCAGATTATGTAGACTACACATCTAAACAGCTATTAGGCGAAAAAGATGGTACTACTGCTATCTCAGCTATGATTCTACGTACAATCATGAGAAAAGATGAAAACAAAGCTTTCAGCATCGATGTAAATGCGTACTTCATAAATCCAACAACACATACTATTTCCATAAGTCGTTCTGAAGATGCAAAGGGCATCGATATCAAGAAAGACGAAAGAGCTGAGGCTGTATTTAAACTACTGTCACACCAATTGCAAGCTGGCGACCCACAGTATGAAATCGCTAAGCTTATGTATCAAGACCTAACAAATAAAAAATTTGATTAGCAATACTTAAATACACGCTTCATGACAAAGTTAATTTTCCACCTCCAATCTTTGGTAAAAAAACTATAGCCACAATAAGAAAACCCCTTCATAGCACCACCATGGCTACGAAGGGGTTCTCATGTTAATTACGCTGGGCGGCTCCAATCGACTTGTACGTCGATGGCACCCCACATGCGTGTAAGAGCTAGTTTGAAGTTTTCCAAGGATTCTAAAGGTTTTACTTGTACCCGTTCATATGTATCGAGACCTGTTGCATTCTCAATAGTATGTTCTTCATTCAAGTATGCACGGACCTTATCAATCCATTCTTGTTCTGGCAAATCTATCGTTACGATTTTTGTATCCGTATCGTAAGATAAAACCCCGTTGCTATTTACGCCATAATGAATGGCCACACGAAATATACTCATATTTATACCTCTCTTGCAGATAGTTTCATGCGTATACACATTTCTATACATATACATTGTATCATGAATGTTTCTATTCTTGAAAGAATTTTATTCTTCATTATCTAAATCCATTTCGGCCTTTAATTCCGACCGTTTTCGCCGTTCTCCACCATCGCCGTGAGCACGACGCCAAAGGGCTCCACTCATGATGGCCCCTTCACCAAATTTAGATGCCAACGAGTCTAGCACGGTTGAAAGCTTCTCATCTTTCTCGTCCATTTCAATGGAGAATAAATCGTCCTGTACAATTCCTTCTGTTGAAAGTCCACTAACCGTCACACCTAAGAGCCGAATTGGTTTGAGTGGCACATCGAGAACAGATGTATCAAATTGAGGTAATGGTGCGGCGCCCATCATCTCACGATTCTCCGTAATCGGTCTATCATTAGCGTTGTCAGTGAAAGTCTTAGCATCACGGCGATTCGATTGGCTAGTATTGCGAGCCTCCCGTTGTCTAGCATTGCTCCGTTCACGCATGAGTTTATTCCACAATAGTACTGATGTATCATAGATAATACGTTCTTGGTCCGTAGCAGAATCTAGTCGTTTCTGACGAGATACAGTTTTAAAATCATTGTATCGCACCTTAATGGACACAGTATGGCCCATCAATCCATATTTACGCAATCGTTTCGCTACGCGATTGGCAAAGTAATGAAGTTCTAAATCGATGACAGCCGGATCCGCGACATCGCTTTCATAGGTTTCCTCATTACCAACGGATTGGATTTGACGATCCGGTTCTACAGGCCGTTCATCGATGCCTCGTGCCAATTCCCAAATACGCCGTGCCTGATTGCCCACATAAGGCACTAACGATTTCTCATCCGACAAGGCCTGCACATCCTTTATCAAGGTAAAACCACCATCTTTAAGGCGACGTTCCGTGCTAGGGCCTACACCCCATATGCGTTTTATGGGCAAATTTGCAAGGCTTTCACATTCCTTACCATAAGGAATAACCACAAGCCCATCAGGCTTATCTAGGTCAGATGCCAGCTTAGCAAGGAATTTATTCGGAGCCAAGCCCGCCGAAATGATGAGCCCCGTTTCCTCAAACACGCGGTCCTTAATAGCACGGCCCAAAGCCTTGGGGCCTGTAAATTTATGGGTAATACCCGTAACATCCAAGAAGGCTTCATCCAGAGATAAGGGCTCAATGATAGGTGTAAATTCCTCCATCACCTTGTGAATGATCTGAGAAATCTCCTTGTAGCGAGCCATATTCGGATACACGTAGATGCCATGCGGACAAAGTTTTTTGGCCCGCGAAATGGGCATAGCCGAATGGACACCAAATTTTCGGGCCTCATAGGATGCAGTAGCCACTACGCCACGCGAAGAAAGACCACCCACGATAACGGGGTGGCCTTTATATTCAGGATGATCCAGTTGTTCTACGGATGCAAAGAAAGCATCCATATCAACATGCATAATCCAGCGTCTCATGATTACGCGTCTTTTTCGTGTTCATCAAGACGGCAGTATTTGATTTGTGCGCAAATGCATTCGTCTTTAGTTTTGTACAATTGTGGAATGATTTCCAAAATGTCACCAAATGTATCTTCATTGATGGAATAGCGAGTCCAAAGACCATTACGTTGAGAATTTACAACGCCAGCATCAATTAAGATTTTCATGTGGTAGCTCAATGTGGATTGAGATAAATTAAAACTTGCCAAAATATCTGCTGCACACAACTCATTACATGACAACATATCTATAATATGTAATCTTGTTTCATCACTGAGCGCTTTAAAAATCGTTGCCAAACGTTCATAGGAAACTTCAACCATAAGAAAAACTCCTCAATATACATCAAAAATTATCAATCTACTTTTATACTATTATATACTATTTTTATAACTAAATCTATTTTTTTCTTTTTATTCTCATTAAAATATTTTAATTGACTAATTAAAATCATTTATGAGATAGAAAATACGCATAAAAGCGGAGATTCTCTAATAAGAATCTCCGCTTATTATTTTTTATAATAATTTGCTACAGCAGATTAAAATACATTAACAAGATCAATTGTTTGGTTACGATTAGGACCAACAGATACGATCCCCAAAGGCACGCCTGTTACTTCTGCAATACGTTCTACGTATTTACGCGCATTTTCAGGCAATTCATCATAAGAACGGATGCCGGAAATGTCTGTTTCCCAACCTGGCAATGTTTCATATACAGGTTCGCATGCTTCAAGATTTGTCAAGCTAGCAGGGAAGCCTTCAACGTTTTTGCCGTTTAATTTATAACCTACACAGATTTTCAATTCTTTGAAAGAATCAAGAATATCCAAACGTGTAATAGCTAAATAATCAAGGCTGCTAAGACCTGCTGCGTATTTTACAACCATAAGATCTAACCAACCAGTACGGCGAGGACGACCTGTTACAGTACCGAACTCATGACCAAGCGTACGAAGCTCTTCACCAATTTCATTAAGTTGTTCTGTAGGGAATGGGCCTGCACCAACACGTGTAGCGTAAGCTTTCACAACGCCGAAAATATTTTTCAAATAGTTAGGACCTACACCAGCACCGGTGGAAGCACCACCAGCGATTGGATGGGAGGATGTTACGAATGGGTAAGTACCATGATCAAGATCTAGCATAGTTGCTTGCGCGCCTTCGAACAATACCTTTTTGTCCTCTTTAATCGCTTTCAACACAGCGATATTTGTATCAGTTACATAAGGTTTCAAAGCCTCTGCATATTTAATGTAATCTGCTAAGATTTCATCGTAATTAACAGGTTCAGCATCGTATACCTTTGTAAGCATTTTGTTTTTAAACTCAACATTGTACGCCAATTTTTGTTTGAAAGTTTCCATGTCGTACAAGTCGCAAATGCGGATGCCGATACGGTTTACCTTATCAGCATAGCAAGGGCCGATACCGTTTTTAGTAGTACCGATTTTAGCATCACCTTTGGACGCTTCTTCGGCCATATCAAGAGCAATATGGTAAGGCATGATGACATGAGCACGGTCAGAAATGTGAAGGGATTTTGCAGATTTACCTTGTTTTTCAAGACCTTCAATTTCTTGTAACAACACCTTAGGATCAATAACAACGCCTGTACCAACGATATTTTGTTTATCATCGTACAAAATACCACTTGGCAATAAACGAAGCGCGAATGCCTTGTCATCTACTACAACAGTGTGACCTGCATTATTACCGCCTTGGCTGCGCACTACAACGTCTGCACGTTCCGCAATCCAGTCAACGATTTTACCTTTACCCTCGTCACCCCATTGAGTGCCGATTACCATACTTGTTGCCATATCTATGTCCTCCAATTGTGAAAGTCAAATTAATCCATAGTTATTATACAACATAATAGCAAAGCACGAAAAGACTAAATGCAGATTACACGAACTCAATCTTTAACTTCTTGCCAAAGGCATGAGCAATCTTTCTTAATGTTTTCAACGAGGGGTTCCCATTCCCATTTTCAATTTTACTTATATCTGATTGCGTAATGCCTGTAACTTCAGATAATTGAGTTTGCGTCATATGAGCTTCAATACGTGCTTTAACTATATTTTCAATAATCTGATACTCATCTTCTAACTCATCCCATTCTTTTTTAAATTTAGGATTTTTTAATTGCTCAGCTAAATATTGATCTAATGTTTCCATATTATGTGTACCTTTCAATATAATCTTGTTTATACTTCAACGCCAATTCAATCGCATTTCTAGGGGTTTTCATAGACTTTTTTACAAAACCGTTGGTCAAAACTATACGTTTACCAACAAAGAAAAAATATAAAATTCTAGAAATATTGGACCCTTGTTTGGTTCTAAGTTCATAAATTCCAGACTCTAAAAATTTTGAAGTTGGTTCCCTTAACTTGTTACCACAGGTTTCAAGCAACTTTAAATCCCTAATCGTTTTAGCTCGTTGTTTTTCTGAAAGTTCGTTTAAAAACAGCTTTGCTGGTTGCTCTCCATTAGGTGTTTCATAAAAAATTACAGAAAATGATTCCATTTAATTCCTCCTATTTACTAGAAGAAATCTTTATCTTAATTATATGTTAAAACATATATCAGGTAAAGACATAATCATCTAAACAACATTATATTTTCAACATAATCCACTGCAAACCATAAGTCAACAGATAGGGGGTGACCATTGGTCACCCCCTATCTATTGACATTTCATCCTATTAAATTAATAAATTAAAATAAGCCTAGCATATCCCCTAAAAATTAGAACACGCCTGTACTAATTCTAAAAACAGGGATATAGGGTCCCCTACAAATTAGAACAGGCCTGTACTAATTTTAAAGACGTATATTATGCGTCCCCAAGAATTAGCAGAAGCCTGTACTGTATAACAATTATTTTATTTAGGTTCTTTCAACCAGAAGCTCATTAATAATCCTAACGCACCAACAGGGATCAGTGTCATCAACGCTGTTTGTACATCGTAAATATCTGCTAAATGTCCAATGTATGGTGCTACGAGTCCACCTAATGTAATGCCGAGGCCCAATGTAATGCCTGATGCAAAGCCTGCATTTTTAGCAAGGTATTTTTGGCCTAGAACGGTAATAGGTCCATATTGTGAGAATACGCCAAAGGCCATCGGTATCATGGCGCCAAAGAATCCCCACACATTCGGTACGAAAATAAAAACTAATACGGATGGTAAAAATATAATATTACCTAAGCGCACTGTTTTTAGAAAGCCTAGCTTATCTGATAGTGCACCACCCATATAGGTGAGGACAGCCCCCATGGCAAAGTACATAGTAAGTGCCAAGCTCGATGCACCGGCTTCGCCATTGATAACGGTAATGTATAAAATCGGTATAAAAATCGATAATACGGAGAACAAAATTGATCGAGATGCAATGACGAAAAATAGCTTTGTAAAACTCACCCAATCGTTTATGCCTGTATTTGTGCCCTTAATTTGGCTTTCACATTCACGCGCACCTTCGGCCTCAGTAGTATGACCTGTGAAAGCATAGAGATACAGCAATACGCCCAGTAAAGCGATAGCGGTAAACACCCAAAGGAAGTGAGCCCCAAAGACATAAACGCCACCAGCAATAAGCGGCCCTAAGGCAAAACCAGCGCTGCCACCAACCGCAAAGCGCCCCATGGCATTGCCAATCTCGTGAGATTGTGTACGATTTACAAGAAGAGCCGCCTCAGGATGGAATAACGCTGCCCCTACGCCGGCTAAAAGAGACAAAGCAAGAATCATTTCATAGTTCGTAGCCAGCGCCATAGCACTAATAGACACAAGAGTCACTGTAAAGCCTACCGGAATAAACCAAGGCACGCGCCATCGATCCGCTACATACCCCAAAATGGGCTGAGCAATAGACGCTACCACGGTATTACAGAAAATAATCGCCGCCGATTGATAATAATTGAGATTAAAATTAGCAATAAAAAACGGTATCAATGCAGCGAGAGAACCTTGACCGAAATCGTTAATGCAATGAAAGATAGGCGGTGCGTATTTTCTTATGGTGCTTTTCATGTATCCTCCAGATTTGGGTGGTGGTACCGGCAAAAACACTCCACCGGCCGGGTCTGCTTCGCCCTTTTGGGCTTCGCAGAGCCAAAGTCATGTTTTTACCGGTACCACCACCACCCCTATGTACGTTAACAAATAAAAGCGCCATATGAAAATACGGCACTCACTGTAAATAAAAAATTCGGCATAGAATCTATAGCGAAAAAGGACTGGCACCCTTCTCAAAACGACTTTACCCTGTCTGTCTCTATGGCCCGTTTCGGCATAGAACTTATAGCGAAAAGGACGGATACCTTCCTCAAAACGACTTCGGGTCCCGCTTTAGCACGATAGCGTGTCGGCTTTTTCTCGTCCCAATGGCTCATTTCGGCATAGAATCTATAGCGAAAAAGGACGGGTACCCTTCTCAAAACGACTTTGCCCTGTTTGCTCTATAGCTCGTTTTTGGCATAGAAGGTTTAATGCAAAAAGGATGGTCCGTTCAGAAAACGACTCTGTCCTTCTCCCTATGGCCCGTTTCGGCATAGAACTTATAGCAAAAGGACGGATACCTTTCTCAAAACGACTTCGGGTCCCGCTTTAGCGCGATAGCGTGTCGGTTTTTTGTCGTCCCAATAGCTCATTTCGGCATAGAATCTATAGCGAAAAAGGACGGGTACCCTTCTCAAAACGACTTTGCCCTATTTGCTCTATGGCTCGTTTTCGGCATAGAAGGTTTAATGCAAAAAGGATGGTCCATTCAGAAAACGACTCTGTCCTTTTCCCTATGGCCCGTTTCGGCATAGAACTTATAGCAAAAAGGACGGATACCTTCCTCAAAACGACTTCGGGTCCCGCTTTAGCGCGATAGCGTGTCGGCTTTGAGGAAGGTATCCGTCCTACCAAAGCTAAATGTTATAGGCCGAAACGAGCCATTATTGTATCTACGTGTTTCAATAGTTTATATGGATCGAAGCATGCATCGATTTCTTCGTCGGTCATGTATTTTTTGATGTTTTCATCGGATTTTAGACCTGTAGCGAAGTCTTTGCCTTCGAGCCAGCGTTCCATAGCGTGTTTTTGTACCCAACGGTATGCTTCATCACGTACGGCACCTTTGTCTACGAGGTGTGTCAAAATTGTTTGGCTGAATACAAGGCCACCTGTAAGGTTAAGGTTTTTAAGCATTGTTTCAGGGTATACCAACAATTTATCGATGGTACGGATTGTTAAGTGAAGCATGTAGTTCAACGCGATGGTTGCATCTGGTAAGATAACGCGTTCTACAGAGCTATGGGAGATGTCGCGTTCATGCCACAAAGCTTGGTCTTCGTACGCAGATTGTGCATAACCACGCAATAAACGAGCCATACCACAAATTCTTTCACAAGTGATAGGATTACGTTTATGAGGCATCGCGGAGGAACCTTTTTGTTTAGGGCTAAAGTATTCTTCAGCTTCGCGCACTTCGGTGCGTTGCAAGTGACGGATTTCCAAAGCGATTTTATCCAATGTACCGCCTACAACAGCAATGGTGGACAATAGTTCAGCGTGACGGTCACGTTGTACGACTTGGGTCGCGATTTTAACAGGTTCAAGACCTAGTTTTTCACATACGTATTGTTCTACGAATGGGTCGATGTTGGAGTATGTACCAACAGCACCGGACAATTTACCAACAGCAACGCTTTTACGAGCATGTTCCATGCGTTCAATATCGCGTTCTACCTCTGCCATCCAAAGGCAAATCTTTAAACCGAATGTAGTAGGTTCGCCATGAATACCGTGAGTACGACCAATCATAGGCGTATGTTTGAATTCTGCAGCGCGACGGCGCAATACAGCGTGTAATTGTTTCAAATCTTCAATCAAAATATCGCAAGATTGTTTCATCATATAGCCAAGTGCAGTATCCTTAACGTCTGTGGATGTCAAGCCAAGATGAATGTATTTAGCCGCTTCAGGGCCTACATATTCGCCCACAGCAGTCACAAAGGAAATGATGTCATGATTTGTTTCACGTTCGATTTCGTGAATTCTTTCAACATCAAAATTGCCCTTTTCCCGAATGATTTTTGCCGCTTCCTTCGGAATCACGCCAAGCTCAGCTTGCGCTTCAGATGCCAATGTTTCAACCAATAACATTGTGTCGAACTCGTTGCGTTCGCTCCAAATATGGCCCATTTCTTCTCGTGTATAACGTGGTATCATGATGTCTCCTTTGCATGGTGAAAGCTAGATTTTTTATATAATAATTGTACCATATGTAAAAGCTTGGTTCAATAAATCTTCCGTAATTTTCCGAATAATATATATATTAGATTTTCTTAATGTTCGGTATTTTATTTTGTATAGATTGTTTTGTGATTTATTATTATAATAGTAATGTATAAATAAGTGATATATCGTATCAACATACTAATAATACACATATAGGAGTAGATCATGGCAAAGAAACAACATAAAGAACAGATACAACAACCGAAAGAATCTCAAACAGCAAGCACGTTGATAAAATTATTTTTTCTCATCAGTTTTATCGTCCTCGGCGTCTTCGTGTTTAATGACATGCCTATCAACTGGATTTTAGGCATATACGCAGTGGATATTTTAGTATCTCTTATATATGTAGTCATCAATAAAGGTCGCATCGCTACATCCAATGTGGTTCATACGAATGTGCGTCGTATCCTAGCTTTCTTAATTATGCTCATTACTATGTTCTTCTATGCCTTTGCACTATGGCGTGTGGACCAATACACAACACAAATGCAAGTGACATTATTCATCGGTGGCATCATCATTTACTATGCGGTGTTCAACAGCACGAAAACGGCGTTAAAACGTAAGTAGTTGAACAACGGACGCAAACAATAGCACGTAGTTGAGCAACAGACTCATAACATAGCATGTAGTCGAACAAGAGATTACTCAACTAGCAAATCATAGGCATAACAAAAAGAGGCATATCTTACATACAACCATGTATGTGAGGTATGCCTCTTTATTGTCCTAGTACGACAGGGATGGCTAAGGACACGACTTGTCCACGTTTGTTAACAATACTACCGCTCGTCTTGATGATACGTATCGCTTCGTCTCGTACATCAGGAGGAACAGAGTCCTCTACGATACGCGGGGTATTAACGCCGACGATTACATTGCCGCTAGCGTCAAAGTTAACGCGCACAACGGCTTCGCCGCGTACAGATGATGCTTGGCCTTGTTCTTTCACTTGGCGCAAATATTCTGTAGGATTAATATCCGATTGTTCGAGCCACGCCCGTTGACCCGGCGTCAGCAAATTGAGTGCATCCGCAAAAAACGATAGGTCTTTATCTGTATTATCGAGACCATTACCTTCTGCATTAGGATCCGTCGATACGTCATTGCCTACTAATTTCTTTTGTTGTTCCTGTTTTTGATGTGTCACAACACCTGTCTCACCGCCAGTAGCCTCAGATTCTATGGCCTTTGGAACAGCCCATTCACGTTTTGTAGCCGATGCTGGTTGTTCTGTATCTATAGTTTTCTGTGGTTCTACGGTATTTACAGGCGGTTTCGTTTCTTGTTTCTGAGCTACCGACGCAGGTGCATCTGTAGGAGGTTTTGCCTCCTCTGGTGGCGGCGTTACCGTCGGATGATCCTCGGCTTGTTCGCTTTCACCAGCATCGGCTAAATCAAAGCTAATCTCAGCTGCCTCTTGGCCTGCACCAGTGCCACTCATGCCCTTTAGTGAAAGCCCCATGCCCGTTATCATGAGAATACTGATGCACAGGGATATCAAAAACGGTCGAAAATAATGCGATTCAAACATAGAATCACTTCCGATCCGTAGCGACACTAATATACTTAGCGCCGTTTACTTTCAGCATATCGAGAAGGGCGATGACCTCGTTATAATACACGTCCTTAGACGCGCGAATAACAAAGGCCTGTCGTGGCGTAGTCCGCACGATATCCTGTACCTCTTGGGACAGATTATCCGCAGAAATTTCGCGGTTATCGATATAGAGTTTATGCGATGTGGTGAGAGTAATGATAATCGGTTCAATGGATTTAGCCGTCGAAGTCGATGTGGATGGCAGATTTAACGGGATTTGTTGCTCCGTATTCATGTATAAAGTGCCGACCATGAAGAATACCAATAGAAAAAATACGATATCAATCATAGGTATAATCATGATGGTCGGTTCTTTTTTCACTCCTAATGTACGACGTCTCATAGGTCATGTTCCTCGTTGTACGCATCGAGAATGCTGCCACATTCGTGTTCTAGAGCTACGACGAAATCATTCACCTTTGCTGCACAGTAGCTATGAAAGGCAAGGGCAATGATAGCTACCGTAAGGCCTGTAGCTGTCGCCACCAAGGCTTCGGATACGCCGCCTGTAATAATGGTAGGTGCCCCAATGTCACCACCTACAACGGCGAAGGCGCGAATCATACCGAGAACAGTGCCGAGCAGACCGAGTAACGGCGCCATCGTAACAATCATGCTAAGCCACCCAAGGCCACGTTTTAAGCGTTCATCGGTATAGCCTACCAAGTCTTGTAAACGGTTTTCTAAACCATTGTAATTTTTTGCACTGCGCAAAGCCTTTGCAAAGAGAGTGCCTAGATTTTGTGTATCTCGTTCTAATACGGTTGGCAACATAATCCAGCCTGGATGATTATTTAGGACAGCCGTGAATTGGCGCATGTCCTTACGGAATTTACGGTATAGAAAAAATCGCTCAATACCAATCATTAGGGTAACAACTAGAAAGATAACGAGTGGGTACATAACGAAACCACCAGCTACAAATAAATGTGCAATGCTACTCATACTAACCTCCAAAACCCACACTCTTTTAGGCTCTTATCTAATAATTATACCACGTTTTTACACATCAAAACATATGAGGCTTACGATAGATGAGTAAAAATATACTAGTTGATGCATACAATCTGACAAAGATCTTAACTAGTATAAGAAAATACAGAAAAAGGGCTACATCAATAGACATGCTAATTGATATAGCCCTTATTAGTGCAATTTTATGTACCTTTGTATGAATTTTTTATATGTACTATTTATATTGTGCACGCTATGAAGCGCAGGCTTTCATAAATGGCACAGAATCGATTCGTACATAGCTAGATATTATTTATCAAGTTTATTAATATCCAAGCGATTCATGCTGCCAATGAAGCGATTGTAAGATTCAATCATATCATTGTAATGATCAGCTGATTGGTCACCTAAGAATGTACGAACTCTACCAATCGTTGTATTTAATTGAGACTTAGCAGTGTTATATTCTGGACTCGTAACGGTGCCAGCTACATCCATAATGCCTTGTAACTCTTGGTTAGCTGCATTTACATCGATTTGTTTGCCTTCTTCAAAGCCATCTAATAAAGCCGTTAAGCGTAAATGAACTTCTTGAACAGCGGCTGCGTTTTTCTTACCAGAATCTTTAAGTTCTTTCAACTGTTCTTGTTGATTTTCCGTGTTGTGTTTGTGAACTACTGCGTCTAACTGATTATATGCTGCATAGAATTGATCATATAGTTGAACGTATTTAGGTCCTAATTGTTGTTCCTTAGCATAATTATCTGCTTGATATGAATTAGTTTGGTAGTACGTATCCAATTCACTAGCTACTGGTACAATATCCTTTAATACAGCCAATACGTTGTCTAAAGGTTCCTTCATATCATCATATGGTACGCCAGCGTCTTTAGCAGCTTGCAACTTTTGTTGTAAGGTATCAAAGTGTGGTGCCATGAAGCTTGTTAAATGTTGCCCCTCTTTTAGTTTTTGAACGGACGGATTGATAGCATATCCAAAGCGTACGGACCAACTATTAAAATCGCCAATCGCTTCGATATAGTTATTGAACACTTTAATGTCCTGTTGCGATGCCTTTTGAGCGCCTTGTTGCACCCCATTGGCAATCTTAGAAAAACTACAGCCACTCATGAATAATGGGGAGGTAAGAGCAGTTACACACAATACTGCTGTTGTCAGTTTTTTTGCTAATGGATTCAAAATAAATCTCTCCTTTTAAAATAACCCATAAAGTATACATCTATAACTAAATTATATACTAAATATGATTTTTACAAAAGTCATACTTATGCATTTCATGAAAAAAAGGCATAGTACCTATCATTTCCTATCGATTACAAACCGATAGCAGTATAGATACTATGCCTGTATGTATAGAGATTATGTTAAGGACTTGTCAAAGACGCCTATGAGTTCTTCGACGGCTTGTGATTCACTCATTTCGCCATCTAAAACTGCGGCTTCTACTTCGCCCATACGACCTTGAATGACTACATTGTTAAAGAATAGGTTGTGCAAGTGTTCGTCAATCATATCGCGTACCCAACGAAGGGATTGTTCTTGACGGCGTTTTAAGAATACGCCATTTTCTTTACCTTGTTCAGCAAATTCTTGGATTACATCCCACAATTCGTCGAGACCATCCTTAGTCACTGCGGAACAAGTGTAGGCTTGGGTTTTCCATTTTTCCGTAGCTGGACGGATGTAATGTAGCATCCGATCGTAATCGCTACGAGCGATGAGAGCACGCTTGAGGTTGTCCCCATCAGCCTTATTGACCACAATAGCATCAGCAAGTTCCATAACGCCTTTTTTGATGCCTTGCAATTCATCGCCTGCACCAGTTAAGACGATGAGCATAAAGAAGTCTACCATAGAACGTACGGTAACCTCACTTTGCCCAACCCCAACGGTTTCGACAAGAATAATATCATATCCAGCAGCCTCACAAAGTAGCATCGTTTCTCTACTTTTACGAGCTACACCGCCTAGTGTACCACCAGCCGGCGATGGACGAATATAGGCTTCAGGATGCTTCGTCAACGTTTCCATCCGCGTTTTATCGCCCAAAATACTGCCTTTTGTGACTTGGCTTGTAGGGTCTACAGCAAGTACGGCAACCTTGTAACCAGCTTCAATGAGCATATTACCAAAGGCTTCAATAAATGTACTTTTACCGGCCCCAGGCACACCAGTAATACCGATGCGCAACGCCTTACCTGTGCGTGGCAATATAGCTTGTAATACTTGTTGAGCTAATTTAAAGTGTTCCTTATTATTACTTTCTACTAATGTGATAGCCCGTGAAAGTATAACGCGGTCCCCCTGCTCGATACCGCGTACATAATCAGCGACAGTTAACTTCTTTCGCCGCTGTACGGGACGTACAGACGGAGCCAGATGAGCGGAGCTAGACAAGAGGCCGTCGTGCATTTCCTTGACGCCTTTCATCACGTGACACGCAAAAGTATCATCTTTCTTCGCATCTTCTGGCACCCAGTCCGGACGATACGTACTACCCTCGGCATTTGCGTTTTTTACACCTAATTCGGGAGCTTTACTGTCACCAGCAACGCTTTGTGCATTACGCAATTCATCCGGAGTAGGCCGTTTATTATCAGTCATTGCCTTCGTCTTGAACGTGGCTAGTCAATGTTTCTAGTAATTTTTTCGCCGCTACTGGCAAAACTGTACCAGGGCCAAAGATAGCCACTGCGCCATGTTCGCGTAGGAATTCATAGTCCTGAGCAGGGATTACGCCACCGATGGCAACCAAAATATCTCCACGACCACGTTTCTTGAGTTCTTCTACAAGTTGAGGTAACAATGTTTTGTGACCAGCTGCAAGAGAACTGAAGCCAACGATGTGAACGTCATTATCCACCGCATCTTGTGCTGTTTCTTCTGGAGTTTGGAACAAAGGTCCGATATCCACGTCAAAGCCCATATCCGCGAAGGATGTAGCGATAACTTTGGCACCGCGGTCATGACCGTCTTGACCCATCTTAGCAATCATGATACGAGGACGACGACCTTCGAGTTCTTCGAAATCATCTGCCATTTGGCGAACTTCTTTGATGACATCATCATCTTCATATTCGCTGGAGTATACGCCAGAAATAGAGCGGATAACCGCTTTATGACGGCCACAAACTTTTTCAACAGCAAAGGAAATTTCGCCCAAAGATGCACGAGCACGAGCAGCTTCAAGGGCAAGAGCAAGCAAGTTGCCTTCACCAGATTCTGTAGCATTTGTAATCGCTTCGAGACAGGATTGAACCTTATCTTCGTCACGGTTAGCACGCAATTGTTCCAATCGACGAATTTGCGCTTCCCGTACTGCCGTATTATCTACGTCGAGGATATCCAATGGATCTTCTTTATCTAGACGGTATTTGTTGATACCGATAATCGCTTCACGACCAGAGTCGATACGAGCTTGGCGACGAGCTGCAGCCTCTTCGATACGCATCTTAGGAAGACCTGTGTCAATCGCTTTCGCCATACCGCCAAGGGATTCGATTTCTTGGATATGCCCCCAAGCACGACGGATCAATTCATCAGTCAATGCTTCTACATAGTAGGAGCCGCCCCATGGGTCGATAACCTTACATACCTTAGTTTCGTCTTGGATGTAAAGTTGTGTATTACGCGCAATACGTGCAGAGAAGTCTGTAGGTAACGCGATGGCTTCATCAAGCGCATTCGTATGTAGGGATTGCGTATGGCCCAATGCGGCGCCCATCGCTTCCATACATGTACGAGCCACGTTGTTGAACGGATCTTGTTCTGTAAGAGACCAACCAGATGTTTGGCTATGTGTACGAAGAGCCATAGATTTAGGATTTTCAGAACCGAAGCTCTTAATAATCTTAGCCCACAACATACGAGCCGCACGCATTTTAGCCACTTCCATAAAGTAGTTTTTGCCGATAGCCCAGAAGAAGGACAAACGAGGTGCGAATTTATCTACGTGAAGGCCTGCATTGACACCGGTACGGATGTATTCAAGGCCGTCAGCCAATGTGTAACCTAACTCGATATCCGCCGTTGCACCCGCTTCTTGCATATGGTAGCCAGAAATAGAGATACTGTTGAATTTAGGCATGTACTGGGATGTATAGGCAAAGATATCACCGATGATGCGCATGGACGTAGCTGGAGGGTAAATATAGGTATTACGTACCATGAACTCTTTCAAGATATCATTTTGGATTGTACCGGCCATAACCTTTTTATCAACACCTTGTTCTTCACCAGCTAGGATGTAGAACGCCATAACAGGCAATACGGCGCCGTTCATTGTCATGGATACGGACATTTGGTCAAGAGGGATACCGGAAAATAGAATTTCCATATCGAGGATAGAGTCAACTGCAACGCCCGCTTTACCAACGTCGCCCACTACGCGAGGATGGTCGGAGTCATAACCACGGTGAGTAGCAAGGTCAAAGGCAATAGACAACCCTTTTTGTCCCGCTGCCAAGTTACGACGATAAAACGCATTGGATTCTTCCGCAGTAGAGAAACCAGCGTACTGACGCACTGTCCAAGGACGAGTTACGTACATTGTGGAATAAGGTCCACGCAAGAATGGAGGTACACCAGCCATATAGTCAAGGTGTGTCATCCCTTCATAATCCATCTCTGTATAGAGAGGTTTTAATTGGATTTGCTCCATTGTCGTGTTATATAAGTCTTCAAAGCTTTTTCCTGTTTCTTTTTTAAGTTCAGCAAGCCATGCATCGCGCGATGTGGCAGACTGAGATCCCAAGCCAAGAGAGGAGAAGTCTGGATTTTTAAACATGAGCTCACATCCCTTTCTTATCTTGTAACGTATTTAAAATAGCGTAGCAGTTTGCGCGAACAGAGATGAAATCATCTACACCGGCTTCACGATATACAGGCTCTAGGTCCTTAGAAGGTGCCCCTGCCAAAATAACCGTTACATTCGGCATAGTTTCTTTCAATTCTTTCGCAAGTGGTGGAACCAATTCAGGATACGTATCATCTGTAGAACAGATAACTACCACATCGGCGCCACTTTCACGAGCCGCTTTAGCCGCATCAGCCGTTGTTTCATGGCCATCATTTTTGATTACTTCGAATGCCGCTACTTCAAAGAAGCCTGTGGAGAAGTCCGCACGAGGTTTATGTTGAGGAATAGGGCCCATATTAGCCAAGAATACCTTCACATTATCTTTTGTGCGTTGTTTATAATTTTCCGTACGCATACGAAGAGCTTCAAATTGTTCCGTCCAACGATGAGCCGTAATAGGTTCGATTGTTTCGGAGGAAATATCGCCCGCATCCAAAGCCTTACGGATTTGACGCATTGTCATTTTTTGCAATGCACCGAGCTCGATAAGGCCAATCAATGCACCTGGTTCTGTTGTGCTTGCTTCGAGTGTAGATTGGGCTTTTACAACCGCTTCTGGATCTGCAGTTGCCAAGTATTCTTCGAGATGAGCTACCCGTTTTTGACGCAATGTTTCTTGATTTTCAGGTTTTGGATCAAGCAATTCTTCCGTCATATTAGCGTACATGTTATTACCAACCGCTACATCCTTACGGAATGCAAGGTTTTTAAAGCGTTCATTAAGAATTGTTTTAACTTGCGCTTGAGGATAACCTTCCTTCAAGGCAGCAATGATGCCACCTTTGGATTCGATAGCTTGGAATTCAGCCCAGATTTTTTCACACAATTCGGCTGCCAATGTTTCTACGTACCAAGAACCACCTACAGGGTCAACTGGTTGACGCAATTCGAATTCAGTTTGTAACATAACTTGAATGTTACGGGCAATACGACGAGAGAATTCATCGGATTTGCGAATTGGTTGATCAAATGGAGAAACTTCAAGGCTATTGAGGCCGCCTACAACGCCGGAGAATGCTTGTGTTGTGTTACGCAACAAGTTTACATATGGGTCGTATACGGTTTTTGTGAAAGCAGATGTTCTACCGTGTACATGAACGGCACGATCGCTTTCATCAGCGCCAAAGGCCTCCATAATACGAGCCCAAAGCACGCGCAACGCACGCAATTTAGCAATTTCCATGAAGAAGTTTGCACCCAAGGAGAATGTAAACATCATGCTCTTAGCAATGGTATGAATATCGATGTTGCGTTGTGCCAATTGCCGCACGTAGCAAACAGCTGTTGCCAATGCATAGGCAACCTCTTGCACATCGTTAGCACCGCCATTAGCGTATACATCACCGGATACAAGCACTGTTTTAAGCTCAGGTGCTTGATCCTTGGCCCATACAACAGTATGTGCCATTTCATCAAAAGCAGTATCTAAAGACATATGCAATGCACCGTCTTTAGCCCACACGCCGATAGGATCTGCACCAATGAGACCTTTCAAATCGGATGTTTGCTTTTTAGAAGCTTTCACAGTAGCCGACAACATACCGAGCAAAATCGCTGCAGATGCGCCAGTTTCAATATATAAAGGATTTTCCTTAAGATTAAATCGTTCAATTAATTGGCTGCAATCGTCCATCGTAGACAAGGATGTACCGCCTACACCAACAGATGCGCCTACTTGCACATCTTGATCATGGCGTGTTGCTTCATCAAGACGAATGTTGTGAATAGTGCCGCCTTTCACAATTTCGTATAAACTTGCATGATTGGCATCCTTCGGTAAGGACTCATCCACATATTGAGATACGCCCCAAGAATCTTTGATATAGCCGCTTGCTTTCGTGCCACGTAGGAACTCGCCAGCGCCAGGATAAACGCCCTTTGGAATCTTGTCCTGATGCAATGCAGGTGTATAGATAGGTTGTAACGTAATACCTTCATAGGTTTTGGTGAACATTTTTTTATGGAAATCGCCACCCTTTAACGCCTTTTCAACCTCAGCCTGCCATCGTTCATACGTAGGTTTCTCAAACTCATCAAAGGATACAGGCGCCAGTAAATCGCGTTCAGTGTCCTTTGAAGTCTTTTTGTCAGACATATATGTGCCTCCTTTTCAACTTGAAACCATACAGGGGGAACAGCGCACCGTACCAGTGAGTTGCTTCGTATATGAGTTCCATAGGTGCCAAATATATGTCCATCATGATGATGAATCTCCAGTCAAACTATTAAGCCTATGCCATATATGAACGACCCTCTAGCGTGGCAAATAAAAAAACGTGCCACCCGAGAGTGACACGTTAGGTTACATATTGAATGGTACACTAAAACTATTGTAAAAAGTATACCTCAATCCCCTTCCTATCGCTCGTAGGTACATAACGGTGATTATCAAATAGGCAGTTCTCCTGGCTCGGGCTCAACACCTTGCTTTCGCCTTCCCAGATTGCTCCAGTGACATGTATGAAAGCAGGCTCGTCCTTACAGTGGCGGGACCGCATCGGCTTGTACCGATTTCTCTATTAAGTCTTGCGACACCTATTCTCTATATTCGTTGTTCTAAGTCCAATATAGTGTAAAAATATGCACAAAGTCAATGAACATAACAGTTAATCATAAGTAGCAAATTTCAAGTTATAACTAACGCATATATAGAATGATAAAAATGCATAGGTGCAATTTAGAGAAATCACCTCTATAATTCGCTACCGCTATACTACCACCATGTTATAATAATTCTACTAGTGGGAGGTCGTATTATGAACGAAATAAACAAAAAAGGTCTCAGCACTACATTGTTGTGCTGTTTAATTTGGGGTTTGCTGCCCCTCTATTGGGCGCTTTTAAACCAAGTATCATCCTTTTCCGTATTATCGCACCGCATCATCTGGTCCGGATTTTGGATGTTCTTCCTCGTCATCGCCACAGGGCGCCAACAACTGCGTATGGACATACAACTTTTACGCACCCATCTTACGCAATTAGGCCTACTATTACTGGCTGCTATACTTATTAGCATCAACTGGTTCACCTACATTTGGGCCGTTACAAACCAACACGTACTCGACACGAGCCTTGGCTATTATATCAATCCATTGCTCAACGTATTGTTGGGCATCCTAATCTATAAAGAAAGATTACTTTGGCCACAAAAGCTAAGTATTGCCATCGCATTCTTAGGTGTGGCCATCATGACTGTTCAACTAGGTACATTGCCCATCGTCTCTATCATCCTAGCCGTATCCTTTAGCCTATACGGGGCCGTAAAAAAACGTCTCACCATCCATCCATTTTCGAGCATCGCCTTCGAGGCATGGCTCGTCACACCGATAGCATTATGGTATTTAGCGACTATAGACACCACCTCGTGGACCTTTATCGAAAACCTAACGCCGACCGGTCTCCTCCTCATCGGCGCTGGCCTTACCACATCGATTCCACTCATCCTCTTTTCATACGGTGCCCGCCTATTGCCACTAAATATACTCGGCTTTTTACAATACCTATCTCCTACCATGGGCTTCTTCTTGGCCATCTTCTACTTTGGTGAAAGCTTTGGTACAGCACAACTCATAGCCTTCGGCTGCATCTGGGTGGCACTCGTATTGTTCACCCTATCTAATCAAATGACGACACGTATTAAGATAAAAAAATAGAATACATTACAAAAAAGCTGTAGCAAATGAAATTCTCATTTAATACGGCTTTTTATGTATTCGTTTTACACGTGTCTAACGTAAATAAACTCAGATCTTTATTAATCTAATTCATTCATATTGGTCGTATTCATATTAGAAATATAATGGTTATAAGCCTCAATCATACGAGTATAGTCCTTATCTTGTTTTGAACCCATATAAGTGCGAATAGCACCAATTGTAGAGTTTACAGAGGTCTTAACAGTGTCATAGTTAGAGTTAGTAATGCCATTAGACAAATCACCAATAGCTTGTAACTCTTGATTCATGGCATTCACATCCGGTTGTTTTTCACTATCTAACTTTTCAAGAACAGCGGTAAGTCTCAAATGAACCTCTTGTGCTGCGGCTGCGTTTTTCTTACCTGCATCGCGCAATTCTTGTAACCGTTGTTGCAATCGATCGAGGTTGATTTTATGCATCAAATTATCAAAATCTGCATAGATAGGCACAAATTGCTCATACAACTGTACATACTTTGGACCTAATTGCTGTTCCTTAGCATAGTTATCTGTGGTGTATCCTTTAGATTTATAGTATGCATCGAGTTCTTCGGCTACCGGTGTAATTTCATTCAATTTTGAAAGCAGCTTATCTAGGGGCTCCTTCATTTCATCATAAGGAATACCGGCTTGCTTAGCTTCTTCTAATTCTTTTTGTAACTGTTTAAAGTTCGGTGTATTAAATACAGTTAAATGATTACCTGCTTTTAAATCATTAATCGTCGGTGTATTCGCATAATCAAACATAACAGCCATGCGATTATATCGGCTTATGGCTTTCACATATTGATTAAATAATTGTACCTGATTCTGTTCCGACCGCTGTGCAATCTCCTTGCGGCTCTGCTCAGTCCCTTGCCATAGTTCTGACATACTACAACCGCTCAAAAACAAAGGTGCTGTCAGCGTTAGTGCACACAACACAGCCATTGCCATCCTTTTGCCAAGTGGTTTCATGATGAATTCTCTCCTTTCATCAATATACAGCTTAGTTTATATATTCTAATTATATACCTATTATAAATAATAAGAATAGTATAAATACACAAAAGGCATTTATCATTACTTGTCAAGTGACCAATAGAGTCAGGGGTGACCAATGGTCACCCCTATTTTTATTTATATGCTGTTAAACTACAGATAATAAGAAATAACTCCTAACAATTGTTTTATACGTGTACACGTGTTATTATGTAAAGGAGAGAATATGAAAGATAAAGATCTATTAAAACTACTGTTAAAAAATGGTTGGAAGGATGTACGGCAACGCGGTAGTCATCATCGTTTGAAAAAAGATGACCAAGTCGAAGTGATTGCAGTACATGGCAAAGATGTACCTATAGGTTTATTAAATGCCATTTTGAAGAGAACAGGGCTAAAATAAGGAGGAAATATGAAATTTATATACCCTGCCATAATCCATGACGATGCCGATGGTTTCTGGGCTGAGTTTCCAGACTTAGAATATACAAGTAGTACGGGCTCAACACTAACAGAACTCGTAACTAATGCACAAGAGGCGATGGAACTGTATATTTTAGGTGCCTTAGAAGATGGCGAAAGCTTACCTACACCTACATCTATACGTAACTTACCTTGTACGGATACAACTTATCCTACATTAGTGCAAACAGATATTGATTTAGCTAAAAATAGTAAATCCGTAAAGAAAACCTTAACCATTCCTGCGTGGCTTAACGATAGAGCCCTAGCGAAAGGGATTAATTTTTCTCAGCTTTTACAAGAAGCATTGGTGGAGAAAACAATGTAAATTCACATCATTAATTGCTCAGCAAAATTAGGAGTACTGTCCACGCAATAACTGCTAAGGTGAGTAATATGATACAAAGCATCCACAGAATTATTACGAAATAGAGCAATAATTTTAGTACATATAATACATCAAACCATTTACTATGACGATTTTCTAATCGCGCCATATATTCGGAGAGATGGCGCACCAAAAATGGAGCTTTCGCATTAGGATTCAGCTTCTTCCAGTACAGCATAATATACGGCGTTACAAAACAACCTACAAACACTAAGTATGTAAGGAATAGAGGTGTTTCTATATTATGTTGGGACATAAACCCGGACCAGTCCATGACCATTAGACCACCAAGGTATAGAAAAACAAACCAATATATAAATCCTACCACTTTTAAAATAAGGCGAATCATCTGTTTACTATCCATTGTGACAATCCCATTACTATCAATAATCTAGTCTTTTCGAGTTTTATAAGACTATAATCCTACTAATGTTTTAAATCGCGCATTATTGTGAAACCGTTCAAAATGATCTTGTTCAGCAGCAACCGCCTTTACAGAAGGATCAATTTTAATTGCTTTTTCAAGCCAATCAAGGGCCTTAGTATCATCCCCTTGGTCTGCATAAATGGTAGCAATACCATACACAGACCAAGTATTACTAGGGTCCTTTTCTAATACCTTTTCAAACCATCGTTTAGACTCGGGTAATTGACCTTGTAACTTATAGACCATGGCCATATTGTAGTAATTAGCCACATTATTAGGATCTAAATCATAGGCCTTTTTAGTATCTGCTATGCCTTTAGTAGTATCTCCATTTAAAGCCGTAGCAAAGCCACGAACCGAATAAGCGTCTGCATTATTTGGATTATCCTTAATAGAAGCTGTTGTCTCCTCGATGGCTTTATTATAATCACCAGTCGATAGGGCTTGCTTAGCGACAGTTAAGTGGCTATCTAGATTAGTCATTTTGCTACTGTCTTGAGTGGATATACTAGAACTCTTAGCATTGCTTTCTGTATTACTATTATTTGTATTCTGATTTACTCCACAACCACTAATAAATATAAGTAATGCAAGTATAGGCAAAATTCTTTTCATATCATATATTCCATTCTTAAATAATCTCCAAGATGCATAGCGTAATAATATAAGAAAAAGGACGAGCGGCAACTCGTCCTTTTTTTGTTATATTGTAGGTAATTTCATACACTCTACTACCTACATATAGTATACCATATTTATTAGAAAAATAAATATCTAACAATAAATACAAACACGCCAACAAAACAAAGTGCTAACATCATATAAAAATGTTAGCACTCTATTTTTATTTAGTCTATTAAATTTTTGAATATTCCTTATTTTTTAGCCTTAGAGCAACGATCCAACAAGTACGCAACGCTTACGAATGGAATACCGCCGCTTTCACCAAGACCAATTTCACATGTAGAACTGGAACTTACGCCAAGTGTAGCACCGTATTCGGCAACTTCACTAGCAAGGTCTTTTGTAGCTACTTTATTAAGTTCTGGTGTGAAGAAACCTTTTTGACCAGCAAAGCCATCGCATGCGAAGGATTTAATATTGAATACATGGTCAGAGCATAGACGTGCCAAGTCTTCAATGTATTGAGATTTGCCCAATACTTTGATTTTACATTGTTTATGAACAATAACGCGTTCATCGCATTTTGTAATGTCAAGACGAGGTACTACGAATTTGCATAAGAATTCAGAAATATCATTGATTTCTAAATCTGGCATATGTTTGAATGCATGGTTAAAGCATGCACTATGGTCGATAACGATTGGGTATTTACCATTTTGAGATGCTTTCATCAACGCATCGTGTAAATCTTTTACAGCACGTTCATGTACGTCATCGTAGTTTTCAAAGCTCAAGCCACAGCAGAGGTTTTCGATATGTTCAGGATAGATAATATCGATTTGAGCCTTATTGCAGAGGCTTTCAACAACTTGTTGCAAACTGCGTTGATCATCATAACCTTGGTTTTGACGGAACGCACGGTTCGCACAAGTACTGAAGTATACAACCTTTTCAAAGTTAGTAGGTTTAATGCGGTTTTTCAATTTATAGCGGTTAGCCTTAGGTGTTGTTTTAGGTACATAAGGTGTTACACCAGTTACGCCATGTAAACCTTCAGTGATTTTGGAAATTGCTTTTTGTGTGATAATAGCACCAGCAATGCCTTCAAGGCTTACACCGGCACGGCACATTTCAAGAGTACTGGAGAAGTTGTCGTAAATTTTCTTAGCCAAACCAGGTGCTGGAGGATCGATGCGACGCATGGATAATGCGATTTGTGCAGTATCGATGCTAAGTGGGCAAAGACCTTTACACATGGAGCATGCAGCACAAGTTTCAACACCGAAATATTCATAACCTTTTTTAAGTTCGTTTGCAACAGCGAAATTGCCTTCATTTTCAAGGCGTTTAGTTTCGCGCAACAATGCGATACGTTGGCGTGGTGTCAATGTCAAATTACGGCTAGGGCAGTTCTTTTCACAGAAACCGCATTCCATACAGATTGTGAAAGCATCATCGATAACACATTGTGCTTTAAGATTTTTCTTGTACACATCTGGGTCATCAGTAATCATAACATCAGGGTTTAAGATGCGAGTAGGGTCAAAGATAGCTTTGATACGACGGTTGATTTCGTACGCTTTGCGGCCCCATTCCATTTCGATGAAAGGTGCCACCATGCGGCCTGTACCATGTTCGGCTTTCAAAGAACCACCAAAACCAGATACGCGTTCGGACATTTCTTTTACCAAATCACCGAAGTTCTTAGTATCTTTAGGGTCACTGAAATCAGGAGTAATGTTAAAGTGAACGTTACCGGACAACGCATGACCGAAGATTACACCACCATCAACGAAATCGTATTTGTGGAATAATTCAGTAAGCATTTCGATGCCCTTAGTGAAGTCTTCGATTTGGAAGCAAACGTCTTCTGTGATAACAGTAGTACCTTTTCTACGTTGACCACCAACGATTGGCAAGATACCTTTACGGATGGCCCACCAGGAATCGTATTCTTTAGGATCTTGAGAATAAAGACTTGGAATAGCTGTTGGAATATCTTTCAATTGTTCTTTAATAAAAGCCAAGTTTTTATCAACAGTTTCTTTGGAATAGCTTTCAGTTTGGAACAAGATAGCACTTGTACCTTCTGGAACTTCACGAACGAAATCAGGTACATTATCTAGAGTTTGAACTGCTTTTAAGGACTGATAGTCCATCATTTCAGCAGCCACAACCTTTTCACGGCCCATATTAGCCAAGGCTACAACGGCAAGAGATGCGTCGTTCAATGTGCTGAAGAACATGAGACCGCAGCCTTTGTGAGGTACATCTTCAACAGTGTTGTACACGATTTCAGATACAAAGCCCAATGTACCTTCGGAACCGATGAACAAGTGATTGATAATATCGATGATATCTTCAAAATCTACAAGGGAGTTCAAACCGTAACCTGTAGTATTTTTGATTTTATATTTATGATGAATCAAATGAGTCAACTCTTCATCAGCCAAGATTTCTTTGCGCAATTGCAAAATATCTTCAACCATTTGTGGTTTTTCTTTGAGGAATTGATCGATGCTCTTTTTATCGGATGTATCCAAAATGGAACCATCTAATAAAACAACGCGAATAGAGCGAATTGTTTTATAAGAGTTTTGTGCAGTACCACAGCACATACCGGAGGAGTTATTGTTCAAAATACCGCCTACCAATGCTGTTGCAAGCGTTGCAGGGTCTGGACCGATTTTACGATTATATGGTTTCAACAAATCATTCGCATCGGAACCGATTACACCACATTCACAACGCAATGCTTTGCCATCGTCGATAACTTCCATTTTTTTGAAGCCATCATTACAAATGATAAGCACGTCTTCACTGGAACATTGACCAGACAAAGAAGAGCCAGCCGCACGGAATGTAAATGGTGTGCCACATTGTTGACACAAACGAATAAGACGACGTACTTCGGATTCGTTTTCTGCTTTTACCACTACTTTTGGTAAATAACTGTAACAGGATGCATCTACACCATACGCATAACGGCGCAGACGGTCTGTATAAACACGATCCTTACAAATCGCTTGCGCCTCTTTGGCAAAACGATCATAATCTTTAACTAATATACTCACTTGAAAAGCCTCCAATCCTATCCTTAGGAAAATTTCTTTTATAACTAGTATACGCCGTTCTCATTTCGGTCGCTACCATTATGCATAAATTGTATATGAAATATAAATTCTATAGATACACAATACAAAATACATTTTAGTTGAAAGTTGATTTCATTTACCAAAAAAACAAGTGCATTTCCTAGGAACACACATCAATAAAAATATATGATAACTACTTATGAAAGCCCATATGGGTATCCCCTATCAATATGCGTATTCATGGGGATTAAGAGGTTTATAGCATGAATACAGATCTACACCAACATATGAATATTTATGCGGATTTTCCTAGTATCCTGTATATTACACATTAGGAATTATCAATATAAATTAGTTATGCGTTTTAGGAATAGATGCTAACAAGCACAGACAAAAGGGCTGTAGCAAAAATGTGGTAAAACTATTTTTGTTACAGCCCTTTTATATGTTTTTCTTATGTTTAGACTATATAGGTACTCTTGTAAATTAGAACAGGCGTGTTCTATTTGTAAAAGTATCACATTTAGGTGCTCTTATAAATTAGTACAGGCGTGTTCTATTTGTAAAAGCATCATATTTAAGTGCTCTTATAAATTAGAACAGGCGTGTTCTAATTCTAAAAGCCTCACATATAGGCCTCCATATAAATTAGAACAGGCCTGTACTAATTTTAAAAAGCAATGTATATGAATATCTATCCTACTTAAAACAATATCCCAGAGCTAATAATCAATTTAATAGCCAATGCAAATACGCCGATGCTCATAAGTGCCAAGATAGCCTTAGCTTTGAGGCGTTTTGCTATTTGAGCGCCTGCTTGGGCCCCAAATATGGCACCAATACTAGCCGGAATAGCAATGCTAAATACAATATGATTCTCTATAAGATGTGTAATAACACCAACGGCAGTCGACACCGCCAAAATAGCATGACTTGTAGCGGTTGCTAAATGTGTGGGAAATCCCATGATGTAAATCAGAGCAGGCACATGTATAAGGCCGCCACCGATACCGAAAATACTAGAAATGAAACCAACGATAACACTAATGGCAATACCGATTGGTTTATTGTACGTCACCTGATCTTTAGTCAAAGATTCTTCTTTACGCTCTCCTTTTTTACCAAAGTTCTTAAAACCAATCAAGAATGAAGCACATAGCATAAAACAGCCAAAGGCAAACATAAATCCATTACCAGTGAACCATCCAGACATACGAGCACCTAAAATAGCACCTGGGAATGTGGAAATACTAAATATAAGTGCAGCGCTAACATACACCTTTTTCTGCCGTAAATATGCTAATGACCCAGAGATGGCATTACACATAACAGAAAATAGCGATGTTCCCACAATCATAGATGGAGACCATTCTGGGAACCAATACATAAATAATGGTACAAATACAAGGCCTCCACCCGCTCCAATTATCGTTCCAAACATAGCGGTAAAAAACCCAACTACAATAAAAAATAAGTAAAACAAAACTATATTATCAGACATAATAACACTCCTACACTACCACGTAAAGGACTTTCCATTGTAAAAATACAATAGACATAACTATTCTACAATCACTGTAGATCCATTAGGGATTATAGTAATCGATGCATCCTCGCCCATAATGCCACGGGCGATGCACAATGCTTCATCTAATGTGGACGCAGGCGTCATGTGCATATCGCGAATGACTTGATGGTCACAATCTTGAGTCACAACGATAACCTTATAGTGATTCAAAATACGCGCTAAAATTTGAATTTTCCATTGGTATGGTTTAGTTTCATTACGCGGTACGCCATGGATATCATCTAGGATTTTTTGAGGGCTTTCCATATTTTTGAAAGCCTCATATAATGCTTGTCCTCCATGTCCTTCTTTACAGGAAGCAGCGATAATGATAACACCGCCATCCTTACAAGAGGCTTCGCCAGCAGTCATGCCCTTTACGGATTGATAGAGATTTTGGTCAGATGGATATCCACCATTACTTGTGATAACAATATCTGCAGGTATAGCTTTCACAGAAGACAAGGAACGAATAAACTCATACCCTTCCTTATGCGCATCTACACAATCACCCGCCACAGCCTTGATAATTTCCTTTTTGCTATCAATGATAACATTCAAGATAAACTGCAAATTCGCTTTTCGTGCAGCGTACAACATATCCTTGTGAATCGGATTTTCATCGATTTTACCAGTCCGGGAATGCTCGCTTTCAATAAATTCAGCACAATGATTCGCCAACACAGTCACCTTGGATGCAACACCAGGCAACACGGATTTACGACCACCCGAGAAGCCCGCAAAGAAATGAGGATTGATAAGCCCTTCGGCGATGAGCAATTCCGTTTCCACCGCCAAGCGATTGATGACGCACTTGCCGCCCGATGGCAACGTGCCGATTTCCACCATATTCGCAGCATCCTCAGAATCATGATTGATGAGTTTTTCGTTATTCACGATATCCTCGCCGAACCGATGCACCATCTCTTCGTGCGTCATAGCCCGGTGAAAGCCAGTGGCAATCAAAATCGTAATATCAATCGTCGGATTCACCGCGCGAATGCGACGGAGCAAAATCGGCAATGTCACCTTACTAGGCATAGGGCGCGTATGGTCACTCGTTATGATAACCATATTGCGTTTGCCCTCAACCAAGGCTTCAAGAGACGGACTATTAATCGGTTGATCAAGCGCCTCCTCAACAAGCTCAGCCGGACTCTTCTCCGCCTTATACGCCGCCGCATTAGACACAAGAACCCCCTGCACGAACCGTTCATCAATAGACACATCTACACTTTTATAATCATACGGAAAAGAATACGTCTTCATATCGGCACCTCCTGTTGTATATATAGTAAGTATAACAAAAAAACTCAGAAGCAGCTAAATCGTATTCCCAATCTATAATTGAAGAAATAAAAAAGGTGAGCTGCCTCGAAAAAACGACTTCGGGTCCCGCTTTAGCGCGATAGCGTGTCGGCTTTTTTGAGGTGGCTCACCTTGCAAGCATAATTAAACTAATTAGATTGGAAATAAGATTTAGCTGCTTTTAATCGTCCTCGTTCGCACGATACTTGTAGTTCATCGCCCGGTTGTAGTTTTACATCGTTTAGAGGCACGATGTATGTACCATTCCGGCGAATGCTAACGATTAAGGTTCCGTCTGGCAAGTTGAGGTCTTGCAGTTGTGTATCTACATAGGATGCCACTACAGGCACCTTGGTTTGGAAAAAGGTTTGAACATTTTCTAGGTTGCTTTGACCTGTCATAGCTTGTAATAAGGAATCGTAAATAGGTGGTTCTTTTAAGAGTTCTGCCATCAAGTAGGCCACGATAGTAACGATACCAATAGCATAGATATTGGAAAAGCTATCCGTCATTTCAAGAACGAGTAAAATCGCCAAAATTGGGGTACGCATAGCAGCCGCTAGCATACCGCCCATGGCACAAATAACGAATTGCGGTACAAAATCAGGAGATATTAACCCTGCCGATGAAAGCAGGCTTTCACAAAAAGCACCGGCTGATGCACCGATAACGAGCATCGGTAGAAAGATGCCGCCCTGTGCGCCGCTGCCATAACAAAAGGTAGTGAGCAAGATTTTACCCAGCACAATACCACCGAGAAGCAATACACCATGAGATTGAAAGGCTAGCTGCCCTACTAGATCATTGCCACCGCCCAATAAAAGCTGGGAATCAAAGCCGATAACGGCCACAGTCACAAAAGTAATCACAAGTTTTAAGAAACGAGAGCATTTCATCCACTCGAAGAAACGCTTAAAGGCAAATATCATACGGCAAAACAATACACCGCAGAGCCCCATTAAAATACCTACACCGAGCAGAACCGGAAAATAATCAAGCGGCATCCCTGAAGTTACGGAAAATCCGAGGGCCGGCGTAAGGCCAAAGATAGTTACCGTAATGTAGTTCGATATGAGCGTAGCCACGAAGGTAGGAATGACGAGGTACGGATAAAAGCTTTTGTGCACCTCTTCAAAGACGAACATAGCCCCCGACACAGGCGCACTAAAGGCAGCAGTTAAGCCTGCACCGGCACCAGCCGATGTAAGAATGCGTTGTTCACGTAGGCCTGAATTCATCCAATAGGACACAATTTTACCGGCAGAGCCGCCGATTTGCACCGCTGGCCCTTCACGGCCCACAGAAAACCCTGCAAAGCCTGTCAATACGCCACCTATCATCTTAGAAATGAGCGTGCGGTACGGCTTCATGTCGAATAAACCGAGCATTTCCCCTTCAATTTGAGGGATACCGGAACCGCCAGATAATGGCGCCCACGTTAACAATCGATCGACAATAAAGGCAAATACGACCATAGCAATGAGCCAACCAATGGCCCATCCCAATGAAATATCACCCATTAGATGCCACCTGATATGCTCAGACTCGAGGATTAAATATCGATAGGCAGCGCCAAAAAATCCTGCAATGATACCTACTAAGGCCCCTTTAGCAATGAGTTCAGATAGTAGTATCCGGTTCATCGACATATCTGCCAAGGTAGAGCTGCGTTTATTTAGTTTCCATAGTTTCATGCATTCTCCTCCTCGTGGAAAATATATCGAATATCAGTCTAATCTATGTAGGATTCTCTAAATGGACGGCAATAACGATTTCTCTGTCATCCGTTCTAAACGAAGTTTCTCCGCTACATACGTATCAGTATATTTATAACTAGTATACTTGCCGTTTCCTACTTTTTCAAGAATACCCTTATTGAATAACTTCATAATCAGCCGATACGCCTGCGGTTTAGAAATACCTAGTGCATTGGCCACGTCTGTACGCGTCACTTGATCAACAGCATTGAGCAACGAATGGAAGGCTTTAATATATGGATTTCCATAAGTCGGTGTAACATCATATACTTGCGAGGTTCCATGTAATCGATATACATAATCAGCAGTATTCAAATAATACAACTGCTTACCATCCATATCGACCGATTGGATAATATTCATCTTTAATAATTGTTGAACATTCATTTCACAGATAGCAGGAGATAACTGACAATCATGGATAATATCGTCCATACTAGATTGTTTGAGTTTACGTATACTATACAAAACCATTAACCCTCTTAAGCTAAGTTCCATATTGGACTTGACCTGATTTTGTACAATTAGGGTAACAAAATTATCATCTACGGGTGCCTTATCAAAAACAACGCGCACATAAGTACTTGTAGACTCATCATATCGAGGTACCGGACGCCCTGCAAATAGTGATGGTTCAATAATTTTATCCACACCACGCCCCGTCTTTTCAGCCAATCCGATTCGTTTGAAAGCATCGGCTAATACGGTATTACGACTACGAGGTTCTGCAAACAATACGGAATTGGGTGTAATCCCTTGCATAAAATCGCCAGGACTCGTGATTGATATTTGCTCATCGTTAATTTCAACACGAATGCGCCCCATTTCTGTGTAATCCCTATGAGAATAAGCATTTACTAATGCCTCTCTAAAAGAAATAGGGTCTATATCCATCAATCGAACAGCAACCGGACCAGGAAATAGCTCCGTCATCATATTGACTAAATCTAACGATTCAATACAGCGCTCAATGGCCTGCAGTGCAGGGATATGCTCTGATACATTCCTACTTAATTTAGTGCCTTTCATCATGGTGAAAGCAGACTCTGCAGTCGGTATTAAATCCCTGATTCGCTCGCCTTTACCTAGTAGTATCAATCCAGCCATTGTTGGGTGAACGGTATCATCTACGGTTTGTACTAATTGTAAGGCTTGAGCTAATTTTAAATTATCCAGCTCAAGTAGCGACTGATCTCCTCTATACTTAGAAATCATGGAGCGCATTCTTTCAAACTCAAGCAAAGACAAATCATCAAATGTCGCATCTAACACCGGATAGGCCGACACATCTAGACCATAGGCATTTACCATATAACGCCGAATATCACGTAAAAACATCGGGTAATTTTCTGGCGTGCCATCCCCTTTTAACCGTCGTTGTAATGCCCGTCCACTCGACGTATAAATCAACTCATAACTCTTTGGAACCGCAATACTAATAATAGGTTTTGTAAAACTGTACATAATATCTGTACTAACAGAAACATTAGGTACCGTACGATTAAAAATCATAGCACTTAACCCCGCTGTAGACTGGTGGTTTTTATGCACGCCCGTAATCGTCCCATCATCCTTTACGCCAATATATAATGTACCACCCTCTGTATTTGCCAATGCTACAACGGCCTCAACTATTGTTTCTTCTGAAAGTTTCTTAACATCACTTTTAAATTCCGTTCGCAAATCTTCAATCAACCCTATATTTTCTGTATTCTTTGTATGCCCAGTATGCTTCATTTTCACACCTCCTGACCGCTTTACTCACAGTATATCCTTATATTTACATAATGTAAATATCTTACTCACGAATTCGTGAGTAAAAAAAGAACAGCATCTATATGAGTAATGATTCACCATATAGATGCTGTACCATATTGTTATTAATTACACTTAATTAGAATATAGATTCATAAATACCAATGATTTCATCAATGGTTACATCTCGTGGATTACCTGGCGTACATGCGTCGTTGAAAGCAGATTCAGCGAGAAATGGAATATCTTCGCGTTTTACGCCAGCTTCGCTGAGGGATTTAGGAATGCCTACATCATCGGCTAGTTTTTGGATAACGTCGATGGCAGCCTGACGGTAGGCGCTTTCATCCATAGCATCCACATTAGGCACGCCCATAACGCGAGCAATTTCACGATATTTAGCACCTGTTTCAGGGGCGTTGAATTTCAATACTGCTGTTAATAGCATGGCACAAGCCTTACCATGAGGGATGTCGTACACAGCACTCAATGGATGGGCCATAGAGTGAACGATGCCAAGGCCTACGTTAGAGAAGCCCATGCCCGCAATATATTGGCCTACGGACATCGCTTCGCGACCTGCATATTCGCCAGCCACTGCGCTGCGCAAGGAACGGCCGATGATTTCGATAGCTTTCAAATGAAGCATATCTGTTAATTCCCAAGCACCTTTCGTAATATACCCTTCTACGGCATGAACGAGGGCATCCATCCCCGTAGAAGCACATAGGCCGGTTGGCATGGACGCAGACATATCAGGATCGATTATAGCGATAATTGGAATGTCATGCGGGTCTACGCAAACAAATTTGCGGTTCTTTTCCACGTCAGTGATAACATAGTTGATGGTAACCTCTGCTGCCGTACCGGATGTAGTAGACACAGCGATAATCGGCAAGCAAGGATGTTTTGTAGGCGCCAAGCCTTCAAGACTACGCACATCGCTAAATTCAGGATTTGTCATAATCGTAGCAATAGCCTTACTCGTGTCGATAGCACTGCCACCGCCTACAGCAACGATCACATCAGCACCAGCCGCCTTACAAGCAGCCACACCAGATGTTACATTTTCAATGGTTGGATTCGGCTTAATATTGTCATATACATCGTAAGCAATGCCTGCCGCATCAAGCAAATCCGTAACCTTCGTAGCAACCTTAAACTCAAATAAATCAGGCGTAGATGTAACGAGAACCTTTTTAAAATGGCGATTCTTAATTTCGTTTACAATCTCCTGAATCGCACCTTGCCCAAAATACGACGTGCCGTTCAACATAATTCTCCGAGACATATACTTCACTCCTAACGAATAAAAAATAAACCGATAGAGAATAACTATACTTAGTAATTCTCTATCGGTATCAAAAAGTCCTGTATGAGGAGATAAATACGTTGTTATGAATACACTATATACTATGGATTAACCTAGTATTTATAAACCATGGCTCATCTTCATAAGCAATATCCGTTTCACCGATGCATCAAGACGTTCCTTAGAAATAGTGCCATCTTTGACGGCTTTCATAAGCCCATTATAGGCCTCTTGCATATGTTCATACTCATGGCATACGAGTAAAATGTCACTGCCAGCTTGGATGGATTGAACAGCCATATCGCCGAAGGTATAGTGTTTGGCAAGGGCGCCCATGTCCATATCATCGGTAACGACGACGCCGTTATAGCCCATATCTCTACGAAGCCAATCAGTGATGATTTTCTTGGATAAGCTAGACGGATGATCAGGGTCGATTTGTGGATACATCGCATGGGATACCATAATCATATACGTATTCGGTTTCGACTGTTTAATAAGGTCTACAAATACCTTTGTATCCTCAGTGAGTAACGTATCTTTAGACACAGGCACCACGCTAGTGTCTGCATGTAAATCTACATCGGTTTTACCAATGCCAGGGAAATGCTTGTACGAATACCATAGGCCAGATTCGTCATAAGCTTTGCCTACCGCACCTACAAACTTCACGACTTGGTCGGGATTCGTGCTATATGAGCGACCATAGGTTAATCCCAAGTCCGCATCAGGCGCAAAATTAATATTAAATCCAAGGTCCTTAAGTTCAGTCCCTACTTGTTTAGCTAGATTTGCTGCATGGTCAACAGAACCTTGACCCAGCTCTTCTGCAGGGGGCACCTTAATCAACTTGTCCTCCATACGCGCCACGGCGCCGCCCTCTTGGTCGATACCGATGAACAATGGCGTAAGTCCCGCACTTTTACCGGCCTTATTAATATCGGTAATGAGCGTTTTCACCTGCTCCTTACTCTCCATGTTGCGGTCGAACAAGATAATGCCACCCACTCGATATTCATTGAGCATAAATTTCGCATCATCATTCAAGGTTGTGCCATGAATACCAATCATCAACAGCTGGCCTACCTTGTCTGCATCGGACATATTAGCCACAAGCTTATCTACCTTTTCTTCTGGTGAAAGCTCACTCTGCACCACCGCTTCATAGGTTACAGGCTCTGCCTTCTTGGCAAAGGGATTATGAAATGCGCAACCTGATGTGAGTGCCAAAGCACCAATCATAGTCGCTGCTACTATACGTCGTAACATATTAACCTCCAAGTATAATTTATAATGCTTATAGTATATCATCTTCGACCATGTTATATGTACTTAACAAAACAACCTTTTCTATGCTATACTAAACTATATCGTAAAGTTTCGATGTAATTTAGTATATAATGACTCGTGTGAGTCAAAGAGGAATATATGGAATTTGAAAATAACCAAGTACCAGAGGCAATTCTGGACAAATTAACAAAGGTGTGTACATGCCGTAGCATTACACGCAAAACGATTAAAGAGGCCATTTTTAATGGGGCTCATACATTTCCAGCTGTCAAAGAAGCGACTCGAGCAGGCACTGGTGCCTGTGGTGGCAAAGGCTGTGGTCCGCGCATCGTAAAATTACTAGCAGAACTAAAAGAACAAGGACGCATTTAACATTATCCCTTGTTTTAAAATAGAACAGGCCTGTTCTATTTTACAGAACCTCATATAGGGCCCTTTCACCTAAAACACAAAAGCTATTAGTTGATCATATACAATCAACTAATAGCTTTTTTAAGTTTAAAGGGCTGTTTTGTTGGGTTATAGCACCAAGTTAACGATACTTTCAAAACCACCGAGAATCGATTTTTGCAAGGGCACAAAGATGTGCGAAGCAATCGGTGAATTTAATATAACGATCAAGATGAGCAAGGAAACCATGCTAAATCGTGCTACATGAATTTGCCATTTAAGAGGCAAGAAGTTCATCAAAATATGGCTGCCATCGAGTGGTGGCACAGGCATCAAATTTAAGATGGCAAAGTTAATGTTGTACACGACGATGAGAAGCAATACGAGGTATAAGGAGTCATTACCCAATAGGTTCGCTGCTTCCAGGCATTGCATAACAACGTAGCCGATAAAGGCCATCACAAGATTCGCCATAGGCCCTGCGATGGATACAATCATATCATCGGTCCGCGGGTCCTTAAAATTGGTGGGATTTACAACAACTGGTTTGGCCCAACCAAATCCACCTATAATCAAGGCCAAGGATCCAATGAGATCAAGGTGTACAAAAGGGTTCATCGTAAGGCGCCCCATCATACGCGGTGTAGGGTCACCCAGCAAATCCGCTGCCTTAGCATGAGCATACTCGTGCCCTGCAGCAGCAATGATTAGCGCCGGAATGGACGCGATAATCATAATTAAACTTAATCCAGAAAGAATCATACTACTCCTTGTTATCTAATAGCACTTGGCTACTACATCATGTATTGATTTATTTCCAATTCATTAATTGGCTTCTCATGTATTGATTTGTGTTCCATTTATTGATTTGCTTCCCTTTCGGAAAAGCCCGCATTAATGCAAGACAATGCATTCAACACACGAGGAAAGCCAATATACGGCACACATTGGGATGCAATGCTAATCAGAAACCTCTTATCATTCCCTACGTTCAAATTACCAATGACATGCGCCTTAAGCTGCGCTTCACAACCGCCTTGCGCCATGAGAAAACAAAAGGTAATGAGCTCGCGTTGTTTAGTGCTAAGCCCTTTACGAGTATAGTAATCACCGAACATATTGGCTAACCATTTATTGATATGACGCGTATCTTCAGGTCCCGATTGGTAAAAGTTATGCATTCCTTCGCCCCAGATTTCCACTTGCTTTTCAATGCCCTTTTCAAGGCGATTTTCACTGGTAATCGTGCTGCGATGTGGGTTTTGAATTTCTTCATCTCGGTAATCGAGTATCTTATTAGTAATCTTAAAGAACGGACGCACCTTCCCGATGCCAAGATACGGTACCGCTTGATAAATAAGTTCCACGATTTCATCGGGAATGACACCAAAATTTAACGCAGCTGGCATCATCAACGAGTATTCATCTGTGGCACCTGCCCCAACCAAGGTAGCTAAAATGGCCAAGAAACGGCTATGTGCTGCTACATTACAGCCATCCTCTATAATGACCTCGTGAAAGGCAAAATTTTCAAATAGATCTTCAAACTCAGGGTCTATATATCCTGCTGGCGATGCAATATCGGGGAACATGCGTTCCGTATAGGCTTGCGCAAATTCAGATTTTGCCATCCTTACCTCCTAAAATAATTATTAAGCTTTCACCTAACATACTATCTATCACAATTATAATTATATGATATTTATACATTCATATATACAACAATGGTGAAAGCCCCTTATAAAGAACTTTCACCATTATACGTATCATTATAAGTATTTAATTATTATGCATGAACGTTTACAGTTGCAGGAACAGCATTTACATCAGGGAATGCAAACTCTGTGCCATATACTTCTTTCCAAGCAGCTTTGAACATGTTAAATTCGTTTGTGCCAGGATTGATTTGGTACAATTGACCATCTGGAGCAAAGCGATATACAGTGTGCAAGCTAGGATGCACAATATATTTGAACAATGTAGCTTCGCCGTATTGGTTGTTATGCATATTTACTACATTAATACCGAATACATAGTTACGGCTACCATCGATCAAATTAAATTGAGATGCTTTGTCAAAGTAGTAAGTTTCTGTACCGTTAGCACTGTTTGGCACTTCTGGGTAATTTTCCAAACCGTTCCAGTTAGCAGCGCTAGCTACGGAACCAACCAATAATGTTGCTGCAAGAGCAAATGTAGTAACTAATTTCTTATTCATAATGTTCGCCTCCACCCTAAACGGGTAACACTAGGTCTACTCCCAATGACCCAATAATACAATATCTAATTAAATTATATCATATTTATCGTTTAATATCTTCAGGATTGATAACACCATGCGCTGCATCAATGGTATCTAATAATTTATTAAGCAACTTTCTCAATTCAGCAGCTTCATGAACAGTAAAAACTTCTTGCGTGCTAGCTACTAGTTTCTTAGGCACATCGATAGCGTCCTTGCGAAGTGCATGGCCTTCTTCTGAAAGAGTAACCATTACCACTCGTTCATCATTACGACTACGTTTACGCTTTAAGAACCCTTTTAGTTCTAATTTCTTAAGCAACGGCGTCAATGTACCAGAATCGAGGCGCAACACTTGCCCTAATTCCTTGACGGATAATTCACCATATTCCCACAATGCCATCATGACAATGTATTGCGTATATGTCAAATTCAAAGGTTCCAAATGCGGACGATAAGCATTTACGATTTCCTTAGCTACTACATACAAAGGAAATCCCAATTGATTTTCCAACATTAAATAATCATCTTCTGGAACCTCTGAAACGCGATTATAACCTGCCAATGTACCTATTTTTGCCATTAACTAGCCCTCCATTACACACACATTAATATTTCTAAAATAATTGTACACAATTTTCCATTAAGCGGTCAATACATCTTTGTAAATTCTTCAGCAACTTACGGTTTCATAGATAAGGGGGGCAAAATGACACGCTACTGCGCAAGCGGAGCCCGAAGTCATTTTGCCCCCTCATCTATTCCACACAATAAGTGCTTTAAGAATTTACAAAACTGCATAAAGCAAGGGTCTGTCTCCGCCCTGCGGGCTCCGCAGGGCCAAAGTCGGCTTCAAAACACCCACACATCCGCCATGGACGCTAATCTATATTTAGCTAATCGCAATATAGCATTTTACATTAGAATCCATTAGGAATTTATAAAGATTATAAGAAAAAAGGGTGCATGGGATTGCACATCAAAAACTCATTTTCGATGTGCAACCACATGCACCCTTTAGTATTAGGAATATATTTATCCTTAAGTATGATATGAATTTGTATGAGTTGTTTTTTCATCTACAACAGCCATATCAACGAGCATGGTCCAGGTTAAAACTTCTTGCGATACGCTTTCCAATGGATGGGCATAACAGGCATAGATACTACATCTGAGTGATCTAGTGTGTTCATTGCCTTTTGTATTAGTTTCGTATGATTGACAAACCAATCTTTTATTGTGCTTCGCGTTGCCATAGTTGCCTCCAACTAAACTGTATCATTAGTAATAGTATTACTAATTTATATCTATACCCCCATAGGTATTTACTATTATATATACTATATACCCATATAGGTATATTTGCAAGTGTATTTTCATTTTTATTCTAAAAACAAAAGGGGCCGCTTACGCGACCCTTTCATATGTAATTTTTAGTCAATATAGGTTACCGGATTTCCTTTGATGTCAAGTTCTCTACGATTCAATCCATTTGGCAAGTCTGGATAGCCGATGGCAAGGCTTGCATATACTTTTTCATCATCGCCCATGCCGAGTTCGCGAAGGCGTTTTATTATGCGTTCGTTGTCTTGTAGGTGACGTAATTGGTTCACCCAGCAGGATCCCAAGTCTAGTTCGTTGCAGGCAAGCATCATGTTTTCCATAGCACAAGCTGTATCAGAGAAATTATTGGCTAGCACAGGTTTATGAGCCAATACGATGAGCACCGGTGCATTGTAGTGGAATACAAATTTGCCCTCTTTGGACATTTTAATGATGTTCACCATGTATGGCGGCGTTTGTTCCGTTACTTCCGTCTTGCCATACTCTTCTTGGACAAGGGTTACTAGTTCTTTCAACACATCCGGATTGGTAATGACCATAAAATGTGTAGGTTGTAAATTGCCACCTGTTGGCGCGCGACGACCTGCATCGATAACGGTGTCGAGCAATTCTTGTGCAACCGGTTCAGGTTTGAATTTACGTGTACTATGACGTGTTTTTATGCATTCTAATGTATTCATGATAAACCTCCTTTTGAGAGTATTCTACTATGAATTATTGATTGCTTACAAGTTTTACTATATATAGATTATTGATTACTTACAAGTTTGCCTACATATGGATTTCTGTCTTCGTCAGAATTAGTTTTATATTTCCAGGACAATAATAATGCAGAGTTAAGTACTACGTGTAAGCTTCCCCCATTGTGTACGAGGGCGCCCCATACTGGTGAAAGCGTACCAATCATGGCTAAGATAATAGCAATACCATTCAGAATAAGGGCAAAGCTTAGATTAATTTTAATAGTGCGCATCATGTGTTTGGATAAAGCTAGATAATTACTGATTTTATTAACTGTATTCTAATTTTGCATGTGTTTATTACACAAATACATGAGCAGTTATTCATCTATCCTATCCATCGTATTCTTAATGCTCACACTTGGAGATAAGAGCCAATAGACATATATATGTATCTACAAAATAGAACAGGCCTGTACTAATTCCAATGAGCCCTATATATGGTTCTGCAAATTAAAACAGGCCTGTTCTATTTCTAATGAGCCTTATATATGGTTCTGCAATTTAGTACAGGCCGGTTCTAATTCTAATGAGTACCATATGTGGTTCTACAATTTAGTACAGGCCTGTTCTAATTCTAAAAAGGACTTACTGATGTCTAATAAATTAAAAATCGCGACTAGTTGATTAGAAACTAATTAACTAGTCGCGATTTTTCTATTTCTATATTTATATAAGGATTCCACAATTCCCTATATGGATTGATTATACTTGCATGGTTGCCCAGGTGAGTACATCATAAATAAGTGCTACAACAACGGCCATAGCTAATTGTCCACCAATATAGACAGGGACGAGGTATATAAAAAATGCCCATAAGGCACCTATAATTTTCATCCATACGGCCCCAAGTTGTTTACTTTCAACCCAAGCCACAAAACGATCTAGAGGGCTAACGATTTTTAAAATCCATCTAGGAACATCCTTATCTGGATTACACGCTGGCAAATATAGCAATACTAGGGGCAATACGATGGCATCAATGGTAAGTAATGTGGTTAGCGTTAAAGAAAACCAGTCAGGTTCTCCCTCCCAGGTCACAGGATGCGAATAAAAACGAAGCCCCCACAAATAGGCTTTGTATACGATATACGGTTCTAACAGCCATAGTAGAGGCTTTGTAATATGCATAATAAACACTCTCTCTAAATTATAAATAGTATATTAATTATAGCATATTTTTAACGTTTTAAATTGTGTACTTCTATGCACTTATATCTTTTTTAATAACATTCGCTGATATTTTCCGATGAGTCTAAAAATGAGGCTGTTTGTTACAGCCCCATTCTATTATTCCACAACGATCGTATTATCTCTTCTTACTGTTTCAAGCATTTTAGATCGCACTGTAGATTCTGTATCGAGTTTGTGTTTTCCACCGTACCACGCCATATCGGTACCGGCAAGGCGGAACATGATTTTGCCATAGGCACTACCGGAAGAGTGTTCTGGTTTATTGAATCCCATATCAATGGACACGCGCGGTGTCAGTTGCAGTTCAGTGCCAAGTCGCAATCCGTTTTTATCAGCACTACGGTCCAGAGTCCAATGATAGGCTTCTCCATAGATGCGAGCCCAGCGCGCATTTTTAAAGGTTTTTCCATAGGACACGGTATAGCCATCGGTAATACGTTCCAATGCACCATTGACCATATGTTCATCACTCATACCACGATAATAGTTGAAACGGAACTCGCTTTCACCAGAAAGATATTCAAGACCAGCACTCATGCGTCTATGTTGGCCCTTGAAACGGTGATCATAAAACAGGTTCGCGCCATGCAAATGATGGTCATCACTGCTGATGCGGCGATAGCCAAAACCGCTGTTAAGGGTCGTACCAACGTCCTCAGCGCGTGCCACGGAACCTTGGGTAAACCAAACTTGGCGGGATTGGTCGTCATAATGGCCTATGGGCTGCACCGTTTCTGCGCTGTAGAGGGGCTTCCAATCCTTCTGAAAGCTAAGCGCCACGGTGGTTCGTTTCATCCATGCTTTACCATTGGTATGCATATCATTGTTGATATTGGACACAGCCACTGCATTGATAGCGGAATTCACCGCATCAACATTAGAATACCGCGTCGTTTTACGCTCTGTTGTATCCATTACCAACGGTCCGCTTTCACCAATCTGATGGTCCGGCAAATAGGCCGGCGAAATATGAAATTCCTCAGTATTCACTTGTCCATTTTTCGTAGATGGCGCCGTATCACTGGCCCACACAGTAGGAGCCAGTAATACCCCACACAACACATACACTAAAAATCGCATATACACTTTTTTACAAATTGAGAGCTTCCATCCATTCTTTTTCTTTAAAGCCTACCAAGACCTTATCTTCTAATACCAAAATTGGACGCTTTACGAGCATACCGTTGGATGCCAACAAAGCTAATTTTTCCTCTTCGCTAAGACCTGGCAACTTATCCTTTAATTGTTGCTCACGATAAATCAAGCCAGACGTGTTAAAGAATGCTTTCAAATCCTTACCAGATTGAGGATACCATGCAGCGATTTCCTCAGCTGTAGGATTTTCAGATTTAATATCACGGTCTGTGTACTCAATATGATGATCATCTAAGAATTTCTTTGCTTTTTTGCACGTTGTGCATTTTGGATATTCTACAAATAACATAGGAACTCCTTTATCTACATATAACACTAAGAATCATTATTCATATGTATAGTGTAGCAGATACATCGATTAATTTCAATTTATTGTTTTATATATCATCTGTTGGAATAGCACCTACTTAATTATCGCTTATGATAATCTTCGTCACCTTGCTACCATTATGTTCAAAGAATATACCGCGAATGTTATCGCTATTATATCTAAGATATCCATAGAACCACCGGTTATTAAAGTCAATAAAATCAGGGCGTCCATAGACATCCATAACCTTTTTCAAGGTGTCGCCAACGGCAATGCCTCGAGCAGTTACAGCATCGCGATTGCTTACGGTTATATACCATACGATAGGTCTGCTATCTTGCATCAAGGAATGTCCGAACTTAATGCCTCCATAGGTAAGCTCATCACGTTTTTCACTAGTCGGCTGACCAAGGCTAGCCTTTACTGCATCAAAAGATGTACCGAGGGATACACCTGCAATTTTCATATCTTCAGCAGGCAAATAGGCCCCTATGACCTGACCAGGTCTATAATGACGATATTGCTCTGCCTTTGGCCAACTTGGTGAAAGTTTAGCATTACTTGTTTCTAAACGATCCATGGCTTTACTAAACCAACTGGCATCAGCAACAGAACTCATATTGCCAGTCAGTAATACAGCAATACCCAAACTAAGTGCTATAGATTTTGTTCTCATTATTCTCTCCTAGTCTCTCAAAACTATATAAACGATAAAAGACTTATAAAACTAGATAAATTCTCAAATTATCCCCATCCTAGTATCCAAAAAAGGAGGTTCCTCAGTTGTAATAATAAGGGTGTAAGAATTAAGGCTAATATAACAACTAAAAGGGTTATCCATAATATACCATAGGTTTTCAATATTAATTCAACAATAAGGAATAAAGATTTAAAAGCAAAAGAAGCCTGTCTTTTTTCTGCTATCCAAGATTTACATGAATAATATATCTTAGGTTTAGATAAAAATGGATGCAGTTTTTTACACCACAACATCAGCCAGGGTATAATCCATATATTACCAAACGTAAAAATCAGTACTAGAACTTTATCACCTAATGGGTATAGTTCCAACACATAACGATCATAAATTAAGCCACAAAAAACATATATAGAAATACACCAAATTACTAAAAGCAATAGCTTTACAACGAGGCCTAAAACAATTTTTATAATTGATTTACACATATTCACAAATATCTAACTCTCAAAACTATATGATATAACAATATAATAACCTAACCCCAAAAAGCACAATGCTTCTCAGCATCAGTATACTATGCTGAGAAGCATTGTGCCTATTGTTTTATGGTTTATTCGTATTTGACGATATATACAATTCTATCTATAATATAAGAAGATAGTCAGACGAGTCGAAACGCCAGGCACATCTCGAAAATAGTAAAATCTTAGGAAATGGCCTTTCAGTTATCTAGTTACACTAGGCAACGGAGGGCTATTTTGCTATTGCTAGACAAATAAGCGCTATAAGGGCTCCAAAGGATATCAATAACTATCATATTATATGAATATATAGATATAACGCTATCTCAGAAAATCTAAGATAGCGTTTTTTATGCCCATACACATGGTGTTTTCAGTAAGTTCTGAATGATATTGTGCCCTGCTATGACGGTCATGACTGACGGAGCGCAATAGGTAAATTCTGGATCTGGCACAATCGTTTTGATGTAATAATCTTGTGTTTCCATAAATGATTTGTATGTATCAAGTGAAAACAGTCCATAATTACCACACAATTCCCATCTATCTTTAGCGAGAAGGGCCAAAAATTCATCGGCGTGTGGGTCATATGCAATGTTAGGTAAGGTGCTGGTTGTTAGCCCCGTATCACTATTTGTACATGGAGAAATATGATACATATACCCTCTTGGTGTGATACAAAGCATCCAGGGAATTGCTCTAGACATAAGGGTTCGTTTAAAAACGCCAAATACTTCTTGTAATCTTGATTTTCGCACATACAGAGCATAAAAGGTTTCTCTATATTCCGTTGGATCATCAGGCGTATCGAGATAGGTTTGTTCCACTACATCAATGGGTACATTACATATATTTGCTAGGTCTTCAATCGAATGGCGCCATATTCCTCTACGAACTAAACTAATACGCCTTTTGGGGAATAGTAAAATATATTCACTACCAATATAATCAGATAAAGCACCAAAATGAATGCCATCTTGACGATTAAACTCAGGAAATTGCATATGCCGATAATCAACGTCAATACCCGTACAAGCGTAGCTTTCACCTAAAACAGTGCTACCATAGGTCTCAATCTGATGAGGGTCCCAGTCCCCTAAGTTATCGCCATACCGCATCTTGCCATGATCATAACGAAGCATCTTGGTGTGCCCCGTAGGCGACACGCAGAGCACGCAAGGGTACCCATACTGTTGCGTATACCAACCGCCCACGCTGTGCCAATCCGCAATCCGAGCCTCAGGCCATGCAAACAAGGTCATTTCCACCGGCTGCTGTCCATGTACACCATTCACGGACGCCGTGCCATGAATCGTATGCTTATACCAATTTCGGCCAATCATATACTGCCATGCCAACGGTGGCGTCGGGCCACTTTGTCCAACAGGATCACTAATCACAATGAGCATACCCATCCGCGCTTTTCGATAGGGTCTAACAATATCATTAATTTGGCGCACTAAACCTGGATTCATAAGACATCCCCCTTTTACCTTACTAATTTTGATGAAAGCTAACGCTGTTTACACCTTTAGTATAAATGAGTAGATGTGTAAAATTTAGTGCATAGGAGTATGCAAACTCATTACTGCGTAACATATAAGAAAGTTATATAATTATACTTAATAAAGAGAATCTATGTATTGTTATAGCTCCTATAAAAGAGATGATATAAGCAGGAGAGGTTAATATGCAAAAACTACCACTATTAGTAGGTGCTTTCATCATGAGCACTATGTTGTCGCCAGTAAAGGCCATCGACGTCAACATTCCTGGCGCGGATGCGAAAATTCCAAAGGATTCGTATATAAATTATCAAGCCACAAACCAAGCCATTGAGCGGGATGTAACGAATTATGTAGAAACGTTAAAGAGCACCGATAAAGCCAACGGTATTAGTAGAAACGAACTAGCCTATGCCAAAGAGGCCTCCATATATCGTGGCGAGCATTACCACAATACAGTGATTTCCGTTCACAATCGATACAGCCAAATCCGGCTTTCATTCCCCGTAGCAGGCATAAAGAGCGAATATAATATTGGCCGGTATAAAAATCCAGATCGCACCATAGAGGATTATCGTGTTATAACCGATAATGGCAATCTTAATCTAGAAATCGACTATGCAGATTACAAAGATCAGGATTGGCGCAACACTAAAATTGCCTATGAAAAACTAACAGATAAGGACGTTCATAAGTTCTTACAAGATAAAGCAAAGAAGAGTCCAGAAAAGCATATTTCTGATATAAAGGCAACTGTATTTTCATACCCTACTGTTACCTATAGTACTTGGGACAGCATGAAAATGCCTTACCTCAAAAACGGTCAAAAAACGACGATGACCGTCGATACCATCAACTTTAAATATATGGGCTTTGCCATACGGTATCCTCTATATCACGCAGGTATCGCCTATTTCGATAATAAACCGGTGTTGAATAAGGTGCCTACTGACAATCTACTCGCCAATTACGTGCTTCCATCGGTGAAAAATCTCAATGAGTTAAATCAATATTCACGCATAGAAAATCTAAATGGCATACAATATCGCGTACCTAAAGATGCCCTATTCGAAGGTGAAAGTAAAGAAGATTATCAAGATATTAGATATTACAAAAAAGGATCCATAACCTTTTTTGTTTCTACTATCAATCTTACTAATAATCCGTATACTCGTAATCTTATCATTGATGGGCATTACAATTTCAGTAGGAATTTACATTCATTCTGGAATATATACCGGTACCACCCAACACCAGAGTATATTAATTACGCTGTTGTATGGAATAATAATATACCTGGCCTATCCATAGATAGTTATGAACCATATAGTGATATTCAAATCCTAAACTTTGAATCCTATGATGGCACCTATCGTTTTATCTATACCATCTTTTATCCGAACTTTTTAAGTGCTGATGAAGTTCAAAAATTACGGAATATGATTGAGTTCTTTGATTCTACGAATAATCCTGAGTTTAAATTAAAAGAACATGTAGTGTTTCCAGATTCATAGTATTCATACACATTAAAAGCACTATACAGTTATTGTGAATATATACATTTAATTAAAAAAGAGACTCGTATCATCTAGATAGAGTCTCTTTTAGATATATTCACTTCACAAAATATAAATCATTAATTATGCTATTCAACTATAAGAGAGGAAGGTAATAATTGTTCAAAACTTTCTCCTAATATTAGTTGACGGATATTTTCTTCCGGAACCATTTCAACAAAAGCATTCCATGTAACATCATAGTCAATAGGCTCTTCATAGTTGGTATGTGGCCAATCACTGCCCCACAGCAATCGCTCAGGTCCAAAAGAATCTAACAAACTAGGTAACATAATACTTGCTAATTGCTTACATGTATTAAAATCTCCACCTTTTTTCAAACGGTACACACCAGATATTTTAACCCATACTTGTTTTGTAATCCCTATTGAAAGCAAATAGTTAAATCCTTCGTCTTCTAATGGGTTATCCGCTGTTGGTTTCCCCCAATGGTCAACAACAACCTTCACACCTGCATCCAAAATAGGCTCAATAAAATTTTTCAAATTAATAGCATCAGTATGTAATTCCATATGCCAATCCAATTGTTTAAGATAGCCTAATAACTTTTGATACTCAGCAGATAATAAATCTGGAGCATCTACACCATATAAGTTTAAGCGAATACCTACAATATTATGAGTACTGAGGGCTTGTAATTCTTCAAAAGAAATAGTTGGCTCTACAACTGCTACACCATACAACTTTGTAGGGTATGCATCAATAGCTTCAATCATAAATGAGTTATCTGTACCAAGAAAACTAGGCTGAATCAACATTCCCGCGGTTAACCCTTTGCTTTCAAAATTTCTAATAAACTCTTCTTTATTGGCTTCATAATTTGGTGCATAACGACGAACTGCAGCCAATTTTAAACCTGGTTTAAATACATGTGCATGAGAATCTACATATTTCATAAGGATAACCTCATAACTTTCACAAAAATATAGCTATACTAACACGGATATTATAAATGCATAAACAATAGCTGCTACAAGACAAATTGGTGCGCCCTTAAACATAAGCTCTGTAAACATTCTTTCACGTTCAGCATCAGAAACAGCACTTAATAATAAACTACCACCAGTGGAGAATGGAGAAATAGCGGTTGCTTGAGCACCAATAACTATAGATGAGAACAATGTAAATGGTGCAATATTGGAAGCATTAGCCAAGTCAGGTACAATTGGGAATAATGCAGGAGTAACGACTCCTGTAGTACTCGAAAAGAATGACATAAACCCAGCAATTACAGCCATAACTGCCGGTACAATTGACGCTGGAAGAGCAGAGCTAACAACACTAGCAATCATAGCAACAGTACCAGCTTTAATTGCTACAGATATCAACATACCAATACCACAAATCATTATTAGAGTTCCCCATGGAACATTTTTTACAATGTCTTTCTCATTTCCCAATTTCATCAATAAACCAATTACAGCAAAAATGATAGATACCAATCCTACATCAATCGATTTATCCATTGCCTTAATGAATGGGGTTCCAGGGAATATGCTATCTAATAATGGGAAAGTAAGTACTATAAAAATCATGCCAAAAATAAGAGATAACGTTTTCTTTTGTATTGGTTCAAAAGCAGTTGGTCTTTCCATATCTAGCAAGCTATTTTCAGTACTATTCTTCTTATTGAACAATCCTAATACCAAAAGAACTAAAACTGGAATAATCATAGATGCTAAAAAGATAGCCAACTCATAACCATAAGCTTGAGTTGTAAACCCCGCTTGTGACATTAAACCAACAAATACAATGCCACCAGGACTAATCATAAAGTTATGCCCACACAAAGCACCATAGTTTGCAGCAAGAGCCCCTACTAGCAGATTTGTATTGGTCTTCTTACAGAGTAAAATCGCAATAGGTGCAAAAAAAGCCAATACAGCGAAGAAACCCGCACCTAATGCAGACATAATTGTAGCTGCACCAAAGATAGCAAATGGCAACAAGCTTGGAAACTTACGAATTCGATATAACAGATGTTGAGCCAGTTTCTCTAGTGTTCCATTTCCAATAGCAAAATTATAGAACAAAGAAATTGAAAAAATAACAAAGAAAATACTAATAGGCCACATCTTGATAACATCACCTGGTTTTAAACCCATCATGAATGTTCCAATTAAATAGGCAAAAACCATACCAAATAGGCCCGTATTGATTTTTGTCTTATACCCTAATGCAATGGCTAATATAATCGCTAAAACAATAATTAAATTGATCATATCAATCCCTCCAAATCTACAAACTTACTTGAAACAAAAACTAAAACTCATATACAATAATCTAAAAGCTATAATACTTAGGAAGGTATCTTAAGAATGAATGAAAAAGATTTATTATTAATTAAAACATTATTTGAAGAAAAAAATATTACTCACACTGCTAAGAGATTATTTATTTCTCAACCAGCCATTAGTGATCGTCTCCAACGCTTAGAATCAGAACTAAATTGTGCTCTTATTGTTCGACAACCAAGAGGAATCTCTTTCACTAGCGAAGGAGAAATACTATATCAATATGCTCTAAATCACCTTCAGGACTATGAACAATTAAAGGCAACGCTTAGCTCAGATAGAGATACTACTAGAGGGGTATTAAAAATTGGGTGCTCTAATATTTTTTCTAAATATAAACTACCTCCTCTACTTTCAAAATTTATGAAACTATATCCTCAAATAGATGTATCAATGCGCAGTGGGTATAGTCATAACCGCTTTAAAGACTTTCTTGAAGGAAATATACATGTATGTATAGCCCGAGGTAATCATAATTGGCAAGAAAAGAAAACATTCCTTTGGAAAGAGCCATTATGTATATTTTCTAAAGAAATAGTCGAAACATCCCAACTACTCAATATGCCATATATTCATTACATTACGGATCCACTATTACAAAATGTTCTTGATGAATGGTGGTATAGTCTATTCAACACCCCCCCTAAAACAATCATAGAGGTGGATGCAATGGATACTGCCTTAAAACTGGTTCAACAAGGTATTGGATACACACTTTTATCACAAAGTTGTACTACAGACGCTCCCAACCTATATGCATCACCACTATTCTATAAATCAGGTCAACCAGTTATGCGAAGCACTTATATGTACTACCGTAACAACTATATCCAGTTTGCGGCTACTAAAGCGTTTGTTGACTTTATGAATATACATATACAAGATACTTCTGAGGAAATACTTTCTATAAACACTACACTATAATCTCCTCCTAATATGCATAAAACACAATTCTTATATACCATTATGATATATATCACAAACTAATTTCACAAATAATAAGTTCTTTACATCAGGTATAAGGAAAACTGATTGCTATCATATAAATAAACTTTATGTTTCATCTAGTAGCAGAATTATTAACTCAAAAAAGCTAATCTAATACATATTAGATTAGCTTTTTTAGGTATAGAATTTTCCGATATCAGATACAAAGATTTTTATCTTTGTTAATTTTCAAAAAAACAAATATGATAGTGTCAATTAATTAGATTAAGAATTATTAATTCATTATTCAATCAAACTAAACATAAATATTGTTATATAAGTTATAGCAAAGGAGTTTATTATGGTTACATTAATTCCAGGTGGTGTATATCTACAAAATGGTGTGGACATTATATTACCTACCGATACGATGGCACGAGAAAATCCTGAACAATTTAATCCTGAAGCTTATAAAGCTACAATGGCATACTCCATTATAATGGCCCATCAACAAGCAGAAGGTGACTCTAATCTTCGATTGAAGTTTGATGCTCTTACCTCTCACGACATTACTTATGTAGGTATTATTCAAACTGCAATTGCTAGTGGCTTGGATAAATTTCCAATTCCTTATATTTTAACCAACTGTCATAATACATTAGCAGCTGTAGGCGGTACCATCAACGAAGATGACCATGTATTTGGATTATCCGCTGTTAAACATTTTGGTGGAATCTATGTACCGCCACATCTTGCGGTTATACATCAATATATGCGTGAAACAATGGCCGGTTGTGGAAAAATGATTCTTGGATCCGATAGCCATACACGCTATGGTGCCCTTGGCACTATGGCCATTGGTGAGGGTGGACCTGAACTAGTAAAGCAATTACTAGGACGCACATATGACATTCAGCGCCCTAATGTTATTGCTATTTATCTTGATGGTAGCCCACGTCATGGTATAGGCCCTCAAGACGTAGCTCTTGCCATTGAAAAAGCTGTGTTTTCTAATGGTTTTGTAAAAAACTGTGTTATGGAGTTTATTGGTCCTGGTGTCTCTAACTTATCTCAAGATTTTCGTAATGGCATTGATGTAATGACAACAGAAACAACTTGTTTAACTACAATTTGGTGCACCGATGAAATTACAAAACAATTCCTTACCCTTCACGGTAGAAGGCATGACTATAAAGAGCTTAATCCAGGTTCTATCGCTTACTATGATGGATTGGTGAAAGTCGATCTCAATAAGATAGAAAGTATGATTGCTATGCCATTCCATCCGAGTAATGTATATACAATAAAAGAGCTTAATGAAGGGGGCAAAGAATTACTTGCGCATATTGAACATGAAGCTGTTGAACAATTGGATAACAAAAATCTCAGTCTTCTATTACCTGAAAAATATTTTGATGGTAAAGTTCATGTTGACCAAGGTATTATCGTGGGTTGCTCTGGTGGCTTATATGAAAACATCGTGACAGCTGCCAATATTGTAGGAGGGAAAAGCGTAGGAAATGATCGTTTTGCATTCAGTGTTTATCCTTCAAGCCAACCTATTTATCTTGAATTAATGAAAAATGGTGCCCTTATAGATTTAATTGAAGCAGGCACAATTGTAAGAACAGCATTCTGTGGTCCTTGCTTTGGTGCTGGTGACACACCAAACAACGGCGGTTTATCTGCACGCCATGCAACACGCAACTTCCCTAATCGCGAAGGCTCTAAACCAGGCAACGGCCAAATCTCTTCTGTAGCTCTTATGGATGCACGCTCTATCGCAGCAACAGCAATTCATCATGGAGCTTTAACACCAGCTACAGAAATTGACTATGATGATACAATTCCAGAGTATCACTATGATGATAAACCATATGTAAACAAAGTATATTCTGGGTTCCAATCAGCTGATAAAAGTGCTGAAATTATTTATGGTCCATCCATCAAAGCATGGCCGAGCATCGAAGCCTTGACTGAGAATATTTTATTGAAAGTTGCAGCTTACATAGATGATCCTGTTACTACTACAGATGAACTAATCCCTTCTGGAGAAACATCTTCTTATCGCTCTGATCCATATGCTTTATCTGAGTTTGCATTAAGCCGTAAAGTGCCAGAATATGTGGGTCGTGCAAAAGAGATACGTGATTTAGAAAAAGCACGTCAAGACGGTACAATGCCTAATGAACTAAGACTTGCTTATGAATTGGTAAATGAGCAAATGGGGTTGAGCCAATCTGTTGAAGATTTAGCAAAAACTACTAGTATTGCTAGCATGATTTATGCTAATAAACCAGGTGATGGTTCCGCCCGTGAGCAAGCTGCTTCTTGCCAACGAGTACTTGGTGGTGGTGCTAACATTGCACTTGAATATGCTACTAAGCGTTATCGTTCTAATGTTATTAACTGGGGTATGCTTCCATTCATCACTAGTCAAGAAGATGCTAAAAAAATTGAAATCTTTGACTATATTTGGATTCCAAATGTACGAGAAACACTACTTGGAGATTCCGATAACTTTGAAGCATATGCACTCAATAATGATAAAGAGAAAAAAATTACATTACACCTTGGTTACCTCAGCAAAGAAGAAAAAGATATTATCGCCAAAGGTTGCTTAATTAACTTCTATGCATCAAAAAAGAAATAATATTTATCAAATCTATAATGCTCCTTGAAACTTAACTAAAACAGCCAGTACTGCAATTACAGTACTGGCTGTTTGTATATTCATTGTATCTAGTTGTTAACTCAATAGATTTCGCTAGCCTATTCGCTTTCGTTTTTCTATTTTGATTTTGCTTTGCCTTGTTTTTCATGTTGTTCTACAAGGGCAAGAAATTCTTTAAAGTTGTTGATTTTAACGGCTTGCCATGTGCCATCGTCAAGTTTCTTCATAGCAAGGTTAAACGTTACGTCTTGGTTAAGTTCTTTAGAGTTAAATGTAACAGGCACAACGGCGCTATTACCATCAACAGTGGCAGAACCAATGCTTTTGAACTCAAGATCTTTAATACCTGTTTTTTCTTTCATATCATCAGCTGCTTGTTTTTCGCGAGCATTTTGGTCTGAACTTTCAGGTTGCTTTGCGATAGCACTGTAAATTTCATTACTCAAAATAGGTACAATCTTAGGTTTCAAACCTTGGAACATCACCTCAGCAAGGCCTTTAAGTGGGTTATCCTTAATTTCAGGATCTTCCAGTTGCATAGCCACAACATCATCATAGCCTGAACCGATGATAGAATCTACATCTACATGTTTTTTGAAAGCATTCACATCGTGTTTTTCTACGGCTTCACGAGCAAGATTCAATGAATAGACAGGTGTTTTTGTAAAGTACAAGAAATACCAACCTAGAGCAATGGCCACAATGGCTACTAGTACGGCAATAATAATCTTCTTTTTAGACATAAGGGTCTCCTCTCATGCGGACACAATAGTATGTAACTTACTTTCAATTTTACACTAAAACCCTACTGTTTAGGAAATTAAATTCTATTTTATTCAAAAAAATGTATGATGTTGAATTCTATTCCGAACTGTTCTTATGGTTCATCATCATACGCTAATCCATATGCCTTCTGATAAATCAAATTAGGCAATGTATATCGTTCTATACCAAATATGGCAGGTAACATCATGGCCTCTATATTTGCTTGCTGAAGTGAGGCGCGAGCGCTACCATCATTGGTAAAAGCACCTGTGGCTTTCACCATACCAGTAATCCCAGAATTCTCATCCTTAGCACGCCAAATCGAAATATATGGTACATGAGTGCCTTGTTTAAGCCCTTTTTCATGCGCATTAATCAGATGGCGCAACGATTGATTAAGTTGGTAATCGTATTCGATTTGAATACCTTGAATGAGATTGGATGCTGGCATCAATACATACAGAGTGGCCTCAATGCGGCGGTGCCCGTTAGAATCTGCGATAGTTCTAATAGACTCAAGATCCAAGTATTTTCCATCACCTCGGCCAGAATCAACAGACGAGTCGATATGTTGGTATCGATTGGAATTCAATAACTCAGCTTGTGATACAGCATGTCCTTTCAAAGGTAGCATAAGACAAGTGAGTAAGCATAGAAAAAGAAAATATATGCGTTTCATCATCCACCTCACGGTATCACAATATCATCAAAATGCTGTTGATACACAGACATAAACATAGCATCTGCTAAATCATACATAACAATGTTTTTTCTATAAATCTTCTGATTTATAGTCTCATTAGGGAATAGATTCCGCTTAAGAGCACCATTTAATGTATATATAGCAACAGTGGTATCAGCCATAAATAACCCTGTATTGCTGTCACTAGCTTTCATTAAATCCATCATGGACGAATTGCGATTCATCATACGTGACGAATGAATTAAGGTCGCCAGCGAATGGCTCGTATCATAATTGACAGTCAACTGATTCTCAATGATCTCTTTTTGATATGATGAGGTGGACACCATATAATACGTACCACGCAACGTATATTGTGGCGGTGCATATTGAATAGACTCAATTGAATATGTGTTTAAATAAATATACACGCCCCCATTTTCAACAGGCGTATTATGAGCATATTCATGAGAATAAATCAGCTTAAACTGCGGCGATTCTTTAAGCTCTTGAAATGAAATCGCCTCTGTAGGCTTCGTGAAAGCTAGCAATACAAGGACTAGCATTAAAATACGTCGAATCATAAAAACTTCTCTCCATAAAACTAGTGAAACTATATCTCTCAATAAAATAAGCACAACCTTATTAGCATAAGTATACTATGCAAATAAAATTGTGCCTATTATTTGTTATTCATTCATATTTGACGAGATATAAGATTCTATCTATAATATAAATAGATAGTCAGACGAGTCGTAACGTCAGGCTCATCTCTAGTTACACAAAAACATGAAGAAATGGCCTTTCAGTTATCTAGTTACACTAGGCAACGGAGGGCTATTTGTCTTTTGTGAGACAAATAAGCGCTATTAAAGCCCCAAAGGCAATAACGACAGTTATTACCTGTAATAAGAGCATGATTATTTCATAATCACTCATAGGCTTATCCCTCCCTTCGATGACGAAGAGAGGCCCAACCTCGTCTAACTATCCTACAATTATTATATAGCAAACTAATATACGATACAATAAGCATTATATTATATAAATATACGAATAAACTAATAAAAGCCGAGCTAATTCTATGAATTAAAAGCTCGGCTTTTTTCATAGATATGGTAAGAATATAATCATTTATAAATCAAAATCTTACTGACTTTATCACCTTTTTGTTCAAGGCGATCCCAAGTTTTGCTCAACCAATTTACATCCGCTTTATAACGATAGCCACTTACCAATTACAGGCCTATAACAAGCTCTGTAATTACACTTTTACGTAACATAAAACCCTCTTAAAATTTACAAACTATATACTCACAACTGTATTACATTTTTTCTCGACTTTGCATGCGGATTACTTTATTTCTCAATGTTTCAATATTTGCAAAGTCAGAATATTCTACTGTGTTACGCAGCTGAATATGAGAATATGGCGCAGCCCCATCAGCATAAACTAAACTCATAATATATACATTTTTATCATCCCGTAAGAATCGATACATTATAGATGGTTTTCCTGGTTGATAGTTATCTACCAAAAGGCTAGGCACACCATTATTCCAAACAGATGCTGACTGAATAGGTGCATCACCTATAATTTGACTTTCTGGCTTTACCTCCGAAATTTCATTAATAAAAGAGTAAATATATTTATCATCTACTTTTACAGGTTTCTTGGCCACAACAAGTCGCATCCCTAAGCCACTATAGTCCCTTATTTCAGCAGAGTCCTTTAATGACTTTTGTGCTGTTAGTTTAAGCCCTTTAGGAATGCGATACATGAGATTATCCCAGCTGATACTTTCACTATAATGATCCAAGTCATCTAAAGAATGAATCGATGGAATTACATAATTACTCATAACGCGCTCGAGCTTATTGGTAACAGGCTGATTTTTGTAGCTAAGGCCTATCATATATTCTTGATTTGGTTGATTATCTAAACCAACTACAGCAACCATAGCAGGCGTATTCTCACCAAAAGATTCTGTATCAATAGCCCATTTACCATGTGAAATGCCAGGATATATGAACTCCCCTTTTCGCTCTGATTTTAGTTTGCCTAATGCATCATCATAATTTGGTTTCGTACCGATTGCAAAAAATATGGAATTCTCTCTTACAATAGATAAACGTTCACCATCACTGCGTTTTGGGTAATATTTACTTGCTAATAGTAATCCAGGGACAGATGCTCGGATGTTATTACGATCATCATGCAACAACACAACTGCAGTCTCATTAACAATTAAGTCCATCAGCTTTTCAGAATCGCTTGCTATCTGATTGACTTCATCTCGTGTTAGTCCCCAGTCAGTTATATACATTTCCATACGCTTCTTAGATTCAGAATGTAACTTTATAACATCACTAGCCCCTACATTACTCAAGCTATCGGCCCGATAATTCTCATACGCATTAGCAGGAATGCTCGCATCTGCCCCTGGCATAGGCGGCTGTCCGGCTGGTACTTCGATCTGTACAGCACTTACATTTATGGTGAAAGCAGTTGCTAGTAACATCATAATTATACTTTTACGTAACATAAACCCCTCTCTTTTTCTCTCCCATTACAACAAAATAAGCACAACCTTGTTAGCATAAGTATACTATGCAAACAAGACTTTGCCTATTATTAATAATTTTATATTTTAGTACGTATAAGTTTTTTGTATATATTTAGTATTTATAAGGTTTATCTCAATTTGACAATATATCATAACCTTATTATAATATAAGAAGATAGCCAGACGAGTCGTAACGTCAGGCTCATCTCGAAGGAATAATCTTGTGAAATGGCCTTTCTGTTATCGAATTATAAAGGATAACGAAGGGCTATTTACTTTTTGTAAGGCAAATAAGTGCTACAATAAGCATCATATTATACCGATTTATAGATAAACCTCTACCTAAAAATTCTAGGTAGAGGTTTCTTTTCATATCTACATTATACTATTCACTATAGTAAATAAGGTAATAAGTTATATTCTTTTACATCACTCAATACATTACTATTTCCATGTCGATCATGTTGGTATCGAATCAATACAACTCGATTTGTATACTTATTGAACACAAAAGATAGACCTTCATTGTGATAACCTATGTATTCGCCCACATAGTACCCTGTATATGTATCATATCCATGATAGATGTCTCCATAAGGTTCCGCTGGTCGACCCCATTCAGCATCATCAAGAAGCGGTCCATAAAGGGATTCTACTTCGCTTCTCGTCATCCCTACCATGGCCCCTTTATTGGTTGCATATCCTGATTTTGTAATATATATCATACTCGGTGGTGTACTATAATCCCATAATGAAATAATAACGGATTGGTCTGCAGAGATGTACATATCGTGACTAGAATAACGATGATCTGCTAACCATAACGAATAATGGTAATGATTCAAATAAGAGTACATATTCGAATTAGATTCTAAACCGGCTAAGACACCTGCATCATCAGTTTTGGCAAACGCAGTTTGCCCTATACAACCAATGATAAGAATAGAACTTAATAAGAATTTTACAAGCATATGTTTCAATAGACTCACCTCTTAAACATAACCATCAATACTAATCCCCAATCTATGCACCTCATCAAGCTTTTATTTTATAAACATTATAGCCTGTCTATACATAAAATAGCCAGTACCTCATTGTCGAGATACTGGCTATAAATCTGAATATAAGCAAAATGTTTATTTCGCTTCTTTATCATTCCAAACTAGCAATGCACCAATGGCATTAAGAATATAAAATACATATTTACCAACATTAGCAAAATTTCCTTGAGTGAATGCTTTTAGAAGCTGAACGATATTATAGACCATCCAAAATGGCCATTGCGTATTTAATTTTAGAGCGTTAAATAGATTAGCGATGAGAGATAAGGCAAATACAATCGTTGTAAGAATCGATAAGAAATTAATATGACCGCTAAACCCTATAAAGTTAGCTATGATAGAAAAAATAAAAGCCATCACGGTAATCATAGATCCTACCCATCGTTTTTGCGATGGACTCATCGTATTAGGAATTCCATCATGCGATGCTTTCCATTTTTTTATAGCAAATGTATAAATAATAAAGGTAACAGGATATGTAATAATCGCGGCTTTATTACCAAGAATGAAATCAATTACACCTGATAACACAGTATTAACAATGCCAAGATAGTTACCCCATTTGTTCAATTGGCCAGTAAATCGTGTAGACAACATAGAAATACCAACATTGATAACAGAAATAAGGCCAAATGGAACTAACGCAGTCCATGGTCCCCAATCTACAAATTTCTCAAGTCGAGAATTAAGATACCCTGCAGAGATTGCAATGCCAACTACGAGTGCCACGCCGATTAAATCAAACCATCTTGATGTAGCAAATTGTTTTAAATACTGTTTCATATGTATCGCCTTTCTACACAACATGTTTAAAACTGTTTTAACACAACACAAATTTCAATGCAATAGTCAATTTATATAATCCATAGATATAGCCAGTACCTCTCTTCAAAGATACTGGCTATTTTCATGCATATATACTATTCAAACAATATTATTTAGTGGAACACATAGCTCATCCAAGATACCAAAGCTTTCTTGTACTCATCAATGGTAGAGAATTTCGGTGTATAGTTGGTTAACCACTCGGTTAATGTAGGTTGTGTCGCCTCTGGGTCTACGGCAATTGGCAAGTCCCAGATGTTGCCATGTTTGCCTTCAAAGTAGCGCCATTTGTCTTGGGCGAAGCTCACCAAGGCGTAAGCCTTATCGTATTGCTCCTTCGCGAGGTCTAGTTTGCCTAGGCTTTCATTAATCTGAGCCATAATGCTATAATCCGACGCATTCCATGGATAGCCTAGTGCCGTGCCAGCCCAGCCAAATTGATACTCCTCATCGATAAGGGTTTGTAGATTCCGCTTATACATCTCGGCCCGACGGGTGTCGCCAAAATGAACGGCCAATTTCACCATGTATTTGACGCATTCAAGGTACGCGTAATGGTCCTGCGTATGGCGCGCATAGCTTGGATTGTCATAGGTTGCATCCCACAAGGTACCAAGTTCGTCCCAGCACGCTTGGTCCATGTGGTCTAGGTGAAAGTGCCATACGGCCTTGAGCCACAACAAGAACACCGCATTCGTATAGTTCCAATAGTGATTGCCCTCTGTATACTCGTCTTCCGTCTCATGTCCATTCTCATTTAGTAGCACATGCATCTGGCTAATCCAGTCAAAACGCATGGAGAAGAGCGGTGGATACACGGTTTCAATATAGCGTTCGTAGCCTAAACGATTATCCATTTCTACATAAAAATGCAACAACGCAAGTTGTAAATAATCAAGGTCAAAGGCACTCGACGGATTTGCCAAGTTATTAATAAACGCATCTGAATAACTTTCATACTCGAGCGGATCTTTCTCTTGGGCCTGAATCAACTCTTTTAAGAGACTTTCAGCCTCACTACGCCCTATGAAAGCATAGGCCAACGCCCGATACCACTTGGATAGACGACCTACTTTCAACATATACTCGTACTGCCACGAATCCGGTGATGGAATATCCGCATGAGCAACCACATCGTCTAGGAAATTCACGATAGGAATCATATTATGGTACATGCGCTCGCCTCGAATGGCACGCTGACACGCATCAAGCGCACAAAATATGTGGCAACATAAATCCACATCTACCGGTGGCATGTCGTCAGTATCGTTCATGCCAAAGGGGTCATTAAATCCAAATGGATCATCTAGGTCAGCTGAATCATCTAGGCTAAACGAACTATCCATACCAAAATGACTAGTCATACCAAACGGCTTGGATTCATCCAATACAGACAAGAGCTCATCACCCACCCCGACATACCGCTTGCGATACAAGTCCTGCACGCGGTCCACATAGGGAACGAGGACATCCAAATACTGCTTATACTGATGCACCCTCGGATGCAATTCAACACCGAGATTTGATGTAGACAGTTCCTGAATCACTTGTGCCACAAGAGGGAATACCTTCTGTTCTTTCACATAACCGAGCACGCCATCATCATAAGTAGGCACCTGCTGTAAGGTACGACGGACCATCGTATATTGGCTATTCCAACATTGCCGAATCAACGGATTCAGCCAGCGTTCACACTCATCATAAACATCAATAGTTGCCTCTTCAGAAGGCCCCATGTACATTTTATACATGGACTCACAAATATTTTGTAACAATACATCCTTCGACATAGTCTTGAGCGCTTCCGATTCCGTTTCCCCATCCATGGCCTGCACCATATAGGCGCCAAGCGCATCTGCAAGGAGTAAAAATTCAGAATGAACCTGTGTAGGCTCGGTCATTACGTAATGATTTGGCACCGAAAAGGCATCAACACCTTCACTGAATATATCCGCGTCCGCAGCCTTCATGTCCTCCAATGACTGTTGCAACACGCCAAGGGATAGTGGCGTTTCTATATGCTTAACATCGGATAAATAGCCATACGTCCCTTCATCAGAAAACACGGTCGTTATGAAATGACGTAGCATATTGTCGAATACATATTGTACTTCATCCTTAGGTGGGCGACCCTTTTGAAATAATAACTTGCGACCTCTGTGGCTTTTATACAAAACATACACCTCATACTCACCCGTACGAGGCTTTTCTAATAGAGGCTGTCCGTTATACGTACCGTAGCGGATAAACTCGGGCAAGGAAAACAAGAATGCGCTGCGACATTCCTCAAAGGGCTTGCCCATCTCCTCACATACGGCCTTAACGAACGCGCGAATCCGCTGCCGCTCTAGCTCAACATGAGGACCATTGACAACCACATCGTCTTGTTCCTCATCATAAAATGGAATGATTCCACCCGTATTAAAATCCAAGCCAAACAAAAACGTCGTCGTTTCCTTTCCCTCTATCGGCGGGAACAAGGATGGCCGGATGGCATTGAATATGCCCGTTGTGCTAATCGTAATGTGATGCATAATACCTCCTATATAACAAAACTCTATCTATCATTCTAATCTATCCCCGTCTTTTAGTCTGTGATGTCAAAATATGGAGTCCTCAAAAGGATACCATATTGAGAGCAACACACCTACTATGCAGCCATGACGGATACGCCGTAATCTAGCAATCGCTGAATTACGGTGGGGTCATCATCATAAAAACATAAATCCTTCGGCCCGCATTGAAATAGCGAGCAAAAATCTTGAATGGCGTGAACCACATCGCCTGCGGTCTTATCGCTAAACCGGATGGCCTTGTAATCCGTTACATTGTGAAAGTTTAATAGCAACCGCACGCGTTCTGGATCAGCGGCAGTCCACAGAGCGCAATGCTCGCTACCTTGGGTAATCAGTAAATGCGCCATTGCAAGGTTAAGCGTGGTTTGTTCCAAATGAGTCCGCACATAGGCCTGCTTATGGGATGTGATGAATCCTAATTCTTGGTCTGTAAGCTCTGGATACCAGCTACGCACCACATTCCGCGTAATGCGGTCCGGTATAGTAGTACGTGGTTCTAGTCCCACCTGGGCCAAGGCGTACACATAACCGGCTGTATTTAATTGATCTGTAAACACCAATGTGTTATCTACATCGACGATGTGAAACATAGAACCTCCTCTATCAAACTATACCTATGATTTCTAACTATGCCTAATATTTCTAACTATACTGTAATGGCACTGTAACCACACAGGATACCTATCACAGGACTTAAAACAGTGTATCTGCGAGTTCCAAAGCGGGGTTCACTAATTGAACGATATCCTCGACAGTGACTGCCAATGTATCTGCTTTACCCTTCGCCGCCACAAGTTGCCGTGCTTGTTGCGATGCTAGTAAACTGCGATTTAATTTCATATCCCGTGCATTATCATCAGTTGCAGCGTTATACATGGCACATGCCATATGGCCATATTTGCTAGCCTTTGCCATCGCATGACGGGACCCGCTATCCCCATCACGGCCTTCATAACTAGCAATAAGGATGACCGCCTTCGCAAATAAGGCTTGCAATCGATCTCGTTCCACAAAGCGGTTGATGGCTTCGTGCCGGCTATGCGGTTCATCGCAATACTCAGTAATGATGAGGCCCCCTGTTTCAACGATGCGCTCTGCCATATCGCGATGAGCAGCAGGGAATATAGAGTTCAAAGGTGATGGCAAGATGGCAATGGTTTTGCCCCCACAATCCATGCAAACCGTATGGGCAATGCCATCACAGCCCTTAGCGAGGCCACTCACAATATGCTGGTTATAATGAACTAATTGCTCAACAATCTTGCTTTCACGGGCCACCTGCTCATCGGTAGGCGTCGTATACCCGATGACTGCCACATTGCGGTTCAAATCGCCAAGCAGGCTAAGGTCGCCCTTGTAGAACAAGAGATAGGGCCGGTCGCCATTGGGCGCGCTGGTATTCACAATAGGAAAATCCGCATCAAAGCAGCACACGGCGCCGTCCATCCAGTCCATATCGTCGGCCGCTACGGACAACCTGTGCACCACCTCATCAATGTGAGGGATATCGTCCATCATGGCAAGGAATTCATCGGCTGTTTTCCACGTATTGTGAAAGCTAGCTCGCGATTTGATCTGATTGGTGGCTTGTTGAACAGCCCAAATTTTCAAAGCTATAGGTGAAATGTTCATGTTATGCTCCCCTTCTATACGCATTTCGATTGGTGTAGGCTACGGCGTAGAAAACAACGCGCGCCGCACCGGCATCGTATAATGCTTGAATACAATCTTCGTCAACATTAACTGTTTTTGTATAAATATCATCTATTAAAATAACCGTTCTCCCCTTGATGGACTCGTTCTGGATATCGCAAGTATCCTTGGTAATCCCTGGGTACGGCTCACTACCAGTATTATCAAAATTGGACACAGGCTTACGCAAGTGCGTCATCTTGGTGCTCGTATGGCGGAAAATAAAATCCGTACCGTCAATGACGGATAAATTGTCGCCCTGTAGAGCTTTCACAGTGTTCCGTACAGCGGCCTTAAACCCGAGCTGCCAATTGCACATACCAGACTTGGACCGTGGCACCGCCATGAGAATGGCCGTATCCAAACCTTCAGCATCCATAACCTGCGGAATATCCTGTATCATCAACGATGCGGCTTGCCTAGAGGCTGCTCGCAACGTATCGGGATGTGTAGAAACAAATATATTTTTCAAGGTGTTCAAATAATCCGGATTGCCTGGTTGCCCGTACCCTACATAATATAGGTGAAAATAACCGGCACAATCATGGGATAAAAAATCATTTTTCTGAATAGTAAATCGTTCCATAAAGGACCTCCGTGTATAACAACTCATATAACTCAAGTAATACAAACAACATACTAGGCTAAGCCCACCGGAAGAACACCACTTTGTCCGCCGCTTAACGCGGCTTTTCAAAAAGGGGTTATTTATATATTCATTCAAAGGAGGTAAATCATGATACTTGATGTTACAACCAATGGGCTTAACTTGTGAGTTTATTATACGGAGATTCCCTATGGGGAGATAATCAAAAAAACTAGGAACAAAAAAAGAGCCGTTTAAAACAGCTCAGAATGTATGTCCTACATAATTAATGATAGGACATACACATTAGATGAAAACGTGTTTGTTCATCTGTGTTTGACGATGAACACAAGCATCGTTATAATATAAGAAGATGGCTAGACGAGTGGATACGTCAGGCTCATCTCGGAAAACATAAAATATTAGGAAATGGCCTTTCTGTTATTGATTTTTCAGATAAAGAAAGGCTATTTCTCTTTTTCTAGCTTGAATTTATAATCTAAGTGCAACTAAAAAAAGATTCATGGCTTTCTGATAAAATAGTGTTTGCAAAGACATCTAAAAATCAGGAGGAGCCATGAATCATTATACTCATTTTACACTAAAAGAGCGCGAAATTCTAAAACATTTTATTGATATAGGAAAAAATCAAACAGAAATTTCAATTTTACTTGGGAAAAATAAATCGTCTATATCAAGAGAAATCAAAAGAAATAGTCAAAATGGCGAGTACATACCTTGTGAAGCCCATGACAGATATAAAAATAGACGCTTTAATTGTAAACCAAGAAAAAAGCTAGATAATCCAAGTCTATATGAATGTGTAAAGAATTTATTTTTGAGACATCAATGGTCTCCGGAACAGATCTCCTCTCGATTGAAATTTGAAAATTCAAGCTTCACTATTAGCTACAATACAATTTACAGGGAAATATATAATGGTCGTTTTGATGAAAAAGAACTATCACATGGAAATAGAGGAGTTGTTCGCAAACTACGACATCGTGGTAAAAGTCGTCATACAAAAAATTATGAAGAAAGACGTGGAAAAATTCAAATTAGTAATTTAATTACAGATAGACCAGATCCTGCAAATAATCGAGAACGATTAGGTGATTGGGAGGCTGATACAGTTATGGGGCAGACTGGTAAGGCTTGCTTAGTAACATTAACTGATCGAAAAAGTAGGTATCTGCTATGTAAAAAAATTGCAAAAAAGAATGCATTTTTAGTCAAACAAGCGATGATTAAGCTTTTAAAAAATCAACCTCTAGAAACAATAACTCCAGATAGAGGGAAAGAGTTTTCTAAACATGCAGAAATTAGTCAGGAGTTGAATTTAGTAGAATTTTATTTTCCATTACCACATCATCCTTGGCAAAGAGGAACAAACGAAAACACCAATGGATTGCTTAGAGAATATTTCCCGAAAACTGTGGATATTAATCAATCAGATAGCTATGTTGAAGCAAAAATGAAAGAAATAAATCTTAGACCGCGCAAATGCTTAAATTGGAAAACTCCATACGAGGTTTATCATTCAGTAGAGTTGCATTTGACTTGACAATTCAAGAGACAAAAAACTCTATTAATATCCTAGCAACAACGACTGTGATCATCTATATTTGACGATGAATGAAACCGTCGTTATAATATAAGAAGATAGTCAGACGAGTAGACACGTCAGGCTCATCTCTAAATTACATATACATGTAGAAATGGCCTTTCAGTTATCAAATTATCAAAGATAACGAAGGGCTATTTGTCTTTTCCTAGACAAATAAGCGCTATTAACGCCCCAACGGCGATAACCACGGTCATCACCTGTAATAGGAGCATAATGATTTCATAATCACTCATAGGCTTACCCCTCCCTTCAATAACGAAGAGAGGCCCAACCTCGTCCAACTATCTTATGTTAATTATATACCAAACAAATATACGATACAATAAGTATCGTATTATAGAGATTTATAGATGAAAACTCTACCTTAGAAGATCTAGGATAGAGTTTTTTGTGTTTGTAGGAGGAAATTGCCAGCAATCAACTAAACACATAGCTCATAATTGATGCTAACACCTTTTTATATTCATCGATTGTAGAAAATGCTGGTGAATAGCTTGTAAGCCACCCAGCTAGATTATGTTTGTCTCCATTAGGTTCTACATATGTAGATAGCCCCCAACGATTCCCATATTTAGCTTCAAAATGTTTCCACTTAGCTTGTGAATAAGTAGCTAGAGCATAAGCTTTATCATACTGCTCTTGAGCAAGTTCCATGTTTCCTAACTGCTCATTAACTTGAGCCATTGTATAATACTCCGGTTCATTCCAAACATATCCAAGTTCAGCGCCATCCGTGAATATATAGGAATCAAAATAATACTCTAAATATTCTCTATACTTTTCCATGCGATTTGTATCACCAAAATGAGCTGCAAACTTAACGAGATACGTGAGGATTAATTGATGAGCGGTAAAATCATGTGCATTCCACAAACACATTTCATTGTTATAGTTCGTATCCCATAATGATGCTAATGTATGCCAAAATGCTTCATCAATACGATCTAAGTAAAAGTGCCACAACGCCTTAATCCATAGACAGAATAGACCATTATTATAATTTTCATAATCCGTCTCATCTATATTACCTAGCAATGTATGCATTTGACTCATAAAATCAAAGTGATTTGGGGAAAGAGAAGGATATGTAGTCTCAATATATCGTTCATAGCTCTTACGATTATTCGTTTCCACATAATATTGCAATAATGCATAATGCAAGAAATCTAAAGAAAATGCATTTACTGGTTCTGCTATATCCGCTACAAATGCTTCTGATTCACAATGATAGATTAACGGTTCCTCTTCCTGATCCTGAATCAATTCCTTAAAAATACTTTCAGCCTCGCTACGACCTGTGAAAGCATAGGCTAATGCTCTATACCACTTGGATACGCGAGATACTTTTAACATATATTCATGCTCCCAAGAGTCGGTCGAAGGAATATCAATTTTCCTTACAAGTGCATCTAGGTAGTCCACGATAGGAAAAACACGTTCATACATATGATATTTCCTAATAGCATGCTTACATGAATCAATGGCACAATATATCTGACAACATATTTCACTATTAAGATTCCCTTTTATATTAGGAGGACAATCGCATTTAGGGAATAGAGATTGATTATACAATTCTAAAATTGAACCAGAAATATACGTTTGCAAGCTATTGTTTGATGAATGCATTTCTGCTATTAGTGAATCTACATCTTTATCATAGGCCAACAAGAAATCTAGATATTCTTTATATTGCTCTTGCTTAGCATGTAGTTCAATACCGAGCTTAGATAGCGAAAGCTTTTTAATAGCCGCTTCTACTAATGGAAACACTGTACTAGCTTTCACGTATGCTAATACCCCATCATCACACCGTGGTACTTCACGTAGTGTATTACGAAATGCAGTGTATTTGCTATACCAAAACTGCTCTATTAAATTATCCACCCAAGAATTACATTCATCATATACCGATATATGAGCATCACTAGAATCTATGAATAGTCTGCACATCGGTTTACAAATATCGCGGAAAAATAGGTTGCTAGATAAAGAGACTAACTGTTCAGATTCTGTATCGCCCTTCATTTCTTGCACCATGTAAGCACCCAAGGCATCGGCAATGAGAAGAAATTCAGAATAAACTTGATTGGACTTATTCATTACATACTGAGTAGGGGTAGATGATACTTGGATTCTATCAAATGGAATATAATCCTTAACTACATTATCTAATGTCTGCTGTATAGTATATACCGATAAAGGCGTTTCTATGTTAATTGAATCTGATATATATCCAAAATTCCCCATATTAGAAAACAGTTTTGTTATAAAATAACGTAACATATGGTCGTATACATATTGAGCTCTTTCCTTGGAAGAACCACGTTCTTGAAATATTAATCTACGACCTTCAACACTTTTATACATAGCATAAATCTCATACGATCCATTTCGTGGTGTTGATAACAATGGCACTCCATTGTAGGTGCCATAATGAATAAATTCAGGCAAAGCAGAAAGCAATGTACTACGACACTCTTCAAAAGGCTTGTCCTCATCTTTGCAAACGGCTTTAACAAATTCGCGAATCCGTTTACGCTCGAATTTAATATCTTGATCCTCTAGTTCATATTTTTTGCTGCTATCGAACTCATCTATATAAGTAGAGAAATTCAAAGCAAATATAAATGTGGGAGCCTCCTTTTTCTCTACAGGCGCAACCAATGATGGGCGAATTTCATCAAACATACCTGTGGTGCTAATTGTAATATGATGCATACTAGTCTCTCCTATTTTATATACAAACAACATAATTAGGTTAAGCCACTGAAAGAACATCAGTACATTATCTAAGGATTACTTTTATAAAAAATCTATTTTATTTGTGTATTCATCATGGAGGTATATATCATGTCACACGATGTCACAATCAGTGAGCTTAACTTATGAGTTCATTATAGGGAGATTAAAAATATAGCGAAAATAACTTTTACTAGGAATCAAAAAAGAGCTGTTGTATAACAGCTCTAAAATAATAATTATGCTTTTGATGTGGTAGGTGCTACTTCAACACGTAAAAAACAATACGCATGTATTGATTTTGATTTGTTTCAATACCATAAAACGGTAAGTACTGTTGCTTTATCACCTCTGTTTTCCCTTCCCTCTGGTCAGGGACTAGAGATGTGCGGGCCTCATCGTCGCATACAGCAAGCGGTAGGTACTGTTGCAACTCTAGCAGACATGAATAGCTTCAAGGCACCATATCATCCAGTTTCAATACCGTAAACGGTAGGTACTGTTGCAACTATCAATGGGCGAACGATTACAAATTAGTTCCGATTGAAGCAGTGTTTCAATACCGTAAACGGTAAGTACTGTTGCAACTTTATGCAGTTAAATCTGTTAAGAAGCATATGAAGGAGGAGTTTCAATACCGCAAGCGGTAAGTACTGTTGCAACTTACAACGACATCGGGTTTAAGAATATCATTGCAACTAAGTTTCAATACCGTAAACGGTAAGTACTGTTGCAACGTTACTTTAATGTTCTTGAAATGAGTCATGGTACTCATGTTTCAATACCGTAAACGGTAAGTACTGTTGCAACTTGGGCTGACCTAATGAGCATCGTAACTGACGAACTATCTCGTTTCAATACCGTAAACGGTAAGTACTGTTGCAACCTACAAGTGTAGCGTCCGATGTCGTGAGATATTATAACGGTTTCAATACCGTAAACGGTAAGTACTGTTGCAACTTTATCAGCTGCTTTGAGCATAGCAGCATATGAGATTTTAGTTTCAATACCGTAAACGGTAAGTACTGTTGCAACCTGCTGACTTTGCATTAGAAATGTCTAAAAAAGTTCAACGTATGTTTCAATACCGTAAACGGTAAGTACTGTTGCAACAAAACAAAAATTTCTATGGAATTGTCTCTCCAGAGTTTTGTGTTTCAATACCGTAAACGGTAAGTACTGTTGCAACTTAAATTAAGTTTATATGCAACATATGGTGTTAAGAACTTGTTTCAATACCGTAAACGGTAAGTACTGTTGCAACCTTGTAAAACAAATGTAGAGGGCGAAGATTTGGAATTGTTTCAATACCGTAAACGGTAAGTACTGTTGCAACAGCAGGCCTTACAAAGCCAGTATTCATGGGGCTTAAAAATAGGTTTTGGAAAACCTCACACCGTAAACGGTAAAAACACGCTCCCATTTGATCCACAAGGCCTATGGATATAGATAAATACTGGAAGAAAATGATTTTTCTTAAGATACAGTTATTATAAGGGTTTATAGATTTTACGTCAATAATTTAATTCATTTCCTATTCATTTATTATCACAAGCATTATTTAAATCAAATAGAGTATTCCTTCAACAATATGAATCTCAAAACTAATATACCAAAATAAAAATAGATTAAGCCCACCAGCTAAAGCACCATGGCATCCGCCGCAAGGACGGTTCCGATCAAAGGGTCTGTGTATTGTATATCGTTATGCTGTAACGATATGGGTCGCGGAGGTAACGACCATGCTACATGATGCTCTAACTCGTAGGCTTAACTTGTGATTTCATTATACGTAGTTTTCACCTAATGGGATAATCAAAAAAACTAGGAACTAAAAGAAACCTGCTGAATATCAGAATCGATAACCAGCAGGTTTCTTTGAAGCCGTTATTTTCTATGCAACGTCACCTTTACTTGCCCCAGTCCTTGACTAGACAATCGTCCTACACCGCAGTGTTGACCAAAGGTTGCTAGAATAGTGATGAGCTGTCGTTCTTCGTCATTTAGTTTGGACAGATTGAATGTAAAGCCACCCACAAATCCGGTAATGCCTCGATCACGACCAAAATACACGCGTTTAGTGTGCCCTTTCCAATCGGTTAGGACGATGCGTTCGCACAGTTCTTTAATGCGTGCTTTGTCCAAGGTTTGGTCCTCATCGCCAGCATTCCACTTATCCACTATGGATGCAAAGATAAGCTCCGCCGTAGGGAATGTAATGTCTCCGTAAGTGCCATTAAACGATGTAGGTGTAACAAAATCGATTTCCACCCGTTTCGTAGGCTTAGCCGCAAGGCATCGTTCTACCAATGTTAAAGTATTCTCTCCCGATAACGGAAGATCAAAGGGTGCCTCATATTGCACATCTACAGCCATTGCCTCAAGTGGTCCAATTTGTAAGGATAGTGGTTGTGGTATCTCTTCGAGAATATACCACAACTCACGATGCCACACACGGATTCGTAAGTAAACCATATCCCCTTTTTGGATTGTAGCATCACGGCGTTTTCTGCCATATTGCAATGATACGGTAAATGGTTTGATACCCGATACATCATGCCAATACGTACCTGCCGCTTCATCGATAGAACCGATGAGAGAAAATACGGCCGCATGGAGGAATCGACCTGGAAATTCAGGCAATTTACATGAGTTCTTCGCCTTAAGGGCTAATGTTACAGTACCTAGCATTATTTAGACCACTTTTCGATGAAGGATTTCGGCATATCCAGTTTACTGCGATATTTAATGCGTTCATCCATCTTATTATTTTTGATGGTCATCATGGAAATACCTTCGGTCCAGTTCTTAACCGCATTCGGACCATTGGCAATATTCCAATCCATCATCATATACAAATCATCGAGCATTGCATTATATGCTGGTTTATCAGCACCTAACACATCATCGCAATAAGCTGTAAACGCTTCTACATAGTCTTTACTATCCATTGTACTTTTGCCAGTATTCCATGTATCGTTTTCAAACAAGACAGAATAACGGCTAGTATTATCAAAAATCGTTACATCTGTGTCGAGTTTAACGCTACCAAAACCGATAGATTTCCCCATACCGAGTTTGTAATATGTCCGACGTTGTCCACCGGAATATTGATCTAAATTAAGAGACATAAGCAACGCGCCGAGTTCTACATCGCTAAGGCGTTCAAAATGGATGCGACTGGTGAAAGTAACCCCTCTATCCACAGGACGGATTTTGCGTGTGCCTTTGATTTCTTTTTCTTCGGCTGTACGCGTCCAGTCCTTCGCTTTTGCAAGCGGTTGATGCCAATACATCTTATAACCACGCAAGGATGCATGTTCATGACCCCAATGATTATACGTATTATGGTCATCCACGTTTTGTTCCAAATAAAGTTGGAATGATGTTGGATTTGGTCCCATCAATGGATGTGGATAATCGGATGGGCACATCTTAAGCGTTCCCTGTACGTGTGCATCGGAGAAGGATATACGACCAGCCCAGTTATCTCCGTAACCAAAAACGCTATCGCACAAATCTACGCCATTATTATGTTGTTCCAAGGAATTTGGCAAGTGATCACTAATTTTCAAATCGTAAGCAATACGATAGAAACGACCATGACCAAAATGTTCAACGAGGCCATCTTTTTCAATAAAGAAACAAGGTACGACAAATTTTACATCCGAGCAATGAGTATACTCTTTGGCCGCTTCGCCAGATTTCCCCGTTTTCTTGTCTAACAAATCTAATGTGCCACGGTTCTTATCGTCTGCGTAGCTTTCAATACAAGATTGAGGAATCGGAATGCGTTTATCAAAGTTGCCCGGTTTAGTAATGCGCATGTAAGATTTTTTAGACCGCATAGGGCCTGTATGAATGTTTACATACGTATTCATCCAATCGATGGACGCCTTATCCTTTTTAAGCTCCATGCCGTCATTATCCATGTAGGAACATTTCTTAGCATCACTAGGAGCAACAAAATAATCATTATTCACGGTTTGAATGATGAAACCAGGTGTTGCCTTTGTAGCAGCCTTGTATTCACCCTTACCATTTTTCTCCATGCCCACCATGCGTTCTGCATAATATTCTTTAAGAGATTTAATAGCGCTCGCAAAGTCACGGAAATAAAGATATCTATCTTCAAAATCGCCTAATCCTGTACCGCGTTGGTACGGTCTAAAGCTACTAGCCGTTACGATTTTAAAGATTTCTTTTACCATGCCCTTAAGGCTAGAGCCTGGGATGGTTGGATTGTTTTGACCACCGTAAAATTCGAGAGGCGTTGTATCCTCTTGTTTCGATGGACCACCAATGAATAATGGTGTTTCCGTTGTAATGGTGAGGTCAATATATCCAGTATGTGTACCCATTTGCGTAACATGGTCGCGGTATGCATCCATAACGTCCTTTGTAACGCCTTCAAAATTTCCGTCATAGAATTCGGCAGGAATCACGTGACTTGGCAAGCGCACAAAATTGTACGATGCGCTGGCAGGTGTAGACGGATATTTGCTATTGCCATTGCTTCTAGCCCCGCTATTACCATAGGAATTATTGTAACCGCCGGAACGACCTTGACCACCACGGCCACCGCCGCGCGGCTCCGTCGCCTTTTTGATATCAAAATCCGAACCATTTACACGTTGAAAGAAGGCGGCACTAGCCGCATGTTTATTCTTTGCTTTCTTAGCCATACTACGCCTCCTTGTCTACGATGCTCACATACCGATAATCGGTATAGCTCGCTTGATGATTATTTAAATAACCAATATAATTGCGTGTTGTTAAATAACAATACTGTTTTGTAGCTGTTACAGGAATGATTTGTGAAAGCTTACGTCCAGTATCAACCAAATGGGTAAATCCGTCAATGTCATGCAATTGTGCATAGCCCGCATCATTTTCACCGATCATACGAGATGTGGAATCCACGTAGGATACGCTTTCACCAGATGCATCGGAAATGTAGCGATATACTACGGAACCATTTTGAACGGTAATGCGCAATTCTTCTGTATCGTTAAAGATGCGCATCTCTTGCAAATAGGCATGTTCAACAGCAGTGGAACCATCGGAGAATTGAAATGCACCATTCTTGTAATAGCCCCATTTTACTTCGTGCACAGACCAGATAACGACGAGGCCATCATGTTGCATATGTTCCTTCGCAACAGAAGCGATATTCATATCTGCTAGGGCGCCACAGGTGCCGCTAGTTTTCGTATATACGCCTTCTTGGCGTTGTAATTCTTTACTCATAGCAACCTCCTTAGCCGTTTACCGTTTCTTTAATACGTTGTTGCAACGCAATCACTAAGTTTTCAAGATGAGCTGCCTCGCCAGCAGTTACCTTACCGTTGCCGTCGATGGTATAGCTTTCACCATGATACTGAACGGTAACAGATTTGCCTTGCACACGGCCATAACCGATTGTACGATTTGCGCCCAATGTAACTTGACCCGTCATGAGGTCCTTCACGAGAAGCATCACAAGGCCGGCCTCCGCATCATTGCAGTTCTTAACGGTCATGCGCAATGGGAACGTCACAGCATCACCCTTAGTATTACGCACCGGATGGTCTTGGAACAAGGCGCCATTCATGGCACCACCGGTGAAACGATCCACGCGGATACGAGGTTGTTCCTCTTGATTGAACTGTTTATCAAAGTAGATTTCATCGACCATGACACGGCCCTTACGGCTATCCTTATCATCGTCATTACTGTATCCAAAGAGCGTATTAACGAGTTCATCATTCGATCCGATAGCTTGTAGGATACGACCACATTGGTGACGCAATACCCCTTTAACGGATGTACCAGGAACGAAAAGCGTTACAGATTTATCTCCCCAGGCTTCTTCAAAGATGGATTTAATAAGCACCGTATCTTCTAAATACGCATCCATATTGATAACTAAATCGCGGTCAGCTACGAGGGCTTGCTTAGGAATGGCTACGGAGGCACCAGATTTGCCAGTTAACCACGCTTTTACATGCTTTGGTTTCGTAAAGTCATAGTGCTCTAAGGCAATATCCTTACAAGCAACACGGCCGAAACCGTTCACCGTACGAGCACCGATAGCGATGCCATGTTGCAAGGCATTAGCCAAGGCAGCAAGGGCCTTTTCCATTTTCTCGCCTTGTTGTTCGTGACAACGACGGGTAACACAATCGATACGCAATTGACCAGTAGCACCGGATTCAATCACCTCGAAATCATATTTAGCGCCATCTACGGTTACACCACGCACATCATCAATGCGAATGCCGTCACGTACGACAATATTCGTATCTTCTAAAGGAATGTCGTTGATTTGTAGTGCACTTTGAGTTCCCTTATCGTCGATAGAGCCGAATAGTACCAATTCCGCATCAGGTACAAGACCTTGCAAGGCTTGACGCAATACACCAGCCAAGGATGTGCCAGGAATGAATGGTTGCCCATCATGGTAGGTCACCACGATATCATCAACCGTATCGTTCAATATATCATTGCTCACGCCAGCACGGATAATCAGTGGGCTCATGAGTTTGACAGTACCAGTCAGAGTGTACCGTCCTATAATACTTGCAGAGTTTAACATACGACGGTCCTCCTTACTTAACTTTTCTAATATGTCTAAAGAAATACAACCAATATTCGTAAGCTACTGTATCAGCTAATTTCGCTGCATCGAGGCCCACCATATCGATGAGTTCTGTTGGAATTTGGTAATAGGAACCGCTTGTGCCAGATTTAGACAAGCACGCATTCACTAACAGGTTTGCATCAAAATCGATGATATAATCCATCAAATTAACGCGTTTCGTTTCACTGCTCGTGTATGCATGTTCCAATTGGAATTCACGCAAATTCTTTTCAAGCACCTTTTTATCCGCCTTAGTTTGCTCTACAAAATCTTGCAATTGGCGATGGCCAGTGGCATGATCTGTACCGAGTTCAGCCAATAACACAGAAGCGAAATGCTTGGAAATACCACGAGCATCCATGGTACGTTTAATATAGGTATCCACATCGTGAGCAGCATGTAACCGTGCATTCAAGACGATTTGTTTTTCCAATACCTTCTTCGCAATACGGCGCGTTGGTTTGTGTAAAGACGTAAGTATTTCTGCTTTTGCCTTACCTAATGGCACCATCGTACCTTCCAATGGTGTCCAAAGGCGGCCTTGGCCATACCCTTCTTGCACGCGAGCGCCCATACCGTTATATAAGATATGTTGCAATGCGGCTATATCATCAGTAGACCAGCCAGAGGCTTTCACCAATTCTACTACACTACCTGCAGAAGCAGCTGATTCAGCACTGCTACGAACACCCCAGATGCTATTAAAGTTTTGTTCCTCTTGGTACGATGCGAACACACCACCGATGGTAATGTCGGAACCAATAGATGCCATCGCACGACCCACTACATCGTGAAGGGATTCCGTGCCAAGTAACAATGGCGTATGCAAACGTACATATACGGAATTGCCTTTACTAGTTGCCATTGGCACAGGCGTAATATCGCCAATCGTAACGGTACAGTGACCGTATTCCGTACGGCGAGAACGACCGATATGGCAATCCAAATCCTTAGGGAATTCGCGAACGAAGGATTCCAAAGCCTCTTTAGGACCTACCACGGATCCAACGAATACTTGATTTGGTTCTAAATATTCATAGTTAAAAACTGTACGGCCATCACTGCTACGGCCTTGTACACGTTCTTGTTCAGATGAGCGAGACATGTGCAATTTGATTGCTGTTTCCACAGAAACCGGGCTGCACTCTGTACCGTCTAGTACGATAAATCCCTTTACGCCTTTAAAGCCAAGTAGATTTTGTTTTTCTGGTACATCGTATTCTTGTTTTGCATAAAATGAATCGACCACCGTATTAGATAAAAACTTGGTTTCTTTAGCGGCATTCTTATTTTTTTGCAAGCTCAATGGCGCAGGGAATGATGTACCCTTCACCGTATCTTTATAGGCAGACACGAAACGTAAATCGCCGTAGAACAAATCCATAAAGTCCTTATTCATATGCGCTGTTTTGCCAAGGTTATGAGATTTAATAAACTGAGTGGCAAATAGGCCGCGCAAGATGCGTCCGTCAATGGATCCGCGCGTAGCGGTCAACACGCCTGCCGTAGAAGAATTGGCAATGAGCGTTGGGGATTGTATAGTGACCGTAATATTTACTTGTTCCATAGTTTACCCCCTATTGTATCTACATCAAATGCTTTGTCATCGATTTTGCATACCACTTGACCGAACCCACGGTTTCGCTTACCGCCGATGCCCGTCATATTGCGAACGGCACAGCTCAAAATATAGCGGTCCGTATCTGTCATATCCTCTATATCGATGTGGCCTTTGAAGGTAAGGCCTTTGTTAAGCACGCGAGAGTTGTGCAAGGTTCCTTCCATAGCGGTTCCTGTCGTTTGGTCGATAGATGTGTAATACCGCATGGATGTGTATTCTTCGAGAACGCGGTCCTTGGTAAATACTGTTGGATATTGTTCCTCTAGTTGCGCCAGTTCACGAGATACCACGTCATAATCTGAAATGGTCAAATTTGAGATGGACAATCTAGGTTCATCCGTAACACCTTCTAGACGGTTGAATAGGACTTTCACATCATCCGTCGTGAACGCCGTCATCTTAGCGATTTCCATCATTTCCGCCACCTCAAGGGCGCTTTCATATAACACACCGCGCACCCGTTTCGCCGGAATGAAAGGAATTCCGTAACGGTCATGAACGATGGTGCTGTCCGTATTCACGTCGCCTTGGCCGGACATCAGCATGGTTGGCGACAATAATTGTATGGTTAATGTGTACATATACTTACTCCAATCCAGGCAATACATAATCCATCAATTCAATGGCATCCGTATACGGTGTGCGCATATGGCCGTCAATCTTGGCCCATAGTTTGTCTGTGAAAGCTTCCCAGCCGGCTACATTTGGCAATGATGCCCCTGTGTTGCGCAATTGTTCAAGGAATACGGTCCACATATGTTCATTATCTTGCAATACGGAACGCAATTCTTTCACCTTATTATGAGCCATTACCTTACCAGCATTGAATTGAGCTGTACAATCCAATACTTGAGGCAAACCTTCTATATCACCAGAGGCTACGGATTCTGTACGGCCATAAACACGGTATGGACCAAAGTGCATATTGCCTGTTAAGCTGCTATATTCATTGGCAAAGAATTGTTCCAATGTTGGCGCTGTTTCGCCATGTAGGAAGGCAAAGTCCATCCAGCAGGATTCTGAAATTGTATGGGATTCATTGTATACACGCATCTTGGATTTCGCACTATCGCAGAGCTGTTCCGCCATTTCGTAGCCTCTAAAGAATGGGTATGATGTAGGAATGACAGCAATACCTGCACAGGACGCAATGGACATACCATCCGCATCACTCAACAATTGTTGCATCAAGAATTGTGACGTTTGCACCGCAATACGAGCATTACAGATGAATGTAATATCATCACCACCTACGATGATAGGTCGAATTGGCATCATGTTTGGTTTCAATTCCAATTCTGCATCTAGCACATCATAGTGATCGATAATCCATTCTACTGTGGCCTTAAAGCTAGCCAATGTTTTTTCATGAACTCGCTTGGACAAGGCGCTGCGCTCTTCCAATGTTTTGCAGGCTCTAAAATGAGCACCCATATTGTTACCGTCAATATGAACAATAGCAATGTCGTTGATACCCGTTTTGCTATTGTCTGTCGATTGGTTTTGACCCAAGTCTTCAAGTTCAGATGGGAATACCCACTCTGTATCTTCTGTGCCGAATAGGTCGAGGCTCAATCGTTTATTGGCTGCGTCAAAGGCGTTGAATTTAGCAGAAAAGGACGTAGATACAAGGCGTTTTTCACCTATTTGTTCCGTTGTATCCGCTACATCACCGCTAAAATCGCAAATCGTCGTCAAGCCCGTATTGGCAGGTGTCACAATCGGATGTAGGGTATATTGATTAGTCTTTAATTGTGCATACAATACGCCTAAATCACTAGAGAACTTGTCCTTATCAAGGGTAATTGTTCCCGATGTAGCACCCACCTTGAGGGATGGATATTTTGTCAATACGCGAGTGGTAAACTGCTTAATCATATCCGCAACGAGTGCTTCATGAGCTTCGTCAATCAACACCAAAGCATTACCGCCGCCGATGTACGCCACATACACAGGCGTTGGCAATGCCGCAAGGCTTTCACCACGACTTAACCAAGACGTCGTATCCGCCGCCACCCCCATATTGTTAATGACATCATCGCACAATACATTCTCAAATAATCGGTCCACAATATAGGAAGCCCCAACATTGGCCTTTAGTTTATTGTTCGCGAAGATGTACTTTTGAATAGACTGCACATCAAACAAAATCGCATTTACTTGCATAGGCTCACTCCTTACCTATAAAACACAACACGGATTAGCGACAATACTCGCGGAATTGGACGAACTGAAAGTTCACGATTTTCTCGTTCACCCCATCCCCGTAGGATTCCTCGACCACCCGTTCACTGGTAGCTGCCACAACGGTAATCCCGACAGCGAGCAATCGTTCCACTAAGGCGTGACAATAAATGAATTCCCCTTGGCAGAGCACCGCCGTTGGATGCAAGGCGATAATACGCGCTGCATATTCTTGCGCCAACTGACTAATGTCTGCCGAAGATGCCATCGGATCAATCCGAGGGAATGGCATGTCCATAATGATCCCATATTGACGCCCTGCATCGAGCTGTGTATCCGACCAATACTGGGACAGATGATTCGTGTGGTTAATAAACATGGAATCCCCTCTTTCATGAAATGCGATACGCTTAACTTCATTTATACTTCATCTTAAATAATAGCAAATACTGAGAAAAAAATCACTTATAATCATGCACTTTATGAAAGTTTTATGATTACGAAACAGTTTTTACAGCCCTATCTGTATGTATATCACTCATTCGGTCTAAATAACTCATAAATTCTCTTACACATTGTTGAATCCACTGACGTGGTGATATCCCACCAAACCGCTTAACTGTGCTTGTCATATACGACTCATATAATGACACCCATTTCTTTTGAGCATCTTTAGACATAAAACAACCACGTTCAGTGATTTCAAAATCTGTATCATTTACCATGTGGCGATTTAATACTTTTAAAATAAAACGATCCATCACCTCTTGTCGTACTAAATCCATCAAGTCATAAACGAGACTATCCTTACGATTATTCGTGCTATGTAGCAGACCAATACGAACATCAAGGCCGGATGTCAAAAGACAAGAGCGTACCTCACGTTCTAGAAATGAATAGCCATAACTAAGCAATGCATTCACAGGATCAGGACTTGGATGACGCTTACGGCCAGTAAATTTCCAAGGCTCAGAAAGGCATGCACCCCATACAGAAAAATAGGTTTTAGACGCCAATCCTTCCATACCACGCAGACCATCAATAGTTCTAACTTTACCTACACGCTTTAATAGACCGTATAAGGTCTTACGCACAAAATCATAGTTAGGCAACGCTTTAGTTTTACTATACTGTTCCAATATAAAGATTTGTGCTTGAATCTTTTTCTGTACAATATACTGAGCCCCCATTAGGGCAAAGGATTCGTCTTGAAAGTATCGTGTTTGCCACAATAACTTAGATAGTGATGTCTTTTCATCTCCCAATGTACCAACTAGGCGATATGCATGGTCCACAAACTGAATAAGAGAACCCTGCTGCACCAGAGAATACATCACTTGCGTAGATAATTGCGTTGTTCGACCAACTACTAACGTTCCAATGGTCGCCATTGGCAATTCTCGCAACACCTTATGATCTTGTTCTAACACTAACAAACCACCATCTTGATTAACTGACACACCGGGTGTCATTACATATACTGTTTCTACCATGTATACCACCTCCTACAAATTAAATGATTAATACAGGCCCCTCATTAACAGGAAGGTACTGATTACACCATATTGGTGTCTTAGCCGTATCCGAAATTGAAATCACAAGCAATCGCTTTGTCATATCACTTCCGGTTAATTTCTCTAATTGTTTTATAATTGTTTCAATACGTACACGTACATGCGAGCATAAAAATACACTGTATTGAACACGATAGCAAAATGACTCTAAATACTTTACAACCTTGTTTCTGATTTTTGTATCTGAAATATCATATGAAATAAGATACTGCATACAACACCTCCAAACTAATAACAAACTCATTAACTACATTCATTATACAAATCTAGAGAGAGGTACAATAATCAGAAAAACTAGGAATGAAAAAGCTGTGCCTCTGTTACAACACAGAGAGCACAGCTCTTTTAGTAATAGATATGTAATTTTAAATTAGAAATACTAATGTCGCATCGTCGCATACGCAAGCGGTAAGTACTGTTGCAACAAATTGGCAAAGAAAGCCGATTTGCCAATTAATTTATCGTTTCAATACCATAAACGGTAGGTACTGTTGCAACGCAATTTTAGTATCTTCCGTTTATAAAGGATATGCAAACTAGTTTCAATACTGTAAACAGTAAGTACTGTTGCAACTGCTGATAACGTTAAATACGTTTTTAGCAAAAAGGGAGCATAGTTTCAATACCGTAAACGGTAAGTACTGTTATCTTATCACCTTTGTTTTCCCTTCCCTCCGGTCAGAGACTAGAGATGTGCGGGCCTCATCGTCACTTCGATTCTCTGCTGCCTCGCACCCTTCGTCGCATACCGTAAACGGTAAGTACTGTTGCAACAAGAAATGCTGGCTACCATATGCTCTTAAAGATTTAGGACGTTTCAATACCGTAAACGGTAAGTACTGTTGCAACTTTCAGATTTGAGGATTTGGGTGTTATTTCACCATTCGAGTTTCAATACCGTAAACGGTAAGTACTGTTGCAACTTCATGATAAACGAACTACAAAAGAATTGATTGTTTCAATACCGTAAACGGTAAGTACTGTTGCAACGCAGAGGTTAAACTCTTGATAGAAAATGGATATAAGTTTCAATACCGTAAACGGTAAGTACTGTTGCAACCTAATCGTACTTTACAAGACGTAGTTACAATCGGCTGTTTCAATACCGTAAACGGTAAGTACTGTTGCAACTGGAGAAATCGAAGGCTTGCCTGAGCCACAAGAAGGCGTTTCAATACCGTAAACGGTAAGTACTGTTGCAACATTTGATTTATCTGTAGATTGTGGTACATTATTTGAGTTTCAATACCGTAAACGGTAAGTACTGTTGCAACGATCGTCTACCAAAAGGAAAGGAGGAAAAGTTTGTAGGTTTCAATACCGTAAACGGTAAGTACTGTTGCAACATTATGGTATAGAAGAAATTTGCCAACCATCATGGTTTCAATACCGTAAACGGTAAGTACTGTTGCAACAGCGGGTCCTAGAAATCCAGTATTTATGGGGCTCAAAATTAGGTTTTAGAAAACCTCACACCGTAAACGGTCAAAACATGCTCTCATTCGGTTCATTATGTCTACGAACCTAGGTAAACACTAGTAGAAAATGATTTTTCTAAGATTACAGTAATTATAAGGGTTTTCGAGTTTTACGTCAATATGTGGGGAGATTTTCTAAAAGGGACGATTTTTATAAAATACAGGTGGTAACTGGGCTTATTGCTATTTTGATAACTTTTATAGATCAAGAAAACCTTTTCCACTGATAGTATATTATAAAAAAGACCTACCCGCATGATATCACACGAATAGGTCTAACCATTATCTAATTCATTATTCACTTTTTAATTATACCTCAACACATACATGTACTAAACCAAAATCTATAGATGGGAACATATAAAACACCTCCTCATAATATATACGAAAATATTTCAATTAAAACTAGTCTTCATCAAGTACATCTAGCACTGCTACTAACACTGCAACTGCAGCTTCTACTACTAATGGGGACATAATACACCTCCTACTCCTATATCAAATTAATCCTTAAATATTTCATATACTGATACGCCAAAAGACGCACCTTCTACAAGGCTCATTACTACACCTACCAATGGAAACATATTCATTCCTCCTTATACAACAAACATAACACATACTTAATTCAGTAGAAACTAATCATCAAGTGCATCTAGCACTGCTATTAATACTGCAACTGCAGCATCTACCGCTAATGGGGACATAGTATAACACCTCCTTATTAATAATATGATTAAATACATTTCATTCAACTATAACTTTAGAATTAAATTTCGTTTCATGTTCATTAACCTCACAATCTACAACAACCTACATTCATAGTATAAACCAATAAGTAAAAATCCCTCTATCAAAATAACTAAGACAAACACCCCTCCGAGCAAATCAAATTGATCTACTCGGGGTTATCGATAAGCACTGTTATAACAAGCATATTCCAATATCAAACTTGGAAGGTAACTCAGATTGAGTTTCAATACCATAAACTGACAAAACTAGTCAGATAACAACCATGCTAATAATAATAACATAGGTCCACCTCCTATTCATTCAATAACGTATCAACTGTGTATAGTATATATCACATCGACCAATTAATCTCATCAAAATAACTAAGAACAATATACTAATTAGATAAAACAAAAGAGCCCTGCCCATATGTTACCATACGGACAAGGCTATGCTTAGAGGTGCGAGGCAGAACGAACTTTAATGATATAGTTTATATTATTTACCGAAAGGAGAAATTTTTACATTCGCACCTTGCACCACTAAGTACTCAGTGTTAACTGATGTGTTTATTATAACAAAGGTATCAAATTATACGTATTCAAAAAAACTAGGAAGAATTCATTTCGCTACAGATTAATACTTAGAGTATGATGGTAGCTTTTTATAGCCTTCCACATCTACAGATGAGATTTCTACGGCACTCCACCCCCATTTATTTTTTAAACGATCATAGGAGCGAATCGCAGTACCAGCAACTACATCACCACTAACCAATTTATAATCATCTACTAGTTGACGTTCTATAAATACATTGGTACGTTCTGTGAAAGCAATCCCGCCAGTAACAACTTTTACTATATTCTCAAAATCCATAACTAATGAACTAGGTGGGTTTTGCCTTACCTTTTCACAGGAAAGAACATTATTTACAACGGTACCATCCTTACGTTCAGCAGATGAATAGGAAACAGATACAACATCCATTACCTGTAAAGGAGTGCTTTCATTAACAGTATAGACAAGTAAAACATCACCACTGGCCACTATATAAGCACGATTACGCCGGGCATCCACTTGATTCACAATACCAATATGATGAGGGAACTCCTTTGTCGCATCAGTCTGCTCAATCATAAAAATGTCACCACTACTATATCCAGTCCATTTCATTTTTACACGAATAGGTGTACCAAATTCTTTAGATATATTACGTAACATAGAAGGTTTAACATGAATTTCCTTAGGTGGCTCAGAATTGGATTTCATCACAATAATATTAGTAGCTTTTCCTTTTTCAGTTGTATAAGTCGTCCCAACAATTCCTTCATACCAAGGTAAATCCTTATACAACAATGCCAATGCAGGCACACTATGCTCAATATAAAAATCATCAGTAACAGATTTACTATCCGGCATATACCAAGAAGCTTTCACATATTGATTTAATATGTCTTCAATCTTGTGCCCCTTTTCCTGTCTAGCTTTAATCAAATACCGCGTTTCAGAACTAGCTATATCAAACCATTCTAATTCGATTAACTGCTTAATCAAGCCGAGTCTTGACTTACCATTATAGTATGTATCTGTTTGACACAGTATCGATTTACAGTAACATGCCAATGCGAGCTTTGCATCACCTTCTACGGTTTCTGCCAATCCCTTCCAAAGCCAAAATTCATAAGGTTTGTCATATAATAGCTTAATAATGATAGCTTGAGCACGGTCAAGCTGATTTACCATCGTTAACGCTTTGGCAATATTCCATTTCAAAAACAATGTATTTTCATGTAACTTACTTAACTGTGATGTTGCTATATCACATAATGCAATAACGCTATCCTCATCAACCTTTTTATTAATACCATCTAGGGATTTCTTCAAAATTCTTGAGACTAAAGAACTACCTTCGCGTTGTTTCCCATCTGCATCGGTATAAGTGCTAGTCTTATAATCCTCATACTCAAAACAATTAAAATCAGTTTGTAACGCATACATATATAATTTAATAGGCTGTTCTTCATCCTTAAAAGATAAGATACTTCTCCATACACACCGCATCAATAAAGTTTCATCTGAAAGCCCCAATGAGAAAATCTCATCTAAATAAAATACAACATGATCAAAATTAACGACTTTGTCACTTATCTTTTGTTTTAAGAGAGTATATAAACGCCAAGCATAAGAGCGTTTAACAGTCAAATTATCCGGAAATTGTTTCACTAATGCTTTTGCTCGTTTGGCCGCCTCCACAAATTTATTGGCGTCCTTAAGGGCCTTAATCTCCTGAAGCCCTTTATATTCTGGACTAGCCATCCGTATAGCAAACTCACGCTGTTTAAGCAAGATTTCTTCAGTTCCCTTAGAATTATCAATTTCTAGAGCTTGTAATTCATTACAATATTCTTCTAAATGTTCAAGTTGATTTGTATTAACTCCGCGTTTAATTAAATCAATTAAACACCACGCATAGGCTCTTATATTCCATGCATCATGACCTGCCATGTTCATTAATTCTTTTGCTAACTCGAATGCACGATCAATATCTTGATGACGTAAATCAAAAACATCCTTGCTCGTATACTTCGTCTTAGTTTCCATAGCTACATAACTCCTTCTTCCAAAACGGATTTAATATCGTCAGCCAAGTCCGAATCATTACATAAGCTATCTATAAACTGGGTTTTCGTAACTCGTTTTTTACCATTATAAATGATATCCATCGTAATAGTACCTATACCTCTTTTGAAAGTATATCGAACTCGGTACGGAGCACACTTGATTTCTTTAATTCCAATATGATGTTCTTGCAACTTAGCTTCTAACTGTTCGCTATAAGCTTGTAAAAACTCTTTAAATGGTTCTGGATATACTGCTCGTTGAACAATCGATTCCACATTTTGTGTTTGTTCCATAAGTGGTTTTTCATCCATTTGTATCAACAATCCTACCAACATATTCAGTGAAGTATATAATTGATTAGAATTATTTTTATTACTAGGACTTATACTCCTGATAATATGTTTGCCATTATAGTAAATCTTATACTCTTCTAATTTACCTTCAATCTGAATTTGATAGATATCATGATAGTCATGAGATACAACTTTCTTAATAGTAATATCTTGACCTGCCAAAGTCTTAACAACCATGCGGCAAATACCTTGCGAAATACTAGGCAATGAAGCTAACTCAAAATCAAGATATGTATCAATTGCACAATCTTCTTGTAGTTTTGAAGTTAGTTGTTTTTGATTTTCAGCGAATTTCAATTCATCTACTTCAATATTAGAATCAGCTCTTCTATCCCACCAATTAAGTAAATACAAGCACTCCGTTGCCCTTGTGATTCCTGTATATAACCACTTAAATCCATCTACGGATAGTATGTTGTTATAATGCTGACAATCGAGGAATACACGTTTCCACTCACTGCCTTGTGCTTTATGGCATGTAATTGCATATCCATATTTAGCCTGAACTGCATTAAAATACGGATCTGACATCATTAATTTCAACCGTTCATGACTATTATTAAAATGGATTTTCTTATGCTCTTCTTCTGATCCATCATCCTTATTTTCTGCTTTCATTTGTTGCGCAATAGATTTTAAAGCATTAGTGTTTCTTATATAAAAATCTTTATATAATGCTTTTTGTTCATCTGCATCCAACATGGCATTAGGCGATGTTAATAAATCCTCTATCAACAAGGTAGGTGCTACAATACGCATACCATTTTCATTAATAAATTCGACTTGAACATGTCTAAAGTTAAGATCTACAATCCGTTCTTTATTCAATTGAATTCGACGAGACTCTACATGATCTACAGCCGTAACTGTTGCAAATTCTCCATTAAACACGCGGTGTCCATCGATAAATGTATTTTTAGAGAACATAATTCGATCACCTGGCACTATTGTCTTAGCCCCAGGATATAAGGACTCTCGTATCATCATGTTATACATACCTACTAAGTCATTCTTAGAGGCAATCACAATGGTCTGCGCATCCATATTATTATTGCAGTTCATCATATAAGTGTCTAAAAATTGTTCAGCCTTAATGCCTACTACCTCTGAATCATCTTGCTCAATAGTTAAACGATTTAACTGATGTCGAGCTAAATCATTTCGAATATGTAAGGCATTCTTTAAAATGAGGCTATCTGTTTTTTGACGTACTACTTCAGTAAGTTGGAAGGAACGAATAGGAAATTCATCACCGTATAACTTTTTAAAATACTCTTCAGATAAAGCTGGAGAGTGATTCATTCTAACAGGCATAAGCTGTGCATCATCACCAATAAAAATGACTTTCTTAGCATGTTCATTAGCATCTAGATTTATATAGTACATTAAATCATCTAATAATTTCCCGCTACCAAATTGGATGAATTCGTTATTTGCCATAGCATCGGACAACATGGAGCTTTCATCAATCAAATACACATGATTAGCTGGATTTTCATTGTCCTTTAATTCGAATACTAGTTTAAAGGTTTCTCCCTCTTGATTTCTTCCATATTCGTTCAACGTATTAAGAGAGTAAATCATAGAATGTACAGTAGATGCAGAATGACCTGTTTTCTCACGCAATACCAACGTCGCTTTACCAGTTGGCGCAGATAAACTGCAACTACGTCCAACATTCTTAAGATAATTAACCACACCTTTAAGGATGAAAGTCTTACCTGTACCAGCATAACCTTTCATTAGGAACACATGTTCCGAATCATTGTTAAGGAAATCCTCTAGTTGCGCTACTAATTCTTGCTGATCTGCGGTCAAAGCATATCCTTTAAACTCGTCTACCAAATGATAGTAAGCTGCGGTTTCTTCTGGATATAAATTGATATGATTCTTTTCAATAACATCAGCATATTCCTTAGCATGTACCTCCGTAATTTTTTCACGTTCCTCAGAACTAATCTTACTATATACTTCGTTTCGTTTAGCAATGGAACCATCTGGGTCACGATGTAAAGCTTCTAGTTCTTCGTCCAAATCGATAGAATCAACTGGATGTACTAAAGGTTTATTTTCAGGTAAAACAAATTCAGGATAATCCGTAATAGTAGGGTCCAATTTAAAACATAGCCATTTACTCAATAAATATGATTCCTTTAAGCAATGATTAACCACCTTTTGATCACACTCAATAACTTTATGGGCCATATCATTACCATTAACACGAAGAAGATGCAATTTTTTTATAATATCATGTGGAACTGCTCTAGAAAATTCATATTTTTGTAATTTACTACAAAAGTTTTCATTAGGATTATTAGGCAACTGTAAGTCGTTATACAAATAATTAGTAAAACTTTCAGCAAACACGCGCAACTTAACTAATGCAATTTGATGATCTGCATACAAATACCGTTCAGAATCCGTAGCCATTTTATACATCTCAGGATTTATGGTCTCTAATCTTGAAAAATTATGTGTCCCCATATGCCACCTCAACCATTTACAAATACTTTGTAAATCATGAGAATTTCATGAATTGTTAATTTTAATTATAGGGTAGTCATAAAGTTCCGTCAATAATTGCAATACTATACATTAAATTAGTTTAATAATAGCTATGACAAAAAAAAATATTGTAAAATAACTAAAATATCCCCCAGTAAACACAATTGTCTACTGGGGGTATTTACTTACGGTATGTTATTAAAAATCATAAAATTTTAAAAGATATGTTACTGGTTAAGGTTTTCTAGCATGAAGGCAATAACTAAAGATTTGTGAGTATATTCATCATATATACCGTAAACGGTAAGTACTGTTGCAACACATATTCAATTTATGAAGATGAAGAAGATTATTGTTTCAATACCGTAAACGGTAAGTACTGTTGCAACGCAGAAAGAGGTATACTATGCTATACGAAGAATTAGAGTTTCAATACCGTAAACGGTAAGTACTGTTGCAACATATGATATATAGTTTATAGTATTAAGCCATATGGCAGTTTCAATACCGTAAACGGTAAGTACTGTTGCAACGAAAGTGCATATGGTGATTCTATCGTATTTGAGTTTCAATACCGTAAACGGTAAGTACTGTTGCAACATCAATTGCTCTACTAATTCAGTCTCAGTAAATGGTTCAGTTTCAATACCGTAAACGGTAAGTACTGTTGCAACCTATTATTAGCTCTAATGGTGGTGGTGCTACTATGGGTTTCAATACCGTAAACGGTAAGTACTGTTGCAACTTAAAATTTTCTATTAAAGTATTTTTAAAATTTTCTAAAGTTTCAATACCGTAAACGGTAAGTACTGTTGCAACTCAAAATAGGGCTCCAATGAGTTCTGAGACCCATTGTTTCAATACCGTAAACGGTAAGTACTGTTGCAACCTCTTGGAATGATCGAAGGTATCTTAAATAAATTCCATGAAGGTTTCAATACCGTAAACGGTAAGTACTGTTGCAACAGCGAGTCCTAGAAAGCCAGTATTCATGGGGCTCAAAATTAGGTTTTAGAAAACCTCACACCGTAAACGGTCAAAACATGCTCCCATTCGGTTCACAATGCCTACGAACCTAGGTAAATACTGGTAGAAAATGATTTTTCTAAGATTACAGTAATTATAAGGGTTTTCGAGTTTTACGTCAATATGTAGGGAGATTTTCTAAAAGGAACAATTTTTATAAAATACAGGTAGTAACTGGGCTTATCGCTATTTTGATAACTTTTATAAGCCAAGAAAACCTATTTCATAGCTAATTTACAAAAAAAGACCTACTCGCATCAGATCACACGAATAGGTCTATCCATTCTTATATTCACTTATTACTTTCAAAATTATTCTCCAAAACATGATACCACAACATACAGCACTAATAATCCTAGTATAATTGACATATGTAACACCTCCTTTTATTACAGAATGCTAACTAGTCCCGTGTTGCCCGATATATTGTTGTTCCTATTGTTACAGTTGTTGAAAAGACTTCCCACGCAGATGCAGCTGCTAAAAATCCTAATACTGGTAACATATTAACTCCTCCTTTTTAAAACCTTAACAATTCATACTTACATTAACAAACAAAAAATACTGCATCAAAGTTACTAGGAGATACCTAGCTTCTATATGACACAATCAATAAAATATTATCTAAGCTGACCGAATGTTCCTCCCATTTTATTCACCACCTTTAATAAAAATATACTTAAAATATTAATCCTCAAATAATTTACATAAACCAAAAACTACTGCAAAACCTATAAATGGATACATATAAAACACCTCCTCATAATATATACGAAAATACTTCAATTAATACTAGTCTTCATCAAGTGCATCTAGCACTGCTACTAACACTGCAACTGCAGCATCTACCGCTAATGGGGACATAATACACCTCCTTATTAGTAATAATGATTTCACCAAAATTTCTAGGACCAACCTAATACTTTCAACTAAGTGATTTCTTATCGCCCACAACTTGATTATATATGAATTACTAATATCACCATATTCAAAATAACTAAGACGAAAGAATCTATAAAACTATATTGGCATAAATTCATCTTGATAAATCTATCTAGATATATTATGACAGACTACTATATACAGTACTTAAAATTTGGTATAGTATTCATGAAAGGTTCATTCATTTCAATGTAATAGGAGCTATATCATGGAACATCATATTTATTTAACATTTTTAAGTACTCTTGATACACGTTTCACTTTTAATCCCGAAAAATTAAAAAAAACAATTATCAATCTTATGGATATCGATCCATTAAATACAATTCTTCAAACAAATGAGTCTGCACTAAAATATTTACTACATAATAAATTGATAGAAAATCCTACTTTCATATTAGATAAGCTCTTTTTCTTTAAAACACCTGAGCTAGTAGACACATTCAAAGAATCAGACATATCAACGCTAAATATCTTTGAAGAACAAATGAATAACTACATAAATACAATGCATATACCCCTAACTTGGAATGAAGATACAATTAACTATATAGATTGTGGCGATATTGATGATATAAATAATTTAAAGGATAGTATCATCGATATGTCCCAAGCAATCATGTCTTACTATAAAGAGTTACCAACAGAAGATAATGTTATATTACATGTTGACTTATCAGGTGGCCCTCGTACAGCAATTATGTTGATGATTGCCATCATTCGTTTGGTAGCATTTCAAGGCATTCAAATCGGATCTATTCTATACGCTAATATGAATAATAAAAATCGTGATGAAATATTAGTGTATGAAGGGAACTCTATCTATAACATTTATGATATGATTACAGGTTTTGCAGAGTTTAATCAATTCGGCAGTGTAGATACATTAAAGACCTATGTAAACACATTGGAAAAGCCTGATAAACAAGTCGAAACACTACTCGTAAAAATGAGCGATTTTTCAGAGGCTATTCGTCTTTCAAGTCGAGGCTTATTCCAATTATCCATGGAAGATATCCATCAAACTCTAACAGATATCGAATCCACTAAAAATGCTTCACAACTTATGAGTACAACAAGTCATAAAAATTTTGAGATTGAAGCACTAAAAATGATGAGTCCTACCATCCAAAACAACTATAATATTGTATTGAATAACAAAGAAGATGATTTAGCCTATATTGACTGGTGCCTTAACAATGGATACCTACAACAAGCACTTGCATTATTTGCGGAATTTGTACCTCGTGTCATTCTTGATTCCAATATGTTTACATTAGATGAGCAACTCTTTCCAGTAAATGCCAATTCAGAGCTAAACTCGTATATGGAACATTTCAATACAATTAATACATATTCTGCGAAAATCATTGAAATGGTTAATGAACGAAGCAAACCAATCATCAATCAGATTAAGAAATCATTTCATGAATATATAAACGGCGACTATAAAAGAGAATGTAATAAAATCATCAAAGAATCGACAGCAGCACGGAAATCTAACCGTGCTTTCAACATCACCCGAGAAGATACATCATTTCCAAATTTTGAGAAAAATTTACTAGATAGTATTAATACCACTATTAGCACCATAGCCGCTAAGGAAGCAGATGCAATATTCAAATATTATACCTACGAAAATGATGATAAAAATCTTCCGATCAAATTCTTGCGTCTTATCAGTAATCTATGTGTAAATAGTCAATATATTCTTGATATAAACGAATTCCCAATACAGTTCAGACGATATGTCGTACAAGCACTTAAGCAAGAATTACGAAATGCAGGAGATTATGATGATATTATCACAATCACACCACAATATAAAATTCAATTAAATGCAACAAAACAGCTATTTAAAATACGAAAAGCATTTCTATCACTCCTCACTTCATCAGATTATGAGTACATATATCGCTACTTATTTTCACAAGCAGTAACATACCAATATCCTATAGATTTATTTCCACTCAAACTATACGATATTGATGGACTCATATTACACCCATGTTTACATAATCATCTAGAGATAATACAAAAGATTGCAAGCGTCTTAAATCTATATAGATTGCTTAAAGGTAGTCGAAACGATACAGCTCATGCACGAGAAGAAAAACGTGGCCAATGGCAAGGAAGTGCGGACATAAAAGAACAAATAGACTTATGCCTTACTGAAATCCGAGATGTTCGCAATTTTATTCGTACAAATACTACTCACAAATAATTACAAACGGCTAGAAAACAAGATTCATCACATGTTTTCTAGCCGTTCTTATATATTATTTTCTGCCTAAAAATCTTGCGAGATTAACACATTGTTTTATCTCTCTTCGTAACTCACAAGCTGTAGTGTATTTACAAAGAGCCTCTTTATTAGCATGATTACTATCATTCCGAGCTTTTTTGATTTCAAAATATTGCTCTAAAAACACCAATGTATTACTCACATTTTCTAAATCCTTATGAGGAATTATAACACCTGGCAAATTATACAAATCAACCTTATTATCCTTGGACAATCGAATAAGCTGCTCAGCATATTGTAATGGTGAAAGGTTCGCCGTATCAGCACGATATATAATTAAACCTTTATACTGCTTACCATCAAAGCCACCTGTAATATAGTTGATAAAATCATTACATACGGCTTGATATGCTTCATTCGCTGTATTCTTAAATTGAATTGTATTTGTCTCCGCATCAATAATAACATATTTATTACATGGATAGTCCTTGAACACAACCTTAAAAAAATGTAAGCGCATCGGCAAAAATACATCATTAATATTAACAATATTAGACGGTGATTTCATAATATCACCGAGAAAATAAATCCAATCAATTAACGTATAGTTTTTAATTTCCACATCTTCCGGCGGATATAAGCTAAATCCCTTTCCTTGTAAAAGGCTACTACAATTAGATGCTAATTGTTGTATCTGTCTATCAACTAATTCATCAATAAGTTTTTTTTGTTGAAATAAATCAGTTTCATTGTGAATAATATTATCACGCTCATTAGTAATCTCACTTAAGACTTTACGTATTCTTCGATCTAATTTTGGTGCCAACTCTTCTTTTGCAGGTTCACCACCACATTCTGATATTTGTCGTCTCGCTTTATTAATAGCATTAAACAATCGCATCGGTGTAGACCGTAAATCTGAAGGATTATATAAATCTTTAACTAACTCTTTATCATTAGCCAGTACATCCTCATCCACCTCAATAATTCCCTTGTCTACCACATATTCTGGTACATATTCACAGAACAGTGTTAACGCTTGTTGTAAATAATCATGATCGAGGCACCAATCGATATACGCCAATTCATCGGATGTATCATTATGATGATGTTCTAATAACTCAGCATAGGATTCTTCTATCGGCTGTTGTAACAATTCTACCAATTCTTGATTAAACGATTTACTGCGACATTCATAACGAGCAGATGCTTTTACTAACGACAAACTTTCATCAAGATTAGCTATAGATTTTTCAAAGGCACCTCGGCTCGAAATATTAATGGCCTCTGAAAATTCATCCATGGCAGTCAACAATTGATGTGTTGAACTATCTATCGTTTCGTCCTTGGATGGAGATGCATCCTCAGCATCAAAATATTCATTCAGTTTTTTGGCACTGCCGAATAATTTGAACTCTTCAAATCCGGCAATCATGTCAAACAGGTTGTACACATCTAAGATACGATGCACCGTGATTTCCTTCGGCACATTATCAATTCGTTTTAAACTCGAGTAATACACGCCCCGCACCGTAATGCCATGGTACGCCATGATTCGACTAATAACGAGCAAAATCATCGCTGCATTTCTCGGCCCACCCGTAGTATCCATATAGAGGCGCACCTCATTTTGATCGCCCATAACGCTATCTTTAAAAGCAAGGATTCTCCGCGATACATCAATAATACTCGTTTTAACGCGGTCTAAATCATCGAGATTATCGCCACACGGAATTTGTTCAATGCTATGGGTGAAAGTATTAATATTTTTTCCCTTATTATAATATACCTCCACCATTTGTTTAAGAAATATATCATACGAAGAAATGCCCGTAGTTTCCTTGGCTTTCAACACATCATCTGTGCATAACAAGAAAATCTTATCAAATGATACATCTGCCGTTTCCTTCTCACGCCACGTATGATGCAATACATATTTTAATGCGGATTCATTCGTCGTAATACTATCCCGCATATCATCATCAAAATCCTCATTCGTTATCTGTTTTATACTCGTACTAGTCACCAGACTAAGAAATGTTAAAAATACATTGTATATTGCCATACTATCTCCAAGCTCATACTAGTAGCTCTGCTTCGTAATAAATTATCGTTAATTTGTGAAAGTTTTTGCTATTTCATACCTTACATTTTATATTGTATCATGTTATATTCATAATTAAGAAAATAATTTTACAACTGCAAATCACCATTGATAGGGGGATGAAACAATGGCAACGACAACCAACTATATAAATGATTTAGCCAGTATGCGTCAGTTTATCCGCAGCTTAACATTTGGTAATCACAATCGGGGAAAAGCAACGGTTCGGGGTATAAAAGAAAGCCAGCATGATGATGTCATTCGCCGGTTAGATTATTTTGACATAATGCGCCATATTTATACACAACGCATTGGCAAATCATCGATTCATCACTTAGAAAAAGATGATTTTATTGATGGTTACAACTATCTAAATAGTCTATATGAACTCTATGCAGCAGTACCAGAACAGATTTATGTACAATTATGTATTTTATCCTATATTTATAACAACGATATAGCAACAATCACTGAAATATATTCCGGTTTAAATTCGGATATATTCTTAGATAACTATATAGATTTGGTGGAAAAACTCTTTCAAAAAAGAAATAAAAAACAAGACCCACCTGGACTTATTGATCAACAGTACATTCAACGTCAAATCAAAACATTAGAAACACTAGGTGTCTTGGAAAAAACGGAGGATACAAAAGGGTATTCGTACAGTATAAAAAATACAATCATCGATGAATTAACTAAAGCTCAACTAGAAGAGCTAGCCATCGCCGTATTTTTCTATACGAATGTGTCCATTACTGCCGCCGCAGGCTATATCTTACTAAGAAAAATCATGTATTTATTAGAAGGCCTATCGCTAAAAGAGGAACAGGAATCAATTACTAGCGGATTCAATAATAATTATTTTACATTTAAAGATAATAATCCCAATAATGTAATTGATGGCGATATTTTCTACCCATTAGCCGATGCGTTACATCGTAATAAAAAAGTCCGTCTTTCCTTTTACGAGCCGGGCAAACCTCGTGAAATTGTTAGCCCCGTAGAGCTGCAAACATACTATGGAGAAAATAAAAATATCCTGTGTAGTGTCAATAATGGTCTTATGCAACGTAATCGCATTGACCGCATCAAGTCATTAGAAGTGACAAAATATAACGCTACCGATATGTCCACAAGTCAAGAAAATACTACGATATCACATGATACCTGTACCATTCATTTCTTAACATTAGATGGTTATAAAGAAGCATATAGTCAATTTTTACGCCAGTTCAAACACTATCTTACAAATATCTCTGTCACAGATGAGTATATCGAATCACAACTAGTGGCACCGGATTTACTACAATTATTGCCACTACTACGCAGCTATTTACCATACTTACAAATTATAAATACCTCTAAACCAACTATACAAAAGAAATTTTATAATAATATATATGCATCTATTGGAATGGATTTTATAGAGGCAGAAGGCTACAAAAAGAAGAAAAAAATCAATAGATTTCTTCAGCCGTTACAAAAGAAAAAAGAGGATTCTACAAAGGAATCCCTAAAATCAAAGAAAGACCCTGATATCAGTAAAACCTATGTATCCTCTATGCTTAATGATATTAATGCCATTACGTTTACCACACAATATCAATTACAACTAGATTTACTCAATGGTATGTCGTATACACAGCAAGATATTTCCGATATCATCAATCATCGTAGACTACTAACACCGGCCCTCTACAAAAAGGCACTACGTAATGATGATTATGAACATATCTTAGCTGGTGCTCTTATAGAATCAGACGCTCCAGATGAACCTATAACATCAATATTACAAGATTTACCACTTGTCATTCTATCGGATGCAGAGCGTATGTTTTTAAAAGATCTTATCAAAGATACACGTGCTAACTGGCTACTCTCACAAGACCTATGCCAATCACTATCAACGGCACTCGAAACAATAGATACAACATTCCCAACCGGCACATGGAAGCAAATGCCAACCATGACCGATGACACACCGTCCAACATGACGGTCGTAATGCAATGTTTACAAGCGATTCAACAAAATCTACGCATCATCATCCGAGATCAAGAAGTATCTCCATGCCGACTAGAATATTCCGTAGGCAGCAATGGGTATACCCTCATCGCCTATCATCATGTAGACCACACATTTACAACATATCCATTACACGATATCAATACGATTACCATAACCGAAACACCTCGTCTCATGGATATAGATGAGGAGTATATTACATACTGTAACGAATCTAAACAAACGATTATATTTACATTACATGATGCAAATAATGCCGTCGATCGCTGCTTTAACTATTTTAGTAATTACACAATTAAGGCTAAGGAGATTGATTCTGATGAATTCACTATTGAAGTAAAATACCTGCCATTCCAAGAACAGGACATCCTACATCACCTACTTAAACTAGGCTATGCAATCCGCATTATAGACGAATCCCCACTACGCCAACAATTAGATACTATTTATGAAACAGCGATACGCTACGCGCCACAACAAAACGAATAGCCTAGAACATTACTATACCCCAGGCTTGTAACCGTTTTCCCCATTCAGTTTGAGGGGCAACAAATCCTACCATAGAATCACCTTCTTTCTCTAAAAACACAATTATTTTTCTAAACCGATTTTATTTTTAGTCACTATAACACCTCCCTCATCAGACTCATTATCTTAGTAACAATACGCCACATCCATCAGTTATATATGCATTATACGGCTAAACTCTACGCAAACATATTTGACTAACATTAATCATCTAACAATTCACACGCAACAAGGCCTATGGCAAATCCCACGAATTGATACATACAATCACCTACTTTCTCAAATATTTATATATCATTACAATTTCAATACTAATTTTCTATTTCTCTTCATAGATAACCTCATATTTTATAACAACACCAACTACTTACATTCATAGTATAAACTAATAGTGGAAGATTCCTTTATCAAAATAACTAAGACAAAACCCCGAGCAGATCAAATTAATCTACTCGGGGTTTTGTCATATATTCTATTAAATACCGTAAACGGTAAATACTGTTGCAATGGTGGTGGCAACATGGTTAAGTATTCCCAATATGGTGCAGTTTCAATACCGCAAGCGGTAAGTACTGTTGCAACAATCAAATATTTCGAAGAAAACAACAAAGGTCTAGAAAGGTTTCAATACCGTAAACGGTAAGTACTGTTGCAACTACCAGCCAAAGAATTAATGCGTGTATTCTGTGAGTTTCAATACCGTAAACGGTAAGTACTGTTGCAACTGATGTAGCAAAAGAAGTAGATAGCTTCACAAATGAGTTTCAATACCGTAAACGGTAAGTACTGTTGCAACCTTAGAAGTATCAGTCACTCGTGGGTCAACGACCTATGGTTTCAATACCGTAAACGGTAAGTACTGTTGCAACTAATACATATGAATCTGTTGCATCCATTTATCGGAATGGTTTCAATACCGTAAACGGTAAGTACTGTTGCAACGCAAAAAACAGTGCTATCACATTTGAAGAGCATTGTAGTTTCAATACCGTAAACGGTAAGTACTGTTGCAACAATCTTCGGATTTATGGCATGGGCATCTGCATGTGATTGGTTTCAATACCGTAAACGGTAAGTACTGTTGCAACAGCGGGTCCTAGAAAGCCAGTATTCATGGGGCTCAAAATTAGGTTTTAGAAAACCTCACACCGTAAACGGTCAAAACATAATCTCATTCGGTTCACAATACCTACGAACCTAGGTAAATACTGGTAGAAAATGATTTTTCTAAGATTACAGTAATTATAAAGGTTTTCGAGTTTTACGTCAATATGTAGGGAGATTTTCTAAAAGGAACGATTTTTATAAAATACAGGTAATAACTGGGCTTATCGCTATTTTGATAACTTTTATAAGCCAAGAAAACCTATTTCATAACTAGTTTACAAAAAAGACCTACTCGCATCAAATCACACGAATAGGTCTATCGATTCTTATATTCACTTATTACTTTCAAAATTATTCTCCAAAACATGATACCACAACATACAGCACTAATAATCCTAGTATAATTGACATATATAACACCTCCTTTTATTACAGAATGTTAACTAGTCCCGTGTTGCCCGATATATTGTTGTTCCTATTGTTACAGTTGTTGAAAAGACTTCCCACGCAGACACTGTGCTACTAAAACTCCTAATACTGGAAACATATTAACTCCTCCTTTTTAAAACATTATCTAGGCCGACCAAATGTTCCTCCCATTATATTCACCACCTTTCAACAATACTAAAGTTCAAACTATTAATCGTAATATAACCCAAGTCATGAAAATCTTTATATCAATATTACTAGGACAAACCTCTATCTAAATTTTTCATTACTCATTAGCTACATCATGATTATATGCTAACCCATATTATTAACGTACTCAAAAAAACTAAGATACATTCAAATTTGCATAATTATAGTTTCACATAAATAATTTTCTAAATAAATTTTATATGATACTATATAAATTATGAATATTAAATGAATTTATATTGCATAAAGGAAGATATATACTATGAGTACGAATCGATTTAAAAATACAACGTATCCATCACCTATACTATTTGATGGCCTACAAAATGCATCTAAAGAGGAGTTATCCTATTTAATCGCACTTCTCCGTCAACAAACTATGATGAATATTTTCTCAGATAAGTTCAATAGCACGGTAACCACAGGAAAAAAGGCAATCAACTCAGTTATGAGCTTTTTTGGCAAATCGAAGAAAACGAATGAGGAAATCGAACGCCAAGACAAAGATAAGCACCAAGATATAAATGATAAAATTAAAGAAGAAATTCACGTATTACAAAATTATACGCAAGAGCAACTCTATAATCTATTTATTGAGGAAGTCCGCAATGAGTTAGATATACCAGATAGCAGTCTAACTCATTTATCTAATAAAATTATTGAAAGTGCTGCAAAGACAGATAAAACAATACATGAAGATTTAGATGTGAATCAAAAAGCAGATATTATATATCAAAAAACACTTCAATCTATCAAAACAAGTTTAGAGAAACAAAGTGTACAAGAACGAGATGAAATGATTCGTCAGCTAAATGAAGAATTAGATAATCTATCATCTGATCGAAAGGAATTAATTAAACAGTCCTTACAAACTGACCATTTAAGTGGTGAAGTATTACGCAATAGTTTCCTAAAATCTGGAGTTGGTATTGGTTCACTCATCACTGTAGGCAGCACATTTGGTGCTTATATCGCTATTAATACAATTATCCATGCCATATTCACAAGCTTTTTAGGAATTACTCTTCCTTTTGCAGTTTACACTGGAGTTGCTAAAGGAGTCTCCATTATCGCAGGTCCTATTGGCTGGTGTGCATTGGGTGGCTATTCTGTATACTCCCTCATTAAGACCTCTGGTAAATTAACATCTGCCATGATGTCCGTTATTGTATTCATTGCTATGACTATTTATGGTAAAAGTTTCTTAGTCGACGATAATGGTGCACCATTATGGTTTACAAGTGATTCAGCTGAATATCAAGAATATAAAAGTAACCAATATCGAATTAAGCAATTACATGATGAATTAAATGAAGTTACACAAAATTTAGCACGTGCTCGGAAAAAAGCACAAGAAATAGAAGAAGCAAAACAAGCTATTGAAAAAGAACTAAAGCAAGAAAAAGCGAATGCAAATAGTAACAATCAGGCCACTATCGATAATCTAAATAAGAAACTCGAAGAAACCTATCAACAATTAAGCTCTGCATTAGGTGATTGTGAAGAATACGAAAAAGAATATAAAACACAAACGAATGAAATAGATACACTAAATAAACGCAATAAGGAACTAGAAAAAGAAAATATAGTATTACACAAAGAAACACAGTACCTTAAAGACTACAAGGATCTCTTAGAAACGGACAACGAAAAACTAAATCAAAGCATGATAGAAAAAGAAAATAAGTATGTCCAAGAAATCCAAGAACTCAAAGAAGCAATGGTTGAAGACGAGCACGCATATGACAACGATAAGGATCGTTTAAACGAAGGTAAAATTTTACAAAGAAAGTTTGAAGACTTTGAATTAGAGAAACAATTCTTACAAGATTATACTAGCGCTAGTAAATCAGTACGTGACGATATCGATAGAATGCTCATTCGCTTATACAAAATCGATGATCCCACACAAATCGATGCTACTCACAATAGTAAAATAGATGTACTTGGATACCCTGTATACCATATGCAAACGGCAAAAGACTATCGATTATACTATACCTATTCCAAAACAAGTGCCAAACCAATTCATATACTTTGCCACTGCATTAAAGCAAAACAAGATGTGTATTTTAAAAAGCTAAAAAACTCTGAAACTCTAAAACAAAAATTCAGATAATATCCATCAATATATTGTCTTTTAATGGTCAAATACCAAAATTCAATATCGAAATAAACAAAAAGCTGACGATTCATGCAAATTGTCAGCTTTTATACGTATTAATTACTATATATTGTTAAAGATACATTGCCATTATCAAAGGCTATATATTCACCATGTCCAATAGAGAAACAACCTTGGAGTGTATTTTTTGATAGCTCTGATGGTATTCTATTAAATTGGTAGAAATTATAGTAATCAATTAACGATGAACTCTTAATTAATCCAGACTTTTCTAAATGTGCATTATCACCAATAAGGTTAATAACGGTCACAATACCATGATCAAGTTCAACAGATATTCCCAAATTACTATACTTTAATGTTTCACGGCCACGATTATCAACAGGATTACTTGGCACTCCAAGTAAATCTATGACCTCCTGTTTATTCATACCTAAATATACACCATTAACCGATTCATAATGTTGTCGTTGAGGAATCGTACTTAATTGCACCTTTTTGTTTATGATTAACGTCTTATGTTCACCATACCCCATCCACTGCAGATGAATCGCTTTTCTACCTTGAGCCTCCTGAATAATAAAAACACCAGCTCCAGGATATCCTCCTACGAAATCGGCACCATCCACGATAGGACAACCATTGATATATCCGTTAGAAATGGTTAATACTTTATTCCCACTAGTATTATACCAATCACCAACAATTTTATTCGAAGCTCGGATTGTACTGTCTAATGAATTTTGATAGGCATCTACAGCTATCGAAGAGCACATACAAAGAATACTAAAAACTATACCAAATATCCATCTCAATTTACTATTCATATAGATCTCCCCTTATTGCCCTATTATTTTTCCATCATATTATATACGGCTTCCCAAAATTCAGGTGGAAACTCATCATCCTCATCATAACTATAATCCGGTAGGTATAGTTTACTTTCATCATAAAAATCATCACTAGTAGACTTAGACATGTAAGCATAATCCCATATAATGCCCAGCATATCTATTTTGAACTCACCAACCTCAACCATTGCAATGAGGTCCACGTAATATTGAATAATATATCGGCTTGAATTAAAACCATTATCCTCACCACAAAGCACTAGAGCAAGTTCACACAATAGTTTCAAATCATATAAAAAACATTGTTCATCAGTCTTATTATCATATACATCCGAGCTATCATCTTCCATATAAGGACATACAATAAAAAAATCACAATCCCATAAAAAGGTTCTGCTAAGTAAATAATGTCGCCCATCAATTGCAACCTCTAATTCACTTAGGCCACGATATGACTTATCATACATACGCGATTTACATAACGGTGTGAATATTTCTAGAATATTATCACCTAGTTGCTTTTTAATAACTGCTGACGCCATATATTGAGCACTACTAAGTAATGTAATATCTTCTAAATCTATAGACTGAGAAAATATCCTCATAAGTTCACATGCCAAATCCTTATATGTTATCTCATCCATTTCTTCTATAGCATATTTCCACATTCTAACATCTCCCAATTCATATAACCTTCACAGAACAATACTTTATACCAATTATAATAGGAAATGCATTAATAGCCAAATTTAGTTTGTAATACACATAAATAATCCACATATACTAACCAAATATTAGATTCACTAGTTTATTAACATTAGGAAATACCTTCCATTAAATTAGACAATAATAGCCAGTACCACATTTCGTAGTACTGGCTATTTTAATTTATGCCATTAATATTATAAAAATTTGTTTTAGTAATGCTCAACTAGATATCATATACCGTAAGCGGTACGTACTGTTGCAACTGACAATGTTTGATCCATTATGCTTCTTGCTTAAAGAGTTTCAATACCGTAAACGGTAAATACTGTTGCAACGGACTTATACCGCCGTTTGTTTGGCTTTGGTTATGAATGGTTTCAATACCGTAAACGGTAAGTACTGTTGCAACGACGACGTCAAAGAGGCTATCAAAAAGATCTGTGCGTTTCAATACCGTAAACGGTAAGTACTGTTGCAACGAACTTATTAATATATTTTGCAATAGGATATTTTCTTGGGTTTCAATACCGTAAACGGTAAGTACTGTTGCAACTGTGGCACACTTGCGGAAGTACAGGCTTGTGAGATTGAGTTTCAATACCGTAAACGGTAAGTACTGTTGCAACTTTCTGTATGTAAACTGTTTTATGATTGTATACTATTGTTTCAATACCGTAAACGGTAAGTACTGTTGCAACTGTTAAGATTTCCCCTTGGTACGACAACAATTATCGTTTCAATACCGTAAACGGTAAGTACTGTTGCAACTCATATTACACCAGCAGAACGTGTTAAATGGAATAAAGTTTCAATACCGTAAACGGTAAGTACTGTTGCAACATTGAGGCCTACTTCACTAAGTATCTTGGTCTGATCTTAGGTTTCAATACCGTAAACGGTAAGTACTGTTGCAACCATCGTGCATGACTTAAGATATTATGGTATCATTAAGGTTTCAATACCGTAAACGGTAAGTACTGTTGCAACCCTAATTGTAGAATTAGAAGATGGCTCAAAATATTGTTTCAATACCGTAAACGGTAAGTACTGTTGCAACTGGATGGTTGTTAATTATGAAAAAGACTTCAACTGTAGTTTCAATACCGTAAACGGTAAGTACTGTTGCAACTTGAAACTGTAGCATAATACAATTAGGGGTGGATAAACCACGTTTCAATACCGTAAACGGTAAGTACTGTTGCAACTCGACGTAGCCGATTTATCATTGGCAACAGGTTTAGTTTCAATACCGTAAACGGTAAGTACTGTTGCAACTATGGAACGGTCAAATCACCCATAGACAATATGATCAAGTTTCAATACCGTAAACGGTAAGTACTGTTGCAACAGATTGTGCTATTCGAGTTATTTCTAGAGTATTGTTTCAATACCGTAAACGGTAAGTACTGTTGCAACCCAAATACATTTACATCAATAAGAAAGGAGAAATAATATTGTTTCAATACCGTAAACGGTAAGTACTGTTGCAACATAGTAAATATTTTGGTGTCCCTATAGATGCCTAATATAATCAGTTTCAATACCGTAAACGGTAAGTACTGTTGCAACTTTCAAATATAAAAATATTGTTAGCAATATCTTCTTGTTTCAATACCGTAAACGGTAAGTACTGTTGCAACAGCAGTCCTTACAAAGCCAGTATTCATGGGGCTTAAAATTAGGTTTTGGAAAACCTCACACCGTAAACGGTCAAAACGCGCTCCCATTTGGTCCACAAGGCCTATGGATATAGGTAAATACTGTAAGAAAATGATTTTTCTAAGGATACAGTAATTATAAGGGTTTTCTGAAATCACGTCAATATGAGGGTAGGTTTTCCAAAAAGTCTATTTTTCAAAAAATGCAGATAATAACTAGGTTTATATCCATTTTTATCTATTTCAGCGTAGTAGAAAAGCTTTTCTCTCTCGATTTTATACAGAAAAAGACCTATCCATATGACATCATACGAATAGATCTATCGATTCTTATATTTACTTATTACTTTCAAAATTATACCTCAACACATACATGAACTAACCCAAGATTGACTGATGACAACATATATAACACCTCCTTTTATTACAGAGTTTAAACTAGTCCCGTGTCGCCCGATATATTGTTGTTCCTACAGTTACAGTTGTTGAAAAGACTTCCCATGCAGACGCAGCTGCTAAAAATCCTAATACTGGTAACATATCGATTCCTCCTTATACTAAACTAATCATTACATTTACTTGTATACTAATCATCTAATAACATACAAACAGCTAAGCCTACGCCAAAACCTACAAATTGAACCATCTAATCACCTACTTTCTTGTATAAACAAACCGCAATTAGTCCCGAGACCGTACAGCTTGATATACTGATACACCAAATGTTACGCCTTCTGCGAAAGCTCCCCATGCAACAGCACCTAATAATGGAAACATACTAATTCCTCCTTTTAACAAAATACTATAAGTACTAATCTAAGTATAACCCTAAAGCTGGAAATCTCTGTATCAAAATTACTAGGACGTATCCTCTGTCTAGATTTCCATAACTCATTGGCTACATCTTAAGTATATACAATAAATAACTATGAATATATTCAGAAAAACTAAGAAACAAAAAACAAACTCAAATAAAGCCCCTGTGTGAACAGGAGCTAAATTGCCTTGTAAGGTATATACTAATGTTTCTTCTATCGCCTTCATAGATGACTCGCATTAAGCTACCTTCATAAGGAATATTAAATTTTTTATCTAATTCTTTGGCTTGCCATAGTAATGACGGATTAATGTTTTCTTTGTCTTTTACTGATAGTTTATCACTGCGAATAGTTTCTTTCACATCGGTGATAGTTAAGTCTCTAAATTGAAATAACGTTTCTAGAGTAGAACACTCTACTTTATCTTTTGCAGAATCCCACGCTCGAAGTAGTCCCCTCTCAAAGTAAGGTCGTTGCGGAATGGAATTTGTTGACGAAAATCCTCTTTGATTTCTTCTATCGTGCGAAACTGTTTATCCTTGTCTATGAAGCTCCGTCCGTCCACTATGTAGTTCCAATTGAGTTGGTTCCAATCTACTACCTTGGCGTTGAACTCCTTCTCTGCTACTTCTGCTAGGCATATCCGTGCCACGCATATTGCTACCTTCATCTGCATGCTCCCTAGAAAGAAGTGCTTCGTTTTGTTGAGTGGATAAAACTGGTTCATGTAGTCTACCACTTGTAGTGCCATCTTTCTCCACTCGTCCTTCGGACATTTCATTTCCGTTAGTATCTCGTTGACTAAAGTTTCGATATCCATTAATTTTCTCCTTAATATAATCCACTCTTGAACTAGCAAAATTAATTACCTATTTTTACAACTAGCGTTGTTTAATTAGTCCCTTAATACCGCACGAATTAACTCAAGCTGGAAAACATTTCTACATTTCAATAGTACAAGTAGTAATTACTGTTATAACATAAAGAAACAACTTGCCATCAATAATTTAACTCTTTTTCTATTCATCTTGCTTTTAAGAAATCAATAAATGTCTAGATATTCAATCATTTATATATTTTTAAAAAAAATCTCCACTATCACTATTATAACCTGGAAGCTCTACTATTTCACTAATTTCACTAGCGTACAATTCGTAACTACCAACATATATCGAGGCCTCATCGGGCTCATTATTTACACCAGAAACAAAAGAGTCCAACTTACCTATTAATGACTCTCCATCAATAAATCTAACCTCTACATATGTTGATTGTATTTCATGATAACGATTATATAGCTCTTCCTCTGTCATAATGTCACCTCTATTTTAGCACCCCTTTACGCACAATGTCCCATTCTACTTTTTCTATCTCCTGCGTTAATTCTTCATTCAATTCACGTATTAAGGATATAAATTCTGTCCGCTTAGCCGCATCATTCCAATCGATTAGTATCTTGTTTAATTTAAATTGCAAAAGAGTATTTTCATATTGTTTGCATAACTTGCCCTTAGACCAGACCTTCCCTTTGTTAGCCTCATTACCATATAACTTATTGATATCCGCCAATATAAGAGAAATTTTCTCTGATGATGATATGAGATCATTTATGTAGTTATACACACGAGTTTTATATGAGCAGGTATTGTTTTCACCATTATCCTCTTTACCCTTTTCCCACCACGTATAGTAACGTAAACTCAAAACTGGGCCTTCTTTAATTTTATCAATACGCCAAAACATATATGGTTTAACGGTTAAATTGTCCTCATTTGTATTTTGAAAGCCCCAATAATCGGCATCAACAGTTCGGTCTAGAGAACGTGTCCAAAAATGCATCAAAGACCAAGGGGTACCAAAGCTGCTGCCATACTGAATCGTGTGAGTTTGAGACGCATCGTCTATGCGACCATATACATATGAATCGTCAATATTCTCAACGTGTTGTTTCAAGTTGGCCATAAATGGTGCTTCATGATTTGGCTGATTAAATACAGTCTGCAAAAATCTCCGTTGGGCAATCGCAGTATCTTGAATATTAAAACGTATATGCCCATCAATATCCTCATAGTGTTCCCAAAAACAGCTATGCTCTATAGTGGTCCTAATTTTAGAACCCAAATAGTCTACAAAACTCATTAAAATTGGATTATTCCACTCACGACAAGATAATAACAAGGACAAAAACTCTGGCCCATCCATATAGGTATTAACCTTTGGATCCTTCTCCAGTTCTCGAACCGTATGCCAGTCATCATCATTGAACCAATCCGTCTTCAAATACGCAGTATGAATCGTATACTTTGACAAATCCAATTCTCCCGGTTCATCTCGTAATGCCCATCGAATACTATTCACCGCGCCCCAGCAAGCAGTCCCATCACGTTTTTGCTGTTGTTCCTTTTTCTCCTCTGAAAGATGTTGATATATATCCAATCCATTGTATTGATTTGATTCAAATGTTTTTGAAAGCAAGTATTTATACCGATTGATCTGATTACCGTGCTCCTGTGATGATGTTTTATCTTCAATAATTAAAGCTACTTGTAATTCTGGAACCAATACAAGCACATCAATATTAAGTAACTGCCTAAAAATATATATCTGGTTAACACCAGATACATCATAGCCCCCGTTCAACAAACGAGATAAAAATCGAGCTCCAAACTGGCGTCCGCTTGCATTATCGTCGCGAACAGGCATATTAATCCAATTCAAACACTAACAAATAAAAGCATCCTGCGACAACTCATTCGTTGCAAAACTAAAAATATTATTCTCCACAATCCGTTCGTCAATCATAGCTCTTAATCCCCTTACTAACCTCTACACTGACCAAACCTTGTATATACAACTCAGTCCATTCAAAATAACAATACCATTCTTAAGACAAGTATACAATCACAAACGTGTAAATTCCGTACCATATAAATGCAAAACTATGCCCTAACATCACCTAAACCACAAACGTAAATAAAGAAAGACCCTATCGGCCCCTCAAAACGACTTCGGGCTCCGCGTAGCGCAGTAGCGTGCCGGCTTTTCTCTCTCCTCCAGAAACAATGCCACTACATTACCTCCATACAAACGTACATAGAGAAAGCCCCCATCTGTTCCAAAACCGACTTTGGCCCTGCGAAGGCCGCAGGCCGGAGTCAGACCCGGCCGGTGGAGGATTTTTTCTCTTCACCAAAACAATGCCCTAACATCACCTAAACCACAAACGTAAATAGAGAAAGACCCTATCGGCTCCTCAAAACGACTTCGGGCTCCGCGTAAGCGCAGTAGCGTGTCGGCTTTGAGGGGCTGATAGGGTCTTAGCTCTAACTACCCTTTGTACTTAGGTGATGTAGGGCATGTTTCAGGCACCACGTCTTTGCGGTCCCCTAGTTGTGCACTACGGTCTGTATAGTGTGTATGAAGTAGTTCGTGTGCTTTATGTCCTAATGGTTCGCCCAAGAAGTTTTTGTATAGGTCTTGGATTTCTGGGTTTTCATAGGATGCCACGTATTTGTATTCTTCATCAGCTTTATAAAGTCCGCCAATACGGGCTTCTTTTGTTTTCACAGCTTGTGGTAATTTAGTACGTGGTTGACCACCACCACCAATACAACCACCTGGGCATGCCATAACTTCGATGAAGTCATAGTGTTTGCCACTTTCTTTCAACGTGTTAAGAAAATCACGAGTATTTTTGCCACCGTGTACAACAGCAACGGACAATGTTACGTCATCGCCAAGTTGTACAGTCGCTTCTTTAACACCATTCATACCACGAACATCTTCGAGGTGAGTCAACGCATATGGAGGTGGTTCCTTATCTGTGATGAGCTTATACGCCGTACGCATAGCTGCTTCCATAACGCCGCCCGTATTACCGAAAATGATAGATGCACCAGTTTCCATGCCGATTAAATCATCGAACTTAGAGTCTTCTAAGCTGCCAAAATCAACACCTTCGTCATTGAGCCAGCGAATGAATTCGCGCGTCGTAATGGAAATATCCGTATCCATGCCGAGGCTTTCATCATCGTAATAACGAGCCGCCGCGTTTTCCTCAACCCGCTTAGTTTCGGCCTTCTTCGCCGTACAAGGGTTAACGCTGACAGACACGATATTTGCAGGATTAATACCCTTTTTCTCAGCAAAGTACGTCTTGATCATGGCCGCTTCCATGGCGATGCAAGAACGGGTGCTGGATAAGTTCGGAATGAGTTCAGGGAAATAGATTTCCGCAAAGCGCACCCATGCAGGGCAACAGGATGTGAATTGAGGGATGGTACCGCCATTCTTTAGGCGATCCACAAGCTCAGATGCTTCTTCCATAATGGTCAAATCCGCACCAAAGTTCGTATCGACCACATAATTAGCACCCAATTTACGAAGGGCGCTAACCATTTTTCCTTCTAAGAATGTGCCTGGTTCGTAGCCAAAGCCTTCGCCGATAGCCACGCGCACAGCCGGAGCCGTTTGGATAACAACAATCTTGTCAAGGTCAGCAATAGCCGCTTTCACCTTATCAAGCTCAGATTTCGCATGCATGGAATCGAATGGACAGGCAGCCGCACATTGACCACAGTGGATGCACATTGGCACATCACCGGTTGATTCAAGATCGTAATAATCGAGCACGCTCATCACATCGGCGCAAGCGCGACGGCACAAGGTGCAATTCTTACACTTCGAAATATCGTGGTAAATGGACGGGTTGTCGAGCGCGATTGGCACGCGTTTGTCGATAAATTCAAATTGGGACATGAGGACCTCCTCGTTCTGTATAATCATACCTATTGTGAAAGTTTTAATTTCTCCTATATTACTAGCATAACAAATAAGGAGGCCATCAATCAACGTACTAGGCTAGTAGGAATTGAAAGATTATTGGACTTCATAAACAGGAAAATTTAAAGTTCATACATCATCGGTACATCGATGAGCTCTACCCGTTCATCGTCTGAGACAAATCCAAACCCTCGTTTGCTAAATAGCCAATAGTATGGTTCACCGTGTAATACACGGGCTTTTTCCATGAGTGATCCCAGCACATCTTGGCCAATCGGTTCATTTTTCCATTTGCACTCGCCCACTAATAAATGACGTACAGGCCGTGCATTGGGATCTGCTTGTATGTCCGCCATGGCCACTACATCGATTTCAACTTGCTTTTTCGTTGCACTATCCGTGCCCCACCAATGACCTATTTGTTGTGGCAAGAACGGAACTGAGCCTCGGTGAATGCGCGCCTGTACATATTGTGCTGCCATCGTTTCAAATACGAGTCCCATGAAATGTGAAAGCATAGGTTTAACGTATTGATGGTATACAAGTTTGCCATTAAAGTTTTCAATGGCCCCTTGGTTCGGTTCTACAAAACGATACCAAAAGGTATACATAGAATCTTTAATGGTATAAATACTTTTATTAGACTTAGATCCAACAGGATGTATTTTTTCGATGATCTGTAAATCAATAAGGCTTTTTAGATAATTATTCAATGCCCCCGTCGTCATATCTACCTTAGTAGCAATTTCGTTATTACGGCTGGCTCCCTTAGCGATAGCACTGAGGATGGCATTATACTGACGCGGCTCTCGTAATTCCTGCTTTAACAGACTCGACGGTTCATCCACAAGACGTCCTGTAGGTGTGAAAAACAAGGAAATAATGCTTTCATCAAGAGAATCACCATCCCTAAAATATGATAAATATTCAGCCACACCACCAGTAAGGCCAAAGGCGATAGCACTATCCTCATAGGAAAGATGGGATACCATTTGACGGGCCTCGATATACGTAAATGGTTTAATTTTATACTGCGCCGTGCGGCGACCATACAAAGGGCTCTTATGGCCTAGCACCTGATTTTCCATAAAACTCATGGACGAACCGCACAAGATGAGCATTAACTGAGATCGATTTTTATATGCATCAATCAAGGCCTGCAGCTCAGACGAAACGGACGGAATCGACTCCGCCAAGTACGGATATTCATCGATAATAAATATACAACGATGGTCTAAGCTATACTCAAATAAATGGGTCAACGCCGCCGTGATCGTTGGAAAATTCGGTAACGTGGACTGTAATTTACCGGTTTCAATCATCCCCGTTGCACGATATACAGCTTGTGAAAGCGCCTCTAAATTGTTACTCGCACCAGATTCGAGGCCCACCATATACGCGCCATCATGAGACGCCAAAAAGTGGTGCAACAAATACGTCTTACCCACGCGACGGCGTCCATACACAATAGCCAATTCAAAACGTTTTGAATTATATTGCACTTCCAGAGAAGCTAATTCATGTTCACGGCCTACAAATACCATATCGCACCTCCTCGTTAATCTAAATTACGCTATGCAACAAATATCCTATCTATATCTTCTTTAGTATAACACGATATAGTATATTACGATATACTATATTACGTTATACTAAATTACAAAACAAGATACAGTCCTCATCATACCAGTGATTATCTAGTGTTATAAGGATTTTCACCCACACGTTTTGTCCTATAACTCAAACTCATACTCTGCATATAAACACAAAAAAGCAGCTCTTTCGAGCTGCTTTGTCGTATAAGGTGTATATTATTTTTTACCTTGTTTTGCTTGTTGAGGCCATAAGAAGTTGTAAACTGCTTCGGATGGGGAACCAGCAACAACTGGACGGTCTTTGCCATCAACTTTATCTTCCCGTTCTGCGTAACCTTGTGGGTTATACAATACAACTTTTTGGTCTTTTACAGTTTTCTTTTTGTGGTTGAATTCTTCAGTTGCGATGAAATGATAACCTTCAGAATCTTGAGCTTTGATCATAACAGTTGCAGTTTTATCGCTTTTTTGAACGCTATCTTGATCGATAGACCAAGTGATACCTGCACTATCTTGACCAAATACTTGCCAGTTAACAGCACTAGCAGAACCAAAACCGAATGCGCAAATTGCAGCAGCAGCTAAACATGTACCTAGTAATTTTTTCATATATTTCACCTCGTATAAAATCAAATTTAATTTATTATACCATATATTAAATGTATTTTGCGTGAAAGCTAATTTTTTGCGATACTTTTACGTAAAATGTACTTCGTCCTACACCATGACGCTCAATAAAGCCCTCTTCTACAAGTTCTTTTAATGCTTTTTCAACAGTAGATACAGCTATATCTGGTTGTTTCTCAAGAATTCCAGATTTTGTAACCTTGCCAATAGTGGCACTAATTATGATTTTTATACGATCCTTTGCAGATAACGACATAGTCAGCAATTCAATACGGCTTTCAAAATCACGATAGGCCGCCAAAATAACGCGAAGCATATATTTGACAAAAGGGACTACATCCTCATCGCCTGTGTGCCAACCTGCGCCGGATTGAGCTAACACCGCATAATAACTGTCCTTTGTACGCTCGATTTTTTGCTCTAAACTAATGAACTTACCTATCATGTACCCATTTTGGTACAAGAGCAACGTCGTCAGCAATCGGCTCATACGCCCATTGCCGTCATTGAAAGGATGAATACACAAAAAATCGTGTATAAATACAGGAATCACAAGCAATGGATCCACCGATTTATCTTGGAGAACCGCATTAACACCTTGGCAAATCTCATCAATAGCAGCCGGCGTTTCATATGGTGCCAAGGGCTTAAAGCGCTCCACCTCAGAACCATCTGCAAGCCGTTCAATTATCGAATTCTGCACATTCTTAAACTGTCCGCCAATCCCCTTGTGGGAATACGCATACAAATCGCGATGCAACTGCAGTACAATGTGCCTTGTCAAATCGATATACTCGTAATTTTCATGCACCGTATTCAACACATCGCGATACCCCATAATCTCTTCCTCATCCCGATTACGAGGCATCGTCTTATCCGCCACCAACGACCGAATACGAGCCTTCGTCGTCACAATCCCTTCAATCCGGTTCGACGACTCCACACTCTGCACCTTCGCAATCTCCACAAGCCGCGCCACACTACTAGGCCGCTGCGATACAAACAAATCCTGCCGCCCCTTATACTCGTGAATCTGAGACACCAACGACACAACCTCACCATCCCACAGACACTCTCCGAGCCGCCGATAATCAAAACTACGCATACCACACCACCTTTCCCCTATACGACTATTTCTCCCCTAATTTTAATACAATTTAGGCGATAAATAAATAAAAATATATCTTCCTTCTCCGGCCCTTTGTGGAAAATAATTTTGTAGATAAAAAGAACTCAATTCTCTGAATTTGTATAAATGATAGATGCAAAATGGGATTGATGGGGCCGAAAAAACGACTTTACCCTCACTGTGGATTTCGATTCTCGAAATCTTACGTTCAGGACTAAGTGATGTGTGGCTCCCATGCGTCGCTCCGCTCCTCTGTTAGCTCACACCCTACTTATGTCCCTGCGAAGGCCATAGGCCGGAGTCAGACCCGGCCGGTGGAGGCTTTTTCTCCCTTCTCCGGCCCTTTGGGAAAAATAAAATTCTAAGGAATAAAAAATGCTTATGTTTCTGATTTTGTATTCATAATATAGAAAAGGAATGGTAGGGAATCGAAAACCGACTTTGGCCCTGCGAAGACCGCAGGCCGGAGTCAGACCCGGCCGGTGGAGGTTTTCGATCCCTACCATTCCTATCACACTATATACGAATACTAATATTCAGAAACATAAGCATACAAATTTAATTAAATTTTATTTTCCCCAAAGGGCCTGCATTACTTCTGCTCCTATTGTATCTTTCTCAATTTTCACAGGTTTTTGTTTTTCATTGCTACTCAACAACGGTACACCAGATTGGCTATACACAGTAGCGTTAACTTCTGTCCAAGTGCTATCTGGGCGATTGATTTCAACAGTGTAGATATAGGTATAACCTTCTACATTGTTGGCTTTCACCAAAATACGTGCCATAGAATCTGTTTTAAACACAGATGAGTTATCGATAAACCACGCGGAATCGTCTGTGTCCGCATCAACGTAGTACCAATCAGCAGCATTGGCTACGCCAAAACCACCGAAAAATATACATCCTGCTGCCATGATGGCAGCTAACCATTTTTTCATCATTCTCTCCTATTCAATCCTTTATTCATTCAACTATATATGGGCATGATTGTGGTTTGGTCTCTACAGAACGTCAGGGCCTAATAAATAAAGCAACTGCTCGTCCTGTATAACACGAGTGGCGACCACTTAGGTGATCGCCAATTGTGCATATCTATGTTAGATATAGTATATTTTCGTTGCTTTGCATATAGAATACAAACAAATCTATATGACATATACGATATTAGTCTTCGCTTTCGATTTCAGATGCAGGGATTACAGCAATGCTTGCTACCTTATCACCTTCGTCGAGGTTTTGTGTTTTCACACCAGAAATGGCTTTGCCTTTTTTCACAGCAATATCATTCATGTTAAAGCGAATGATTTTACCTTGTTCGGAAATGAGCATCACTTCGTCATCATTGTGAACGACTTCAACGGCTACTACATCGCCAGTTTTATCGTTAATGCGGAAGTTCTTTGTACCGATGCCGCCGCGTTTTTGTACATTGTACGCATCCGCTTCGTTGCGTTTACCATACCCCTCTTCGGAAATAGTAAACACTTGTGCTTCGCTTTCATCAGACTCAAGAACACCAGCGCCTACAACAACGTCGCCTGTTTTCAATTTGATACCACGAACGCCATGAGCCGCACGTTTCATGAGACGAACGTCCTCTTCGTTGCAACGGATGGCCATGCCAAGTTTCGTACCGATTAGGATATCTTGGTTGCCTGTGGTTACGATTACAGAAATCAAGCGGTCCCCATCGTCAAGGTTAATCGCATTGAGGCCAGAACGACGGATGTTGCGGTATTCTTCGATAGCCGTGCGTTTTACAACACCGAATTCAGTAACCATGAATAAGTTTACATTTTCATGGATGCGTTCAAGGTCGATCATAGTCGTAACGGATTCGCCCACAGCCAGTGGCAATACGTTGACCATAGCGGTACCACGAGAGTTACGGGAACCTGCTTCTGGCACTTCGTACGCTTTGAGGCGGTATGTACGGCCAGTGGACGTAAAGAACAACAATGTATTATGCGTGCGAACATGCATAATTTGCGTTACGTAGTCGTCTTCCTTCGTCTTCATGCCAATAACGCCAGCGCCACCTTTATGTTGATTGCGATATACGTTGGCATTCATGCGTTTGATGTAACCTTGTTTAGTCAAGGTAATAACCATCTCTTCGTCAGCGATGAGGTCCTCTACATCAAGGTCGGACGTGTCGATTGTGATTTCACTGCGACGAGGGTCGCCGTATTTTTTCTTCATATCTTCCAATTCGTCTTTGATGATTTGACGTTGACGCGCTTCGCTAGCCAAGATAGCTTTCAAATCTTCGATCAATGCCAACAATTCCTTGTATTCTTCTTCGATTTTTTCGCGTTCCAAGCCTGTTAAACGGCGTAAACGCATGTCGAGGATGGCTACTGCTTGTTTTTCTGAAAGCCCGAATTTTTGCATCAATGCGTTACGTGCAATTTCGTCAGTTTGGGAACTGCGGATTGTAGCGATAACTTCATCGATGTGGTCGAGGGCAATCAACAAGCCTTCCAAGATGTGAGCACGCGCTTCGGCTTTGTTAAGCTCGAATTGAGTGCGGCGTACGATTACATTGAGACGATGATCTAAGTAGTAACCCAATACTTCTTTCAAATTCAATACGCGAGGATGACCGTCTACGAGGGCCAACATAATCACGCCGAAAGATTCTTGAAGTTGAGTGTGTTTATATAATTTGTTAAGAACGATATCTGGTTGCACGTCAGCGCGCAATTCGATAACGATGCGCATACCTTGACGGTCAGATTCGTCGCGAAGTGCTGTGATACCATCGATGACCTTATCGCGGCTCAAGTTCGCAATCGTTTCGATAACGCGAGCCTTGTTAACTTGGTATGGAATCTCAGTCACTACGATTTTATGCTTGCCCTTCGCCATTTCTTCAATGGTTGCACGAGCGCGCATTTTTACGCTGCCACGACCTGTGGAGTACGCTTTTTTAATGCCTTCCCGGCCCAAAATGAGCGCCCCAGTCGGGAAGTCTGGACCTTTAATTTTCGTCATCAATTCGTCCACAGTCACATCTGGATTATCGATGAGCATTTCAAGGCCATTACAAACCTCGTTAAGGTTATGCGGCGGAATATTTGTCGCCATCCCTACGGCGATACCGCTGGAACCATTGATGAGAAGATTTGGGATCTTCGCTGGCAATACGGTCGGTTCTTGCAAGCTTTCATCATAGTTCGGCATGAAATCAACAGTTTCCTTGTCGATATCAGCGAGCATTTCTTGCGTAATTTTCGCCATACGTACTTCGGTATAACGCATCGCCGCGGCACTATCGCCGTCGATGGAACCAAAGTTACCGTGGCCGTCTACCAAGAGGTAGCGCGTATTGAAATCCTGCGCTAAACGAACCGTTGCGTCATAAACGGAACTATCACCATGTGGATGATATTTACCGAGTACGTCACCGACGATACGAGCGGATTTCTTGTACGGTTTATTTGGCGTCATGCCTGTTTCGTGCATCGCGTACAAAATACGACGATGTACTGGTTTCAAGCCATCGCGCACATCTGGAAGAGCACGCATTACGATTACGGACATCGCATAATCGATATAGGCGTTCTTCATTTCTTTATCAATCTGAACGGGATGAATATTCCCATGGGACCATTGTTGGTCTGCCACAATCTCACCTCATTTTACTAACACTGATTACAATTCATCATATTATTATAGCATTTTTGTGGGTTTAGCGCTATTGTTATAAGGATTTTTAGTGAAAGCCTACTTTAATTCTTACAGATTTTATTTCACATATATATATTTAGGGATTATAATCCCAATTCCACACAATTTTAATAAGTTTAAGGATTACAATCCCAATTCACCAATATTTTTATCCGTTTAGGGATTATAATCCCTAAACACAATTATGAATATAAATCTAATATCCGACTATGAATTGAATACCTGCACTATAGTAATTACCTATTTAAAAATCTATCTATCCTTGTTACAATAATTTTGTTTTTATTCATTATTCTATATTCTATGGACTTTTATAAATAGAATGTACAGAGAGGAGTTACATATGGATAATCAGAATTCAAAATTTCACTTACCCAAAATTCCAGCCATTATCTGGATACAATTATTACTACTAGCTATAGGTTATGCCTTCTATTCTGCTAACCGTCTATCCTTTAGCGTAGGCTTAAAGGCCATCGCAGCTCAATTAGCATTAACACCTATTGAAGTAGGTACCATTGGTACTATATTTACACTCGGACAAGCCATCATCGATATTCCTGCAGGTTATCTAGCAGATAGATTTGGGCGCAAACGATTACTCGTATCTAGTATGATTTTCTTAGGTGTTATGACAGCAATCGTTACAAAAGCATCTGATGCTATTCAAGTAGGTTTAGCCCGTACCATCTTTGGCATGGCTGAAGGCATATGGAATATCGTTATGTACTCTGTTGCTGGCTCTATCTTCCCTGCTGCACGAGCCATGCTCAATGGTCTCATGATGACCTTCTACTCTATTGGTGCTTATGTTGGACCTACGTATTACGGCTATAGTCTATCCTTAACTGGAGACTGGACACAAGGCCTACTCAATATGGGTATTGTTACAGCCCTGTTCGGTGCATTACTCTACTTTGGGTTCCGTAAAAAATACACTGATAGCTCTACAGATGTTAAAGGTATGCATCTTATCGAAGCAGTAAAGACAGTTGGTACTAACAAAATTGTATGGCTCGCTGTTCTAATCCAAATCTTAAACATTGTACCTTATTGGGGCTTTGCTTCTATGGGACCTTATTTGTTCATGACCTTTAAAGGCTTTAGCGCCGCAGAAGCAGGCCAATTCTTTGGCATGGTATACGGTATTGGTGGCCTTTCCGGCGTTATCCTAGGTTTCTTCGCCGATAAATTTGGTCGTAAACCAACTATCGTGGCACTAGCTTTACTAAATACCATCTGCGGTATTCTAATATTCCACTTCATCCCTAAAGCATCCATATTACTATATATCGTTGGTGCTATTATGGGTATCGGTCTTCATGCCATTTATGTACTTGGATATACCATCGCACAAGATGGTGTTAGCCATAAACAAATTGGTCTTGCTACAGGTCTTGTAGGCGCTTCTAGTTATTTCCTCTCTTTCTTCTCAGGTCCATTCATGGGTTGGCTCACGAGCACATGGGGCCATATGATTGCGCTAGACATCGTCGTTGTTGCCTTTGAAGCTGTACTCGTAGTGGTAGCAATCATTATGAAAGAAACACAAAAGAAACACACTACAACCATTGAAGAAAAATAAACTTCATATAGAAGTCTCAATACATATAAAGGACGTGTAAATCAAATTGATTTACACGTCCTTTTATTATATGCTCATCTAACTATACTTACACATACTGATTAAGACTTTCACTCTTTTAATAATTCACTACGGTCACAGGATCATTATTTCGATATTTGCGACCTATATGGAGGATATTCTCGTTCATTGTTAACTATGTTCTTTTACAAACTTATCAAAATCAGAAATTACCTTCTGATGCGTATTAAACACTTTATATTCACTAACAGCTTTCTTTTGAGCCTGTGTCATAGAAATATTACCCTTGTTTGTTAGGATATGATACTCATTAAAGTCTAAAAACTTATCAACACTTTCAATAAAGGCTTTCATAGTAAATGTTTCACGTCGTTCGATAATACGCTCTATATAATCAAAAAACGAAGATATAGTTCGCTCTAGTTGTTCAATTTCTTCAACAGATAAATAATTTTTTGCTACGATTACATCCTTCTTATAAATCCGTCCTTCAGGCCCAGATTCCCAAGTAGTCAACCCCATATGATCCTTTGTAGCATCCGCATGACTATGAATGATTTCTGCAGCAGTTTGACCAGTTATAGCATAATGAAACTTATTTTGTATAGTTCCAAAAAACGCTCTAGTTATAGGTGATTGTGCATCATAATCGATTGCACACGCTGCAAATATATCTGTCACTTGTTGATATATACGACGTTCACTAGCACGAATTGAACGGACTCTTCGTAGCAACTCTTTAAAATAATCTTGGCCAAATGCGCGTCCATTTTTTAGCATATCATCATCAAGGGCAAAACCCTTTATAATATATTCACGCAATACGCCCGTAGCCCATATACGGAATTGAGTTGCTTTTTTACTGTTTACACGATACCCTACCGCAATGATGGCATCGAGATTATAAAAATCCGTAAGCCTCTTTACAGTACGTAAGCCTTCTATTTGAACTTGTTCCATTTTGGAACAAGTTCCAATTTTTTCTAACTCTCCTTCAGCATAAATATTGCTTAAATGCTTTGATATAGCTTGTGGATTAACATCAAATAATTTCGACATATCCTTTTGAGTCATCCAGAATGTTTCATCTTTATATAACACATTGGTGGAAACAGACTCATTCTCTGCTTGATATACAATAACATTTCCGGTAATTGCATTTTCTAAAGATATCATATAATTCCCTCCGAGCATTATACTTAGCCTTAGTTATATCCTATTCTCCCTTTTAATAATTCACTACGGTCACAGGATCATTATTTCGATATTTACGACTCGTATGAGGATGATCTCGTTCTACCAAACCTTTTAAAGCTTCATCTAATAAGTGCCAAAAATTCTTATTTTCAGCTGTTGGTATTCCCAATACAATGGCATTCCCCTTAGAATACGTAATACATGTAGATGTTATATCATCAATGATAGGCAAATATACAATAATAACACCAGATGCCGCTAGCATATCTTTAAGTGGCTCTTTAGCCACAGTCAAAGATTCTTGTGAAAGTTCTTTTATTTGAGGAATAAAGGTTTTAAGTAATTCACAATCATAAGGATTTACCTCCACAAATCGAGATTCACCTTTTGTAATTTGTACCAATGTATAAATAGCACTCTGTTTTGCTTTATCCATATCCTTTATATTCTCATATACCAAAGGCATAACCATTTCATCAGCCACAGTTTTCAAAGATGCTACCTCAAAAAACTTTTGTAAATTATTAACTTGTTCCGCTTTCTTTTTAGTTTCTGGTACAATGCCCAACCGAGCTAATTTAGCATACCCAAAAGGCTTGGCAAAATTTATTTCCTCATCAATAGAATCTTCATACTCTACCTTTAGTATTTTCTCTCTATATCCAGCTTCTAAACCATTCCAGAAACTTGCATCTACGCCAAATACACGTTCTAGACGTAACGCTACATCCTGTGTTAGAGGTACTTCACCATTAATCAATTTACTAATATGTTTCTCACTCATATCCATACGAGAAGCCAACTCTTTTTGAGTCATATGTCTATTTTCTAAAACTTCTTTAATAGTCATGCCTGGTGGAATCGCTATAAAGGTCTTACTCCTATAAATTTTCATATGCGTATCTCCTTGGCTAATGGTAATCTTCTAGCCTCACCGACTCTCTATCTAACGAGACTAGATACAATATAAATGGCCATCTATAATAATTTACCTATTAGGTTAATTCTATTATACTCCTTTGTAACAAATTGTAAATAGAAATTTACCTAATAGGTAAATTAAAATATAGAATAATAAATTATACAAATTCAATACATATAAAGGACGTGCAAATCAAATTGATTTACACGTCTTTTTTTAACATATCATCAGAGGCAGTTGTTTCCATTTTGGAAATAACTACTAACACATCTTAAATATGCTACTTTATTAATTCTCAACAATTATGGAATCCAGCTGGTTCATCCTAAAGTCTTCTACCACATCCATAAAGGCCTTATTATGTATTGGATTTTCAGTCATACCAAACAAATGGCTTGTGCAATCACAGTCGGAGCAGCCAAATTTTGGCACCTCCCACTCAGCAATAGCACCCACCGCATCAGCCAAAGCACATTCGACACTCACATCTACATCATTAGGGTCTGGCATGCTCGGCATGGATGGGTATGGTTCGTGAGTAAGGCTCCAGCTTTCAAGGGGCAGTCCACTTGTGCGAATGGGCACGGCCGCAATCATTTCGCAATAGCCCCGGAAGTAATCGAGGTGCCAATGCATTTTCTTGCGTTTTCTCTTATGGCGCTCAATGCGTTTCGTAAGATTCGCCTTGGCGGAGCCGACATACATGTAATAACCTGCATTAAAATGCATCATGCCCTTAGATCCGATTTCGAGATCTAGTTCATGGTCAAGGTGCATCACCATGATGTATACGCCGCTATCGTGCGCTTCGCTGTCGAGAACATAGCTCGGATAGGTGCAGGCGCGCGTCACGGTAGGCATTGTGAAAGTCTCATCCCACGCCACAGCAACGGCTTTCCAGTCGAGGAATGGTGCCACTTCTTTAAAGGTCGTGGCAAATTCTAGATCCGTATGGTAGTCTGGCAAGAACCATTTAGCTTGGTCCCATTGTACAAGGAATAATACGCCCGTATGGTAGCCTTCATTTTGCAGTTCCCGTAAGTGCAATAAATGCTTGCGTCCCCGTTCTGTAATAGCATCGGGGAACATGGCACCGGTCTTGGAGAACAAGGTGCAGGATTTAACCTCTAACAGGAATTCTTCACCATCGTCGTTAGTGAGGAGTAAATCAAAGCGTGATGTCGCCCCATGTAGTTTTACCGTATATTCGCGACGTACAACACGCCATTGTTCCCAACCAAGAATGAGTTTGTTTTCAATCAAATGCTCTGCTACATCATTGCTATAATTCGTATCGAGCATGATAACAACGCCATCACGTTCAATGCCTACAACGCGATACTTCGTCTTCGCATCAGGCTTATCATGAGGCACGATGTACATCGTAACACCTGTAAATAACAATTCCCACATACGACCTGGATTTGGTAAATGGGCAAGTACGCTTTCACCATTAAGATCTAAGGTCACCACAAAACGATTGGGACGGCCTGTATAAGTTGCTTTCAAAATTGTATCGTATAGAACCTTCATCGTTCCTCCTACATCAAGATAATTCTAGGTTCATTATACAACAAAACGGGCCACTCCGAAGAGCGGCCCGCTGGGAGGCGTCATATGACAGGTTCCGAGGCTATCATATGACCAGAGATAAGATATTCATCGCATAACAGCGATAGTTGTGCTAAGCACAGATGGGATAGAATTATCTATGCATTAGCGATATGTTGTTTTATTGCAAATCTTTACTTTGCGTAGATACTTCACTGGCAGAGGTAAAGCTTGCCAATGGAGCGTCGCCAGAGCCTAAGATTACCTTGTTCGCTACTAGCGCATTAGCTGCCGTTTTAGCTTGCTCCAAAGTAAGGCCAGTGCGAGGTCCACTAATTGTGATCGATGCGCTTTTACCATCGACTGTAGCAAATTTAAGATATACCACACGTTTATCAGCCATGTTGGGCACTCCTTTCTAATTCATATACATAAGGATGGGAATGATCGCGATAGGTCCACAGGGTTTGGATTACTACGAACCTTCACGCAGCCATTATGTGCTAACTATTATGAGTGAAAACACATTAATGACCAAGGGATACTTCGTTGACGCGTATTACGTCAGCAATGGTGTTCTCATAGAGACCAGCCAATGCGGTACCGACGATTTTGACCGCATCATCAGTAGCTTCTTCAGCGACGCGTGTGAAAGTGACGTCTTTGTACTTCGGTTTTTCTTCCGTACCGATATTAAAACGTAACACTAACTTTGTGCGTTTTAGTTCAGCCATCTGATCACCTCCTTTCACCTATATACATTCCAAAAGGAGGCTCGTGACAAGCAAATTCGTTTCAAAAAGAGGAATAATATTTTTCCCCATGAAAAAACGACCCCAAATCAAGGTTTAGGGCCGTACTTTTGTATTTAGTTTCACGTGAAACAGGGTCAAAAATTTTTGCTTTTTTGTAGCTTGGGACACATTATTTTATTGTAAAATGAATTATACTAGTATATGTAATTTGAAATGATGATAACAATCATTTCATAACGATCTCTTACTAGCTCTCTAGAACATGTATCGTTTGGACGTACATCACCGTCGAAACGCATCATCTCTAGCATGTGCTAATAGAGACTTTCACAGTGAAAATATATGATAGAATATAAGTAGTTCATTACAATTTAGAGGGGATTACAATGGCTCAAATCGCAGGAAATTTACAACGAATTAAAAACGGCCAACGCCGTTATGCTATTACACCGCGCATTCCAGCGGGTTTTATTCAACCAGATCAATTGCAAAAATACATTGATGTGGCGAACAAATTTGGCGCTGTTCTTAAACTAACTGGCAGCCAACGCATTATGATTACGAATTTGAAAGCTGAGGACGTAGACGCAGCGTGGGACATGCTCGGCATGGAACCGGCGTACATGGTGTCCAACCGCGTGCGCAGCGTCAAGATTTGCCCTGGCACAACGTTCTGTAAACGGGCTAAACAAGACAGCGTGCATCTTGGCATGCAATTGGAACGCAAATATTTGTCCCAAGAAATGCCTAGCAAGATGAAAATCGGCGTGTCCGGCTGCATTAATTCTTGTACTGAAAGCCGCATGAAGGACGTTGGCGTTATCGGTTCTGTTGAGGGCTGGAGCGTCTACGCTGGCGGCAGCGGCGGTGCGCATCCACGCATTGGCGACCTCATTGCAGAGGTAACAACAGAAAAAGAAGCCCTTGCACTTGTGGACCGCATCATCGAATATTACAAAGCAAATGCACAAATCGAACGAATGGGTGAATTCATCGACCGCATCGGCTTAGATGCTTTCAAAGAAGCTGTACTAGGCGACCTTGAAGGGGCTCCTACAGAAGTAAAAGCAGCGGAACCTATTGTCAACTTGCCAGGTCACGGCAATGATCCAGAGGTTGAGACGCCACGCCTTGAACCAGGTCAACCAATTACACCGGATACAATCATCCGCGATATCGTGGACATCTATCCAAATACAGTACCTGTACTACAAAGCATCGGCATGGGTTGCCTCGGTTGCCCATCCTCTACGATGGAACCACTATGGCAAGCCGCTGAAATCCACGGCGTCAACGTGTACGATTTACTTAACAAACTAGAAACTGCCCGCAAAGGTGCATAATTAATATAAAGGAGTTTCACATGTCCGCATTTTTAGGCCACATTCACTACTGGTTATACCGCAAAATCCAATTGCTCGTAGAGCGTGAAAACTTAATTCTTGAAAAAACGACAAAGGTCGTAGATGATCTTGCTGAGGAATTACATTCCATCTCCGTAGATACATACGGCGAACCAATTAACCCTAGCATTCCATTGGAAAACATTATCGACCATAACAACATTCACGGTTGGCTCTCCAACCAAATCAACATAGCATCCGTCCGCGAAGCGGCTTTCATCAAAGACATGCTCGATACAAATGCTGATGAAAATGCTATTCACGTAGTAACCGCTATTCTCGATGCCTTCGCTGTACAAGGTCAAGCATGCGGCGTTGTGGCCCAAGATAGCCTCGAAGAACATACGGCGCCAACCATCTACAATGCCCTTCAAAACTTCTATGTAAACGGCATGCCTTGCGACGGCGGCGACCAAATCGTTGAGGACAGCGCTGACCGTTTCACATGGGTTGGCGACCACCGCTTACAAGCTGGCTACTGGCGCACTGCAGGCGTTGATCCTAAATTCATGATGCTCGCATACCAAACATGGTTCGAGGCCTTTGTGAAAGCTATCGATCCTGAATTCGAGCTTATCACCACCGAAGACAATGGCACACGATTATATACAATCGCTAAAAAATAAATACCATTTCGTTCGCTAAAACGGACGAAAAACGACTGAAAATGGACGAAAACGTGCAAAAAACGAACGAAAACGCGGGTGTAAAATTTTACACTCGCGTTTTTTATTTCTAATGATCCAATATATGTGCCTAAAAAATTAGAACAGGCGTGTTCTATTTCCAGGCACCTAATATATGCGTCTAAAAAATTAAAACAGGCGTGTTCTATTTCTAGGCACCTAATATATGCGTCTAAAAAAATTAGTACAGACGTGTTCTATTTCTAGGGACCTAGTATATGTGTCTTAAAAATAGTACAGGCCTGTTCTAATTTAAAATTCCTTATAAAAGTGTAGCTACAGACACAGAATTGATAAAAAATATCAGTTATAATAGAACCATAAGATAAATCATTACTCATATACTTTCAAATATAGGAGGTGCAGCATCATGGCAGGCACAGTAAAAAAAGATCTAGGTTTATTATTCCAAGGCCCTAACTATGTAATCGTAAAAAAAGGTGGCAAAGCAGGTGAAAAGGTAGAAAAACATAATCATCCTGAAGCCAATGTTATCTTTACTGTTGTAAAGGGTACTGTTCAAGTATTCCTTAACGAAACAGAAGAACATGTACTCGTACCGGGTGAAGTTCTCGAATTTAATGGCGATAACTATATTCAAGCAACGCTTGTTGAAGATAGCGAATTCATCGTAAATCTCGTTCATAAACCTGAATAAGATTATATAGATATGACCTCCTCCTCTCCTTAGTGTCTATATATAAAAAACACCTATAAGTGGTAAGTTACATAAAACAGTAACTATTACCATATATAGGTGTTTTTTACATTCTTAGTCCTAATATCTTAATTTTATAACTGTATTTCTATAGAATATAGTATTATCACTTGCAGTTGCTTTCATAAGAGAATATACTAATTATATAAGAGAGAAAGAAGGATTTACATGACACGCGAAGATTTAGAAACCTATATTCACAATCAATTTGAGGATACTACCACCAATACGCCTTGGACGCAGTTCCCGCATTACAAGGTGTACCGCCATCAAAGTAATCATAAATGGTTCGCCCTTGTCATGAATATTACTACCGATAAATTAGGATGGTCAAACATTCGGCCTATCGATGTGTTAAACATAAAATGCGAGCCCACCATGATTGGTGCCTTTCGTAAGGAACCAGGCATATACGCAGCCTATCATATGAATAAGGCCAATTGGCTAACCGTTTCTTTGGATGGCTCTGTGCCTACTGAAAGAATAAAAATGCTCCTCGACATGAGTTATCGATTGACTAAATAAAATACTAAATTCTTTATCTGCCCATTCAGCACATAAAATAAAACGAGTCTAGATTCATTCTAAGCTCGTTTTTTTGCTTTCACGTATTGTATTGTTTAATATTTATGAAATAACTTTCACCTATACTCGTAACATCATAGATGCACTTATTAAAAGTACAGTATATACAATAGCAATGATAATAATATGCATTGATGTAGTCTTTAACATCTGACGGTAGAGTCCAAGGGAGCAAAGCATATAATATATAGCTAATACAAATGCGATTAGGCCCAAAAAAATAGATTGAACTCCGAACACAATCATACCCGCTCCGGCAAGGCTCAATACAATAACAAGTACAGCACCGAGTAAGGATAAGATGGTTATAGGTAAATCAAAGGCCATCGCATACGAAACGGCCATGAACGTATCCTGAAACATAAGATCACGATTACTAGTGGCTTTCACATAAAAATAGACCAATATAAGCCAAAGCCCTTTTAGGAAAAACCAGGCAAAAACAAAGCCTAAAATCGATACAATTGTATCTAGCACAGTTACAGGCGTGATAAAAAATATGATACCATTTTCCACCACCGACAAACCAAGCATAATGCCAAACAAACGCAACATAAAAACTAGCGCTTGATCAAACGTACCACTCTCCATAATATACGGAATCCCCTTAGACCGCGGATACCGCATCAAATTCCAACAAACCTGCATAATAGACATAATTAAACCCTCCTTGTCCCTTTCTCCTCTACAGTCTAAAAAAATAATATTTTATGTGATTTAGAGAGAAAAAAGACACCCTCCTAAAAACGACTTTGGCCCTGTTCCAAAGGAACAGACCCGGCCGGTGGAGTTTTTAGGAGGGTGTCTTTTTACTTATCGCCAAAGCGACATTAAAATATTATTTTTTTAGACGTTTAATTACTTCATCTGTAATATTTTCAACGTTACTATTTGCATCAGCTGCGCGGATTGTGTATGGGTCGTCTAATACAACGTCCATTTTCTTTTCAACGCGAACGGATTCGATAGCGTTATGAATGTTTTGCATCATTGGTTGTGCAATTTTATTCACTTCGTCATTTTCTTTTTGTAACAATGGAGCTACAGATTTATTAAATTCTGCTTCTGCTTGAGCTTGATCTTTAATTTTGTCAATTTCTTGCATTTTCTTTTCAATTTGTGGACGGTATTGTGCATCTACTTGTTGCATTTTCATGTCGAGTGCACCGTAACCAGGATAGCTATTTACAACTTGACTCATTTGCACTAAACCAATGTTAGCAGCGCTTGCCACAGCAGTGGTAGCGGAGATAGCACCAACGATAGCCAATGTTGTCAATTTTTTAGTTAATTTCATTTGAGATCCTCCTGAACAGTAAAGTTCCATTACACAAACATGTAATGCACTATTTTTACTATATCAAATCTAACTTGCTTTCACAAGTAAAAACCCTCAAAAATCATAGATGAGATATAGCATCTAATAATTAAATTGTATACTATTAAATAATAATAAGGGCCCATGAATTCATCATGAACCCTTATTAAAAATTTACTATCTATTATTGTTCGTCATTAAGATAGATGTATTTATCGGATTTCAATTTAGACACGAGGTCAGGCACCAAGCCGATAAGGCGATCAAAGCTGTTGCTGTAAGGATTGCCTTTAATGTTGAACAACTCGATGCGTTCGCCTTTGATCACGAGCACAGCGCTTGGTTCCATGCGAGCGCCGCCGCCACCGCCGCCACATTCATGATTCTTGCCAGATGTATTGTGGTTTGTGCCAGTGCCGAAACCAAATGTTACGTCCACAAATGGAACCAATGTAGTATCGCCGATTTGCACCGCTTCACCTACTACAGTTTCCACCTTAATCATATTTTTGAACTTCTCAAAAAGGACTTCTAAATTTTCTTTTACGTTACTGTTCTCCATCGTAGTACCTCCACTGATGTCAACTATGCGTTAGCGGCCTGTTCCGCTTTCAATCGTTCTAATTCTTTCTTTTCTTTGCGCTTAACCCAAACGACCTTGACCGTTTCAGCTATGAGTGCACGCATTGGTTGTGAAAGCACGAATCGCGTGCCGTGCCATGCCAATGCGCCTAGAATAATGCGCCCTTTAATGTGGCCGCTACCTTCTAAATGCCAATTCAAATAATCAATCTCGATATGTTCAGCCTGTTCAGGCCAAATACTGTACAACATCGAAGCAAACATGCCACCCTTAAAAGGATCACCGATGCCGATACGCCCTTCTACAGCGATATCTCGTGGTTTAGAATGGTCATAACACCGCTTAGAAACAAGCAACAATTGACGCCACAATTCCGTATTCGTCACATGTTTCATGAACCAAAAGGTCGGGATTTTCGATTTAAAGCTAGCCACCGGATCATTAGGATCTGGTTTTTGAAAGCGCGATTTTACGCTATCTTTCAAGCCGTCTATTTTCGTAAATACCTTCTCTTTTACGGTGCCATCACTATTGAAAGTAACTTTTTCTACCACTTCATCATCAGGTTTCATCGTCGGGTTATCGCGAATTGAATCATATTGTGCAGCCCGCGCTTCAGCACCCTTATTATCACCCTTAGATGTATCAACACGTTCAACGTGAACCTGTTTACCTTGTGCATCTGATGTTTGCCCTGCACTGCGCGTAGCATCTAGGCTTTCACCAGAAGCACCAACGGTCGTCGGCTCAGTCGGTTCAGTACCGCCCTGGCCATCACCTTGCATGGCTTTCATCATCGCTTCCGCCTGCGCAGCCATCGGATCATTTTCAAATTCGTCAACAGCCTTCTGATATTCGTCATCAACCCGTTGTTGAATCCATTCATCGTATTCTTTCACAGGGCCTATTTTCTGCATACCTAATACATACAGTTGTTTAAAAAATGGTTTGCCCTGAAAATATGCGAGATGCAGCGACAATACGCGCCACAGCCATTTAACCGACAATTCTACGCGGTACGGCGTCCTGCCGTTCCATTCGATGCTATATGTGATTGGCGTTAGTAGGATAATCATGATCAGCGCTACGATGAGAAGCACTACGACGAGTGCCACAATAGCGACTATACTCAACCACATCACCTCCTTAGGTTATGGGATTTGTGAAAGTATACTCTAATTTTCAATGCCCTTGCGAGCCATTACACCTTGCATGTAATAATGCTTAACTTCCTTCATTTCCGTCACAAGATCGGCCACATCAAGAAGTTCTTGCGGTGCCCCGCGCCCCGTAAACACCACTTCGGTTTCCGGATTACGAGCCTCTAATAGAACCTCCGTTTTTTTCCAATCAATGAGTTCAAAGAACAAAGCCATGTTATATTCGTCGAGAACCACCAAATCATAGTCGCCACTAGATACAGCCTCTAACGCGCGTTCATAGCCCTTTTCAATGAGAGCCACATAATCCTTGGGTGGATTTCCTGATTCAAATACAACCACTTCATCACCCCATTTGGCGAGCTCATCCTTGCTCTTCATGCCTTCCTTGATGATAAAAAACGGTTTACCTACAGTTTCTAATGTAATATTTTTGAGGGTCGGTAAAATATTATGTTCACTATACACTTTAGACTTCATGAACTGTAAAAATAAAACCTTTTTGCCAGCGCCTATAGCTCGTATAGCGAGGCCGATCGCAGCCGTCGTTTTACCCTTGCCTTCGCCGGTATAAACTTGTACATAGGCCTTCATAGATATACCTCCGTTCATATACCATAATTGTACAATATTTATAGACGAAAAGGAATAGATATCACATGAAAGGCAATCCTAATTATGCATAAGATAATAATATCTATTGATCCATTAATTATATTACCTACACATTGGTGCCAAACAAGATGATGATGGGGCCCTAAATCCTCCACCGGCCAGGTCTGACTACGGCCTTCGGCCTTCGCAGGGCCAAAGTCGGATTTAGAACCCCATCATCATCTTACTATCTAGCACTTCAATAACGTATGCTTATAAAATAATATACACCAATACAATATCCTATAGATATTATTATCAACCAAAAAGGATTATCCCACATGTGATATCTATACCATCAGTATATAAACATGTACCAATTATGGTATATGAATTACTACCAACCCAGCCGTTTGGGAAGAGATATAATGAATACTTGTTAGATAAGTTCCTTATAATGTGTCTTAAAAAATAGAACAGGCCTGTTCTATTTTTTAAGACACATATACTAGGTCCTCAGAATTAGAACACTCCTGTTCTATTTTAAAACACATATACTAGGTCTCCAGAATTAGTACACGCCTGTTCTATTTTTTAGGGCACATATATTAGGTGCTCAGAATTAGAACACTCCTGTTCTAATTTTTTATAAGGCATATATAAGCCAATCTCGTACACTTCTTTATCCTAAATTGTACAATGATATTTTATGCCAATTAGTCAACTAAATTTAGATAGAAAAAAGATAGACCCCTCCGGAAAATGATTTCGGGCTCCGCGTAAGCGCAGTAGCTTCCCCACTCCCGCCAGTTTAGTAATTAGTAATACGCCAAAAGGGATACCCCCTGTTCGAAAACGACTTCGGGCTCCGCGTAAGCGCAGTAGCGTGTCGGCTTTCGAACAGGGGGTATCCCGTCTTATAGCGTATTTAATTACTAATTGGCAAAAATACCATGGGATCAACCGCGGACCCATTAATCCGTACTTCGTAGTGTACGTGTGCGCCAGTACTTTTACCAGTACTACCCATAAGGGCGATGACTTGGCCTTGTTTTACGGTCATGCCCGGTGTAACGAGAACGGCGCTATTGTGGCCATAGCGAGTCACAAATCCGTTGCCGTGATCGATTTCTACGAGGTTACCATAACCGCCTTCGGTGTAGCCTGCAAATGTTACGGTACCCGCTGCAGTAGCAACGATAGGTGTGCCGTAATCGTCAGCGATATCGACACCTTCGTGGAATGCGCTAGCAGCACCGGTCACAGGATCGACACGAGTGCCATAAGGGGATGTAATAACACCCTTACTTGGCCAGATGCTTGGCGTTGTACTATTCGTATATCCACCAGAACCTGTGGTGTAGTTCAATTGTTGCAATGCAGCGATGTCTTGAGCCCCACCATCACGCAAGATGTTTCGCATCGTGTAGAAGCTAACCAATAATTTTTGTGCATCCTTATCTAATTTAGATAGTCTTGCTGAAAGTTGCGCCGCACTTAGCGTGGGACTAGTCTCATCGCTAGCGGCTTCCTGCTTTGGGTCAGAGCCATCGCTACCACCTTGAGATGGTGTGCCGGACTCAGCACCCTTTAACATTTGTTTATTTTCTTCACTAATTTGATTTAAGTTTTGGATTTTCTTATCCAACACTTCTGTTTTTTGTTGTAACAGTTTTAGTTGTTCTGTTTGCAATTGTGTTTGTTGACGCAATTGAACGATTTCTGCTTGTCGTGCAATGCCCCAAATGGATAAAACAAGTGCTGCTACAAATAAGATTACGGCCACTACAGCTACAATCTTCGCTTGTTTATGACTCAATGTAATGGTGCAATTATCACCATTCTGAGACACTACAGAACTCAAAATACTTGGTACTTTCAAAATGCCTTCCTTACTTTTAATCATTCCTCAACTCATCATGCATGTGCGCTCTATATGAACACAACGAAGCGATTTGCCTATTGAGAATGGATAACGCTCGCTAACGCTTCCTCATTCGTACGTTCCCCAAGCGCTTCATTTAAACTTTCTAATTCCTCTTGTGAAAGATTAACGAGACTTTTACCTTTCACAATTGGTTTACTGAAAATACGAGAGTCATTTCGGCCATAGATACTGGAAATGCAAACCCCATTATTATTGCCATCAAGCAATGTAAGGGAAAAGGATAAATCGTTGCCGATGTTATCAAAAGCATTATACTTCTTAAAGCCGATTTTTTGCAATGTGTTGCCTTGAATATTGCGAATTTGAGTTTGTTCCTCAATCATATTCTGCAATCCCTTTGCGGCCTCGCGAATTTCAGTGATTTCTACTGAAAGTTTACGTTCTAGGCTAGTCCCATTTTCACCTTGCATGAAGAAATTGAACTTCTTCGTTAAGCTCCCTAATCTAATGTGTAGGATAATACAATATACCAATAAAATAACGGCTAATGCGCATCCTAATACACCGATATAGGGTTGTATAGATTCTAACATTCAAAACCCTTTCTATCTAATTCGTCCATAAACGGACTAATAGCACGTTCTAGTATACCATGTAATGACGCAATAAGTACACCATAATTCACAATAGGCGTACCTTGCACAACGGCACAATCAATGCGCCGTAACACCTCGCGACGCGTCAACATACAAGCCCCGCAATGGATGATAAGATCATAACCGCTCACATCCTTAGGGAACGCACCACCGCTGGTAAATTCAAGCTGTAGATCCGTATACCCCTTCTTTTTAAGCCACATCGGAATTTTAACGGTTCCAATATCATCGCATTGGCGACGATGTGTGCAGCCCTCACTGATGAGCACACGCGCACCAGGTTTCAAGTTGTTAAGGGCTTTCACCCCCGTTACTAAATCCTGCAATTTTCCCTTGAACCGAGCCATTAAGATGGAAAATGATGTTAATGGAATATCCGCAGGCGTCAACGCATTCACCGCTTCAAAGGCTTGCGAATCGGTGATGACGAGTTTTGGTTTTTGTGAAAGCTTATTGAGCATGGTCGGTAGCTCTTCTGTTTGGCATACCAAGGCAAGGCCTTTATGGTCCAAAATCTCACGAATTGTCTGAACCTGAGGCAAGATTAGACGACCCTTTGGCGCCGCCGAATCAATAGGACATACCAAAATAATAGTATCCCCTGGATCAACTAACCCTTGTAATAGAGATTGCTCGCCTTCTACATCGAGCGGTGTTAAACCACCTAGCAAATCGAGCAATGTAAGACGATCCCGATTCGATGTAAAATCCGTAGAACCTACGACAGTGGCAATAGCTGACAAATCGGGATACGCATCTACATAATTTAGGTTAGTATCATTACCATTGCTATCATTATCATGAGCGCTTTCACTATCAGAAGCGTTAATTTCATTGATGAATAATGCAATAGGCACATTGTTTTGTTTCAACGTATTAAGCCATATCATATCATCAGCAGTGGGCGCTTCATCATTACGCAACACATAGACAGCGAGATTGATTTTTTTGATAATTTCTTCGGATTTTTCAATGCGAAGAGCGCCCAGTTCCGATGTATCGTCAATTCCCGCCGTATCGGTAATGACCACAGGGCCTAGAGGCAATATTTCCATAGATTTGCTAACGGGATCGGTCGTAGTGCCTGCCACCTCAGACACAAGGGATACTGGTTGATCCGTTAGCATATTAATTAAGGTCGACTTACCCGCATTACAACGGCCAAAAAAGCCGATGTGTACGCGATTAGCCTTTGGTGTTTGTTCCATTATACGCGAAACTCCATTGTTTCTTCATGTTCTGTGCTCTCCTGAACATCCATATACGCAATAAGACGTTCTAATTCAGTTTCAGAGCTAAAGGCAATTTCAATTTTACCTTGTACCTTCTTACCAGCTCTAAATTTAATAGATACTGGAGAACCTAGGCTCAATTTTAAACGATCTACCAATGCGCGAACCTCAGCTGTATCATGTGGCTCTGTAGTGTCTTTAGACTTAATCTTTTTAGACATCATTGCTTTCACGAGCTGCTCTGCTTGACGAGCGCTTAACTCGCCCTCTTTGATGCGCTCTGCTGCTTCTACTTGTTGCGCTGCACTACGTAAAGCCAATAAAGGTCGAGCTTGACCAACAGTTAAATCGCCTTCAATCAAATCCTTTTGAACAGATGCAGCTAATTTCAAAAGGCGCATCATATTGGCAATATATGAACGACTACGTCCAAGTCGTGCAGAAATCATCTCCTGAGTTTGCTTATACGTATTCATCAAACCTTGATACGCCAAAGCTTCTTCAATCGGATCCAGACCTTCACGTTGGAGATTTTCTACTAAAGCGACTTCTGTCATTTCCTCTGTATTATAATTTTTTACAACTACAGGTACTGTTTCTAAGCCCACCATCAATGCAGCGCGATAGCGGCGCTCACCGGCTACGATTTGGTATTTATCCTTTTGCTTGCGAACGACGATTGGTTGAAAAATGCCTAGATTCTTAATGGACTCAGCCAAAGTAGCTAAACTTTGTTCATCAAAATTCTTACGTGGTTGATCCTCATTAGGAATTACATCCCCTATAGGCAACTCGTGAACTTCACGTTCAGGTAAAGCCGTCTCTATGGACTGCTCTCCCATCATTGTTGCTAATGTTTTTCGTTCCTTTTTCTGTTTCATCGCCATAATAATCCCCAATCTATTAGTACTTTCACACCGCATATATAAAATGCAGCACAAACCAATATACAGTTTGTGCTTACATTACATAATCATATTTATTTAGTCTATTCTATACCAATTATTTCGTTTTCTTAGAATCTCGAATAACCTCTTTAGCTAATTTAGTGTAAACAGCTGCACCCTTTGATTTCGAATCATACACAATAATCGGTTCCCCATAACTTGGTGCTTCACTGAGGCGAACATTTCGAGGAATAATTGTTTTATACACCTTAGTACCAAAGAACGATTTTACCTCATCAGCCACTTGGACAGACAAATTAGTACGTCCATCAAACATAGTGAGTAACACACCTTCAATTACAAGGTCTTTATTAGATGTTTGTTGCACGATTGTAATCGTCTTAACAAGTTGACTAACACCTTCCAAGGCATAAAATTCAGTTTGAATTGGAATCAAAACACTGTCAGCAGCTGTGAAAGCATTCAAAGTTAGCAAACCAAGAGATGGCGGGCAATCAATGATGATAAAATCATACTCATCGCGTACAGAAGCAATGGCTTTTTTCAAAATTGTTTCACGTGAAACAATCCCTACTAATTCTACCTCAGCACCAGCCAATTGAATCGTTGCAGGCGCTACAAAAAGCTTTTTAAGCATTGTAGGTTGAATAACATTAGCAATGTCTTCGCCATCTATCAACACATCGTGAACACATAATTCCAAATCATCTTTTTCAATGCCTAATCCAGAACTAGCATTACCCTGCGGATCCAAATCTATTAATAACACCTTTTTGCCTGCATCAGCTAAACAAGCACTGAGATTAACAGATGTTGTAGTCTTGCCTACACCGCCTTTTTGATTAGTAATCGCTATTACTTTGCCCACAAAATTCACCTCAACTTTACGTTCAAAAATATTTCATTTCATTATAACATAGGGCACGCAAAAGAAATAGAACTTTATAGGTATGACCATCATTTTCAAATAAAATCTAAAAAACAAATAAGAATGTTTCACGTGAAACATTACAAAAACATATGTTCACCAACATGATATATCAGCTTATAAATTTATTTGATTATGTATCATTACTAAATAGATTTACACCATTAGGTATAAAATAATTACGTATAACTTTTTTCTATGGACGCACCTCAATAAATTATATGAAGCTATAGCCTTTACAGTATATATAGATATATTTATACTTATAAAAGACAGTATTTTAATAGGTTTAACATTTTAACCATACAATCTATTTTATTTTTAAAGGAGGCGTTTCACATGCCCATTTATAACGGAATGCTTCCCGTCATCAACAAGGATGAAGTAAAGCGATATGCAGGACTTCGTCATGCCGAAGATTTTCCAGAAAAATTCGTTGACGAAGCTTGTAAAGAAATCCAATTATTAGCGACGCCAAAAGGTGTCTACCAAGAATATGATTACGATGCGGAAAATAAAGTTATTTTAAGTAATCCGCCGCTCAAAATTGAAGGATCCATCATTGAAAAACATCTTGAAAAATCTACAAAGGTGTATGTGCTAGGTGTTACGGTCGGCGAAGACGTTGAAAGACGTAGCGAACAGCTATTCAAACAAGGCAACTACACCGTAGGTCTCTTACTAGATGCGGCTGCAACAACTGCAGTTGAACAAGTGGCTGACCAAGTTAACGAGGTAATCAATAACATTGCTAAGAAACAAGGTTATGCACCTACATGGCGTTTTAGCCCAGGCTATGGCAACTGGCCTTTAGAAATTCAACCACAACTTGGTAAAATCATCAAAACCGAACAAATCGGACTACAAGTTACAGAAAACTTCTTATTATTTCCAAGAAAATCCGTAACAGCTATTATTGGTTTGATGCCAGGAGATCAATGCTTGACAACAAAACGCGGTTGTAGCTCTTGCTCACAAAAAGATTGTCAATCAAGAAAACTTCCAGAAAAAACAGCGGCTACAAAACCAGAAACAAGCAAAACAACAGCCGAAACATCTGGTATAGCTATGAAAGCACAACCAACAGAATAAAATTTTAACACACGATGTTTCACGTGAAACATTACCTTGTACATCTGTACCATTGTACCCATTCTGTACCATTGTACCCATGTGCAATCAAAAATGTTTCACGTGAAACAATTCATTTATAGTATTAGTAATTAAAATGTAGGTCACCACGGTTCTGAGCCCGACTTTGCTAGGTCGAGGCCCTTGGCCGACGACCGTTAAGGCGGTGGAGGGCGAATGTCCTTGGTGACCTACATTTCAATATATAAAGGATGATTCACATGTACATTTTTGACGGCGCTATGGGTACAATGCTCCAAGCAGCAGGCCTAGAAGAGGGTTATTGCCCAGAATTATTTAACGTGGAACGACCAGAAGTAGTAAAAAATATCCACGCACAATATTTACAACATGGTAGTGATGTAATTACTACCAATACATTTGGCGCATGCGGCCTTAAATTAGAAGATTACGATTTACAAGATCGTGTAAAAGAAATAAATATAGCAGCTGTAAAGGTTGCCAAAGAAGCAATTTCAGAGTTCAAGCCATCCGCTCGTGTAGCCGGTTCTATGGGCCCTACAGGACGTTTTTTACAACCTTTGGGCAATATGAGCTTTGATTCTATTTACGATACATATAGAGAACAAGCAGAGGCTTTGATTGAAGGCGGCGTTGATTTCATCATTATCGAAACAATTATCGACGTACAAGAAATGCGTGCCGCTCTATTAGCATCTTTGGATGCTCGTGAAGCAGCAGGTAAGACTAAAGAAGATGTACAAATTATCTGTCAATTTTCTTTCAGTGAAGACGGTCGTACCATCACTGGTACACCTCCAGAGGTTGCCACAACTATCGTAGAGGCAATGGGGGCCGATATCATCGGTATTAACTGTTCTCTTGGACCTGAACAAATCACACCGCTTATTGAAAAAATCGCTAGTGTTACTAATTTACCAATCAGCTGCCAACCAAACGCAGGTATGCCACAACTCATTAACAAACAAACGGTATTTCCGCTTTCAGCAGAAGACATGGGCCCATTGATGATTCCAATTGTTGATGCAGGTGCAAGTTATGTAGGTGGCTGCTGTGGTACAACACCAGCGCATATTCAATCAATTTCTGACGCTGTGAAAGCACATACGCCTAAGGAACGTGCTCATATTGAACCTAAAACGGTGATTACAAGTCGTACAAAATTGCTTGAATTAGGTCATAATGTTAAACCGTTGATTATCGGTGAACGCATTAACCCAACAGGTCGTAAAGTGCTTGCTCAAGAACTACGGGACGGTTCTTTCATTCGTGTAAAACGCGACGCCTTAGACCAAGTAGAAGAAGGTGCAGATATCCTCGATGTGAATATGGGGGTAGCCGGTATGGATCAAACACCTTTGATGGAAAAAGCCATCTTCGAATTATCCATGCTTGTAGAAACGCCATTATCCATCGATACATTGGATCCTAAAGCCATGGAGGTAGCCCTTAAAAACTATCCTGGCCGTGCACTTATCAACTCTGTAAATGGAGAAGAAGAGTCCATCACACACGTTATGCCATTGGCTAAACGCTATGGTGCCGCATTACTTTGCTTGCCAATCTGCAGTGGCGATTTACCTGAAAAGGCTGAGGATCGCGTTGCTTTGGCTGAAAGCATCGTAAATCGCGCATATGGCTATGGTTTACAACCACACGACCTCTTGCTTGATCCATTGGTATTAACACTTGCCAGCGGCGAAGATAGTGCACGACAAACGCTTAGCACATTGCGTTTATATAAAGAAAAATTCGGTTTCCCAACTGTTATGGGCTTATCCAACATTTCCTTCGGCATGCCACAACGGCCATATCTAAACGGTCAATTCCTAACAATGGCCCTTGCATCCGGTTTGACTACACCAATCATGAATCCGCTCAACTACGCAGCTAAAAAAGCATTTGTATCAAGCACCACATTACTTGGTTGGGACCCAGGTTCTGCAGAATTCATAAAAGAATATGGTTACGAAGATGAAACTACAGCACCAGGCAATGCGGCGCCAAAAGGTCCAGATAAAGCATCCTTTGATAGCAACGACCCATTAGCTAATATCCGCACTTGTGTAGAACAAGGCGAAAAGGAAGCTATCGTAGAACTTGTTAAAAAGGCATTAGCTGACGGCATGGACCCATTGGATATTACAAAAAAAGGGCTTTCAGAAGCCATGAACGTAGTAGGCGATAAATTCGGTTCTGGTAAATTATTCTTGCCACAAGTTATGCTCGCTGCCGAAACGATGCAAGCTGCTTTCAACACTATCAAAGAAATCATTCCGGCCAGCGACAGTTTAGATAAAGGAACCGTTGTTGTAGCCACTGTTAAGGGCGATATTCACGATTTAGGCAAGAATATCGTAGCTGCATTGCTCGAAAACAATGGTTATAAAATCGTCGATCTCGGCAAGGATGTTGACCCTGAGGTCATCGTACAAGCCATTAAGGACAACAAGGCGGCTCTCGTAGGCATTTGTTCCTTGATGACGACCACAATGCCTCAAATCGACAATACCATCGCTGCTATTCGTGCAGCCGGCCTTAAAACGAAGGTCATGGTTGGTGGCGCCGTAGTATCCCAAGATTACGCTGACCAAGCGGGCGCAGATATTTACGCCAAGGACGGCATCGCGGCTGTAAACCACGCGAACGATTTCTTTGAAACTTTGAAATAATGGCTAATCTAGGCATATAATATAGGTAATACTCATGGTGAAAGTCTAAAATAATGCTCACATAACGCATATGAGGCTTTCACCATACATAGAATAGATAAGAGGTATATGATGACATTACGTGAGAAACACCAAAAAGGCCAGTTCACCATCACCGTTGAATTGGACCCACCTAAAAGCAGTTCTGCCCAAAAGGTTTTTGAACAAGCAGCGCGCCTAAAAGGCAAGGTTGATGCCATAAACATTGCGGACAGCCCTATGTCTAAAATGCGCATGAGCCCTATTTCCTTGTCCTATTTATTGCAACATAATGAAGGCATCGAAACGATTTTCCACCTCACATGCCGTGACCGCAACATCATAGGCTTACAATCTGAACTGCTCGGTGCTGCAGCACTTGGCGTTAATAACATTTTGACACTGACAGGCGATAAGCCGGACCATGGCGACCACCCATTTGCACAATCCGTATTTGAAGTGGACTGCATGGGCTTACTAAATATTGCTAAAACATTGAACAGCGGTAAAGATTTAGCAGGTAACGACCTCGATGAACCTACGAACTTCTACATCGGTGCTACAGGCAATCCTGGTGCTCCTGATTTAGAAATCGAACGTCAAAAACTAGCTGCTAAAATCAAAAATGGTGCCCATTTCGTGCAAACACAACCTATCTATGATTTAGAACAAGCTAAACGCTATATCGACAAAATGTCTGAATTCAATGTACCTATTATGCTTGGTTTGATTCCTCTTAAAAGCTTTAAAATGGCAACATACCTTCATGAAAAAGTACCTGGAATCAACCTTACCCAAGACATTCTAGACCGCGTAGAAAAAGGCGGAAAAGAAGCGGGTACAGAAATCGCCATCGAAACCTTGGAACAAATCAAAAAAATCGCTGCAGGCGTACATATCATGCCGCTTAATGATATAGATACGACTTTGCATATTATTGATCACGTGTAAATCTTAAATAACAGCAAAAGTGCTCCCAACAGCCTCCTAAAAATGACACGCTATCGCGCTAAAGCGGGACCCGAAGTCATTTTTAGGAGGCTATTGGGGGCTTCTTTATTCTATAATTAAGCAAAAACGTGATCAATAATATGCAAATCTTAAAAGAACAGGGAACAAATCAAAATAGATTTGTTCCCTGTTTTGTTTCCGATATAGCCGTTAGTGTTAATATGCTACAATCTTTTCCTATTTATTGTTACCTATAACATATAGTTTAATCTAAAAACACCTTTCAAAAAACGACTTTGGCCCTGCGGAGGCCGATAGGCCGGAGTCAGACCCGGCCGGTGGAGGCTTTTTGGAAGGTGTTTTTAGATTGCTTACATTAATGAAAAAGATTGTAGCATATTATAATAACGGTTTATCCTTTATCTCTTTTGGTTTTCTCGGATATTTCCCAGGTGTTTTTCCTGTTTTTTTGATGTACACGATAGCTCGTTTATCATCTAGTGTCGGTAAGGTCACGGTTCTTACATCTTCGATGGATGCTTTTAATGTGCTAAGGGCTTTATCAGATTCGCCGACTTCTTCTTCGTAGATAGCGCCTTTTAAGGCGATAACATAGCCGCCTTGTTTAACATAAGGCACAGTCCATTCTAATAGGATTGGTAATCTTGCAACGGCACGACTCGTAGCGATATCAAAGCTTTCACGATAGTCCTGATGACTCAAATCCTCAGCGCGTCCATGTAAGGTCTTGCAGTTCGTCAATTGCAATTCGTCGATAACGGACTCAAGGAAGGTAAGGCGTTTCTTGAGGGAGTCAAACAAGGTCACGAGCAAGGTTCTGTCATAGATGGCCAAGGGAATGCCAGGGAAACCAGCACCGGTTCCTACGTCGATAATGGAGGATCCAGAATTGATAATTGTCGGATCATAACAAGATAGGGAATCAATCATGTGCTTAACCACGACTTCTTTCATATCCGTAATACCGGTGAGGTTAAGATATTTATTTGTTTCAATCATGCGTGCATAGTACACGTAGAAATCTTTTGCTTGCTGCAGTGTGCATGGCAATCCAAATGCTGCCATTTGTGAAAGCATATATTCTACAAACTCAGATTCACTAGCGATAGGCACATCATATTTTTCTTTCATCGGTGCTCCTAACTATATGTATGTAATTCAGGTTAAAATTCATTTATTTGCGCTGTAAGACCTGTTTAGGTGTTTTTAGGATAACTTATGTATAAAGCACTTAAAAAAGAGCATACAGGCGAAATATAAGAGTCATATTTGTATCTATTATACCATATTCTCAATATATTCTCATTTATAACATAGATAAACCTATAAAAAGAGGGGATACTCATAAAAAACTTATAACACTATGATCTCATAATCGATATTCTCAATTAACTCAATATTTTTGATAATATAAAATAAGATGTATAGCTGAATTTCAATTATTATCAATTATATTTTTTATTGAGAAATTACTCCATCTTTTTAATCTACTCATTTCTAATTCTATATAATCATTCAAATCTAACTATCAAATATAATTCTTCGTATTTTAACACTTACCAAATACTATACTCCAAATTTTATTTCCTATATGAAATTCTCTTCATCTTGTCTTGCAATTTATCTTTTCTGTGTGTACATCTTATGTACATCTAGAATGTACATAATTTTACTTTTACATATACTATAGTTATAAATATTCATATATTTATGCAAAAATTCATTTGTTATCTATATAAAAATAACACTTGTAAAAATATATATCAAGGTATATACTTCTATTAACAAGGAGGTGATGTGTATGACCACAGCAAAGCTATTTGAAAATGGCCGTAGCCAGGCTGTACGATTACCAAAAGAGTATCGGTTTAATGGTGATGAAGTAATCATCAACAAAGTAGGCAATATAGTCTTACTAATGCCAAAAGATGATGAGTGGGCAGGTTTTGTAGCAGGCTTATCATTATTTACAGATGATTTTATGTGTAACGGACGGGAAGAAATCGATCATCAGGAGCGTGAAACTTTATGAAGTATATGTTAGATACGAATATTTGTATTTATGCTATCAAACAAGATCCAGAAGTTGTACTACAAAAGATTTTAAAACATCATCCATCAGATATATGTATTTCATCAATTACATATGCCGAATTAATGCATGGTGTTGAAAAAAGCCAAGCCAAAGATAAAAATAGGCTAGCACTAACGCTTTTATTATCGCCTATAGAGATTGTCGATTTCGACAGCCATGCTGCTGAAGAATATGGGAAAATAAAAGCTGATTTACAATCACAAGGAAAAATTATTGGTCCTATGGATTTACTCATAGCTAGCCATGCTAAATCGAAAGGTCTAACTATTGTAACTAACAATACAAAAGAATTCAAAAGAGTTAATCATTTAAATGTAGAAGATTGGTCTAAACCATTAAGCTAATACATCCTAAACCAATACAAAAAAGCTAGTTAATCAAACGATTAGCTAGCTTTTTTCTATGTTATCACATATTTATTTGCTTCTATTATATTGTTCTAGTTGAATCAACAGAACAGACACGTCCGCCGGGGATACGCCAGAGATACGGCTTGCTTGGCCGATGGAGTGAGGGCGGATTTTATTGAGCTTTTGTTGAGCTTCAAGGGAGATGCCCTTAATTTGTATGTAATCCCATTCTTTTGGAAGAATTTTTTCTTCTAGTTTACGAACCTTATCGACTTGATCCATTTGTTTTTTGATATAACCTTCGTAAGTAATGGAGATATCAACAGCTTCTTCTACGTCAGGAGTATAGCGTTTTAAACCAAATGCATCGGCTACGATAGCGTAGGAAAGTTCATTACGTTTTACTAAATCATAAGCATGAATACCTGTTCTAATAGGTGCTGTACCTAAGCTTTCAAGCAAAGCTTGTGTTTCCTTAGATGGATTTACAGGTGTATTTCGTAACATATCCATTGCTTCGTCGATAGCAGCTTTCTTTGCTGTAAATTTAGCCCAACGATCGTCTTTTACAAGACCAATAGCACGGCCTTTCTCAGTAAGGCGCATGTCTGCATTGTCTTGGCGAAGTAATAGACGATATTCACTGCGACTTGTCATCATACGGTATGGTTCATTCGTTCCTTTTGTTACGAGATCATCGATGAGAACACCGATATATGCTTCGGAGCGAGCAAGGATAAACGGTTCTTTACCTTCAAGCCATAAAGCAGCATTAATACCAGCCATTAGACCTTGTGCAGCGGCTTCTTCATAGCCAGATGTACCATTGGCTTGACCAGCAGAGTAGAGGCCTTCAATATGTTTCACTTGAAGCGCTGGTGTTAATTGTGTTGGGTTCAAGCAATCGTATTCAATGGCATAGGCAGGACGCATGATTTCTACATTTTCAAGGCCTGGAATGGTGCGAAGGAATGCATATTGTACGTCCATAGGAAGGGAAGTACTCATGCCTTGTACGTACATTTCGTTTGTGCTAGTACCTTCTGGTTCTACGAATAATTGATGGCGTTCTTTATCTGCAAAGCGCACCACTTTATCTTCGATAGAAGGGCAGTAACGAGGGCCTACACCTTCGATTTTACCGCTATACATAGGGGCACGGTGAATATTGCTCGTAATGATTTCGTGCGTTTCTTTGTTAGTATAGGTCAACCAACATACGTCTTCATTGCGGTTGATCCATTCATCCATAAAGGAGAAGGAGTGATGATGTGTATCGCCTTCTTGAACCTCCATATTTTCAAGGTTAAGCGTGCGTTTATCTACACGGGCTGGCGTACCAGTCTTAAAGCGCATCAACTCAATGCCATTGTCGATCAAAGATTGAGAGAAATGTTCTGCTACGCGTTGACCATTTGGGCCACCTACATAATCGATATCGCCGATGAGGATTTTACCTTTCAAGTAGGTACCTGTACAAAGAATAACAGCCTTAGCGCCATAGAATTCGCCAAGTTCTGTAACAATACCTGTTACCTTGCCATCCTCAACCTTAAGCTCTGTTACCATGATTTGCTTAACATTGAGGTTCTCTGTATTTTCAATGGTTTGTTTCATCAAATGTTGGTATTTGATTTTATCAGATTGACAGCGCAAGGAATGCACTGCAGGGCCTTTCCCCATGTTAAGCATACGTATTTGAATAGCCGTAGCATCTGCGTTAATACCCATTTGACCGCCTAAAGCGTCAAGTTCATAAACAAGATGACTTTTACCAGGACCACCAACGGCAGGATTACATGGCATAAGCGCAATGTTATCTAAACTGATAGTCGCCATCAACGTGCGATGACCCATGCGGGCAGCGGCAAGAGCCGCCTCACAACCAGCATGACCACCACCGATAACGATGACATCATAATTATCTACTGTGTACATATCAATTGAATTCCTTATATTTGTTACTTATTGTGAAAGTTTATATTACTCAAAACCACTAAGCCGAATAGCCCAGAGTCCAGTTCCTCACTGTGAATTTTCTTTAGGCTACGTTGTAGCCTAGAAAATTTTACGTTCGGAACAAAGCGATGCAGTGCCCCTGTCGTCGCAAGCTCCTCCATTGACTACTGCCCTGCTTTTACTTTTATTTACCTAAACAAAAACGGCTGAATAGTTCGTCGATCATACTTTCACGGATGGTATCGCCCGTGATGTCGCCTAGTAGTTCCCAGGCGCTGCGCAAATCGGTCGCTACAAAGTCCACAGGCATGCCCATGTCGATGGAGGAGAGGGCTTGTTCTACTTGAGCCTTCGCTTGTTCCATGAGGCTGATGTGGCGCACGTTACTAATCATGGCGCTGTTATCTTGTTTTACGCGACCGCCATAGACGAGTTCTTGCACCCATTTGGAGAGAACTGCAGATCCTTCGCCGTCTTTGGCACTGATGCGCTCAATAGCTGTAAATGTGCCGTGTTCTTCGATATTTTCGTCTGTAACGACTTGTGCCACATCGGACTTATTAAGGAGTACGATGGTGTTCAAACCGCTCACAGAGGTCAAAATTTCGATTTCTTCAGGGGTTAACGGAGTAGACCCATCGATAACACAAAGCACGATGTCTGATTTGTTAATATAATCGCGAGCACGCTCCACGCCGAGGGCTTCCACCGTATCTTGTGTATCGCGGATTCCTGCCGTATCGATAAGGCGCAATGAAATGCCTTCTACGGTCATATATTCTTCAATGCTATCCCGCGTCGTACCAGGAATATCCGTTACGATAGCGCGGTTTTCGCGCAAGAGAGCGTTCATCAAGCTCGATTTACCCGCATTTGGACGGCCTACGATAACCGTCATAATACCATCGCGAATGAGGCGGCCTGTATTCGCTGTAGATAACAATTCATCCATAGCTTTCAAAATAGGCTCAAGCTGCTCACGAACCTCTTGGCTCGTTACATCCTCAATATCCTCCTCAGGATAGTCGATGGTTACCTCTAAATGAGCAATCATAGCAATGAGCTGTTCACGTACATCTTTCACAAAGGACGAAACGGTCCCATCAAGCTGCGATACAGCGAGAGAGAGGGAGTCCTCCGTTTTTGCTTCAATAATATCGATGATCGCCTCTGCTTGAGTAAGGTCGATGCGTCCATTCATAAAGGCGCGCTTCGTAAATTCGCCGGCCTCGGCCATGCGCACATCGTGATTAACGAGCAATTTCAGAATTTGTCGAACCGGCACAATACCGCCATGACACTGAATTTCCACTACATCCTCTGCCGTGTAGGAATGAGGGCCTTTCATTAATAACACAAGAACCTCATCGATGGTCTTGTTCGTTTCGGGATTCACAATAGTCCCGTATTGAATCGTTCTATTTTGGCGCTCCATCAACGGAACCGTGCCAGCGCTCTTGAACAGGCTATTTACAATAGGAAAACTATCCTTGCCGCTGACACGAATAATACCAACCCCGCCGATGCCGGGCGGCGTCGCAATGGCCGCTATTGTATCATCTATATACATAAAAATCTCCGTACTTCGAATATCTTTTATATCTTCTTCGCCTGTGAAAGTTAAACTAAACCAATCTTACCCATGCGAAGATTACCTTAGGTTAGCTTTCACCATAACCTATTGATTGCGATAACATTGATGTTTCGATAACCTCCACCGGCCGGGTCTGACTACGCCCTACGGGCTTCGCAGGGCCAAAGTCGGTTTCGAAACATCAACGTTATCACGTATCATTATTTATTTTTTATATGAGATTACAATGTGACGGAATGGTTCATCACCAGCGGATTCTGTGACGATGTGTTTATCATCATGCAACGCGGTATGAATGATTTTGCGTTCAAATGCATTCATAGGTTCTAAGGAAACCTTTTGACGGTTACGTTTTACCTTAGCAGCAAGGCGTTTTGCAAGATTGATCAACGTTTCTTCACGACGAGCGCGGTAATTTTCCACATCCACCACGATGTGACAATGGCCAGACACCTCTTTGTGAGCCACCAAATTCGTTAAATATTGGATAGCATCAAGGGTTTGACCGTGTTTACCAATCAAGATACCAAGGTCCTCACCATGTACTTGGAACGTGATTTTATCACTGGTAAACATCTTTTCAATCATCACGATAAGGCCCATTTGAGCAAACATCTTTTCAAGGAATTCCTTACCTTTTTCAGCGATGATTTGTTGTGTTTCTTTTGAAAGCTCTTGTTTAGCTTTCACAGATACCGGTGAATCATCAACAGATTCAGCCACATCGCGTTCATCAGTCGCAACAGGCGCATCCGATACAGCATCAGAAGTCTCAGCGATGACTTCTTTTTCTTCTTCCGTAGCCGCAGCTGATACCGTTGTATAGAACAAACGAACCACAGCTGGTTTACGGCCAATACCTAAAAAACCATTAGAAGGTTGTTCAATAACCTTTGTTTCTACCAATTCACGGCCATCTATAGAAAGTTCTGCAACCCCTTTAGCGATGGCATCTTCAATCGTTTTAGCAGATACATCGATAAATTCCATAGTGCCTCCTATTTATTAGCTTCTAAGCCTTTGTAAATAAAATGTTGTTGCACCAATTGGAACACATTGGATACAATCCAGTAAATAACAAGACCAGATGGGAAATTCAAGGAAATGTAACCGATGAACAATGGCATAAAGATTTGCATAATCTTTTGTTGTTGTGCAGCGGCACCACTAGCACCCATACCAGTTTGTCGGGACATAAGCCATGTGGACAAAGCACTCAATACTGGCAAAATGTAGTATGGATCTGATTCGCCAAGGCTAGGAAGCCATAAGAAATGTTCGAATTCAGGATTGTAAGGATATCCTTGCAATGCGTAGAAAATAGCAATCAAGAACGGCATTTGCACCAATAAAGGCAAGCAGCCAGCCAATGGGTTTACGCCCATTTCTTTGTACATAGCGCCCATCTCAGCTTGTAAACGTTGAGGGTCGTTTTTGTATTTTTCTTGAAGCTCTTTCATGCGAGGTTGTAACTCTTGCATTGCTTTCATAGATTTAATTTGTTTTACTGTCAACGGCGCTAAAATTGCTTTAATAATGACAGTAATGATGATAATAGCCACCCCATAGCTTGGGAAGCCGACCATGTCAGTGAAGTTGAAAGCATATGTCACAAGTGTGCGCATAAATTCAACTAAATAGTTAAAAATTTCCATTGTTTCTCCTTCGAGTGCAGATCTAAATTGGGTTCCTTCGCGCATCCATATATCGTTATGGTATGGTCTAAATTTCATCCATACAGATGCTCAGGTATTTCCAAAACTGTGCTCGCTTAAACTAATGTCAATTGTGAAAGTTGTACTAGTCTTATCTTTCACCAATACCAAATTAAGGAACGGGATCATACCCGCCCTTGTGGAATGGATGACAACGCAAAATACGTTTGAGCCCAAGCCAGCTACCTTTCAAAGGCCCATATTTTTCAATAGCCTGCAGAGTATATGCGGAACAAGTGGGATAATATCGGCAACATCCCGGTTTGAGAGGGGAAATGGCAATCTGATAGAAGCGAATAACGAGCCATAAAACAAAGGTAACCCCTCGTTTTATAAGATTTAATAAAGTTATACATGTATCTTTCATAGAATTCACCATGATTGGATTAGCGTATGTATCTAAGACATTTCCACCAAATCCATATACCTCATAATACGCGAATAGGACCAAAGCATAGCGCTGTCCATGCTTGTGGTCCTATATAGGATTATACTAAGAGCTTGCTTTTACGCAATAAGTACAGTATTTCCTTTTCCGCTCGTTCATAGGTTGCGTCCTTCAGAGGGCCACGTCCAACGATAACAATATGATACCCTTCGCGAATTTGATGCTGATTGAGGCGATACACCTCTTTCATAAGGCGACGTGCTCGATTGCGTTCAACCGCACAACCCACCTTTTTACCCGTCACAAATCCGATGCGAGTCTTTTGCTTCGCTACAGGCATACGATATAACACACATAGGCGTCCTACCTCGTACTTACCATGCTTATACACAAGGCGATATTCATTATTGTTTATAATACGTCTCGTTTTATCTAAGCGGTAATCCATTGTATCGTCCGAGTCCTATAGAATAGAAAAACTTGGCAAGAGCGCCAAGTTTTCTGAAAGCTCTTGCTGAGCCATTATATTATGCAGATAAGCGTTTTCTGCCTTTAGCACGTCTTCTTTTTAATACGAGACGGCCACCGATAGTTTTCATGCGTTCACGGAAACCATGGGTACGTTTTCTCCAAAGAGTATTTGGTTGATATGTACGTTTCATTAGTAAAACACCTCCTCGTTATATATTTGTTTTACTTATACCATAACAGGGTAATTATAGAGGGAAAACGCAAATCTGTCAATAAAAAACAGGGTTTTCTATATATATTTATATAAAAAAGATATGGTGTTTAGATTAAAATCTACAAGTGTAATTTGTTTGCCAATAATATTACTACATTTAGGTAATGAGGGTTGCCTAATATTTTCTCGCTCCACCGGCCGGATCTGTCTTCGGCCTACGGCCTCCGCAGGGCCAAAGTCGCTGCAAAAATATTAGGCAGCCATCATTAAACAATATTCATAAATTAGCCAAACAAATTACACCATTCACATCTTATCAAGACACCATATCTTTTTTATCTGAACCTTATAGATCAACTCCTGTTTTTTATTGAAACAGATTGCGCGCACCCTCCCTTAGCGGGGAAGACAGAATCTACTATTTTAGAGCAACACACATACACCTCTTTTGAAATAGAACAGGCCTGTTCTATTTTTCGGTACACCCTATACACATACCTTTTTTGAATTAGTACACGCCTGTTCTATTTTTCGGTACACCCTATACACATACCTATTTTAAATTAGTACACGCCTGTTCTATTTTTCGGTACACCCTATACACATACCTATTTTGAATTAGTACACGCCTGTTCTATTTTTTAGACACCACATATAATCCTTCTTCCCATTATGAAATTTGTTTATTTTAACTAGTTTTAGATTAAAGTAGGTTTGGTGGTCACTTTTTCACGACTTTGGCCCTGCGAAGCCCGTAGGGCGGAGTCAGATCCGGCCGGTGTTCCCCATTCCCATATGAAATTTGTTTATTTTGACTATTTTTGATCAAAAGAGGTAAGGTTATCATTTTTTTGCGACTTTGGCTCTGCGGAGCCCGTAGGGCGGAGACAGACCCGGCCGGTGGAGTAAAAAAATGATAACCTTACCGACCTACGCAAAAATACGAAAATAAACAAATTCCATAAAAGTTATCCACAGATTGAATGACAATCTTCCTCATTTTTGGTACAATCATAATTGAAATTGGTAAAAAATATATATTTTTATAAGTTTTTTTCGGATAGTTTAGAAAAGTTATCCACATTTTTTCTCTTTTAACCTGTGAATAGTATAAACTCAGTATTTATAAGGTTGGAAGGGAATTTTATTTTCTCTTATTCACAAGTTGTGCACAGGTTATTCACAGGTGTTTGTGGTTTTTCCACAGTTTTAGAATAAGTTATGCACATAATAACGAAAGTTATACACATTTTTAGTAAAAGTTATACACAAGAGGAACAAAATGCAAGCAGCTGATATTAATGATATATGGGAACGTATATTACAAGTAGCTAAACAAACACTGCCGCCTGCGATTTATTCAAGTTTGAGTACTTCTCTCATACCGATGAGTATAGATAATAATTCTATACATATTGGGGTTATGCAGAGTTTTATAAAAAGTGTCATCGAATCTCAGCAAACGGTCAGTAAGTTGTTAACAGATGCCATCAAGCAAGTGACAGGCAAAGAATTAAATATGGTTTTATTGGATTTGTTTCCACAAAAGGATGATGTTCCAACAGCACCGCATGTAGCAGATACTTTCACAGAGAATACTGCAGAAAATACTAGTACGAACACTATAGAAAATACGGTGGTAAGTGACGCGGACAACATCGATAAAAAATCCTCAAAACCTGCAAAGCAGGAGGTTCCATATCAAGAGGAATTTTACACACCGGTGTACGCAGATCCTGTGTATATCCAGCGTAAAGAGGTGGACGAGTTAATTCCAGATGAACCGATGTTTCCTGTAGAGCAGCCACAAATGGTGCAAACGTTGCAATCTACGGATATTCCTATCGATTTGTCATCATCACAACTCAACAGTGGTTATCGATTTGATAATTACATTACAGGCAATGCGAACCGCATTCCGTTTGGAGCAGCCCAAAATGTGTCGGAGCATCCTGGCGGCGATTATAATCCGCTTTTTATCTACGGTCCATCGGGCCTCGGTAAAACGCATTTGATGCACGCCATCGGCAATGCCATCGTTGAAAGATATCCTAATCTCAAGGTGATGTGCACAACGAGCGAAAAGTTCATGAATTTATTCATCGAATCAATACGCAAGCGGCAAGGAGAGTTGTTCCGCAATACATTCCGCAACATCGACGTATTGCTCATCGATGATATTCAGTTCTTGGAAAATAAAGAGGGCACGAAAACAGAGTTTTTCAACACCTTCAATGAATTATTGGACAATAACAAGCAAATCGTCCTCACCAGCGATACCATGCCAAACGACATGGATCAATTCGAAGAGCGCTTGCGTTCTAGATTCCAAGCGGGCTATGTGGCAACCATGGAAAATCCAGATTTGGAAACGCGTATCGCCATTTTGAAAGCCCTTGTTGAAAAGGAAAACAACAAGAATCGTAATCTCGTTATCGACAACGATGCCATCAACTACGTGGCGTTGCAATTCGATGAAAACATTCGCGTACTACAAGGGGCTTTCAATAAACTCATCGGTACTGCATCCTTAGAACAACGGACCAGCAGCATCGATTTGGAGTACACGAAGAAAACATTATCCGATATCATCACGACGGAACGGGTAACACTTATCGACATCGAGTCCATTCAAGACTTTATCAGTACCTATTTTAATATTAAGAAACAAGATTTGTTAGGCAAGAAACGGAAGGCTCAGTTCGCATTTCCACGGCAAATTGCCATGTATTTGTGCCGCGATGTGATTAATGAAAGCTACCCACAAATCGCAGCGGCTTTTTCCAGAGATCATACGACGATTTTGCATGCATACGATAAGATTAGCAAAGAAATCGACAAGAATCCAGAAACGAAACAGATTATCCTAGACATCAAATCTAAACTGTCATCACTCAACTAAAACGGGTGTGGATAACTCTGTGGATATGTTGTGTATAAATCTGTGGATATTGAGGAATTTAATATTTTCTGTGATTATGTGGATAACCTAAAACAAGGTATACACATACTTATCCACAACTGTGGAAACGCATGAAATCTAGAAAACTTTCACATGTACACACATTCACAGCGCCTACTACAAATACTACTAAACTAACAAACAAATCAAAAACATATCAGAAAACCGATCTATCGTTGATTATCTATAGAGCATCAACGAAAATCGCACAACGAATATTACAAACAAGGAGAGTATTTACGTTATGAACATCAAATTCCCTAAGGCCAATCTCCAAAAAGCCATTAACGTTCTACAAAAAGTATCACAAAATAAAACAAGTTCAAATCTACCAGGTTCCATTTATATAACAACAAAAAACAATCAAGTGGAACTACAAGGCAACGATTTTGAATTGGGCATTAAATTAACAATCGACGCCGATATCTTAGAACCAGGTACATTAGTGGTTGCTTCTCGTTACTTCCAAGAATTAATCCGCAAATTACCAGGTGAAACAATTCAATTGAGCAAACCTGAGGATGGCAATACGCTAAAAATCACATCCGGTTCCTCTGAATTTAATTTAGTAACCTTGCATCCAGATGATTTCTCATTGGTAGAACAAATTCACGACCAAGATTATGTTAATATCGATAGTCAAGCTATGAAAGAACTCATAGACCTTACGAACTATGCAGCAGCAAGCGACGATGATCGCCCTGTATTTGCTGGTGCTTTGCTGGAAATCAAAGATGCAAACGACAAAGAAGTGACTATGGTTGCTACCGATACTCATCGTATGGCGGTTAAAAAGGTAACCATCGATGAACCTGCCACATCCCCTATGCGCGTCATCATTCCAACAAAGGCTTTGGCAGAAGTATCTCGTTTATTGCCAACCGATAATCCTTCTATTATTAAAATCATTTGGAACCGCACACAAATCGTGTTCATGTTTGAATCCATCTACATTATTTCCCGCTTAATCGAAGGCACGTACCCAGAATACGAAAAGGTAATTCCTGCTCAATTCGATTCTAGTGCCGTTGTAGATCGCAAGGAATTTGCCGGTGCTGTTGATCGTGTATCCTTGTTAGCAAAAGATATGAGTTACAACGTTATTCGCTATGACTGGTCCGAAGAACAAGTGACTTTGTCCAGCCAAAATGCTGAAATCGGTATGGCAAAGGAAGAAATTCCTGTGGAATTTAAGGGCACACCGTTTACGATTTCATTTAATGGTCGTTATATTTCCGATATCTTGCGTCACAGCACAGGAGATAACATCCACATGTATTTAAAACAAAATGGTCCTGTTGTGATTCGCCAAGATAATAATCCGAACTATACGTACGTAGTAACACCTGTTCGTACAAATTCTTAATTCTGTAATTTGTCCACCATAGGAGGACGTTATGAAACAACAACCTGTACCAATCCATACGGAGTACATTCAAATCGATCAATTGCTTAAATTAGAAGGCGTCATCGAAACAGGGGGACAAGTAAAAGGTCTTATCGATGATCAAGTACTGACATTAAATGGCACCATCGTTACAGAAAAACGCAAAAAATGTCGCGTTGGCGATGTGATTGGTGTAGAAGGCCTCGATGTGGAATTCATCGTTACCAAAGAGGAGGCATAATCGGTGAGAATTAACTCACTGCAATTGTTCCAGTTTCGCAACTATAAGGATTTAACCCTTGATTTGCAGCCTGAAATCATCGTCTTGTACGGTACCAATGGGGCTGGTAAAACCAATATTTTAGAGGCTATTTACGTCGGTACCATTGGTAAAAGCCACCGCACAAATGATACGTCGGATATGCTTTTATTTAACGCTAATGAAGCGGGCATTGTGGTGAACTTTGAGAAAAAGGAGACACCGCAAAAGGTTAATATCAAGTTATTTCGACAAGGTCCTAAGGATATCCGCTTAAATGATACTAAGATTTCGCAAAAGGAATTGATTGGTACTTTAAATACGGTCATCTTCTGCCCAGAGGATTTACAGCTCATCAAGGGCAGTCCATCGGGTCGTCGCAGATTTTTAGATATGGAAATATCCCAAACGAGCGCTACTTATTATCATCAATTATTGCAATATAATCGTTTATTGCAACAACGGAATACATTATTGAAGGAATATCGCGGTAAACAGAATATTCCTCTTGCTGAATGGGATGTACAACTGGCGGATATGGCGGCTTTCATCGTAAAAAAACGGATGGAAAGTTTAAAGAAAATCAATTTGCTTATTGATTTGATGAATCGTAAATTAACGGGAGGCCTAGAAAATCTCACCATAGGCTATGAACAACCATATGGGGAAGATGGTCATATGGTGTACACGAAGGAGGCCTTTTACGATTTACTGCAAGAGGCATTGCCTCAAGATCGTCATCGCATGACCACAAGCGTAGGTCCTCATCGCGATGATTTACGATTCTTTTCCGATGCTATCGATTTAAAAAAATTTGGATCCCAAGGGCAACAGCGGACGGCTGTACTTTCACTAAAACTGAGCGAATTAGAATTCATCAAATCCGAAGTAGGCGAATATCCCGTATTGCTCTTAGACGATGTGTTGAGCGAGCTCGACGAGGCGAGACGGAACAATTTGTTGCAGTTCATTCATAAACGCATTCAAACCGTCATTACCACGACGGATATACATGATTTTGAAAACATGCAAGGTGTTCAATTTATTCAATGTCAGGAGGGGCACATCCATTATGGAAAGCCTTGAAATGTGCTTACCTGGTGGCCTACATGAATTAGGTTTACTAGAACAATTTAAACTGAATACACTCATTCATCATTGGCGTGATGTGGTGGGCCCCATTTATGCTGGTCATACGCGCATTATCGACATCAAACCTCCTAAAATTGTGCTCAGCGCGGATAATTCGCAGTGGATGCAAGAGGTTAAGATGAACCAAAAACGCATCCTCAAGGCCATTAATGACTATTACAAAAGTGATATCATCACTGAAATGGGTCTCATCATGCATCGGCAGAGCTATGTGAAAGAAACGGTGAATACTGAAATTTTGAAAATAGACATGCCCGACATCGATGGCTATATCGACATGTCGAAAATCGTCTTGTCCAATGATGATATGAAATCTATTGATGCTATGGTTGAAAGCTTAGCAGAAGATACATTAAAAGAACCGTTTCGAAAGGTGCTCATTAGCAGCCGCAAAAAGGAAGTCTATTTGCTAGAACACGGCTATCATCGATGCGAGCGTTGTCATACGTTGATGAGCAGGCAAACGAAATATTGTGTGTCCTGCGAATATGAAATGCATCGCAATCATATTAATGATATAAAAACACAAATTAGACGACGTCCATATATAAAATATAGCGAAGCTCAACAATACATCAAATGCACCTTTAAAGACTTTTCCATAGCCATGCGAGAATTGATTTATTTTTATTTAGATAAGGTCTACCATGGGTCTACGAGCCGAAACCATATGTACATGACCACCATGCTCATCACCCACAAACGACTTGAAGAACTGACAGACCAGCACGTTATCAACCTGTGTAATAAATATCGATCAAAATTCCTTAGCGAAGAAAAAATTAAAGAGCTAAATATGTTAAGGGGTATATTGGAATAGCATTAGGATGTATGAGGTGGATAGGGAGTACTTTCGCAGCGACTTTGGCCCTGCGGAGCCCGTAGGGCGTAGACAGACCCGGCCGGTGGAGCGAGAAAGCACTCCCTATCCACTTCAAAAGAATAAGGAGATTTATGTACTTACATATTGGCGATAATTTTAGCATCCCTATGAATTCAATTCTTACGATGATTCATGCGGAGTCTGGTAAGCATCATAGGACGGGCATTTCTCATTATGACGCAGAGGTTATATACATTGTGCCCGAGGATAAGGTAAAGACGTATATTGTAACAGATGATGGTGTGTATGCATCTGGTATATCACTTAAAACGCTTAAAAAACGGATTGATGAGTTTTATATGCTTTTAAGTAGCAAATTATAGGGCTTTCACGATATAAGCAATCTATAGTATAATAAAGAGATAATTTAGCACCGCAGATGTGTTGTGTATTAGCATATTGCGGTTTATGTCGTTAGGAGGAGTTTGTTTAATGGCTGAAGAAAATTATGGCGCTCAGAATATACAAGTTCTTGAGGGTCTAGACGCGGTCCGTAAACGCCCAGGGATGTACATTGGTAGTACGTCCATTCGCGGTTTGCATCACCTCGTTTATGAAGTAGTAGACAATTCAGTGGACGAAGCGCTCGCAGGGTATGCGACGCATATCGAAGTATCCATTAATGAAGATAATAGTATTACCGTTGTCGATGATGGTCGTGGTATTCCAACAGGAATGCATGAGTCCGGCATGTCTGCGGTAGAGTTAGTTTTAACAAAATTGCATGCTGGCGGTAAATTCGGCGGTGGCGGCTATAAGGTGTCCGGCGGCCTTCACGGCGTAGGTATTTCCGTAGTCAATGCGTTGAGTGAATGGACTAAGGTTCAAGTATCTCAAAATGGTATCATTCAAGAAATCGATTTTTCCCGTGGTCATAAAACATCTGAATTGCACGAAATTGGCAAGGCAGAAGGTACTGGTACGACTGTTATTTTCAAACCAGATTCTGAAATTTTTGAAACGACGGTGTTCAATTTCGATACATTGAAAATTCGTTTACAAGAGTTGGCATTCCTTAACAAAGGCCTTCGCATCACATTGAGTGATTTGCGCCAAGAGGAACCTCGCATTGAAAGCTTCCATTACGAAGGTGGTTTAAGTTCTTTCATTACATTCTTGAACGAAAACAAGGAAGTTGTTAACCCAACTGTTATAGACATCGAAAATACAAAGGATGACGTTGTGGTAGACGTGGCGTTGCAATACAACGATAGTTACAGCGAAAACTTGTTGTCCTTCGTAAACAACATCAACACTGTTGATGGCGGTACCCATTTATCCGGTTTCCGTGCTGCCTTGACGCGTACCCTCAATGATTATGGCCGTAAATCCGGTTTAATCAAGGAAAATGAAAGCAATCTTTCTGGCGAGGATGTACGTGAAGGTTTGACAGCGGTTGTGTCTGTGAAAGTATTAGAACCTCAGTTCGAAGGTCAAACTAAAACGAAACTTGGCAATAGCGAAGTTAAAGGTATTACCGATGTTATCGTATCTGAAGGTCTTAAAACATTCTTTGAAGAACATCCACAAGATGCGAAGAAAATCATTGAAAAAGCAACGATGGCAAGCCGTGCTCGAGAGGCAGCTCGTAAGGCACGCGATTTGACACGCCGTAAAAATGCGTTGGAAGTATCCAGCCTTCCTGGTAAATTGGCGGATTGCTCTGAAAAAGATACATCTATGACAGAAATTTATCTAGTCGAAGGTGATTCTGCGGGCGGTTCTGCAAAACAAGGTCGCGATCGTCGTTACCAAGCGATTTTGCCATTGCGTGGTAAAATCCTTAACGTAGAAAAAGCGCGTCTTGATAAGATTTTAGCGAATAACGAAATTCGTTCCATGATTACTGCATTTGGTACAGGCATTGGCGACGAATTCGATATTACAAAATCCCGTTATAACAAGATTATTATCATGACAGATGCGGACGTTGACGGCGCTCACATCCGTACATTGCTTCTCACATTCTTCTACCGCTATATGAAACCATTAGTAGAAGAAGGCCATATCTACATCGCACAACCGCCTTTATACCAAATCAAAAAAGGCAAATCTCATTGGTATGTGTACTCTGATGCAGAACTTACAGCTAAGCTTGATGAAGTAGGCCGTGATGGTATCACAATTCAACGTTACAAAGGTTTAGGTGAAATGAATCCTGAACAATTATGGGAAACAACAATGAACCCTGAAAATCGTACTATTTTACAAGTTAGCTTAGAGGATTCTATCGAAGCTGATAAAATCTTTACGGTGCTCATGGGCGACAAGGTTGAACCTCGACGTAAATTTATTGAAGATAACGCAAAATATGTGCGCAATCTAGATTTGTAAGAGGTGACCCATGGCAGATAATCAGAATACTAACGTAGAGTATACTTCTAATACTCAAAAACATTTAAAACGATCTCTCAAAGCGCGTCATATGAATATGATCGCCTTGGGTGGTGCCATCGGTACAGGCTTATTCGTAGCCGGTGGTGAAGTAGTAAGTACCGCTGGTCCTGGTGGTGCTCTTGTGGCCTATGGCCTCATCGGCATCATGGTATATTTCCTCATGACATCCCTTGGGGAAATGGCGACGTACTTGCCAATTCCAGGTTCTTTCGGAACCTACGCAAAACGCTATGTAGACCCTGCCTTTGGCTTTGCCTTAGGTTGGAACTACTGGTTTAACTGGGCTATTACATTGGCTGCCGAAGTATTGGCAGGGGCGCTCATCATGAAATATTGGTTCCCTGACATACCGGCCATCGTTTGGTCCGCATTATTCCTGTTAATTCTATTTGGGCTTAACTATTTGTCCACTCGTTCCTTTGGTGAAAGCGAGTACGTATTCTCGTCCATCAAGGTTATTACCGTTTTCGTATTCCTATTCTGTGGCTTTATGCTCATCTTTGGTATCGGCGGTACATCCCCTGGATTTGAGAATTGGACAGTAGGGGAAGCACCATTCGTAGGCGGTTGGGAATCCATCCTTGCTATCTTCATGGTGGCTGGTTTCTCCTTCCAAGGTACTGAGCTTATCGGCGTAGCCGCTGGGGAAGCAGAAGACCCTGAAAAGAACGTGCCCAAAGCGATTAATTCCATCTTCTGGCGCATTCTATTGTTCTATATTGGGGCTTTCACAGTTATTGGTTTCCTCATTCCTTACACTGATCCAAACCTATTGAATTCCAGTGTAGAAAACGTATCCATTTCTCCATTTACACTCGTATTTGACCGTTTTGGATTCGCGTTTGCAGCTAGCTTTATCAATGCTATCATCTTAACTGCCGTATTGAGTGCTGGTAACTCTGGCCTCTATTCCTCTACGCGTATGCTTTACGCACTCGCTAAGGAAGGTCAAGCACCACAAATCTTTGCAAAACTCAACAAACGCGGCGTTCCAGTTCCTGCATTGATATTGACTACAGCCATTGGCTTGTTTGCATTCCTTACAAGCTTTATCGGCGAAGGTACAGCGTATACATGGATTGTTAACATCTCTGGCCTTTGCGGTTTCATCGCTTGGGTAGGTATTGCCATTTCCCATTATCGCTTCCGCCGTGCGTTTATTGCACAAGGTAGAGACCTTAAAGAATTGCCTTACAAGGCGTGGTTGTTCCCAGTTGGTCCAATCTTGGCGTTCATCCTATGCGTTATCATCATCTGTGGCCAAAACTACTCCGCTTTCACAGGCGATACCATCGACTGGTACGGCGTATCCGTTGCATATATCGGATTGCCTATCTTCTTCGCTGTTTACCTAGGTTACAAATACATCAACAAAACTAAACTCGTTCCGTTGAAAGAAGTAAATCTAGACCGCGATTTTGACAAATAAAAACGCAATACAATTAGACCTATTCATTATGAAAGTAGTGAATAGGTCTTTTTTTGTACATGCAGTATTAGGTTATTGTTTTTATATGAAAGCTATCATTATGAGATTGTTTTTCTATAAAAGCCTTGCTATAATGAATCAATATATATTGTAGTTAATTAGAGAGGATACAATTATGATTATTACCACAACTATGCATATTGAAAACAAACCTGTACAAGAGTACAAAGGTATCGTATTTGGTGAGGTCGTAGAAGGCCGTAACTTTGTAAAAGATTTCATGTCTGGTATTCGTGACATCGTTGGTGGTCGTAGCGGAAGCTATGAAGATTCCTTAATGAGTGCACGCCAAGCAGCAATCGATGAAATGGCAAAACGAGCTAGCAAAATCGGCGCTAACGCCGTTATTGGCGTATCATTCCAATACAGCACCGTAGGGGCACAAAATGGCATGCTTATGGTGACATGTAATGGGACAGCCGTTGTAATTTAATAAGGGGAAAAAGCTGAGCATGACTTCTATGCTCCACCGGCCGGGTCTGACTACGCCCTTCGGGCTCCGCAGGGCCAAAGTCGCATAGAAGTCATGCTCAGCTTTCCTTATTAAATACGACAGGCTAAATGAAAAAAGTCGTTCGGAAACACTACTTATCCTATTTTGCTTAAAATTCCACCGGCCGGGTCTGACTCCGGCCTTCGGCCTCCGCAGGGCCAAAGTCGCATAGAAGTCATGCTCAGCTTTCCTTATTAAATACGACAGGCTAAATTAGAGAAAAAGGCAGCAGATCACAAAATCTGCTGCCTTTTAGTGTGCAATAATGGGGCTCTTAAAAAATTAGAACAGGCGTGTACTAATTTAAGAAAGGTGTGTATAGTGCTTTTTAGAAATAGAACAGGCGTGTACTAATTTAAGAAAGGTATGTATAGTGCTTTTTAGAAATAGAACAGGCGTGTAGTAATTTAATAAAGGTGTGTATGGTGCTTTTTAGAAATAGAACAGGCATGTAGTAATTTAATAAAGGTGTGTATGGTGCTTTTTAGAAATAGAACAGGCGTGTAGTAGGCGTGTAGTAATTTAATAAAGGTGTGTATAGTGCTTTTTAGAAATAGAACAGGCGTGTACTAATTTAAAAAAGGTATGTATGGTGCTCTTAAAAAATAGAACAGGCCTGTTCTATTTTAAAATAGGGATATGTATGTAAGGCAATATAAAACAGCAGGGCTGCCACCCTGCTGTTTTTTCTTTGTTGCGTGAATACATTGCAACTTATTTATTTCCCTTGTCAAAGTTATATTAACATTATCAGAATTAGTAGTCAATCAATTATTAGATTGATAATAGATATCTATTTATATTATTTATTTAACCTTATACCATGTTGCGTACATAACTGGTAGTACGATGAGTGTTAGTATGGTTGCTACGAGTAGACCGCCGCTGAATGCGATGGCGAGTGGGCTCCAGAATACGGATCCCATGAGTGGTATCATACCAAGGATGGCCGCAATGGCGGTTAGCATGATTGGTCTGAAACGCAATGTAGCGGAGTTGATGATGGCTTCGCGGGCAGATTGTCCTTCGGCGCGGTGAATTTCGATTTGGTCCAACAGGATGATGGAGTTACGAATAATCATGCCGGAGAGGGCAATGATGCCGAGTATGGCCATAAATCCAAGTGGTGTACGCGTAATATTTAAGGCCAGTACAACACCGATGAGTCCAAGCGGAGCTGTAAATAGGGCCATAAACATAAGGGCAATTCTCTTTAATTGGAACATGAGAATTGTCATGATTGCAAAGAGCATGATTGGCATTGGCATGAGCAATTTTTGTACAGCAGTGACGCTCTTTTCAGCAGAACCATCGAGATCAATAGTATAGCCAGTTGGTAAGTCTTGACGATATTCAGCAAGTTTATTGTAAATTTCTTTCGTCTTAGCATTGCCGAGCACGTCAGGTCCTACATTAGCATGAATGCTAATGGTTGGCATCATGTTGCGGTGCCAAATAATGCCTTCCTCTTGGCTCATAGAAATCGTTGCGATTTGGCTGAGCGGTACATAGGAACCATTTCCTGTTTGGATTGGTAATGATGAAAGTGCCGCCAAGTTGTGGTTTTCATTGCCGCTTAATCTGAAAGTAACAGGAATGGTTTGGTTTCCTTCGTAGTATTCACCGGATTTTGTACCGGATAATAAACTTTGTAGATGAAGCGATACGGCATAACTATTAATGCCTAGCATACGCGCTTTATCTGGGTCGATGTGGATTTGAGCAACTGGCTCTGTATCCGGCCAATCGAAGGCGATATTATGTAAATCTTTATCCTCCTGCATTTTGGCTTTCACATCGTTTGCAATCGTTTTAACCTCAGATGCATCAGGACCTGATACGCGGAGCATAACAGGGTATTTGGACGGCGGTCCGATTTGGACGAATTGCATATTGATGAGCGCCGATGGATATTGATCGTTTAGTTGATCTTGTAAATCCTTGAATAATGCATCTCGATCCTCTAAGGATTTGGTAACGATGATGGTTTGCATGAAATTAGCACGTGGCAATTCTGGTTCTAAGGTCAATACAAACTGCGGTGACCCTTCGCCTACATAGGTGGTGAAATGGTCGATATGTTCATTATCCTTTAACAAAGCATCCAATGATTTAGCTTGGTTTTGGGTATAATCGATGGATGAGCTTTGAGGAAATTGCATGGATACGATGATTTCATTCCGTGTCGACGATGGGAAAAATTCCTGTTTGATGAGAGGGAATGAAAGCAAGGACAGGATGAAAGCCCCTAATGTTAGGAGTAATACGGCCTTATGATGACCTAGTGCCCAGTGAAGGAGGCTTTCAAAACGAGCATAAAAAACGGTTTTCAAACGATGCATGATATGATCGCGACGAGTCCATTCCAACTCGGGTTTCTCGGCCTTATTTTCGATGATTTTATAGCCTAGCACCGGACTGACCAGAACGGACGCAATCCAGGATAGGATGAGGGCCATAAAGACAACGATGGACAGGGATTTCGTGAATTCCGCAACCATGCCCTCCGCCAAGGCGAGAGGTAAGAATCCGGCACAGGTAATGAGAGTGCCAGACAGCATTGGAAAGGCCGTTGATTCATAGGCGAACGTAGCGGCGCGCCAGTGATTAAAGCCTTCTTCGAGCTTAACGCTCATCATTTCCACGACGATGATGGCATCATCAACGAGGAGGCCCAGTGCCAAGATGAGGGCGCCAAGGCTAACCTTATGCAAATAAATGCCATTTTCATACATCAGTACGAATGTCGTAGACACGACGACCGGAATGGTGAGGGCCACCACGATACCGGTGCGAATGCCGAGGGATGCAAAGCTGACGAGCAATACGATGGCGATGGCTTCGAATAAAGATTGCGAGAAATCGCCAATGGATTCCTTAACAATGTGCGGCTGATTCGACACTTGGTCGAGGTTTAATCCTGCAGGAATCGTTGTTTTTAGCTCTTTCAGTTTCGTATCGATGGCCTTGCCAAATTCGATATTATTGGCGCCTGCATCCATGGAAATGGCGATGCCAATGGCCGGCTTGCCTTCGTAGTAGAATTGAGGACTAGATGGGTCCTTATAGGTCATCGTTACGTCTGCAATATCGCCGAGTCGAATTGTTTGGTTATTGATGCGAATCGGCATATTTTTGACCGCATCCACGCTATCAAAGACGCCGTTGATGCGTAAATATACATTATTCGTATCCGTATTGACCATGCCCGCCGGCACCATGGCGCTTTGCTGTTTAAGGGCCGTCAATAATTGTTGCGTGCTCACCTGATACGATGCGAGCTTGTCCTTGTTAATCGTTACATCCAAGGACTTTTCTTGCACCCCGATGAGAGTGATCTTCTTAACGTTCGGAACGGATAAGAGTTGCCGTTTTAAATTTTCCGCCTGTTGTCGTTTTTCTTCGTACGAGAATTCGTCACCTGAAAGTGCGTAAATGGTGCCATATACATCATCGAATCGATCGTTGATAGATGGGCCTTGCACACCGGATGGCAAAGATTTCCATTCGTCATTGATCATATTTCGCGCTTCTTCCCAAGCGGGACGAATCTTGTTCGATGGTAAATCTTCTTTCAGATTAATATAAATGACAGATTTGCTACCATCTGTGAAAGACTTCGTATAATCTACACCCGGCAAATCTCGTAGCTTTTCTTCGAGCTTATCCGTTACTTGATCTGACATTTGTTGCGGTGAAGCACCGGGCCATGAGACGCCCACAACCATGGTACGCATCGTAAAGTCTGGATCTTCCATACGTCCCATGTGGGTGAATGAGAATATACCAAAGGTGAGGAGTACGGCGATGAAGTAGTAGATAATGGATTTATGGCGTAGCGCCCAATCGGCTAAGTTAAACTTCTTCATTTATGCACCGCCGTTCCTTCTTGTAATTGTTGGGTTCCTGCGGTGATGACGATATCCCCTTTAGCGAGGCCATTTTTAACAATGACCGAATTATTACCAAATTTGCCAGTTTGAATAGGAACGAGATGTGCTTTATTGTCTCGAATGACATAGACTGCGTTATTACCTTGTTTGTCTTTCACCAATGCCGTCAACGGTATGGAGATATCCGTTGTATCCGTTTGATTGAGGATGGCATTGATAGTCATACCGAGTTGCACCTCTTTTGGAGGGTTTTGCAAGGTAATTTTGACCATATACGTCCGCGCTACAGGGTCTGGAACCGGTGAAATTTCGCGAACAATACCTTGTACTTTCACATCAGGCAAAGCCCAAAATGTGATGGTCGCCGTACTACCAGGGTGAATTTTGCTCATTTCCTGTTCTGGCAAAGCGATGACCGCCTCAGGTTCGTGACCGGCCGCCAAGGTACCTATTGTTTGGCCTGCTGCTACGACCTGACCGGCCTCGACATTGAGAGCCGTGATAATACCGCTGTCTGGAGCAACCAAAGTAGTATAACTATTTTGATTGTTACTCAAATTGAGACCTGCTTGGGCCTGTTGCAACTGAGCTTTCGCCGCATTCAGTTGATTTTCAGCCTGATCCAATTGCAATTTGCTGATAGCCTGCTCAGCGTACAAAGCGCGGTATCTTTCAGCATTCGTACTAGCTAAATCATAAGCCGATTGCGCCGCTGTAACAGCACCTTGCGCATTTTGCACCTGACTCGCCGTATCAGCGCCATTAATCTGAGCAATTACCTGACCGGCCTGCACAGCAGTGCCCACACTGACAAACTTATTAATCACGCGGCCGCCCACCTGGAATGCCAGATTCGTTTCCGTCCGATTCTTGATGGTTCCCGAATACCCAGCACTCGTCGTTCCAGCCTCTTCGCCAATCGTAATCGTCCGTACCTTGAGACTCGTATCATGATCATCTTGATTCGACCCACAACCGCCGATGATGAGTGCACTCATCAACAGAGCTGTGGTCAAACCTAATACACTACGATTCATAATCCTCTCCTTCACACACGTAATAAAGATTATTGTAAAAGCAATAACTACTATGCAATATATATTTTATACAATTAAATAATACTATATATTAGATAAAAATTCTATAAGGATATTAATTATATTAGAAAATATATATGTTAATTAACTACAAAGGTGTACCTTGTCTCAAAGCCGACACGCTACTGTTAGAAAATATATATGTTTTCTAAATTTAGTAACTGCGAGGCACCTTCCTAAAATCTCCAGCTACCTTAACGGTCTGCGCCTGATGGCTTGAAGAATATAGCTTAGCAATATCAAAGGACTGGCTCGCCCCAAAGCCGACACGCTACTGCGCTTCGCGGAGCCCGAAGTCGTTTTGGGACAAGCCAGTCCTTCTTTACTGCAAATCTGAATTTGAAAAATACAAACATATATATTTTCTAATAATTGGAGAGAGGGGACCTTCGGGGAGAAATTTAGGTTGTGCGAATTACAGTAGAAATGAAAATTTGAGCACGTAGTATCATAGGATATTAGTAATAAAAAAATAGACTTCCAAAAACGACTTTGGCCCTGCGGAGGCCGTTAGGCCGGAGTCAGACCCGGCCTGTCTATCCACAATAGATTATGTTTAACCAGTTGTGCGAACTACAGTAAGAGTGAAAAAGGCACATGGTGCTACCAAAACGACTTCGGGTCCCGCTTTAGCGTGTTTCTCTCATAGATTATGTTTAATCAGTTGTGCGAATTACAGCAGAAATGAAAATTTGAGCACGTAGGATCATAGGATATTAGTAATAAAAAAAATAGACTTCCAAAAACGACTTTCCCAGATGCTGTGGATTTTCCGATGGAAAATCTTACGCCTCTGGATTAGCGATGTGTGGCTCCCATGCGTCGCTACGCTCCTCTGTTAGCTCACACCCTGCGTCGGCCCTGCGGAGGCCGTAGGCCGGAGTCAGACCCGGCCTGTCTATCCACAATAGATTATGTTAATTAAGTTGTGCAACAAACGTAGAATAGAAGAAGAGAGAACCCCTCCTGAAAACGACTTCGGGCTCCGCGTAGCGCAGTAGCGTGTCGGCTTTCAGGAGGGGTTCTCTCATCCATTTCTATTCTTCTGTTTGTTCCACAACTGGTTCAACATAACTAACCAAAATTTTGTCTATCCGTGTATTATCCATGTCCACGATTTCGAATGTGTATCCGTCCCAGGTGGTTTTGTCGCCTTCGCGTGGGATTCTACCGAATAGAAGGTTCATAAGGCCGCCCAGTGTTTTGTAGAGGTCGTCTTCTTCGCGTGGTAGTTCTTTGACGATGTGGAAGAATTCTTTGAATTCGTCTACGTCGAGTAGACCGTCTACGAGCCAAGTGCCGTCTTCGCGTTCGACGATGCGGTTTTCTTCTTCTTGGCGCTCTTCTTCGCCGGATGGCATGAGGCCTACGATTTCTTCCATGATGTCGTGCAAGGTAACGAGGCCGCTAAAGCCGCCGTATTCGTCGAGGACGATGGTTTCGTGAACGCCTTCATTACGCAATGTGTTGAGTAATTTCATAAGAGAAATGGACTCAGGTACGAGCAATGGTTCTTTCAAGCAAGAATGGATGACATGATGCAATGATTTTTCGCCTTGTAAGCATTGGACCATCACATCGGTTACATTGACTACGCCGCGCAATTCGTCGAGCGAGTCTTCACCTACTGGAATGCGGTATTGGTTCGCCGTTTTTAGGACCTCCATGATTTCTTCTTCGGACGAGTTTAAATCAATCCATTTGAGTTGCGTCCGCGGTGTCATGACGTCGCCTGCGTTCATATCTGCTAGGTGGAAAATATTTTCTACGAGGATTGGTTCCTCTTCTTCAAAGGCCCCCATGGCTACGCCTTCGGTGAGCATTTTGTTAATTTCCGACTCTGTTACAGGCGCTTCTTCTTTCACAGTGACGCCTAATATTTTTAATAGAAAATCGGTGGACACGCCGAGGAACAGTACGATTGGTTTTAATGCTTGTGAAAGCCAGTAAATTGGCTTGGAAACAACAACGGCAATGGCCTCAGGGCTGTTGATAGCTAGGCGTTTTGGCACCAATTCACCGATAACAAGGGATAAATAGGTGATGATAGAAACAATCAAGAAGGAACTAATAGAAGCCGCATAAGGAGCGATACTAGGGAAGGCTTTCACCAATACGTCAGCTAATGGTGCGGAAAAGGTGGCACCGGAATACAAACCGGTCAAAATGCCGACGAGAGTGATACCGATTTGGATGGTAGAGAACATCTCGTTCGGATTCTCTGCCAACTCAAAGGCCTTCTTGGCGCGCTCATTACCAGACTCGGCCATCTCCTCGAGGCGACGCTTCTTGGCATTGACGATGGCGAGCTCGGTCATAGAAAAAATGCCGTTCGCGATGATTAAAATGACGATAATTATAAAATCTAAGGTCAGATCACTGTCCATGTAAGTAAATACTCCTTTTTATGAGATACAATTCTGCACATGAGAAAATTGAAATATTACTCTTTAGTATATCATATTCGAATCATATATGGTAAATAGCGCAAAAAGAGGAGGGGTGCCACCCTCCTCTTTTGTTTTGCGTGCATTAAAATGCTAACAAAATACTTATTTCCTTTAACTATTATTATATATTATCTACTACTTGTAAATAGTGTTGTATACTATAGGTGTTACTGCCCCATACTGGTAACAGAAAGGGGGTGAAAATGTGTTTGACATATTGAGTTCCTTAATAGTGTCTATCATAGCAGGTGTAACCTGTCACTACATCTGCAAGTGGCTAGATAGATATTTTCGTCAGTAACTAGCACAGAAAAAGGAGGGCTGCCCCCCTCCTTTTTCGTTTGCGTGAAAATGTGTCACACATTGGTTCCTTTGTCACTTATTATATTACACAATTTACCATTATTTGTAAATGGTTAGTGATTGTTATCAAAAAGCAGGATGGCAACCCTGCTTTTTGTAGGGTCTATTTTTCCTTAGTTTGGCTGAATAACCAATCTCTAATGCCTTCGATATTATAAGCTACAGACCATGTGTACATATGGTTGCCATCTTTAAATACCGTGTAATTAATAGGAGTATTTTGATCGACTGTAGCTTTCACCAATGCGTCGAATTGTTCCGGTGTAGAATGGCTATCCCACATAGGAGAGGTTGCAATGTTAGTGCCTAATTCGGACCAATTTTTAGTAGCTGTATTCATGCCAGGATATGCTTTGTCATCGCCTTCGGATACGAGAATCCACAATTTTTTATCCTTTAATACTTTCATTTCCTCCGTATTCCATTGGCATGCTACGAGGAATTGAGCCGTAAACAAATCAGGATGTTTGTCGCTAATGGCAATGTTTGCCATACCACCTTGAGACTGACCAGAACCATAAATTCGGTTCTTATCAATTGGATACGTAGCGATGACATGATGTAATAGATTATCTACTAAGGTAAGACCTGGAGTCCATTCATTTTTATCGGTAGTCATCATACCAAGTGTATCTACTAAATCTTGAGTGTATTGAGGGGCAACGATGATGGCTTCATGTTTTGCTTGTTCCTCAGGGCTAGCGAAAACAGTAGCACCATTACCTTGGAATAGTACCGTGCGATTATCATTGATATTGGCACTGGAGTCAGCTATGAAGAAGTATAGAGGATATTGTTTTGATGCATCATAGTTTTTCGGTAAAAATACATTGTAAGGAATGCTATTACCCGTAGTTGGATCTGTGTAAATATATGTTTTAAACTCATCCATAATAGTAGATGCCGTAGATGTATTGATTACGCTCGTTTGTGAAGGGCCGTATATAGTACCTGTTTTTGTCACTACCGGTTGAACTTGTGTGACTGTAACGTTTAAATCAGGCAATTTACGATTGGAACGCAGCGGTGCATCGACGCCTACAGCACTATTATTTTTAGGTTTATTAGAGCGTGGTGCTAATACGAATGGTGTAGAGTTTTCATATTTAAATTCCACTACAACATATTGATCAGCTGCTGTAGCTTTAGAGTTTTTGTCTTTTTTACTAGCTTTGACCGTATTTGTTTGTCCTACTGTTGTATCTATTTGAGTGGTACCATTGTGCAAACCTTTAGCTGTAGATTTGTAATTTTCTTTCAGTTCAGGCACAGAATTAGTATAGATATTGTTGATTGTTTTGCCTTCTACTGTGAAAGTATTGAGCGCTAGTGCACTTTCTTGGATTGCTTCTGGATATTTGATGATGATAGCCGCTATTTTTTCACCATCACCATAAATTTTTGGCACTGCCGTTACAGATTGCATGCCGTATGCTTCTGTTTGATGAGTCTTAACTTCAGAGGTAGCAGTGGTAGAGCTTGTACTAGAAATAGTAGTAGCCAAGTCCGTTGCAGCTAGTACATTTGTTGTAGAAAGTGTGCCTAGCGCAAGAGCCATTAATAAGATTTTATTCATCATATCTCCTTATTTTACAGCGTTTATCAAAATATTGATTAAATTATATAATAAAATTAAATTTAGTGCAATTTATTTGGATTCATGTAATTTATAATTACATACATTGGATAGGTAATCTTTATGTATTGATAGAGAAATATAATGTAGTAGGAAATTAGTAGTAGATTTTGTAAGATAGTATAATAAAAACAACAATTGCTATAGATATAATCGAGTAGGTATATACAAGAATATATAAAGTAACTAAAATACGATAGTTGGGAGTGTATCAATGGTAGCCGACCAAGAATGGGAAAGTATATTACAAATTAAAACAGCAGGCCGTGATGATAGCCGTTCGGATGCAGAGCATCATCCATATGAGCCGACGGACTATTGTGTTCTTGAGCGCCTTGCCAATAGTGGTTATATTACGAAACAAAATACCCTCATCGATTACGGCAGTGGCAAGGGGCGCGTTAGCATATTTATGGCTAATCAGACGCGGTGCCATTCCATTGGTATCGAATACGATGAACGTTTGTATGAACGGGCCATCGTAAATGGTGAAAGCCCAGCTGCCAAGAACCGTGTATCCTTTGTCCTTGGCGATGCAGCTACCTATACATTGCCAGACAATGCAGATCGATGCTTTTTCTTTAATCCCTTTGCACTTCACACCATTAAACGCGTACTAGGTAATATCTTTGATTCTTTATATCATCATCCAAGAGAAATTCTACTATTCTTCTATTATGTTAACGAAGAAGTAGAGAATTTCCTAAATAACCACGTGCGCCTTGAAGCAGAAAAACCTATACAGTGTGGTGATTTATTTCAAGAAACTGATGAAAAAGAACGCATATTGGTATATAGAGTGAATGTGTTTTAGAAATATTTAATTATCTCTATATTTCGTTTTATCTATTCTTCTAGATAAGTGTATAAAGTCATTATATAATCTAATTGTTACTACTCCATTCTGGTAACAGAAAGGAGGTGAAAACATTGCCGGAGATATTAATTTCCTTTTTTTTATCTATCATAGCAAGTATAGTTTCATATTATATTTGCAAGTGGCTGGATAGATAGTTTAGTTAGTAACCAGCACAATAAAAAATAGCAGGGCTGCCACCCTGCTATTTTTTCGTATGAAAACATTGCCTCATACTAATTTCCTTTGTTACTCATAGAATAGCATGATATAAAAGGATAGTCAAATTTTACGTACTTTCACTAAAATACGCAGAAAATCCGCATATTTTCTGATATAATAATAGATTAGAGAGTATAAAAATTTATTTTTCTATTCACCATGGTATGTATTGATTCGTAATGATTAATCGTAGTGATTAGGGCTGAGTATATACCATAAAGGAGGAACGTATGGAACGCGTGTCAGCAAGTCTTATTGAAGAAATTCGCAGTGCCTTAGTAGAGCGTTATAATCGCGATCAAGAGATTCAGCAAATGATTGAAGAAATCGGTGCTGAGGAAGGTCTTAACGAAAAAGAATTGTCTGTTATTTACCAAGCCTATTTAGAGGTTAAGGAACGCATGCAATATACGGCGAATTTGATGGAATTGTGGAATCAAATTGAGGTCGTTCAGGACCGCATGAGTATGCTTAATTCTTATGAAAGCTTGGAACGCGATTTATTTGGCGATGTTCTTTCCTTTGATAAACCGATGGGCTATGGTGCGTCCAATCAAGATAATTTGGACTATGCAATGGAGCAAATTAAGTTGCACGATATAGATCATAACATCGAAGATATCGACCTTTCTAAGGAATATCCTATTGATAATCAAGATGCTGTTTATTTTAATGAGCATTCAGTCAATAAGAAAACAACATCTAGTCGTAATGACGTCAATAATGATGACTTTGATGACGAAGAGGACGATTTTGATGATGAAAGCCTATTAGACCGAGATATTCATACATCTTTAGATCCTTATGATATGGTAAATTCCTTGTTGTACTCCAAACAATCCACGGGCGATAAGGATAAAACTAAACAACAAAAGGAAATCGACAAGCTTATCAAAAAACAACTGAAACGCGTAGAAGAAGAATGGGCGATGCTTTCAGGTAAAAAGGATAAAAAAGATAAGAAAAAGAAAGATAAAGATAAAAAGAAGGACAAAAAAGACAAGCAGTCTAAGAAAGAGTCCGAATTAGTAAAGGAATCTAAGAAGTCCAAGAAGGACAAAGAGTCCAAAAAGAGCAAGAAGGATAAGGATTCTAAAAAAGCTAAAAAAGACAAGGATGCTAAGAAGGATAAAAAGGCTAAAAAATTAGAAAAAGCCTTGAAGAAGGAGTCTCAAAAGTCCACAAAAAAGGACTAACCGTAGATTTCATAGATGACCACGGACAGAAAACTACGGATAAGGGCTGTGGAAAATGCAAGCGGTGCAAGGGGCCGCGGTGTAGGAAATATAGTATATAAAGTTGGGGAATGGTATGAATCGTTGGTTGAACTGGATAAAAGGCATTCAACAGGAATTAAAAGCATTTTTGTTCTTTTCTATCTTGTTTACGCTTTTTAGAATCGTATTTTTAATTATATTTCAATCTCAATTAGATACGACTACAATGGACAGTATTTTAATGTCTTTATGGCTTGGTTTTCGGTTGAGTTTGAAGACCGTTGGATCGATTGTCCTTGTAAGTTTGCTATTTGCTACATTGCCATCTATAGTGTGGCCGAAATGGAAGGCCCAAGGTGTACGCAAGGTTTGGTACGGATTTGTTACCATCTTCTTTACATTGCTCTTTATGGGGCGTATCCCGTTTTATACCATATTTAACTCCTCTTACAATGCGATGCTTATCAATGGCAAACATGACGATATTCATGCCATTATCAATACGGCTATCAATGAATATCATGGTATACCATATTTAATTGGTGGCATTGCGCTTAGTATTGTTTTCAGTTGGCTTTTAGTGAAAGTACTAAATACCAACACATATGAATGGGCACCTAATACTAAGCGTAATAAGTGGATCACTGGTATTCTAAGTTTTGTTGGATTTGGTGTACTATTCGTATTTTTCCGCTTTGGTGGGGCTTTTGGGTACACGAATTCCATTAACTGGGAAAGCGCAGCGCGTCTTAATTCTAATCTGTTAAATGAAACGATTTTGGATGATGCACAAGCATTATACCGTGTGAAATCCATTGCGAAACGGACTTCAGAATTAGAGGATATTCATTTAACGCCTGCTGAGTTACATGAAAAAATACAATCCATTGGCGGTAATCCTAATAGTACACGATTTGATGAAGCTTTCACAAAAACGATAACAACAGAGCGGTTACAACAACAACCGCAATCTATTAATATCATTCTCGGTGAATCCTATGGCTTATGGCCATTCCTTGCTGAATTCAACGAACCTGGTGCGTATCTTGTAGAGCAAGGTCGTAAGTACGCGGCTAGTCCACAGGCGATGGGTACGCAAATGGCCTTGGCTCAAGGAACAGGTACGATGCCTGCCATTATTGGTTTATTAACGGGCATGCCGGATACGGGGATGTATCCAAACTATAGCGTAGGCATGCTACAAGAACCATATGGCCTCGGTATTGGACCGGTTATGAAAAAACTAGGTTATAAGACCGTATTTTGGTATGGCGGTTTTAGTACTTGGCAAAATGTTAAGAACTTTGCCTTAGAACAAGGTTTTGATGAATTCCACGATGCATCTGAAATGCCGAGCAATGAAACAAATGCTTGGGGTGTAGCCGATGGAGATATGTTCAAGGCTATCAGTGCATACATGGACAAACATCGTGGCGAAAAGATCATCAATGTTATCATGACTACGTCGAATCACCCTCCATATAGTGTAAATGTGGCGAAGGAAGGCTATGATGCGGATAAGGTTCGTAAGAACTTGCCAGATTCCATTGCCAATACGGATAAGCAAATCAATGAAATGGGTCATATTTGGTATGCAGACCATGTGATGGGCGAATTTATTAGCAAAGAGGAACAATCTGATCCAACTTCATTATTTGTTATCACCGGTGACCATAGCGAACGCTTTACCTTTGCTCGTGAACAAAGTTCTAATGTGTTCTCTACGATTCCGATTATTTTCTATGGACAAGGAATCAAAAAAGAATGGCTTTCACAAGATGCATTTGGTATGAGTATTCAAATCATTCCAACATTAGCTGAACTCGTAGGACGTACAGGGCAAACCTATGAGGCTATGGTACCGAGTCTATTTAATCAAGGACAGTTCGTATTCAATCACCGTTTATGGATGGATAAGACTGGCATATATGTAGAAGATGAGAAAATGCCGCAAGCATATGCTAACTCTATGAAAATCATGCGAGAATTAACGGCTTGGCGGTTAAAACATGGGGATAGTATCCAATAGGGGAGACATACATGGCAACAATAACGGTCATTATTTTGGCTAAAAATGAAGAACAACATATGAAAGATTGTATCGCATCTGCACAATTTGCTGATGAGGTGCTTCTTATCGATGATGGCAGCACGGATAAAACGGTAGAGATTGCTGAATCTATGGGGGCCCGCGTTGTACATCACGCTATGAACGGCGATTGGTCTCAACAACGACGTTTTGCTGTCGAAGAGGCTCGGTCCGAATGGATTTTCTTCCTCGATGCGGATGAACGCATTTCGCCAGAATTACAACGAGAAGTACAAGATGTACTGGCTAAGAATGAGAAGAAAGCATACTGGATTGAACGGTCCAATGTGTTCCATCATAATAAGGCCACTCATGGTGTGTTGCGACCTGATTACGTGTTACGATTTATGCCAAAAGAAGGTACGAATATAGAAGGATTTGTACACGAAACTATATCCAGCACCTATCCTGAGGCTAAATTACATGGCAAAATGTATCATTATACTTACGATAATTGGCATCAGTATTTCAATAAATTCAATAATTATACTACATTGGCGGCTAAGAAATATAAGGAAAATGGAAAATCCTGTTCCTTTGTAAAGGATATTCTTATCCGTCCAAGCTGGGCTTTTTTCAAGGTGTACATTTTAGATAGAGGTTTTTTAGATGGAAAAATGGGATTTATCCTATCCGTGAACCATTATTTCTATACCATGATTAAGTACGTAAAGCTATATTATTTATTGAAATCCAATGGGAAACTATAACAAATCTAGATAATAGATTCTAGATAATAGATGAGTGTTAGTAGAGAAAGGAAGGACCACAATGCGCGTAGCCATTTTGGAAAGCATCATTATGCCTGCTGGTCATGAGGTAGAATTTGACCGCATGATCATCAATGAATTAAAACGCCAAGGTCATGAACCGGTATTGATGGTACCGGAGAATTTTACCTTTAAGGTTGATTATGGCGTTGACGTTATCTATCTTGAGGGCGGAGAGGTAGTGACCTATGCAGGTGCATCGAAATGGAAAAAGCCGTTCTTATCTATATTACGCGAACGCCGCCGCCGCGCATGGTTTACTTCCGCTGCTAAAAAATTAGAGGAACATCATTGTGATGCTTTGATCATTCCTACCTCCACGTATCGCTATATAAAAGCACTATTGGATACGCCTTTAAAACATGCAAAGGTGCCTGTTCACTTTATTTTCCATGGCATTGGCAAGGGTGAAAATGTACGGTTCTTAAAACAAGCGGAACGTGCCAATCGATATCCGAATATTTACCTAGATATTATTACCTTGCGCGACGATATGCTGCGCAGTGATTTACCGCGCGTCCGTCCTATCTTACCTCCTGTGTTTACCCCTTCGACGGGTGAAATGCCAATCTTCTCTACACATACGCCACTTCGTCTTGGCTTTTTCGGTCAGTTCCGCAAGGAAAAAAATATTATCCCGTTATTGGATGCTTTTAAAACGGCTACCTTTACAGGTTCCGTAGAACTCTTGGTACAAGGGGCGACAGCAAAACCTGAGGACGGTGAACTATTCGATGCCATCGCTGACGAATACAAGAACGTGCCAGGGCTTTCATTTCTCCATGCGAACCTCATCGGTTCCGATTGGGACAAGGCTCTACTCGATGTAGACGCTATATTGATGCCATACGGTGCTGAACGCTATCGCTATCACTGGAGCGCTATGCTCTATACGGCTATTGGGTTCTATAAACCGGCCTTGGTATCGCCTGAAATCAATCCTGAGGTACTTCGCGATTATCATGTTGGTGAAAGCTTAGACATATCCTCGGTGGATACGATTCGTGCTGGATTAGAACAATTCGTAAACAAAATGATTGAACATCCAGATATATATGAGGCAGGTTTGGTACAAGCCAATGAAGACTTTGGACACAAACGGATGATTGATTCAATTATTAATGTATAACTATATGAAAAATCTTAGAACAATCTTTTGAAATATGTATAAGTAAGGAGAGTGTATGTTTCAATATATAAAGGACCAATGGGCTAATGGTCGAGCTATTTATGGGAAAAAATCGTGGCGTGAAACACGACGCGTAGTCTTGCATTTCTTGCGAACTGTAGGCCACAAGCAAGAGATGATAGAATATAAGTCTTTTTTTGAAAGCTACGCACCAGATCAACATATTTTAGATAAACAAGAAGGTCTCTATGAGTTGATGAGCCGTATATTCTTGTTTAAAGAATCAACATTGCGTGAACGCATTGATGCTGTAAAGAATCACTTTACAGCCTTAGAAGACGTATTTACGCCAGAGACCATCGAAATGCTATATAATCCGGATGAACTAAAACCGGAAGGATTAAAACAAGGAATTCTACTATGGGAAGATGCTGATTTAAATATGACGGCACACCTTAACTTTATGACCGGTCAACGTAAAGAAGGTTTATTTACCATTCTGTTACAACTAGGCGACCAAGGCGTATATCATGCGAACATCCGCCTCGGCAAAGGTCTAGAAGGGGAACCAGCATTGTGGATTGGTACCATCCAAGGGTATAAAGATGGCCTTGATAATGCGAAACATATTACAAAGAAAATGTTTGGCTATCGTCCAAAAAACTTTATCGTATTCTTGATTCGGGAACTCGCTAAATACTGTAAAGTTCAATCCATGTACGCTATATCTGACGAAGGTTTCTACGCCAATACACACATGGTACGTGGCCATAAGGCAAAAGTAGCTGAACTCGATCCATTGTGGGAAGACATTGGCGGTACAGTTACACAAGATCCACGATTCTTTAAAATACCATTGGAAGAATATAGAAAACCGATTGAAGAAATCAAATCACAAAAACGTAGTCAATATCGAAAGAGATATGAATTGCTTGATGGATATCAAGAACAAATTCGGGGGAATTTGAAGGTCTATTTAAAGTAATAATACTGTGATAAAAACTGAATAATAAGGGTGTTAGTTAATTAGGAGATTATACTATGTATAAGCATATTATATTAAGTAGATTTGGCGGCTTAGGCGATATGGTTATGATGTCACCATTATTAAAGGGAATTAAGATATTATATCCAGATATAAAATTGACTGTTGTAGGGAATACAAATGCTAAACAGTTAATGGAAGCCTATCCATTTGTAGATGAGTATCTTACATTTGATAAAACCAAAAAAAGCTCTTGGAATCTTATTAAAAAATTGTGGCGTTCAGATGTGGTATATTTAATGGATACGCTCTATCGTATATCTATTATTTATGCATTAGCTTGTATCAAAAAGCGTGTTGGATTGCCACATAAACGTAAATTTTGGCTTACTGATTGTCTTGAGATAGAACCATGGATGAATCATGCATTTGAGCCTGTTGTATATGCACATTTTTTGAAAGAAGCAACAGGAATTGATGTAACGACATTACCTAATTGGGATACTTTTGTATATCCGGATGCTAGGGATGTAGATAAACAGCATGTAAAAGAATTGTTGGCACCTTTACAAGGTAAAGACTATATTGTATCTAGTTTAGAAACAGGTGGGCATGCCAAAAATTGGCCTAAAGAACATTGGCAAACCTTATTTAATGAACTTCGTGAAATGGGAAAATTCGTTGTTCTTATCGGACAACCATCACAAAGTTATATTGATATCAACTTGCCAGATAACGTTCTTGATTTACGAGGTAAAACAAATCTTTTAGAAGTTGGAGAAATAATAAAGAATGCGGAACTCGCTATTAATGGTTGTAGTTTCCCAGTACATGTAGCAAATGCAGTCAATACGCCAGTTATAGGTTTATATGGATCACAACCTGTCTGGCGTGGAGCACCACAACGTATTTATAAAGCTATTACTTCACCTGTAAAGTGTGCTGGTTGTGATCTTTTATTTAATGGTCCTGGTTGGTGTGAAACGCCAGTTTGTATGAAACAGATAACACCAGTAGAAGTTATGAAATGTGTAAAACAATTCTACAATGAAGGAAAGCCATTAGGTAAATATAATTTAGTTACAGGGGGATATTAATGGATTTACAAGAAAAATATGAAGTTAGTACCAAGGATGTTCTATTAGCTAGTGCAATTCGTCATATTAAAGGATCACGTATTTGTCCTGAATTTTTATATAAATATTCATTCAATCATTATGGGCATAAAGATAGTCTTGCTAGATATTATATGGAAAAGTATTCTGGTATTTCTGTAGGTAAATATACAAATGGGTATAAATATATAAGAAATGATATTATTAAATCTATAGGAGCCTATTGTTCTATCGCTGTTGATCAATTAGTTGTACCAAATGGTCATCGTATGGATTATGTAACAACATGGAATGCTGAAATCCCGTATCCCGATATGGAACCATTTCAACATACTACGATAATAGGAAATGATGTTTGGATTGGTGCACGTTGTATTATTAGAGATCATGTAACAATTGGTGATGGTGCAGTTATTGGTTCTGGTAGTATTATTACTAAGGATGTACCACCATATGCAGTTGTCGTTGGTGCAAATAGGATATTAAAGTATCGTTTTTCAGAAGATATAATTGAAAAACTATTAAAAATACAATGGTGGAATTGGGATGATAATAAAGTTCGTACTAATTATGAGTTATTCTATAATCCTTTAAAATTTGTTGAAATGTATTGTAGGTAAAACAAAAGCTATGAAGAAGATTATTAATATTATTATTGGTGGTAATGGTATTGATGTTTTATATAAAGATCCTGGATCTATTTTGTATACTTTAGCTAAAGATTATGGTTGGCATGCTACTTTTATGTATTTATTGGGAAAAGAAGGACCTATTTCTTGTTCAACATTTGAAGAATTTGCTCATATTTGTTGTGGTGGAGATGATGGAAATACCTATGATAGTAGGAAACATGTAGTAAAAGATTTTATTCATAATCATATTAAAGAATATGATGTTGTTTATTTTATGGGATATGGAAATACATTATATAAAATGGCATATTTATGTAAAAAATATAATCCTTTGATTAAAGTATATGTAAAGATGGATATGAATGAAAATGGATTTAATCATTTTAATGAAGTTTCTTTATTACGTAAAATAAAAAATAGAATTGAACGATTCAAATCAAGATATATTGATTATTTTTCTGTTGAAAATCCAACTTATTATAAATTGTTGAAGAAGACAGCTATGTTTAAAAATAGATTGTTATATATTCCAAATGGTGTAGGTACAATGGATGTTGATATTTCTAAAATTGATCAATTAATAAAGAAAGAAAATATCATATCTATAGCGAGTCGTTTTGGTAATTATGATAAAAATACTGAATTTTTTATTGATGCAATTTGCTGTATTCCAAAGGAAATAATTTCAAAGTGGAAAATATATTTATTAGGTCCACAAAATGATAGTTTTAAATCATTTTTACAAGAAAAAATAGAGAAATATCCTTGGATTTCTGATTCTATTAAGTCTTTTGGTTTAGTGACAAATAGACAACAGTTATATGAATTTTATGCAATGTCTAAGATATTTTGCATGACGAGCCGTACGGAGAGTTTTTGTATTGCAGCTGCAGAGGCCTCTTATTTTGGAGCTATTCCTATATTAACAAATTTTGGGGAGAGTGTATCGTTAATTACTGATAATAAATCATTTGGAGCTGTGATTGAGCAAAATGATATAGATGGATATGTTAATACATTAGAAAAATTTATGCAAATAAATGATGATGATGCAGCTGTTTTATTTAGAAAAATTCAATTATATGCACGTAAGAAATATGATTATAAAACTATTCTTAATGAATTTGTAGAACGATTTAGCTAATATTTGTTATTTTATGGTTCTAGAAAAAGGTTATTGAAGATTTATATTATTATGTTAAGTATATTATTGAGATTATGTACTATTGTATAGAGGTAAATATAGAGTGAAACGTGTTCTATTGTTAGGAGAAGATGGATTTGGTATATGTGAATATATATATAAAAATTTAAAAAAATGTGGTTTTGATGTTATATTTATTAATTATAATTCTTGTAAGTATTCATCTATTTGGGAATGTTTTAAGATTAATATAGGTAAATTCTTTTGTGGAGAATGTTTAAAACAAGTATGGAAAGATCAATATATAGAAAATTATATAGCTAAGGTGGTAGAAGAAAGGGTTGATTATACTTTATGTATAAATTCTCAAATTTTTTCAATACCTCTATTGAAATATATTAAATCTATTACACTTGATGGGAATTTTTTGGCTTTTCATTGGGATGGATTAAATCGTTTTTCTACAGTTAAGGAGCGGATACATTTATTTAATCGTTTTTATGTATTTGATCCTCATGATAAATCAAATAATAATTTGTTTGCATCTAATTTTTATTTTGATATAGATCTTAATTATGAGAGTTATATTAAGATTAATAAGTTTTATTATTTAGGATCATATAATAAGAATCGTCATATAGAAATAAATAAATTAGCTAAGAAATTAGAAGAATTGGGATATGAATCAAGATTTGATATCATTTCTAATAAAAAAATAGACGTCTATCCATCAATTCACTTAATGGATACTTCGCATATTATTAAATATGAAGAATATTTAGAAAATGTTAAGAAAAGTGATGTATTAGTTGACTTTATTAATGGATTACATTTAGGCCTTTCATATCGTATTTTTGAAGCATTAGCTTATGATAAAAAGATTATAACTACTAATAAAGATATTAAGTATTATGAGTTTTACCATCCTGATAACATTTTTATTTTAGATAATAATTACGATGAACTAAATAGTTTTTTACAAAAACCATATCATTATTTAGATTCTAAATTAAAAGAGAAATATTCATTTACTAACTGGATTCATTATGTATTTCAAATTGAGCCATACCAGGAAATTCCTTTACCTAAATTTACTCATTAGTGTAATAGGAGATTAGTATAATAGGAGATTAGTATGAAGGGAATTGTTTTAGCCGGTGGATCAGGGACACGTCTATATCCACTAACATTAGTAACATCTAAGCAATTATTGCCTATTTATGATAAGCCAATGATTTTTTATCCATTATCTATGCTTATGTTAGCAGGTATTAAGGATATTTTGATTATATCAACACCACAGGACTTACCTAATTTTGAACGTTTATTAGGAGATGGCTCTCGGTATGGTATTAATTTACACTATAAAGAACAACCATCACCAGATGGGTTAGCACAAGCCTTTATTATTGGCGAAGAATTTATTAATGGAGATTCTTGTGCCATGATTTTGGGTGATAATATTTTTTACGGTGCTGGTATGAGAAAACAACTACAAGAAGCTGCACAGGCTACAAGTGGTGCTACCGTATTTGGTTATCATGTAGAAGATCCAGAACGCTTTGGTGTTGTTGAATTTGATGAAAATGGATTAGTTAAATCTATTGAAGAAAAACCAGAACACCCAAAATCAAATTATGCCGTTACAGGTCTATATTTCTATGATAAAGACGTTTGTGAATTGGCTAAAAAGATAACACCATCTGATCGTGGAGAATTAGAAATTACCGATTTAAATAAGATGTATTTAGAACGTGGTGATTTACGAGTAAAAACATTGGGGCGTGGATATTCCTGGTTAGATACGGGTACGGTAGGCTCTTTAAATGAGGCGTCTGAATTTGTACGAGTTATTCAAACACGTTCTGGTATTGAAATATCTGCATTAGAAGAAATCGCTTATCGTAATAATTGGATTAGTAAAGAACAATTACTAGAGAGTGCAAAGCTATATGGCAAATCACCATATGGTAAACATTTACGGCGTGTAGTAGAGGGGCAAATACAAGGATAGGGGTTGTGTAGTATGGGAATTAAGGTTATAGAAACAGGTATACTAGGCCTTGTGATTATTGAGCCGCAAGTCTTTGGTGATCATCGAGGATTCTTTATGGAATCATGGAATAAGCAAACTATGGAAGAAGCTGGCTTATTTTATAATTTCGTACAAGATAATCACTCATCATCTACTGTAAAAGGTACACTGCGTGGCATTCACTTTCAATATGGGAATAAATCACAAGCTAAATTAGTACGATGTGTCCGTGGTGCTGTACTCGATGTCGCAATTGATCTTCGTAAGGATAGTCCAACATATAAGCAATGGTATAGCGTTGAACTTAGTGAAGAAAATCAAAAACAATTTCTAATCCCTCGTGGCTTTGGACATGGTTTTGTAACATTAACAGATCATGTTGAGTTTATGTATAAAGCAGATAACTATTACGCACCAGAAGCAGATGGAGGTATTCGATGGAATGACCCTACATTAGCTATTAATTGGGGAATAGAAAACCCTATCATATCTGAGAAGGATACCAAATCACCATTTTTTGATGAATTAGAGAATAAGATATCCTTTACAATGGCTGATAGTGGACAATAGGGTGGTGAACATATGAATATTATTGTAACCGGTGGTGCTGGGTTTATCGGTGGTAACTTTGTACATATGATGGTAGCTAAGTATCCAGAGGACCATATCATATGCGTTGATGCACTAACCTATGCAGGTAATTTAGAAACGTTAGAACCTGTAAAAGATAAGTCTAATTTTTCTTTCGTGAAAGCAGATATTGCAGATAGACAAGCTATATATAAAATATTTGAGCAATATAAGCCAGATATAGTTATTAACTTTGCAGCTGAATCGCATGTAGATAGAAGCATTGAGAATCCAGAAGTATTCTTGCGTACGAATATTATGGGGACTGCTGTATTAATGGATGCTTGTCGTAAATATGGAATTCAGCGATATCATCAAGTATCCACAGATGAAGTGTACGGTGATTTACCACTAGATCGACCAGATTTATTCTTTACAGAAGAGACACCGATTCATACATCGAGTCCATATTCATCATCTAAAGCATCTGCTGATTTATTAGTATTGGCTTACCATAGAACGTATGGCTTACCTGTAACAATTTCTCGTTGTTCAAATAACTATGGACCGTATCATTTTCCAGAAAAATTGATTCCATTGATGATAATTAATGCTTTTAATAATAAACAATTACCTGTATATGGGGATGGAAAGAATGTACGTGATTGGTTATATGTAGAGGACCATTGTGAAGCCATTGATTTAATTGTTAGAAATAGTCGTGTAGGAGAGGTTTATAATATTGGTGGTCATAATGAACGTGCTAATATTGACGTAGTAAAAACGATTTTATCTGCATTGGGAAAAGATGAATCGTTAATTACTTATGTTACAGATCGACCAGGGCATGACCAACGGTATGCTATTGATCCTACTAAAGTTAATAATGAATTAGGCTGGTTGCCAAAAACATCTTTTGATGAGGGAATAAAGAGAACCATTCAATGGTATATGGATAATCAAGAATGGTGGGAACATATAATTAGTGGGGAATATCAACATTATTATGAAGATATGTATTCGAATAGGTAAGGAAAAATGAGATGAAAGTCCTTGTAATAGGTGCCAGTGGTCAATTAGGACAAGATGTTATTCGCGAATTAAGAGAACAACAAATAGAGTGTTTAGGTACGACACGAGATATGTTGGATTTGACTGATGAATATTCAGTACATTGTTTAATTATTGAATATAGACCGGATATTGTAGTTCATTGTGCCGCCTATACAGCTGTGGATAAAGCAGAGGAAGAAATAGAACTTTGTCGTAAGGTAAACGTAGATGGTACAAGATATGTTGTAAATGCTTGCAAAGAAATTAATGCGAAACTTATGTATATCAGTACTGATTACGTTTTTCCGGGAACAGGAACTAATTTTTATCAAATAAATGATGAAAAAGGGCCTAAAAATGTGTATGGTCAGTCGAAACTTGATGGGGAAGAGATTGTTAAGCAATATTTAGATAAATATTTTATTGTTCGTATTTCATGGGTATTTGGTATACATGGCAATAATTTTGTAAAGACCATGCTAAGATTAGGTGAAACACATAGTATATTAAGGGTTATTGATGATCAGATAGGTAGTCCAACTTATACAGAGGATTTATCTAAGCTGCTCGTTTCTATGATTCAAACAGATAAGTATGGTATATATCAAGCCCATAATGAAGGCGTTTGTTCTTGGGCCGAATTCGCACGTACTATTTTTAAATTAGCTAATATGAACGTAACTGTAGAATCTACTCCTTCTTCTGAGTATCCGACAAAAGCTATACGTCCATTAAATTCAAGAATGGATACGTCAGAATTAAAGAAAAAAGGATTTAATCAATTACCTGATTGGGAAGATGCCTTAAAACGATATATTATGATACTAAAGTAAAAGAGTTATATGATTTTATGAGGTTAGAATATAAATATGGGGTTACAGGGTATAAGTGCATTTAATAGTAGTTAGAAATATTGTAATGAACGGAGTAGTAATATTGAATTATTAAGAATTATTGCTATGATATTAATTATCATGCATCATTTTAGTGTACATGGCAATTTTCCTTTTACTCAAGATTTGACATTTAGTAAAATTTTTATTCAGTTATTTGGTTTTGGTGGAAAAGTAGGTGTAGATATTTTTGTTTTAATAACTGGATATTTTATGATTTCTACAAATTTTAAATTAGAGAAGTTTATAAGTTTATAAAGTTAATAGGTCAAATCTGGTTTTATAGTATAATTATACTTGGGTTTTTTTTGTATATGAAATTAGATACAATAAATTATGAAAGTATTATTTTATCAATATTGCTTTTTGGTTCTCTAAATTGGTTTGCACATGTATTTTTGGTATTATACGCTTTAATTCCATTTATTAATCGTATACTGCATTGCATATCGAAAAAGTATTATAAAAGAATTTTAATTTTGCTGACTATTTTTTGGTTTATATTGCCCACTTTTATTAATTTTTGGCAAGGTATACCACATAAAAGCTTTGGTTTTAATCAATATCTATTATTTATATATCTTTATTCGTTAGGTGCATATATTAGACTATATAATATTTCTATAGAAAGCCGAAAGTCTTTAAAATTAGTTATTATGGGCTTAATAGGTATAATATTTGGGCATATTCTTATAGATATACTTACATTAAATAATTTCGTATATATTCATCAAATTTTATATTTTGATATAAAAGATTATGGTATTTTCCAATTGTTAATAGCAATTGGTTTATTTTATTCTTTTAAGAATATTAATATAAAATATAAATGGTATATTAATGTCATTGCATCAACTACGTTTGGGATTTATTTAATACATGATAATGCTTTAATTATTAATGAAATTTGGAATGGGCTTTTTAAAACATATCAGTATTATAACTCTTTATTATTACCTATTTATGCTGTAATTATAGTTTTTAGTGTATTTATATTTGGTATGATTATTGATAACTTACGTATATTATTTATAGAAAGACCGTTAATGTCATATTTGACACCTATAATAAAGAGATATCAAAAATGGTCATAGAAATAGGTATTAATAGCAAGATATAGTTTATAAAAAATAAAATTTGATGATTTTTATAGAGTGATTATATAACAGCAGTTTTATTCATAAAATATTGAGTGAATTTAAGACGAATCTAACAAAAATGGTGAGTGTAATGCGTATTTTATTAGCAAATTTAACAAAGATGGTAGGCGATACAGGTGGCCTTGCTAAGGTGACGGCGGCATTTGCCAATGAGATGCAGCGCCGTGGGCACAAGGTGAGCCTTGTGTATAGCGATGTGCAGACAGGGGATTTTTATTATCCTCTTGATGCGGGTATTGAGGCATATGATTTGTGTCATTATGAAGGTAAAAGTCATTCTATTCCTCTTTGGTATAAGGCAAAACGGGAGATTTTGCGCGCCTTTGACAAGCGTAAAGCTCGTGGTATAAATAATGAGTTCACGAAGAAGTATTTATTAGGTCACCTTCAGTCTGTATTAGATCGTACTAAGCCAGATGTAATCGTGTCGTATCAACCAGCAGCCTCAAAGGCATTGGTACTTGATTTGAAAACAAATATTCCTGTTATCACCATGAGCCATGGAGACCCTGAGGATTATTTCCACACCTATCCTGTAGAGGAGGTAGAGGCGGTCGCAAAGAGTACGATAAATCAAGTATTATTGCCATCCTTTGAATCTCATATTAAAAATCACCTGCCAGAGGCTAAGACTGTTGTAATTGGTAATGCCATTCCACAATATGCAGAGCAGGCGGATCTTTCACAGGTGAAAGACCGTTACAAAATCGTATTTGTAGCGCGACTCGATAAGAACCATAAACGGCCACATTTATTGATTGAGGCATTTGCACCATTGGCCGAGAAGTATCCAAACTGGGATATTGAATTATGGGGCCAAGAGGACCGCAAGATTTACAAGAAAGAATTGGATATGATCGTATCAAAGTCGGGACTTGGAGACCGTGTTCATTTTATGGGAACGACCACCGATGTACCAAGTGTACTCGTTACGGCAGATATATTTGCCTTTCCAAGCGCCTATGAAGGATTTGGGCTTTCACTGGGGGAAGCGATGAGCATGGGCTTGCCAGCAATTGGCTATAAATCTTGCTCTGCTGTTAATGAACTCATCATCGATGGGGAAACAGGCATCTTATGTGATGATGGGGTAACACCATTGACGGCGGCCCTGGAACGATTGATGCAAGATCAAAACCTTCGTATTACCATGGGCCAAGCTGGACGTGATCGTATGAAACAATTCAGCCCTGAATCCATTTGGGGACAGTGGGAGGAATTGTTGAAGACTACAAGTAAAACTAAATAAATTATAAAAACCAGTGGAGTAATTATTTAGTACTTCACTGGTTTTGTCATATTACTTGTATATTTTATTTGTTATTATTGTATACTAAGATGTATGGATAAAATATTTACGTTCTCAGTAGATTATATAAAATGATAACTATCATCAGAGGTAAAATATGCTTGAGTCACTACTAATAGGATTACAACAGGATTTAAAAATTTTTATATGGGCACCTATAATCAGTGCTATCTTTCGATTTATTTTTATTAAACTATATGGACCTTCATATCATTGGAATGTGGATAAGAAAAAACTAGTTAAAACCTTTAGTTATGGATTTTGGTGGGGACTCGATTTTCATGCTTATGTATTATTAGTTTCCTTTTTAGCTATCTCTTTACCGGGTGCATTTATATCCTCTTATTTCGCGGTAGGTGATATTGTAAGAACCATACTTTTAACATTGTATTTGATGGTATTATATGCTGCATTTATGGGAAAATTAATATATTATTATCATTTTAAAGATACTTATAATGAATTAGTTCGGTTGGGTGGTAATGCTGATAAAAAGAATCTACTAGATATATTTTTTAATGAAAATCATGGGTTATGGATTTTACTTGGTTTTATTCCCTTTGCAGTAATTACATCTTTAGGAATTCATGCAACTTTATTAACACCGGTATTGTTGATACCTACATTTCCATTTGTAGGACAAGTAGTGGGAACAATTATATCAGTTATTCTTACGGTAGTGGTTTTCTATTGGTTACGTTATGGTGGTACATTGAATCATCGTAATAAACCGGAGTGGGATTTTGTACCAGCTATTATTAAAAATGATATATTTTTAGCTAAAGCCGTTATTGATGATTTGATTGCATTAGAATTAGTGCATAAACATAATGTTAATGAAGTATTGAATCATGATGATGATACAGCTATCAAAAATTTATGTGTTATTCCAGAATTTAAAGACGTAAAGATAGGAGTAAATCCATTAGAGCTTTTACAAAAAAAAGCTGAAGGTCCGCGAATTCCCAAGCCTAAGCATATTTTTATTCTTGTTGGTGAAAGTCTTACACAATCTGTGACGGATGATATTTATTCAGAATATCATATTGTCGATGCAGGAAAGCAGTTTAAAGCACAAAAGAATACTATTTCTATGGAGAATTTTTTGCCTGCAGGTATGATTTCTCAACCGGCTATTACAAGTCTCATTTCAGGGATTTATGATTCTAATTTAGAAATTAATGAGAAAACACAATTTTGGGAACATACTATAATTACTTCTCTGCCAGAACAAATTAAGAAGTTGGGTTATAAAACTAAACTTTGGTATGGAGGTAATATTTCTTGGGCTAGCTTAGGTTTATTTGCTCCATCAATGGGTTTTGATGAATGTATTGGTGGCCCAGATATTTGTGGTGAAGATGCACCTGCAACATGGCTAGGTGTGTATGACCATTTATTTTTAGATGAGGTAAAAAAACGCATATTGGCAGCTGATGATGAGCCAACTATGCATTTTATTTATACAACATCTAATCACTCACCAAGCACAATTCCTATTGAACGATATGGATGGGATGCAGATACGATTTTTGGAAATATTCCTAGAGAGGTGAGAGATAATAAGAGTAAAGTAGCAGCTTTAGGTACTTATTGGTATGCGGAACAAGCATTATTTAATTTTGTTGATGCTATGAAGGAACATTTTGAAGATAGCCTTATCATAGTCACAGGTGATCATTCCTGTGGCATAGCAGATTCTCTGCTTTCATATAGAAAACAAACTATTAGAGAATCATTTTGTACTTATTTTGCTATGTATCATAAGGATATTGATGCTAACTGGATTAATAAAAATAGTATTGGTGATCACATGCAAATTATGCCTACTATTTTTGAACTTATAGCACCAAAAGATTTTGAATATTATTCTTTAATGCCTTCCTTATTTGAACCTCAAAAACACATTGTAACTCCGTACCATTGGATGACACAATCTGAAATCGGTTTTTATGGTAACTATACAGCAGAAAATATTAATTGGCGAGATTCTAAAGACCAAGATACACCTATAACACATGTAGAACGTCATGATTTTGAAGAAATCAAGCAAGCTTATGTAGAGTTAACAGCTTGGGTTGTACGGCATCCAGAAATATTGATATCTAAATCATAAAAATTCGTATTTATTAAAAAGATAAACCATTTTTTTGATTAAGATTACTTATAATGGTATAATAGGGAAAAAAGGAGGATATGATATGTTAATTAATTTTGCAGTTGCTGGATTTGCATCGATTGATAAACTTCAAGAACTCACATTTTCTGCCTTTAAAGGACAAAAAATTCTATCAACAAAATATGAGCAAAATTATATCTTATCTAGTGTAAATAGACCTACTAAATCTAGTGTTATTTTTGGTAATAATGCTGTAGGTAAAACTAATATTCTATATGCTTTATTGGGTTTACAACAAATGATTTCTACAGGGATGCCAATTAAAAATGAAAGAGTTTTTAATCGCTTATCTGATACTATTTCTTATGAGATAATAGTTGAGTCTGATGAAGGTAATAGCTTTGAGTATAATATTCAGGTCAATAAAAATGAACAAATTATAGTTGAACAACTTATTAAGAATCAAGATATTATTTTCAAATTTTCTAATAATAAATTATATAGTGATTTATTAGATGATAAGATACAAGAGATTTACTCTCGAGAATCTACTTCGACTCTTTTATCAAAATTAAAGGATTTTATAATAGATATCTATAATGAATTTGTTGCTACTATTAATAATATTTCTGTAGTAACAGACCTGTTTTTAAATTCTGATGTCAAATGGTTTAATATCACATTCTCTAATAAACATAAAGAGTTAATCCAAAATAATAAAGAGTTAGCAATACAGATCTTGAAACAGGTTGACCCTACTATTAAAGATATTGAGTTTGAAGAGCGTATTTCTGATGATTCAGATACGCTTAGTTATGATGTCAAGATTATAAGGCTAGATGAGCATAAGCAGCCTATAAGATTTCTTTTGGCATTTGAGTCAAAAGGGATTAAGAGAATAGTTTTTTTGTTAATTAATTTGTTAGAAGTACATTTAGGTAAAACTATTCTAGTTGATGAGCTTGATGCATCTATTAGCACAAAATCCCTCATCCTATTATTTAATGAAATTATCAACTCATCTAAGAATAAAAGAGGTCAATTAATTGTAACATCACATAATTTAGAGTTATTTGATTTATCTTTATTTGCACCGCAACAAATATATATTGTTTCAAAAGATAGGTCACTATCTACGATTGTTAATTCTTTAGCAGATTTTCAATTGAGAACTAATAAAAAGCGTTTAGCATTAGAATTTTTACAAGGTTCATTTGAGGTAGTCTAATATGGCAAGCTCTAAAAAGGTTGTAAGAAAACGAGTAAAAAAAAGTATCAAGACGAGTGTAAAAATTTTAATTGTTTGTGAAGATTTGACTGAAAGTACATATATAAAAGATTTATTAGGTGATATCTCTAATATTGAGATTGTTTCTATTGATGGTGCTGGATATGGCAAGTTTAAGAATCACATTGAAAGTAATGAAAAATTATTTAAGGTATTTTTAGTTGTTGCTGATCTAGATAAAGCACAGCCAAATTCGCAAACAGGAAAAACATCTAATGGATATCATTTATTAAATGGTCTTATTACATATCTCCATAAATTGAATAAGCAAAATACGATTTTTTTATCTAATCCAGATATAGAATATTGGATAGCTTGCTCAATAGGTCAGGAGAGCTATACAATGGATGATTTGGTATCGATTGGATATAGAAAAGGAGATTATGTAATTACTTTTTTAAGAGAACATAATGGTGATTTTAATACCGCAGTACAATTAGCCAATAGTGACAAAGTATATTATCGAAAATCTAGACCAGGAATAAATTATACTTTGGAAAGTGAACATTTAGGATTAAGACAAAGTAATTTATCAGATCTTATAGATTATATACGAAAAATTAATCAGTAATTTTAATAAGAAAACTAGGCTTATAGGGAAAAACTTATAAAATCAGTAACTAGGCTTATAGGACAAAGAGTGTGTGTAAAAACCCTTATAACATCAATAAACATCTGGAGTTATAAGGGTTTAATCTTTTTTTAGAAGTATGAGGGTGGGCAAAAAGTGTGGGTGGAAACATCAGTTCACCATTGTAATTACTGGACAAAATGAGGTTGCTTTCTCTGTACCTCTATATTTCATGAGTATTATTTATTAATTCTAAAAGCACAGTAATTTTATCTATAGTTTGCAAGGAATTTCTGTGGTTAAATATGAATAATTTATGGACGATTTAAGCGTTCTCTACAAATATTTTACAATTATAGAATATAATATAAATGTCGTGTAACCATATTGTAATTATTACACCGAATACAATACTCAATAGTTTTTCATATTACTACCAAGAAGGATCATTAGAAAAAATCAGCGAGTTACTTGCTGATTTTGATACTGGTATTAGTAATGTGGCGATAAAAAAATTACACAAGAGAAATTAAAACAGTCCTTACCGATAGAAGTCTATAATAATTTGATAGAGAAAATTAAATTAAGTACTACAGAATTCAAAGGTGGCAAACTTACAATGCGTAGTCATGATACGTTTTTTGCTATAGACTTTCAAGATATAGAACATCCCAATATCACAACATTATGTTTACACCATGGTGAGTCACCATTCGATTTTTCTTTCAAAGAAGAATCTGATGGGACACAGCGTATCTTTGATTTATTAGATTTAATATTATCTAATCAGGCGCATACGGTGTATATTATCGATGAGTTAGAACGTAGCTTACATCCTAATCTTACGAAACATTTTCTAGAACTGTTTATGGAAACTCATAAGAATTCTGATACGCAACTACTATTTACTACTCATGAATCAAGCATTATGGATTTAAAATTATTTAGACGTGATGAAATTTGGTTTATAGAACGAGACCATGAAAACTGTAGTCACATTTATTCTCTTGCTAAATTCAAGGAACGCTATGATACCAAATTGAGTAAAGCCTATTTAGAAGGGCGATATGGGGCTATACCAGTGTTATCTTCTATTGTGTCCATTAAAGGAGAGTAATTATGGGCCTTCGAGAATTTTCAAATTATAGATGGTATATTACATGATTCTGTATGAATAAAAACATGTGATATATAATCTTTATGTAATGCATTATAAAGCTGTCCTAAAATGTGATTTAATCATATTTGGGGACAGTTTTTTTATGTAATATTTGTGTAAAAATGAAAATAATATGAACATTTTATTCTCTGCTTATCAATTATTTATCTCTCATTGTTATACTAGAAAGGAATATTATGGTTGTATGATGTGTATATAAGGGGAACGAGGGTACATATATATTAATTCATGCGACTATAGCGTGTGTAATATATAGTTTCTGTATAAGAGAGGTATTTATGAAACATCAATTGGCTGCTATGTTGGCAGCAACAGCTGTGTTGGGTGTAACGACTGCCTTCGGCGCTAATCCATTTTCTGATGTAACGCCAGATTCTTGGGCGTATCAATCTGTGTCTCAATTGGCGAGTGCGGGCATTATTAATGGCTATCCAGATGGGACTTTCAAAGGCCAAAAGGATATTACCCGTTTTGAAATGGCCCAAATGATTGCAAAGGCCATGGCCAATCAGGACCGTGCAAATGCAGAGCAACAAGCGATGATTAATCGCTTAGCTGATGAATTTTCCAATGAGTTGAATAATTTGGGCGTTCGCGTTAACCGCTTAGAGGACCGCGTGGGCAATGTGAAAGTAACCGGCGATGTGCGGTTCCGTTATCTTGGCACTAAGGCTATGGGCCAAGATTTCATAAGAACTCAAGGAGAGTATAGTAAAAAGTCCCAATTTGATATGCGTGCACGTGTTCAATTCAATGCGAAGATTAACGACAAGACTGATGCGGTAGTGCGTATGACAACCGATTCTATTGAATTTGGTAATACTTACGATGATAATACAGGTGAATCGACTGGAGCAGCTTACATCGACCGCGCTTATGTGGATCATCGATTTGGCAAATATGTATCTGCAAAAGTAGGTCGCTTTAACCAAGTCATCGGCAATGGTTATTTCTATGACGATACATTTGACGGTGCTCAAATTAACATCGGCAACGATAAAATTCAATTCCAAGGGGCCCATGGCTATTTCTTAAAAGGTCTCTTCACCGGCACCTCTGCAGAGATGAATGATACCGTTACCTATGCTGGCCTCAAAGGTCAGCCAAATAAACATATTAGCATGGGTGGTTTCTATGCTCGTATGAACTCACCATATAATATGGGCTTCACATTTAGAAAGTTCTATGGTTTCCATACCGATATTAATTTTGATAAGGTTTGGATTGGTGGCGAATGGGTGAAAGCAGCCCATACGGACCATGGTACAGGCTGGACTGCCGGTGCAGGATATGGTCATTATGACATAGCAAAAAAAGGCACTTGGGATGTAAAAGCCCAATACTTCAATATTGATGATAAAATGGGCGCTGTATCCTCCAAATGGAACCTTGCCTATGATTCTACACAAGTTGAAAATAGTGGACATTTATGGTTCCACGGCTATAAAGGCTGGCTCGGTACTGTGGACTATGCATTACAAGATGATTTAGGTCTTAGCGTATATGCTGGGTTCAAAGGTAAAACAAAACCTGAACTTGCTAGTTATAAGCGATCCTTGGCTAACTACTACCGCGTAGAGTTAAATTACCAATTCTAATCAAATAGATTGGCACAACTTAATACAATGCAAAAAGATGGCGAAATGTATATTTCGTCATCTTTTTTGTTATATTTGCGGTTTTTCTACAGGTATTGAGGTTACCTTTACAATCCTATGAAAATCCAATGAACTTTTCTCTGAAATATAAAATATTTGTTATAGTATGTTATACTTATGTTATATTCTGTATATAACGGTTATCACTTATAAGGGGTTAGGGAGATACAGTGTTAGTAGGGCCGAATTGCAGATGTGTATGTTTCTTTTTTGGAGAGAGGTATAGTTATGAAAAAACAATTTGCCGCTATCTTTGCAGCAACAGCTGTGTTGGGTGTAACAACTGCGTTTGCAGCGAACCCATTTTCCGATGTAACCCCTGATTCTTGGGCCTACCAAGCCGTGTCTCAATTGGCTAGCACTGGCATCATCACGGGCTATCCAGATGGGACTTTCAGAGGGGAAAATGGTATTACTCGTTTCCAAGTAGCGCAAATGGTAGCGAAAGCGCTTGCTAACCAAGATCGTGCGAATGCGGAACAACAAGCCTTGATTAACCGTTTGGCTGATGAATTCTCTAACGAATTGAATAACTTGGGCGTTCACGTGGCTCGTTTAGAGGACCGCGTGGGTAATGTGAAAGTAACCGGCGATATGCGTCTTCGTTATCTTGGTTCCCAAAAGAAAGATGGTAACTATGTAAACGCTGTGGGCGATTACAGCAAAGGTTCCCAATTCGACGCGCGTGCTCGCATTCAGTTCAATGCGAAGGTGAATGACCGCACAGATGCTGTCGTTCGCGTAACTTCTGGGGACTTTGAATTTGGCGATGCGACTAATGGTGGCAATGCAACGGCTACTATCGATCGCGCTTATGTAAATCACAAATTTGGTGAACGCGTGTCTGTGAAAGCTGGTCGCTTCGATCAAATGCTCGGCAACGGTTTGATTTACGATGACACATTCGACGGCGTTCAATTCAATGCAGGCAACGATAAAGTTCAATTCCAAGCAGCCTACGGCTATGCTGTGGCAGGCGCTTTTGACGGTTTAACTAAGAAATCCAACAAAACTTTCACCTATGCAGGCGTTAAAGGTCAACTTAATAAACATGTAAACCTTGGCGGCTTCTATGCCCGTAGAAATGCGCACAAATCTAGTGGTGACGCACTTAGAAACATGTATGGCTTCAGCACAGACATGAACTTTGATAAAGTTTGGGTTGGTGGCGAATGGGTGAAAGCTGCTGGCGTTTCTCACGGTTCTGCATGGACTGCTGGCCTTGGCTATGGTGACTACGACCAAGCAAAACGCGGTTCTTGGGACGTAAAAGCACAATACTTCAACTTCGGCCAAAACCTAGGCGCTGCATCCTCTACATGGGACATCGCTTACGACCTAACTAATACAGCTTGGGCTACAACTGGAGCTGGTGTCACTACTAGTGCGTTGAATTACCAAGGCTTCAAAGGCTGGTTATTAACTGCTGATTACGCATTACAAAAGAACGTGGGCCTCACCGCATACTACGGATTTAACAACAAAACAAACAAGGCTACCGGCAATAACGAAAAACTTTCCAACTACTACCGCGTAGACCTTAACTACCAATTCTAATATGATGAATGGTATCGTTCATAACTAAAACAATCCCCTTGATGAGTATCTCGGTACTCTTGTCAAGGGGATTTTAAATTAGAACACGCCTGTAGTAATTAGCAAGACGAGCCTGATATAGTGTCTCTAGAAATAGAACAGGCGTGTTCTAATTTGTAAGATAGCCTGATATAGTGTCTCTAGAAATAGAACAGGCGTGTTCTAATTAGTAAGATAGCCTGATATGGTCTCTCCAGAATTAGAACAGGCCTGTTCTAATTTTTAGGAGACATGTTAAGAGGTCCATCCAATACTACAGGCCTGTACTAATTTTCAGATGAGATATTAATAGAACAAGGCCTTACCTCTAGAATTAATATATCTCCTCGTGATATATTACAGATAAGTAGTATTCTTACGTTCATATGTATAAGGAGACACTCTATGTTTAGCTTTCAAAGTGAGTTATTATTACGTTTACAGAAACAATTTGTATCTGAACATGAGTCTGATTTCAAACCTTTTGAGGATTTGATAGAAGCATTTATGACTCAATATAATCGTGGTGATTTTAATGATACGATAGAAATGAAATTACGTGATTTATACGAGGCTGCAAAAGAGGCTGATACGACTGAGGAATCAAAGAAATTGTACAATAAGATTCTTGCGTTATGCCCTGATGAAGTAGATGCTAAACGGGAACTTATAGCTCTTGAGTTGCATCCAAGTTTTCAACTTCATCAGCTAAAACAGCTAGTAGAATCGTTGAAAAAACCTAAGAAAATGGATTGGCATATAATCGAGGCTCGTCCTTATATGCGATGCCTCATCGATATGGGGATGATATATTTAGAATACAATATGTATCATGATGCGATTGCATGCTTTACTCCTGTCTTTCACGGGGACAAGCAAGACCATTCAGGATTCCTTGTATACATGATGGTTGCTTGTTGTGGCGCTGCCAACTGGGATCGTGGTCGCAAGGTGTATCAGCGCTATCTCGCATGTTGTGATGATATACAAAATGCATTTAATCAGGCGCCGGATATCATGTTACCGATGCATATGTTGTATATTTTATTGGCTTTGCAGTGTGGTGAAAGTAAGATTGCCTATGATGTATTAGCAGATCTTGTTGACGAATATGAAGATATTGATTGGTTATTACAAGATGCAACGCGGTGGAACGATTTTGTGGAAGACCATTTGGAGACCATTATGTATATGGTAGACCAAGTGATTGACATAGATTTTGATCCACGAGAATTAATAAGCTTATATACTGCTATCTCATTTTTACCGACTCAATTGGTGAGTTTTGAAAGCCCATTATGGCAGACTTTATATGATGCGTATGAATGTGTTACCGGTCTAATTGTTGTGAATCGGTACTCTAATGATAGTTATATAGGAAAATGCGAGACAGCTCATATGAGTACCGTAGAGGTTGCTAAAGGTGTGGCTGTGCGAGGAAATCCGGTATATGACAATATACGGTTTGGTGCACAAATTACACTTTCACAAGCCGGCTTATATACAGTAGCTGATTTTAAAACAGTTACTAAACAAGAAGTATTGATGCTACCAGGCATTGGTAAAAAAACGGTGGAACAACTAGAGCATAATGGTGTTATATTTAAAGCGTAAAATGTGACTTGAGCTCACTAGCTATCCTAGGATAACGAAGGGCTATTTGTCTTTTCCATAACTAAAACAATCCCCTTGATGAGTATCTCGGTACTTATCAAGGGGATTTTAAATTAGAACACGCCTGTAGTAATTAATAAGATAGCCTGATATAGTGTCTCTAGAAATAGAACAGGCGTGTTCTAATTTGTAAGATAGCTTGATATAGTGTCTCTAGAATTAGAACAGGTGTGTTCTAATTTGTAAGATAGCCTGATATGGTCTCTCCAGAATTAGAACAGGCCTGTTCTAATTTTTAGGAGACATGTTAAGAGGTCCCTCCAATACTACAGGCCTGTACTAATTTTAAAAAGTATGTTAATGGAATCAACAGATAGTACAGGTCTATACTAATTTTATTTCTCTCATATTTACAAACGACAAACTATAAATTATAATTTAAGATAATTTATAGTTTGTTTACATTGTGTGAGTGAGAGGACTATTATGAGACATGTAAGTAAAGCAAAGCTATCGCTAGCTGTGGCACTGGCGATTGCTGGATTTGTAATGCCTAATATGGTGGTAGATGCGGCTTATACCGCTCCGTATACTGATAATACAGATTTTGTAGCTAACAGTGATGATATGATACGTGTATTCCCAGAATACGATAAAAATATATCTTCTATAGTAGCGAATGGTGGTATGGTTATTATTGAAGACGGGTATTCTAATATTGGCTATGGTCATAGTGCATTTGCTACCAGTAAAAATGGTGGAGACATTAAATTGAAAAAAGGTGTATATAATTCTGGTAGAGTGAATACACCTGTTGCCCTTGCTCAAGGGGGCACAATTAATATAGGCGTCCATGATCATCACGGCGAATTTACGGGTGATAAAATATTCGTTGAAGGCGATGTTATAGTTAAACATGATCCAATTCATAGCTCAACCATTAATATCGGTATAGATGGTGAGGAATCCAATTGGTCTGGGCTAGCTTTCAATTTAGCTGATGAAAATGACAGAAAATATAATCATATCAATGTGTTCCTTGGTGAAAGAGGGGCTTGGGAGCTATTATATCAAGGTGGACTTGATGGTACTAACCTTGATAGTAGTACTATGCCTAGCCGTGTACATCGACTCGTTGGTTCTACGAATCGAAATTTTCAAAATATAGTAGAGCAAAATGAGCATAATAAACTGTATATTGATAAGCTCGAAGGCCATGTGAATTTTATTTATGATCCTAATGATGAATATGCAGATACCGAAGATCCAGAATATACACCGCCAACCACAACATATAATGGTTTAACGGCCGATTCCTTCTGGGGTGGAGACATTCATATCACAAGTGCAGCCCCTAATGCTGGCGCTCATCTATACACCAGCCGCAAAGGACTAGACTTGTCTACTGAGGATAATGTAAACAAGGTTTTAGATAATCTTGCACATAAGGTGTATTACCATAACTATGTGACTGGTGAAAGAAACCTTGAAGGCACAGTAGCCATTGCTTCTGAAGGTGCTGAATCTGGTCGTTTTAAGGTAGTAACGTCTGGTTATGCTAAAGAAGGTGCTATTACATGGCAAGCCGATCAAAATGGTCAAGGTAAATATGTGTACGGTAATACAACAGTAACGCCTGCACCGCAACCAGTGCCAACACCAACACCGGCGCCACAACCAACACCAGTACCGCAACCGGCGCCACAACCAACACCAACACCGCAACCGGCGCCACAACCAACACCGGCACCACAACCGGCGCCAACACCAGCACCGCAACCGGCACCAGCCCAATCAACGGCATATGATACTCCGCATATGCGTGGTACTCGTTCTGCGATTATGAGCAACATCAACGGCTGGCGCACATTAACAAATACTTACCGTCCTCGTGCATTGCAACAAGGTGCAACAACAGGTATTTGGGCCCATATCGGTGGCGGTCAATATAGCTATGATGCACAAGGTATTGATACCGACACAACATATACACGCATTCAAGGTGGTTACGACGCTAAAACTGGTAGCGGTTGGACCGTAGGCGGTCAAGTGTCTTACCTTCGTGGCCATGATGATTATGTGTTCAATGGCTCTGGCAAAGAAAAGGCCTTTGCTGTTGGCGCCTATGGTTTGAAAGACCTCGGCCGAGATCAATACATTCAACTTGAATCCCAAGTTGGTCGTGTAACGAATACTTTCACAGCTCGTAATGAAATTGGTGAAAGCCTATCTGGCGAAACGAAGGCTAATGCATACACTATCGGCGCTCGCTATGGTAAAACTGTGAAATTACAAAATGGTGTATACATCGAACCGCAAGCACAATTGAGCTATACTCACTTTGGTGGAGATAGCTTTAATGCAGGCACCATGCATGTAGACCAAGCTGGTGTAAGCAGCACTGCTGGCGGTCTTGGCCTTGAAATTGGTAAGACCTTTGGCGCAGGCAGTATCTATACTCGTTTAGGTGTTAACCATGCCTTCTCTGGCTCAGTGAAAACTACATACACAAGTGGTTCTACTGTGAAATCAACAGAACAAGATCTTAAAGGGACATGGACTGACCTTGCATTCGGTGGCCGTTATGGCATCAATGCTAACAATAGCCTTTATGCTGATATTAGCACCGGATTATCTGGCGACTATAAAGCAGGCTGGTCTGTAAACGCTGGATTTACACATAAATTCTAAGATATGTTTACCTAAAACAATCTGAGGATATAGTTGATATATAAATAGCCCCAGAGCACTAATAGCTGTATATATTAGTCATTAGTACTCTGGGGCTTTTATAATTTTAACTCGTATATCTGTATTTATAGATACTTATTGCGTAAAACAAAAGTTCTCTTTATAATTAGCTTCTCTTATTTGTCTTGGAAAAGACAAATAGCCCTTCGTTATCCTAAGGTAACTAGGTAACTGAAAGGCCATTTCATCACTTTCGTATTTTTTGAGATGAGCCTGACGGAACTACTCGCTTGGCTATCTTCTTTTATTATAAGGAAAATTATATATATCGTCAAATCCAAATAAACTTAATCAATTATATGGTGTCTCTAGAATTAGAACAGGCGTGTTCTAATTTTAAAAGAGTATGTACGAAGGTTCGGAAATTACTACAGGCCTGTTCTAATTTTAGGAGCAGTATCAAAGGGGCCCATCAATACTACAGGCCTGTTCTAATTCCAAGTAGGGATGTCAGAGGAACGCAATCTCAGAAAATGTGGTATAATAAGTTGTTAAATCGTATACAATCATTTTTATACTTACATAATCTACCTACCATTAGTATATATTAATGTATATATTAAAATGTGATTCATATAATATATATAGTATTAATATAGGTAGTAATTCATAATGAGGAGGCCTCATGTTTCAACGTATATGCGCAGTGGCTATGTTTGTAGCCGCGCTGTTTATATCTGTTATACCCAATGCCGATGCTCGGCAAGATATTTATGCTTTCACCTATAATGGCAATAACTGGTACGTGGACCGCGATTCGATTGATCGCAGTAAACCGGACGGGTTGCTACATTTTACGGTATATACTATGATTGGTTTGCGTTATGATGTGGCCAGTGGCAGTGAGTATTACAACGCTGATGTATATTATTACGATCAAAAATTGTCTACCGAAGGTGGTCAGCTATTATATCGCAACCCAGGTATCTTGGCGGCGGCTCGTGTGGCACGTCAACAACCGGATGCGCCTAAACAAGCACCAAAACCAGTGGTAGCACAGCAAACAGCATCTCAATCGATAGCAGCTCAAACGGCGGCTCAATCTGTAGCGCCAACGGCACCGCAACCAAATATCGTCAAGGCTTTATCGACACCGGTTCAAGCCCCTGTACCTGCTAATGGTCCTGTGAAAGTAAACACTCAAATACCTATTGTATTACCAACAGGCCCAGTGAAAAAGGTGGCGGCTAAAACGGTAATGACCTTCCATAATCCATCGAAACAAACGACAGGTACGACATCTGAATCCGATGAAACAGAGGCTAATCGTACTCGTAAATAATCCTAAAAACTGCAATTTAGTCTTATGTATACTGAGAATGTATCAGTTACAGTATATATGACTAGGTTGCAGTTTTTATTTTGTATATATGAGGCTGTCTGAAGAAAATTCTAACTTGTAATCTGTATGCATTCCTTTCTATTAATATGCGGAATCAGCAAATCAGCAGGTTGAAAATTGTGGACTTTTAATGAGGCATTAATGAAATAGATGGTATATAATAGAATGTATAAAGTGTTAACAATAGACTGATGACTGGGGGGCAGAGGTCTAACCGTAACTTGATTGTATTTGAGCTGTCATAGAGGGTAGAGAGAGATGAAGCAGTTCGTAAAGAGGCTGGCTTGCGTTGTATTGGCAACAGCCATGATAGGCATCCTTGTAGGGTGTAGTCGAGAGGAGCCGAGTGTGACGACAAATTCTGACCGTGCGCCCGTAGGGTATAAGGCGATTGCTGCTATGAATGCGTCGGCTGCGGAAAAGGCGGACCGCAGTGTGCGTACGATGTCACAAGAGGATAAGATTGGTCAGTTAATGTGTATCGGTCTAGATGGCACTACATTTGACGAGTCACAAAAAGAATTAGTACGTAAATATCGCGTAGGCGGTATTGTATTAGATAATGATAATATGGAATCTAAGGAACAAGTGCGGGCTTTCACAAAAGGCATACGAGACACTGCGAATACGTCGAGCCTCATGCCACCGTTCATCGCCATGAATCGAGAACGCATGCAGTATAGACCTAATTTGATGCTACCGTGGACGGACTCTAAGCTGTTATCGAAGCAGGGGCTTGATGCGGTGTCGAGTCTAGCGACGCGCACGGCCATTGAGATGCGCGACCTTGGGTTCAATCTCAATTTGGGTGTCATGGTGAATACCCACTCGTTTTACTCGTACACGAGCGATGTGGACCGGGCGGCGCGCATCGGTGAGACTATTACTAAACGCTATGCGGCGAATCGCGTATTTACGGGGTACCAATATTTTCCAGGCGGCGCTGATTACACGGTGCCGGGCATGAAAATAGATGCATCTAAGGCGAGCCTCATGGACCATGATGGCCGTGTATTTGCTCAGCTCATCGATGCGACGCGTGACGAACATCCTATGATTATGGTGAATGCTGTGAAAGTACCCTCTATCGATGCGAATCATCCGGTGAGTCTATCTAAACCGATCATTACAGATTGGCTACGGAATGAACTGGGCTTTGAGGGCGTGGTGATGACCGATGATATCGAGGTCGGTGCTGCCGTTGCTGGTATGTCCATAGAGGATTATGCGGTGCGTACTATTAATGCAGGCAGCGACATGGTTATCCTTTGTAAGCATGCCAAGCACATCAAGGCAGTTCACGATGCATTGACGCAGGCTGTAGAGAATGGAACCATTTCCGAAGCACGCCTTGATGAATCGGTGCGCCGCATCATGCTCATGAAATTTAGCAATGACCGATAGATATGGCTTACAACTGTGAGCTTTAATAATAAGAATGTAAAATTAGGCATAGAAACTCTTTTCTTGTAATAATGTACCCTCTTTACTGGACAACCAGTAAAAGGGGTACATATCATAATGGGAAAAGAGTTTTTTATGTGTAAAAAATGAATTTATTATCTATTTGTTAAAATTTACAAGATATATTTTATAGTTTATTTAAAATATGATATAATAAACTCCTGAGAACTATTTTAAGGGAGGTGAGATCTTATATGAAATGTAGTAACCATGAGGCGGTCATTGACGCCATAATGGAACTATACAATCAGGACCGCATGGAAATGAGTGTTGTACATGGTCCTTACAGCGTTGGTAAAACGTATATCGCTAGAGCGTTACAGGCTCAATTAGGCAAGGGTCATACCATATATCTGCTTGGTCGCTTGGCGAATGAGTCTATTCATATTCGATCAATTGAGAGAGAACTAAAGGTGCCATCAGGGTCTTTTAAGACTTTAGAGGATGCATTGCGTGGCGTTTTTCAAGCAAGTCTTGACAAGCGGATCATGCTCATCATAGATGATTATCCTTCATTTGTGGATACGGTTCCACAAGCGCCTATCATATTGCGTGACTTGATGGAAACCTATCGCGACCATGGCAAAGTATTCGTACTTCTCATGGGAACCCATGTGGACGAATTAAAAGGGCGAATCTTAGGCGAATCAAGCTTGATTGCAGCCTACATTCATAATTATTTCAAGGTCAATCCGTTCACACTTGATGATGTGAGAGCATTAGGTTGGGACTATACGGATGAAGATATTGCTAAGCTATACCACGTAACAGGCGGTATGCCGGGGAACCTCGTGCATATAGATCCCGCCTTATCGGTAGATGAAAATATGGTGCGTCTATTCTTCAGACCACAAGGCATATTATGTACGGAACCACAACGATTACTTATGCGCTACATTCGTAATGTAGGCGCCGCTAATGCGATTCTCTATGCGTTAGCACAATTGGATAAGCCGTTCTATACAGAATTATGTCATGCCAGTGAGCTTAAGAGTGGTACCTTTGCAACCCGTATGGCCGACCTCTTAGATATGGAAATTATTGGACGTATTCAAGGTGGTAGCCGTGGTCCATTGCGTTACGCAGATTACCATTTTGTGAATACTATGTTCCAATTTTGGTACCAGTTCGTGTTCCCAAATCTCGAGGAAATCAACTGTGGTCAAGGGCAATATATTTACGATACCATTGCAAAACCTTTGCTAGATACACTCGCTTAATACAATCGTTTTAGTGAAATGAATTCGAATTCGTGCGACTTGTAATTGATTCGAACTTGCTCACTGTACAACGATCGATTCAAATTCATGTAGCTATGTAAAATTGATCTAAATTGACGTACTTTTCTGAAATAGGTTTGTAATTATACACAAATACATATGTAACAACAAAAATTCCGCTGTAAATGTATGCATTTATGGCGGAATTTCTCATTTGTCTAAATACTCAATTGGGTGTATATTTCAAGTAAGCCTAGGCAGAAAGGAACGAATATGAACGCAAAGCATGTGGTTTGTCCCCAAAAGGTGTTACAAGTGGTGACAGACCTTAGTTTAGTGCGCGTCTGCCAAGAACGTCGTGTATCGGTGCTCAGTACGGAACGAGCCGTGTGGCCTATCGAGGAATTGACTATCGATGCGGCACAAATCGAGTTATGCCGGCGCTATCGACCGCTCATCATGCGGTATGCGAGCCGATGTAGTACGGCAATGATGACGGATGACGTCGAATCATTTCTGTGGATCATCTTTATCGAATCCATCTATAGCTTTCACACATCGGGAAAGGTACCATTTTCTGGCTATGTGAAAGCAGCCATTCATTATGGGTATCTTAATTTTTATAAACAATCAGCTCATCAGTGGCGCCACGAGTTGCCCTTGCCTCTATGCACCGGTGATGATGTATCAGAGCCAGCGATGGACCAGTTCCCTGATGATATAGATATTGAACGAGACATCATCGGAACGGTAACAGAAGACGAATTGCGCAATCGTCTGTGGGCTGCTTTCAAAAAATTACCACGCGAGCAACAACAGTTATTGTATGCCCTATATCGAGATGGCAAGAGCTGCGTAGACATAGGCTGTGAAACACATCAGTCTAGACAGGCTGTGCAACAACGCCATAAAAAGGCCATCGACCAATTGCGGTACTATATGATGGTAGCGGATAACAAAGAATTCGATATTCAAGATATGCAAAATATGCATAGTTATAAGTAATTTTAAAAAACTAAAATATTTTTTAATTTATATATTTACAGCTTGTAATTATAGGTATACAATTAACTCATAAGTGCTGCTAAAGCACATTTATATAACACGTGTTATTTATACAATTTTACAAGAGGAATTCCTTAGTTTTATTACTCATTAATCTTAAGAAAGGTTATAATGATGCATAATACAGCGTATCAAAAGGTAAGTAATAAAGAATCAATTTCTTGTAATCCAAATACAATATATGGCGATGTAGATCACCATATATGTTGCTTAATCCCTGTTTACATAGATGGTGGTGACTGCACCGCCTGTTACTATGTAGATGGTCGGTGTGATATCATTCACAAATCCATTAAAACGGTATTGCGAGAGATAGCACGACACGAGGGTGTTCTAGCAAACGGCATTCAATCAACGAGACGGTCAAAGCCTATGTATACGGATCCACGAACGTTAGGTCCTAACATGACATTTGCTTGTCTTAAAGCACGGAAACCAATTGCGCGCGATGTGGTGTATGGTTTATTCAACGTTATCATTCCATTTCAATACCATATTGAGCCAGGACCAGAACCACATACAACGTATATCATCATAGGAGACTTTGATCCTATACTCGTATTTCATTCCCCTGACCACGTGCAACGCAAATTACGGGATGCTATGTTAGAGCATTTAGATTATACGAAACGGATGCTTGCTAAATTGAGTACCTGCGGTAACCCTTATGTGGTGGCTGAAATCTATGGCGCATCGAGAACATTAGCGGGAGTATAACAACACATATTTAGAGAGTCTGGGAGGGACGTAATATGAATTACGCAACAAAATTACGTATGATAACAATGGTTAGTTTGCTTGGTGTATCTTCTATCGGGTTGGTTCAAGCCGCTGATACACCTATCGTTTCAACTGGTGGTGTGGCTTATAATATTGGCATACCAGGAGATTCTAAGTTTACTTATTCGGACAATGTATCCCTTGGTGGACAAGCGGGGACTACTAATGGCAATTCATATCTAAAACCTGGTGATCCTAATGCAACGGGAAATAATATTGCCATTGGCCGTATTTCTTTGAATGGCTCTAGTGGTGGTGGTAATGTTGCTTTGGGGGGCAAGACATTTTTAGAGGGGAAAGGTGACTATAATTTCCTCGGTAATTTTGCGGCAGGTTTCAAATCTACCATATCCAATACAATTGCTATTGGAGCTTTCGCTGGCTCCAATGCTACAGGTAATAAAAACGTGTGGCTTGGCAATGGACAAGGCGCTGGTAGTAATGGCAACAATACTGTGTTAATCGGATCTAATTCCACAGTTGATGGTAATTTTAATTATGGCGTAGGTCATAATGCTGTATTAAAGGGTGAAAGCAATGCTGTTGTTGGTGCGTATAATCATGTAACGGCAAATAATACCTATGTACTAGGCGATCATGTAACGACAACTTTAGATAAAGCAGTTGTGCTTGGCAGTTATTCCACTGCTGAAAGTAGTGATGTGGTGAGCACTCCAAGCTATACCTATGCAGGTGGCACCGTTAACTTTGCCGGCACTGCACCAATATCTACCGTATCAGTAGGTGCTACTGGTCAAGAACGGACCATTACACATGTAGCCGCTGGCCGTGTTAGTGCAGACTCTACGGATGCTATCAATGGTTCTCAATTATACGGTGCGAACCAACAAATCGATAATCTATATAACAAAATTAGCAACATTGGAAAAGAGGCCAACAAAGGCGATGCTCGTGCTGCGGCACTAGCTGCATTACATCCAATGCAATTTGATCCAGATAATCGAGTACAAGTGATGGGTGGTATTGGCCACTACAAAGATGCCAATGCGCTAGCCCTCGGTGTGGGGTATTATCCAAAGGAAAACTTGCTCCTCACAGCCGGTGCTACCGTTAATGACCACATCATGGCTAACCTTGGTGTATCCTATAAATTCGGTGAAAACAAAACACTACAAAAAATCTCTCCTGCGTCCTATAATGCTCTCGAACAACGGGTTGATACATTGGAGGCTCAAAATAAAAAGTTACAAGAAACAGTAGATATGCTCGTACAAAAATTGAATAACAGATAGTATTGAGATACTCAGATAGCTGTATAATATAAACAGATTATTCATAAAAACCTCAGTATATAAGCGGATAGTTAGTCCATTGCGATTAGCTATCCGTTTTTTATTATATTAATTATCTTATAAATCTGTTAATAAATTTATATAATTATAAATAAACTATTTACAAATATTTAAAATATGATAATATAATTCATGTAAACATCATGAAGAAATGATGAGTGAGAGATCGTATTATGTATTTGTTTGTAAATAGAGAGGGAAGATTATGAACAAACGGAAACGCTTATTGGCGATATTGATTAATGGTATGTTGTTATCCAGTTTATGTGTGGCTAGTGCAGCGGATGTTACGGTAGGTGCTGGTAATGGTATTGCTTATGGGACAGGTAGTAGTGCCAACAATACACAAGATATTGCAGTGGGCAACAAAGCAAAGGTAGAGAATTATGTTGGTCAAAATGGCAGCGTAGCTATTGGTGCCAATGCGCATGTTGAAAATATGGCAGGTGGTGCAGAAGCAGCTGTGGGCATGGGGCAAACATCATATTCTGGTAGCTTTTGGTCCTCTGCTCGTGTACCGGCAGATCCATCTAAGGTAGTGGGTTCTGTTGCGATTGGTAATAACACATTTGCTCGTACTGGCAGTACCATGATTGGTTCCCATAACTACCGTGGTGCTATTGGCGATACTACGATAGATACAGATAATAATGGTACTCGTGGTGCCAGTTTAAACGTCTATGCAACAACAGTCGGTGCTAATAGCTTTAGCAACGGTGCTTTTACCACTACTACAGGTACATACAATGTCATTAGTTCCTCCTACACAGGTGGTCGTTTCTCAACACCTACTCAAAACTTCGGGGCTACCGTAAATGGTGCTTTCAATAGTATTGAATCTACAAGTGGTGGCTCCACGGCAGGTGTAGCAACGGCTATTACTGGCGTTGCCAACCGTGTAGCGAATTCCAATGGCGCTCTTGTATATGGTGCGGGTAATGAAATCACTAATTCTAGTGCTTCGTTCAGCACGCCTGGTGAAGGTGCTACGTCCGCGAAGGATTTTGCAGACAAATTAAAAACTGCTGTTACATCCTATAATGGTGCTGGTGCTACCATGGCCTTCGGTGGCGGCAATAAGGCAGATTATACATTACGTACATCCCTAATTGGTGTAAACAATACCGTTACGGGCGTACGTGGTGACCAAAGCAAGGACAATTTAGCACTTGGCGTTGGCAATACAGCTACGAATGTGCAACATATGACGGCTATCGGTTCTAAGAATACCGTATCTGACGCTAAGAATACGATTATCGTCGGCGATAACCGTACCGTAACAGGTGCTAATAATGCTGTTATTATCGGCTCTAGCGACAATGGAACGACAACAACTGTTCACGATGCAGTGGCTCTTGGTCATAACACAGACGTATCCATCGAAGGTGGTGTGGCTCTTGGTAGTGGTTCTAAAGCGACAGTAGCCGCAGGTGCAGTTGGTTATGATATCCTTACTAATGCGCCATCTACCGATACATCTGCTGCCTGGAAATCCACAGCATCTGCTGTGTCCGTTGGTGATGTAGCAAATGGCGTAACGCGTCAAATCACATCCGTTGCAGCTGGTACAAATGATACTGATGCGGTAAACGTGGCACAACTTAAACGATTACATGACATGATATCCGTGAATACATACAATACTGTCAACGTTCAAGGGGATGTAACGAATCTTAAAAAAGATGTATCCCGCTTAGATAAACGCGTTAACAAGGCCGTAGCTGGTTCGGCTGCCTTGGCGGCCCTTCATCCGCTCGACTTTGATCCAGATGCAAAATGGGACTTTGCGGCTGGCTATGGTCATTACCATAATGGCAATGCTGCTGCACTAGGCGCGTTCTATCGTCCTAATGAGGATGTTCAATTGAGCGTAGGTTCCACTGTGGGTAATGGGGAAACTGTTGTGAATGCAGGTCTTTCTGTGAAAGTCGGTGCTCATAGCAATGTATCTCGTTCTCGCGTGGCCATCGGTAAAGAAGTGCTAGAACTTAAGAAAACCGTAGCTCTTCAAAATGCACAAATCCAAAAATTGACAGCCCTCTTAAACAATGTGGCAGGTACGCATATGAAAGCAGACCGCACTACATTGTTCCCAGATGTGGCTAGCAACCATTGGGCATATGAAGCAGTGAGTGACCTATCCCGTCGTGGTTTAGTAGAAGGATACCCAGATGGTACATTTGGTGGTGATCGCTTGTTAACTCGCTACGAATTTGCAGAAATCGTATATCGTGCCCTTCAAAATGGCGTACAAGTAGATGAACAACTGGTAACAGAATTCAGCCCTGAAATGGCATTGTTCCGCGTTGACACAGTGGCTAAAAATAGCCAAGGACAACCGACAATTGAACGAGTTAGAGTGAATAAAAAATAATATATAGAGAAAAAACCGATACGAACTCTAGCGATTAGTAGTAGAGTTTGTATCGGTTTTTTATTTGTAGTATTACAAAACGTAAATTAAAATAGTAAATCGTAATATAAAATATCGTTTTTGCAATTTAATTGAATATAAATGGTTAGTGTGTTACACTTAGCATACTAGGAGGTAAGTATATGAACACTACCAAATATATTCGTTTAGCATCTATGACGATAGATAATATAAAGAATATTGAACACGGTCGTATCAATTTCATAAATACAAGAAAGGACTATAAATCGAGTCTATTAGGTATATATGGTCAAAATGGTTCTGGTAAAACGGCACTTATAGATGCGATTAGTATTTTAAAATTATTACTTACAGGCCAAAAATTGCCTTCTACAATTCGTGATTATATCAATATATCCTCTGCCTCTCATACGTGTGAATTAAATTTTGAATTGTTAATAGAGGATAATCATAAACATATTTTAGTAGATTATGAGGTGGAATTAGGCATTACCTCATCGATTACTGGTGAAAGTAATATAACGGATGATACTAGAGATGGAGAACATCGTATTTGTATTACAAAAGAGCGCTTACAATATAAGCTTGAAAGTGTAGAAACCAATATTAGAAAAAGTGTTTTAATTGACACGAATGTACCGGCTAAGCAAATCTTTAAACCTAAATCAAAATTAGATTTACTAGTTGGTCGTGATATTGATGATATTACAGATCTAATCGTAAATAAAAAACAAGCGAATGCGGAATCGCGATCCTTTATTTTCTCTCCTGAGTTTATGAAACGACTTCATAGTCGTAATGAAGTGATGGAATCTAATCAAGATTTTGCATTAGTCTATTCGATTTTGACAGACTTAGTGAAGTATGGAAATCATGATTTATTTGTAGTAACAACGGAACATAGTGGCTTAATTAGTCTCGATGCACTACCATTAGAGATTAACTATCGGGCTGATACGAGACATATTGTAGGTACGATTGGATTATCCTTAAATCAACCTAATGTATTTCCTATAGCCGTTGTACAAGATATTAGAGATAGTATAACTATGATGAATTTGGTATTAACCCAAATTGTACCAGGATTAACTATAGGTGTAGAAACACTAGGTAAGGAAAAATTGCAGGATAATCAAGACGGAGAGCGATTTGAGTTAGTATCCTATAAATCAAATACATATATTCCATTAAAATATGAATCTGAAGGGATACGTAAAATTATTTCTGTGTTAGGCCTATTAATTTCTGTCTATAATAGAAAATCTATTACTGTTGCCATAGATGAGCTAGACTCGGGTATCTTTGAATATCTACTTGGTGAGATTTTACGAATCATTTCAGAGAAAGGTGAAGGCCAATTAATATTTACATCTCATAACCTAAGACCTTTAGAAACACTTGATAAAGGCTGTATTGCTTTTACCACAACTAATCCTAGCAATCGATATACGCGAATGGTTAATGTAAAGACAAGCAATAACTTACGCGACTTTTACTATAGAGATATCATGCTTGGGGAACAGAACGAAGAATTATATAAATCGACAAATAATGCTGAAATTTCTTATGCTTTTAGGAAAGCTGGTGCATATAAATGGCACGACGAAAAATAGTGCTTGTTATTGTTGAAGGACCTTCTGATGCGGATTCATTAGAATTATATTTTTCTAAATTTTTTGATAGTAATACTGTACATATGAAAATTATGTACGGGGATATTACCTCTAAAAGAGGAATAAATCAGTCTAATATTAAGGCTCGATTAGGTAATGAAATTAAGGTATATGCTGAAAATAATCATTTTAAAGCTGCGGATGTTCAGCAAATTATACATTTAGTTGATATGGATGGAGCTTTTGTTGATGACTCTGTCATTATTGAGGATGAGACAAAAGATAAATTTTTATATACATTAGAGTCTGTTATAGTCCCAAATCGACAAGTTGCTATCGAGCGAAATGAGCATAAGCGTGAGAATTTGAATACCTTAAGTTCAAGGACCTCTGTAATGTGGAATAATATTCCTTATAAAATATATTATATGTCTTGTAACCTGGATCATGTGTTACATGATAAGCCAAATGCTACTGATGAGGAGAAAAAGGCTAACTCATTGGATTTTACCGAAAGGTATTATGATGATATAAATGCGTTTATTAAATTTATAAGTGAGTCTACATTTTCTCAATGTACAGGTTATAAAGAATCATGGGATTATATAAAACAAGATAATCACTCATTAGAACGTAATTCCAATTTAGGATTATGCTTTATAGGGTTATAGGATAAAAAGTGTGTGTGACTAATCCCAATAAGTTGGAAAATCTGTAGACATATGTAGCTCATTCCAAACAGGAGCATCACCCCATTGAGGGATTGAACGATCTATTTGGCAATAATTAGATAACCGTTTGTAGATAGCAGCAATCGATTCATCTGTAGGCATACAATTTAATATATCTGAAATAGAAAGCGGTCTTGGTGAGTGCATATAGCACCACCAATAGACCGCTTTTAGTCTTTTGAAGTTTTTACACACACTTTTTGTCCTATAAGCCGTTTTTTAGTACTAAGATTGTAACTGGTAACTACTGGGTATACACAGTAGTAAGCGAATGAGTTCCTCGTATTCACTCTCATTGAGTTATCTATCTGCTTTTAATTTTGAGGGCTATGACTATCTGCGTTTATATGTTTAGGATAGTGTTTGTTGAAACTTGCTAAATCTATCAAGGATATTACTTGGTAAAGACGTAAGTTTGCAATAATCAGAAAATAATGATCTTCTTAATTGATTTTGTTCATCTGTTGGATTGTTGAAAATGGTGTTTTTAAATTCCGTAATAAACAATACTTTTAGATATGGTGTCTTTAGAAATAAAAGTATGATTAATATTGTTGAATAGAGGCCTTTGCATGCTACTTTATCAATATTAAGTGGTTGTTTTAGGTCTTTAGTTAGATAAATCAGATAAGGCAGTATTTTATATAGTTGTTTAGGTTGAATTGATTTATGACTTCTAAATTGAACAAAATGAAGATTATGTGCTGCTAAATTTCTAAAGGAACGTACATTTTCAAGGCCGTTTCTAATAATATCGACTCTTTGATTATATTCAATCCCAGGAGTATTTTCGAACAATATATCAGTAATAGGCTCTTTTTCTTGACGATTAAGTACACAGAACAAATTAATTGCATCACCGAATGATATATTTTTAAATAATATCCATGGAGGAATATGATTATGGTTTTCTTTATAGTGTTTAGTAGGCATTTTACATTTAGCTGTATCTGTTAAAAGAGGTAATATTTCTGAAAGTACATTATCTTTAAATGATACACCTGAATTATATGCTTGATAGTTATTTGTATCAAGATATTTTGCTTCATCTACACCAAAGGAAGAAGCAATAGAATAGGCTAACAAATTTTTAAACATATTCTCTATAAATAGACTGTATTTCATAATAAAAGCCTGAATACTTTTATCTAGCAAATACAATTCATACAGGTATTCTATAGATAGTCCTGGCTTAAATTTGCCATTTTCCATTAGTGTACTTTTGTACCCATTAACGAGATCGTAATAGGATATAGATATTAATGCATGCTTAGCAAAATTGATGTCATTAATCATAAGCCCGTAGTCATTTTGTAGCTTAGTGATTTGTTCATCATAGGTTTTAAAGGGTTTATCGTAGGCCATATAGATATAGACTCCAGCATAAAAAGAAACCCGCTACAATTAAGTAGCGGGCATGGTGATATGCTCAAAGGCAATATCGTTTTACTACCTAATTTATAGCATAAAAGAAAGTTAAGTGTCAATATATATCATATTATTCATTTGTTAATTGAGCGATGTCACCTACACTAATAGGAGTTATTGTGGGTGGCATAGGCATAGGAGTAGGTGTAACACCAGATAAAGTCATTTCCTCTTTTTTCGTTTGTTTTAGTAAGGACTGTAAAGGACTGAGCACATTTATGGTTGAATAATTAAATAATTTACATTCAGAAAATTGTTCATAAGGTACCTGTATTTCAACTATTGCTTTTATAGCATCATAAGTACCGTAATCATGTTCATCTATAAGAATATGAGGGCCTTTTTCTATAATTCTAAGAGTTTGTCCACGCTTAGCGCCCTTACTCAGACCATAATTAATGAGAATCGTATTAGAATTTGGAATAGCAATAACTTCATATTCTTTAAATGACATGTTAAAACCTCCTTTTGCCTATGTTTTTACTTTATGGATTGTATCTTAAAAGAAGCAATCTTATTTCTCAAAATACCCCAACATTTCAATGTGTGTCAACACTTCGTCCATGTATTCTTCGGTCGGTACAACGTAGTTATAGCCGTCCTTAGTGGTACGGTTAACAGTTAGATTTTCGTCGAGGTTGGCGATTAAATCGGCCCGAGAGATTGGTTTAGCCAATTGTTTCATCACATATAATAGGCCATTGTCGACGTCCCCGTCCACTTGGTTGTACATGTTACCCGGTGTGAGGTATTGGCTGCCGCCTTTTTCCACAATGGTTTCGATATATTTAATAAAGCGCTCTGGGATGTAGCTTTCATTTTCAACAAACGGCGTGCGAGGATAGGAAGAACCGTAAATGTTGAGGTTGTCAGTCACGATGAGTAGGAACAGACGTTGATATAACACGTCGCCATCGATGACATAGCCCGGATAGTGGGAACTAATATAGTTGACGATATCCTGAACAGTGAATTCCTTGAACGTATCCATCAACACCTTGATAGCGATGTGAACAGTATTGGTCCAGTCCTCAGGAACGCCCTTCACATTTCTAGACGGCGCCATAAAGTACAGGTTGTTCAAGATGTCTTGGGTTACCGTTTCGTCGTGATTGATCTTGTCCTCGTTGGACAGTTTCGTCAATAGGCTCATGCGGAATTGCGTGTCGTACACGTAATCGTAAAACTGTTCCTTGTCGATATAATTGCCGTTGGATAGGGTGGAAATGTTTTTTTCCACGTCTCCTGAAAGCCAGGTAATGAAGGATCGTTGTAATGATTCGTCACCTACATAGGCACAGCCGTGTTGACGAGCTCGTTCGATGAAATCGGATACATACACTGGATCATTGTAGGTTTCCAAGTACTCGTGTGCTACGTAATAATCATTAGATTGTAATACCCGATTGATGTTGTTAATTTTGTAATTCGATTGGGCCCGAGAACGATCGTCGCTGTTCATCGTTTCTGCTACAAGCTTTAACACACTCTTCGTATACAACGTGCGTTCTAATAAACCCTTATCTTCCGCCCGTTTATCCGCGTACAACATGATATCGCGCAATTGTTCCAAGCGTTTCCAGCCAGGGTACGTATTGTACGATACATAAGCGATGCCACGGCTCGATAAATTCTCGCTGCAAATGTCGAGAATTTTGTCTTTCACCATGTCCGGTACCCAAGACCAGATACCATGAACGATGATGTAATCGAAGGTGCCGAAGCTCTTATCCACGTCCATAATGTTTTTTTCAAGTAGCGTCACATTCGTAAGGCCGATGGATTCGATGATTTCCTTGCCATGCTCCACCTGTACGCCGGATAAATCGATGCCTGTGAAAGTCGCCGTAGGGTAGTACATCGCTTGTGGGATGATATTACCGCCGCAGGATGCTCCAAGCTCTAATACGCGCGCCTTGCTCGGCGCCACCGGATCAAGTCCATAAATCTTAGCCTTAGCGTACAAATTATTAATATTCGTGCTAGAAAATGGCTTTGAAATATATAGGAACGTATCGTAGGATGCTTTTAAATCATTAATACTCTTTTCCACATCCGTAGGCACGTCCATGGTATGCGTTGCTGTATCCGTTGCATCCGGTTTAGATACGACATTCTTGTTTGTTGTCGTTTCAGCAGAGGCTGATGCGGCCTTATTTTTAGTTTCTTTTTTCATGATTAACCCCTTTGTCTACACTCCCTCATGTATTACTGTAGATTAGTATATCATACTACATGGTTTTATGGTGAAAGTTTATGTCCCTATATATATACTATATATAGCAAATGACATGGATCATAGGGACGGCATTTTATAGATATAAATAGAGACAACAGAGAAATTTTAAATTTAACTATTATATCTTTACTATCGCAGTTATATTCATGAACATCTCATTCATGCTTTATGAGGTATATTTGATAAGTTTTGCTAATTTAAACACTTATTTTTCTTGATAGGTAATGCTTTTTATATCCTTATTTAACATGATTTAATAGCATTTTACAATATATCGAAAAAACTTGTAGTAAATAAACATATTAACATCATGTTTATGAAGAAATCGTGATTGTTAATATTTATGTAAGTAAATAAATCGAAAATGATTAATATATGTTTACTGAAATTGAAAAAAATCGCACAAAAATGTGTAAAAAATACACCATTTCTTAACAAAAATTAAAAAATAAAACATTTTTTCAATTTTATGAGAAAAAAATGAGAGAAAATGTTTCACAAAAAGAAAATTTTTTGTTATAGTATGTACATGAAGTAAGATGAATGAAAAGTGAAACATGAGAAAATGTTCTTCACACAATGATTTTTATTTCTATTGAATAGGGATTAATTAAGGATTATAAGTGTCTTAAAGAAAGAGAAAAAGAAAGGGGTTCATAGAAATATGAATAAGATCTTTAAAGTTGTTTGGAGCAAAACAAAAGAATGCTACGTTGTAGTATCTGAAGTAGCGAAAAACAATGGTGGTAAGAAAAAAGCGTTGTCTACAGTATTTGCTGCTTTAATGGCCGCAGGTGCTATGATGCCTGGTCAAGTAGATGCGGTCTCTTATGGTGCCGGTGGCGGGACTGCTAGTGGAGATGCGTCTATTGCTATTGGTGGTGGTTTTGGTGCTACCCAAGCTGGACCAACAGCAAATAGTGAACTTTCTATTGCTATTGGTCAGGAGGCAAATGCTACTGGCAAATCTTCAATTGCTATGGGGCATTTAGCAAAAACATCAGGTGAGGAGTCTGCCATTGCTATCGGTAATGAAACAAAAGCATTATCTAAAGATACTACAGCTGTTGGATCTGGTTCTCAATCGCAAGGTGAAAAAGCAGCGGCTTTTGGTTTTCAAAGTAAAGCGCTAGCAAGTTATGCGACGGCTCTTGGCTCTGGTGCTCTTAGTCAGGCGGAGGACTCTCAAGCAATTGGCCGACAAGCTGAAACATCAACTAACTCATTTCGCGGGATTGCTGTTGGTACATTGGCAAAAGTTGATGGGATTTATGGCGTTGCGGTTGGTGCACAATCTAAAGCAACAGCTGAATCTGCTGTTGCAGTTGGTTATAATACTCAGGCTACAGGATATCAGTCCGCTGCTGTTGGTCCATTATCAAAAGCTACTAATCGTAAATCTATTGCACTAGGTGTTAGTAATACCGCTAGTGGTGTAGCTTCCGTTGCTACTGGTGCTGCTAATACTGCTTCTGGTGATTATGCAGCAGCTTATGGTGCTAATGCGCAAGCTACTAATAAAAAAGCCACAGCTGTTGGTAATGCTTCTGTTGCGAGTGGTGAAAATTCATCTGCATTTGGTTACAATAATACTGTAACTGGTGACAGCTCTACTGCTCTTGGTACAGGCAATGTTATTGATAATGGTGGAAACTCTGTAGCTGGTGCTGTAGCTGTTGGTAATAAAAATAAAGCATCTGGTAATCGAGCAATTGCTATTGGTGAAACTAATACATCTAAAATGGCAGATACCATTACAATGGGTTCAAATAATGAAGCTAATACTTGGGGGGCTGTTGCCATTGGTTTAGGCAATATCGCCGATGCCTCAGCTAATGGTGGAAGTGCTACTGCAAATAGTGTTGCTATTGCGATTGGTCAAGGCAATAGAGCTTCTCATGAAATGACCGTAGCTATTGGTACTAATGTTAACGCGACTAAAACTGGTGCGATTGGCATGGGGATGAATGTTGATGCTGGTGGTGATTATTCCGTTGCTATAGGAAGTATAGCTGCTGGTAAAGTACAAGCTGGTGATTATGCTACAGCAGTAGGTGCAAGGGCACATGCGACGGAAGAAAAGAGTGTTGCATATGGTGCAGCAGCTGAAGCGAATGCGAAACAAGCTACGGCATTAGGTTACAGAGCCACTGCATCTATAAAAGATGGAGTTGCTCTTGGTTCTGAATCCAAAACAACAAAAGATGCGGGTGAAATTGGTTATAATCCAGCCGCAGGTCGTACTAATAAATATGACAATTTAACTAATAATACAAAGGCTGCTTTAACATCTACACGTGCTGCTGTTTCTATTGGTGATGATAGTACTAGTGTTACTCGCCAATTAACAGGCCTTGCAGCTGGTACCCAAGATACTGATGCTGTTAACGTAGCACAATTAAAAGCTGTTAACTTGAAATTCGCTGGCGATTCTACGCAAGTAACTGGTAGCACTGACGTTCGTCTTAATGATGGTACTTTCAATGTCAATGGTGATGGTACTCTAATCTCTACTGAGGCAACTGCCACAGGTATTAAGGTAAAAGCTAAGGTTGGCGGTACAATTACTAATGACCCTAGCAATGATGGTAAAGCCAAAGCACCAACAACTGATGGTATTGCAACGACTACTAATGTAACAGATGCAATTAATAACTCTGGCTGGAAGGTAACATCCTCTAATAATGGTGGTACTACAAATGGTACATCCATTGAAAAAGTAAGCCCTGGTGATAAAGTTACTTTCAGCGCTGGTAAAAACATTGTATTAGATCAAGCGGGTAAACAATTTACATATTCCTTGAATAAAGATGTTGATTTGACTAAAGATGGTTCTTTAACAATTGGCGATACTAAAATCACTAATGCTGGTATGACTATTACTGGTGGTCCATCCATTACTAAAACTGGTATCGATGCTGGTAGCAAGAAAATCACAAATGTTACAGCTGGTACAGCTGATACTGATGCAGTAAACGTAAAACAATTAAAAGATACTGAAAAACACATTAAACCTGGCACATATGCAGTAGCAAATGATGGTTCTGTAACATTAAAATATGTTGATGGTAATGGTACTGAACAAACTGAAACAGCTAAAATTACTGGCATTGCTAAGAAGTCAAAAGTTATCAATGGTCAAAACACAACTGTTGAAGAAGGTACAGATACAACTGATAACAGCGTAACTTACAAAGTAAATGTGAAAGGTGATTTAGCTGATATCTCCTCCATCACAAATGGTACTGGCTCTGGTAAAATCTCCTTCGAAGGTGACCAAGTTGTAAAAGTTGGTGGCGATCATCCTATCTCCTTTGATGGTAAAGGTGGTTATGTAACCGGCTTACAAAATAAAGATTGGGATATTACTAACCCAACTGTTGTATCTGGTCGTGCAGCAACAGAAGATCAATTGAAAAAAGTAAGCGATGGTTTTAATAACACAGTTAAATTAACTGGTAATTCTGGTGCTACTGGCACACAAAAATTAAACCAAAATAGTGGTTTGAGCTTCGGCGTAGTTGGCGCAGATAATGGTAAATACATTACAACAACTGCTTCCGGTAGCAATGTTGTAGCTGACTTGTCTACTGATGCTAAAGCGAAGTTAAACAGCAAAGTAGTTGTTGCTGGTTCTGGTGCTGCTACAGTAGCTACACCTACAGTAACCACTAATCCTGATGGTAGCACTGTAACTACTTATACTGTTCATGTTGACCCTGCAACTGCAACTGCAGCTTCTACTGAAAGTGTAGTTAAGAAAGCTGTAACAGGCGATACAAACATTGCTGATGTTTCTGTAGCAGATGGTAAAGCTACTGGTGATGTAGGTGCTAAATATGAGGTATCCGTATCTCGTAATGCCGTTAAAGATGCAGCTCGTGAAGCTGTAACAGTAAATAATGGTGGTACAAAATCTGGTACTACATACACACCAAATGCTGATAACCCAATCACGGTAACACCTAAAGAAGATGCAGCTAATCATAATACAACTTATGAAGTGACTTTCGATGGTAATAAAGCAGCTAAACAAATCCCATTGACTTATAAAGCAACAAATAATGGTACTACAACTGCTGACCAAACAGTTAAACTTGATAAAGGCTTGAACTTCACAGGTGGTGATTATACAACTGCTAGCGTTGGTGCAGATGGTAAAGTAACATTTGATGTTAACCTTGGTACAGCTCCAACAGTAACTGATGGTAAACCTGGTGTTCCAGGTCAAGCTGGTGCTACGGGTAAAGATGGTATTGCTACTGTTAAAACTGTAGTTGATACAATCAATAACTCTGGTTGGAAAGCAAATGCTAAAGCAAACGGTGGTAATCTTGATGGATCTGCTACAGCGACTGTTGTAAAACCTGGTAATACAGTTAACTATGCTGCTGGTAAAAACCTCATTGTTAAACAAGAACTTGAAACAGATGGTGCGGGTGCATTAACTGGTAACCAAACGTATACATACTCTTTAAATAAAGATATCGATGTAGAATCTGTTCATGTTGGTAAAGATGGTAAAGATGGTAAGATTGGCATTGATGGTAAAAATGGTGTAGATGGCCTTGATGGTACTAACCGTGTAGACATTCATGTAGAAAAAGGTGCTAAAGGCGTTGACGGCACTGACGGTCATGATGGCGTAAATGGCCATAACGGTAAAGATGGCATGACTCGTATCGTTTACGAAGATAAGGGTGGTAAACAAGAAGTTGCTACACTTAATGATGGCCTCAACTTCACTGGTAACAATGAGTCTAAAACTAATGTTCAAAAATTGAACTCTAAAGTAAAAGTTCAAGGTGAAGGCGTTACTGAAAATACTACAAGCCATAAATTAGAAGTAAATGGTGAAGAATTTAAGTCTGCCACTGGTAACATTGCTGTAGTAGCCGATGGTCATGATACGTTAACAGTTAAGTTAAACGAAAAACTTAAAGGTTTAGATTCTGTTCAAACTAAGACTGTTGAATTAGGCGATCATACAACACCTGGTGGTACAACTAATATTACTTATAATAGCGGTGATAAACGTATTGAGTATACAACACCTGGCACTACAGATACTAAAAAGGTAGCAACCACTGATGATATCTGGACAATCCAAGGTAATGGCACTGATGTTAAACCTGTTAATGGTAAAGTTAATGTAAAAGCTGGTGAAAATGTTGTTATTACAACGCCAACAACAGCTGATGGTTCTATGACAATCAATGCAGTAAGCCCTGTTGTGTACACGACTCCTGCTGGTGATAAATTAACTAAAAAATCTGATGGCAAGTTCTACAAGGCGGATGGTTCTGAGTATACTGACGGCGATATCATCGCATCTTTTGAAAATCCTAATGCGAATAGTATTCCAGCGGGTAAACTTAATACAACTGATGGTGGGATGATTGTTAATAATATTGGTTCTGCCATTAAAACTCAAAATCCAACAATGCCTGCAGGTCAAACTGCTACATATTTGGATAAATTGAAAGCAGCTGCTGATGATACAAAAACTCAAAATGCAGCGGTTAACGTATCTGATCTTCATAACACTGCTGAAGCATTGAAAGCTAACGAGTTGCATATTCGTCCTACAGCTTCTAACCGTGCAGGTGAAACTGTTAATAAAAATGCAGCAGGTACAGCTGATGAGATTTACAAATATGATGCTACAACTAAATCTGTAACATTGAAATATAACGATGGTACAGGTGCTGGTGTAACTGGTACAGAAGCTAAAATCGATTTATCCGACTTGGCTAACCAAATTACAAGCGGTTATACTTTCAAAACAAATGCTACAGAAAATGGTGGTAAGGTTGTTAATGATGCAGCAACTCCAGCTGCAGAAACAGCAGTTGCTAATGGTGGCGTAGTTAACTATGCAGCAGGCAAAAACCTCACTGTTAAACAAGACATCGAAAAAGATGGTACAGGTGCAGCAACTGGTAAACAAACTTATACATATGCATTAGCTGATGAAATCGGTATTGGTGAAAAAGGTCAACCTGGCGTTGCAGGTAAAGATGGCGTTGATGGTAAAATCGGCGTAAATGGTAAAGACGGTTCTTCCGTAGTTATCAATGGTAAAGATGGTTCCATTGGTATGACTGGTCCTCAAGGCCAAAATGGTAAAGATGGTATCAACGGCCGTGATGGTGCTAACATCTCCATGACATCTGCTAAAGGTGAACAAGTTCTTGTAAACCGCGATCCAGTTCATAGTGCGGATACTGATAAAGCAGAACGTATCGTATATGTTCCAAAAGATGCTAATGGCGACCCTATTAAAGGTGCTGATGGCAAGAACATCGTACGTGAAGTAGCAACTATGGACGATGGCTTGAAATTCACTGGTAATAATACAGTCATCGAAAATAAACAAAAACTTGGCTCCTTGGTTAAAGTTCAAGGTGAAGGCACTCAAGAAGGTACTACAGTTATTAACCCAACTACTGGTGAAAAAGAACTCGTATTGTCTGATGGTACGACTAAGTTTGAATCTGCTAAAGACAACATCGCAGTCGTAGCTGATGGTACTAATACATTGACAGTTAAGTTGAATAAAAACCTTAAAGGTTTAGATTCTGTTCAAACTAAGACTGTTGAATTAGGCGACCGTACGACACCTGGTGGCACAACTAATATTACTTATAATAGTGGTGATAAACGTATTGAATATACAACACCTGGTACAACTGCTGGTACTCCAGAAACTAAGAAAGTAGCAACTACTGACGATCTCTGGACAATCCAAGGTAATGGTACTGATGTTGCTCCTGTAAATGGCAAGGTTAACGTAAAAGCTGGCGAAAATATCCTTATCACAACTCCAGCTACTGCCGATGGTTCTATGACTATCAATGCAGTAACACCTGCTGTTTATACAGATAAAGATGGTAACAAGTTAACTAAGGATAAAGATGGCAAATTCCATAAAGATGATGGTACAGAAGTAGCTGCAGCTGATGTTATTACATCCATCCAAGATGCAGCTGGTAATACAACTGGTGGCCACTCCATCGTTAACAACGTTGGTTCTGCTATTAATAACCATGCAACACCAGGCGTTACATCCCCTACATATTTGGATAAATTGGATGCTGCCGCAGGCGATACTAAGACACAAAATGCAGCCGTTAATGTAACTGACTTGAAGAACACAGCTGATGGCTTGACTGATAAAGGCTTGAAATTTGATGCTAATGAAGGCGGCCTCAAAACGAATAAGCTAGGTTCTACAGTAACAGTTCAAGGTTCTGGTGCTTTAACTGCGGGTAAGGCATATGCTGATGAATACAACACAGATAACATTAGAACTAATATCAGCCAAAGTAATGGTGATACAGTTATTAATGTTGGTTTAGCAAAAGCGTTGAAAGATATTAACTCTATTTCTAATGGTAATTCTTCCATCACTCTTAACAACAACCCAGGTGGCACAAATAATACACCTGCAGTACAAATTACTGGTGGTAACTTGTCCATGGGCAATGGCACAGCTAACAATAAGATTGTGAACTTGGCTCCTGGTACAGCAGATACTGATGCAGTTAACGTAAAACAGTTGAAAGATACTGAGTTACATATTACTCCTGGTACATATACACCTAGTACTGATAAAAAAGTTAAATTAACATATACAGATGGTAATGGTGGTGTAGTATCTGGTAAAGAAGCCGTTATCGACTTGTCCGGTTTATCTACAGGCGGTACAACTGCATCCTCTTGGAATGTTAAGTCCTCTGCTAATACTACAGATGGTGGTGCTGTTGCTGATACCCATGATGCAAACGCTCAAAACATTGCAAATGGTAAAACTGTAGAATTCCAATCTGGTAAAAACTTAGTAGTAAAACAAACTAACGATGCTACTGGTGGCAATGCTACTGTAGAATTCTCCTTGTCCGATAACATCGTAGCTGGTAAAGATGGCGCGAATGGTAAAGATGGCTCTGTTGGTGCAACTGGTAAAGACGGTTCTTCTGTAGTTATCAATGGTGCAGACGGCTCTATCGGCATGACTGGTCCTAAAGGCCAAAATGGTAAAGATGGTATCAATGGCCGTGATGGCGCTAACATCTCTATGACATCTTCTAAAGGTGAGCAAGTTCTTGTAAACCGCGATCCAGCTCATAGTGCTGATACTGACAAAGCAGAACGTATCGTATATGTTCCAAAAGATGCTAGTGGCAACCCTATTCAAGATGCTAATGGCAAGAACATTGTACGTGAAGTAGCCACTATGGATGATGGTTTAAAATTCACTGGTAACAATGAATCTACTGTAAATAAACATAAATTAGGTTCTTTAGTGAAAGTTCAAGGCGAAGGTGTTGCTGAAAATACTACACTTAATAAAGTAGTAGTTGGCGATAAAAACAGTACTGAAGAATTTGAATCTGCAGCTGGTAATATCGCTGTAGTAGCTGACGATCATGATACTTTGACAGTTAAGTTGAATAAAAACCTCAAAGGTTTGAATTCTGTTCAAACAAATGAAATAAGATTGGTTGATCCAACTGATAATAGTGAAACTTCTATTAAAAAAGATGGCGATCGTATCACTTATACAACTCCTGGTGCTACACCTGGTTCTACGGTAACGAATAAAGTGGCTAACCTTGATGATGAAATGCACATTAAAGATACTGAATACACTGTAGGTTCTGATAAAAAGGTGAGATTGACATATGTAGATGGCAATGGAAACCCTGTAGACAATAAAACTGCAGTTATTGACTTGTCTGGATTACCTGTAGGTGATAAAGATACAGACATGCGTATTGCAGAAGGTACATATACAGCTAAAAATGGTACGGTTACATTGAAAACTGTTAATAAGGATGGAACAGCAGCTAATAAAGATGTAGTTATTAAAGGTATTAATACAGATCAATATAAAGCTGGTGACAATGTAACATTTACTCCAGATGGTACTGATGCAAATGGTAATCCTATTTACAAAATTAATGCAGATTTGTCTGGTGCATCATCTACTGAAAAAGTAATTAGAAAGAATGATACTAATAACTTGGCAAAGGTAGATACTCAATCTACACATGTAGCTGGTGACAAAGGCGAAACATATATTGTATCCGTTGATAAGAATGATGTTAAAGATGCAGCTCGTGAGGCCGTAGAAGTTAAAGGTTCCGGTGTTATTAAGGTAACTGCCGATACTACTACAACTCCGCATAAGACAACTTATGATGTTGCATATGATCCTGATAAGGCTGCAGAGGTAACTAAGATTTCTTATAAATCTTCCACATCTCCAGATGCTGGTAGTCAAGGTCCTAAAAAAGTTTCTTTAAAAGATGGCTTTGATTTCAAATCTACAGGTGGTAATGTTAAGATTACTACTGATAATGCGGGCGGTATCGACTTTAACGTTGACTTGTCTAGTATCCATGGAGTAAGTCAAAATATCGCGGTTGGTGGTAATGTTGACCCTACTAGCTTGACTGGTACAGACACAGTAACAAAAGGTACACGATTTGATGCAGGTAATAACCTTGTAGTTAAACGTACTGCATTAAATGATACCGGGTTAGATCATGCAATTTCTTATGAATTGAATAAAGATCTTCAAGGTATCAATTCCATTCGAAATGCTAATAATGGCCCTGTTATGAACTTCAATGCTGGTGATATAGCTATCTCCGGTGGTAATCTCAGCATGGGCGATGGTACACATAACAATAAAATTGTGAATGTTGCTCCTGGTACTGATAAATCTGATGTAGCGACTGTTGGTCAGTTGACTAAAGTTGTTTCTTCCAATGGTACTGTTACTATCGCTCCAGTATATAAAGACCAAGATGGTGCCCCTGTATATGATTTGTCTGTAACCGGTGTTCCAGGTGCAGATCCTCGTGTAGACCAATTAGCAGAAGAAATCGGTCGTGTAGGTGCTCAAGGCGCAGCTCTCTCCGCGTTGAAACCTATCCAATACGATCCATTAGAACCAACTCAAATCATGGCTGGTTATGGTAACTACCGTGGTAACTCCGCAGTGGCTCTTGGCGTAGCTCATTACAAAAATGAATCTACATTAATCCATGGTGGCGTATCCTGGGCTGGTGGTTCTAGCCACATGATGGCAAACGCTGGTGTAACTTGGAAAGTTGGTAACCGTGATAGCGAAGCTGCTGTAGCAGATCGTTACCGCAAAGGCCCTATCAGTTCCGCGTATGCAATGCAACAAGAAATGGCAGCTATGAAAGCTCAAAATGCCGGATTAAAAGGCGAAGTATCTGACTTGAAAGCAGAAAATGAACAAATGAAAGCTCAAATTGCTGCAATGATGGCAAAATTAGGTTTATAATTTGATAGATTAAACTTTCACAGATAACGGGAAGAGGGAACTCGATACCGAGAACCCTCTCGTCCCTTTTGGTTCGACTAAGAAAAGAGGAATAGATATGAAAAAATCTACAATGCTTGCTTTCACAGCAGCAGTATTAATGAGCGCTGCATCCCTTACTGGTCACGCAGCCAGCGCACCTACATATGATGATGTATTAATTGTTAAAAACCCTGTAATGACGCCACAACTCGGTTCTGTTGTACTCGTTCCTGTAGCGAGCCCACAAACGGTAGCAGCTGTTCATGATTATGTGAAAGCTTGGCAAAATGCAGAAATCAACATTGCAAAAGCTAAGGTTAAATACGATGATCATAAACAATTGACGAAATCTGAAAAGGTTTGGTTGCATTCTTATGACAAACATAACTATGCTGACTATTTCCGCACACATTCCATCGGTCGTGTGCATGGTCAAGAAGTGTTCATGAACTGGAGCGGTGAAAATCGCAACAAAAATGAATACGAATATTTTGATATGCCAAAATACAATGAGCAAGATGGTTTCACCAATAGCTATGGGTACAATGTACTTCGTGGTATGGTAGACCAAATCAATGCAGTTATCCAAGAGCAAAAGAAAATCGGTGGTCCTATGACTGACGAAGAAGCACAAGCCTTGGAAGACTCCATTTTGGACATCATGGCTCATGATCAAGAACATGTAAACAATGACGAACTTCGTCACTACATGAACGAAACAATTTGGTACGCCGCAAAACAAACGGTGAAAAACAAAGCTAGCGAAGAACCTCAAGTTGGTGATGACCACGAAGTAGACCTTCGCGCAGCAATGGCTAATCCGCCTGTAGATCAACCTCAATCCCGTAAAGTAAACTTACGTGATGCTATAGGCAAATAATCTGGCTGAACATTAAATTATAAATCCATATGGCCCTTATAGACTCTCTAATCCCACCCCCCTTTCTTCTATAGGGGCCATAATAAAAACGCTCACACTGTGAGAACGGACTTTTGAATTGAACGCAATTTTGAAAGTACCGTCCCATAGTGTGGGCGTTTTTTGGTGCATAGAATATGGTTTTTAGTAGATCTATAGGTTCATTTTGTGTGTAGTTTTATTTGGGATACTAGCATATATTAATAGATATATATTAACAAACCATAAAATATGGCATTATACAATTTAATGTATTGAATTGATAAATGCCTTATAAATACAGTGTTTTGCTGATTTATCGTGTAATTTTGATTTATGAAATTTATAGAATAATGATGTTGATTAGAGGCCTTGTTTTGACTAACTTTATATTATTTAACATATTTATAAACTAAAAAGAACTATGACTTATATGAAAAGTATATGAAGAAAACACCATTGAGTACGCTATAAACATAGTTATGGCGTACTTTTTGACAAATGTGATTGTTTTTACACATACATATAAAATTCAGTTTATTTTCATCTAAAATATAAAATTTCATTAAATAAATAGGCGCAAAAGTATTTACAATTAATTAATAAATTGATATTATTAAGTTATCCTATATGAAGTGTGTGTGAATGAGAGAAAAACCACTCTTCATGAAGTGAACTAAAGTGTAAAAGTTACATTTTTCATGTACTTATGAGAAAGGGGTTCAAAGGTTTTATGAATAAGGTCTTTAAAGTCGTTTGGAGCAAATCTAAGGAATGCTACGTTGTAGTTCCTGAAATTGCGAAAAATAATAGCGGCAAAAAGAAAGTCCTAGCTAGCGTATTAGCTGGTTTAGCGCTTGTTGGCGTTGGCGCACAAATGGGTACTCCTGTAGATGCGTTCACAAGTACTAACCCTATTAAGACTGATAACAGTATTAATACTAACGACAGTCGTATCAATATTAAAACTGCAAAGACAGTAGGCGATTATGGTGATCAAACTGTTGGTGTTAATTCTGTTGCAGTGGGCTATGGTAACTATACTAATAATGAAGATGGCACAATCGTTTATGGTGCAGCAAACAGTGCAACTGCAAATGCGGCTATTGCATTAGGTAATCGCAACGAAGCATCTGGCGGTAATGCAGTAGCACTTGGCACTAGCAACACAGCAACTCAAGTTAAAACAATTGCCATTGGTAATAAATCTAATGCTAATGCAGAAGGTGCTATTGCTATCGGTGCATACAATAATCAAAACTTTACAACTGGTAGTAGTAATACAACACCTAAACAAGCGGGTGGTAATTCCGTCGTTGTTGGTAACTACTCCCATGCTGGTGGTAGACAAAGTGTGGCTATTGGTAACAATGCAACGACTCAACATGATGATTCTGTAGCTATTGGTGCTGACGTATCTGCTTTGGCAGGTCATAACATTGCTATCGGTTCTGGTGGTACAATTGCACAATCCGCACCTGGCAAAACAGGGTCTGCAGCAATTGCAATAGGTCTTAATGCACGAGCTACATATGGTAATGATCTTGGCGCATTCGACATGATTGCTGTTGGTAATCAAGCAACTGCATCCGCTAATGCTGCAACAGCTATCGGCACATTGTCCAAAGCAACTGGTAACAACTCTACTGCAATCGGTAATAAAGCTACAGCATCTGCTTCCGGTGCACTTGCATTTGGTCAAGCAACACAAGCAACTGCACATGGTGCTCTTGCTACAGGTAATGGTGCAGAATCTAAGGGCGTAGGTTCCACTGCTGTTGGTCGTACTGCAAAAGCTAACAATGATGGCTCTGTTGCAGTAGGTTTTAATGCAGAGGCTTCTGGTGACCATGCCATTGCAATCGGCGGTGATGGTAAAGGTGCTGCTTTCACAGACAGCCCTAATACATATGGTGGATTAGGTAATAAAACAACAGCATCTGCTACAAATGCGATTTCTGTTGGTTATACTGCAAAAGCTGATAAGGTAGATGGTGTAGCACTAGGCTCTAACTCTGTTACAACAACAGATAAAGGTGTTAAAGGTTACAATCCTTCCGATGACCATACACGTCATTACACAAACTTAGCTAACAATGTTCGCACAGCTACTACGGCTGCTGTATCCATCGGTAATGGTAGTACATTGACTCGTCAATTGACAGGTCTTGCTGCTGGTACTGCTGATACAGATGCTGTTAACGTAGCTCAATTGAAAAACGTTGGTGTTGCATTGACTGGTAATACTGGTTCTAGCGACTTCTTGGCTGACGGCGGTAAATTGAATGTTCGTGGAGAAGGCCGTGTATCCGCAGCTGTTGCTGATGAAAATACTAAAGACTCCAGATTGACTTTGACATTTGATGACAAAGGCATGGTGAAAGCTGGTAAAAACGTTAAGGTTGATGAAGTAACTGTAAACGGTAGAACTACTTACACAATCAACGCTGCAGACGCTGCTGCAAAATACGATTTCTTAACAAATGCTAAGGCTAACGGTGGTAAATTAGATGGCATTGCTACACCTACTAAGGTTGAAAGCGGTCAAACTGTTACCTATGCAGCTGGTAAAAACTTAACAGTAAAACAAGATATCAACCAATCTGCAGGCGAACAAACATATACATATTCCTTGAACAAGGATTTAAAAGAAATTACATCCATCACTAATAATGGTGGTCCTACTTTAAACTTTGGTGATCATAACATCAGCATCACTGGTGGTAACTTGGATCTTGGTGATCAAAATATTACTCACCTTCATTCCGGTGGGGATACAGTTGATAATGCTGCAAACATTGGTGACGTTATCCGTATTTCCAAAGCTAATGATTTACACATTGCACCTACAGCAGGTACTAACAATAACGTAGCTGAATATACTGTAGACGCTAACAAAAAGGTTACATTAACATACCAAGATGGTAATGGTAAAACTGTTAACGGCCCTAAAGCAGTTATCGACTTGAGCGGTTTGAAAACTGGCGATATGAGCTCCTTCAACGTAAAATCTTCTGCTACAGAAGGTAAGGTTGCACAAGGTTCTGCTGGCGTTCAAGAAATTCGTGATGGTAAAACTGTAGAAATGCAAGCCGGCAAAAACATGACCATTAAACAAACTAACAACAATGGTAATGCGGCTGTTGAATTCTCCTTGAATAAAAATGTGGACCTCACTCCAGATGGTTCTATTAAAATTGGTGATACTAACATCACTGATAATGGTTTGACTATCAATAATGGTCCTTCCATTACAAAGACTGGCATCAATGCAGGCGATTTGAACATTACTAATGTGAAAGCTGGCGTAAATGATAATGATGCAGTTAACGTAAGCCAATTGAAACAAGTTCGTGCTGACGAACGTCACATCAAACCTGGTGAATATGCGGTAGACGCAAACGGCAAAGTAACGATGACATACGTTGACGGTAACAACAAAGACGTTGCTAACGAAACGGCTGTTATCACAGGTATTGCTAAACAAGATCTTTCCAATATCAACAAGGGTGGCGAAACAGTTATCCAAAATCTTGCTAAAAAATCCATCGATATGGAAAATGGTAAGAATACAAAGGTGAGCAACCGTGAAATCAATGGCGTTAAAACTTTCAAAGTAGACGTTGAAGGTGATTTAAACGACATTACATCCATCACAAACAAAGCTGGCGATGGCAAGGTTGTATTCGGTGGTAACCAAACTGTTAACGTAGCAGGTGATCACAACATTAACTTGAATGCTAAAGTTGGTGACATCACTGGTTTAACTAACGTAACTTTGGATGCTCCTGATTTCGCTAAAAAAGGTCGCGCCGCTACTGAAGAACAATTAAGCATCGTTAATAACGGTTTCAATAACACAGTTGGCTTGACTGGTAACACAGGCGCTACTGATCTTCAAAAATTGAACCAAGCTGGTGGCTTGAGCTTTGGCGTAATTGGTGCTAACAATGGCCAATACATCAAAACAACTGCATCTGGCAGCAACGTAGCTGTTGACTTGTCCGATGAAGCTAAAGGTAAATTGAACAATACTGTAGAGGTTCGTGGTAAAAATGCTGCGAAGGTTACTTCTGTAACAGAAAATACTGTTGATGGTGGTAAGAAAACAATCTACACAGTAGACGTTGATAATGTAACACCTACAGCTGCTTCTACTGAAAAGGTGAAAGCAAAAGCTGATTCCAGTAGTTCTACAGATAAAAATATTGCTAAGGTTACTCCTCAAGCAGGTGACCAATATGGCGACGCTGGTGCAACTTACGAAGTAAACGTATCCCGTAACGACGTAAAAGACGCAGCTCGTGAAGCGGTAACTGTAAATACTACAAACACAACTAACAACCCTATCACTGTTACACCTGTTCAAGATGAAACAAACCATAACACAACTTACACAGTAACATTCGATGGTAACAAAGCAGCTACTCAAATTCCTTTGACATACAAAGCGAACGGTCAAAATGCTCAAACAGTTACATTGGATAAAGGTTTGAACTTCACAAACGGTAAAAACACTACAGCTTCTGTAGATGCTGAAGGCGTTGTTAAATACGATGTGAATAAAGATTTAGTTAACATCAATTCCATTTCTAATACTACAAATGGTCCAAAAATGGAATTTGGTCCTAACTCCATTAACATCACAAATGGCCCTATCAACATGGGTGACCAAAACATTACTAACCTTAAATCTGGTGGTGATGTTATCAATAACGCAGCTAATATTGGCGACGTAAAACGTATTTCTAAAGAAAACGATTTACACATTGCACCTACAACATCTAATCGTCAAGGTGAAACAACTACATCTTACGCTTACGATGCAGCAAGTAAATCTGTTACATTGAAATATAACGATGGTAATGGCGTAACTCAAGCTGGTACAGTAGCAAAAATTGACTTATCCGGTTTGGCTGATCAAATCAAAGACGGTTATTCCTTCTCTACTGACGCTAAAGGTAATGTAGTTGGTAACCATGCTGTTACACCTGTAGCAAATGGTAAAACTGTTTCTTATGCAGCAGGTAAAAACTTAACGGTTGCTCAAAATATTGATAATGCAACTGGTGAACATACTTACACATATGCATTGTCCAACGATGTTGATTTAACACCAAATGGTTCCTTGAAAATTGGTGACACAATTCTCAACAATGGTGGCTTAACAATTACAGGCGGCCCATCCGTTACTAAGACTGGCATCAATGCTGGTAACTTGAACATTACTAATGTAAAAGCTGGCGTAAACGATACTGATGCAGTTAACGTAAAACAATTGAAAGATGCTCGTACAGTAGTAACTTCTAACGATAACTCCGTAACAATTAATAAAACTGAAAACGGTAACCAAGTGACTTACGACTTGCACGTGGCTCCTGGTGTTGCACAATCTGTATGGAATGTGAAATCCACAGGTAACACAACTGCTGATTCTGAAACAGCTGCCAAAACTATCTCTGATGGTAAAACAGTTGAAATGGCAGCAGGCAAGAACTTGACTGTAAAACAAACTAGCAACAACGACGGCGCTAAGGTTGAATTCGACTTAGCTAACGATATCAAGATTGGTAACGACGGCAAAGACGGTAGAGACGGCGTTGACGGTAAAATCGGTGTAAACGGTAAAGATGGTTCTTCCGTTGTGATCAACGGTAAAGACGGCTCCATCGGCTTAAATGGTAAGGACGGCAAAGACGGCCTTACTATGAAGGGCGAAAAAGGCCAACCTGGCTTAAACGGCAAAGATGGCATCACTCGCATCGTTTATGAAGATAACAACCATGATAAACATGAAGTGGCTACGTTAGATGATGGTTTGAACTTCACTGGTAACAACACTGATACAGTGAACAAACAAAAATTGAACAGCTTAGTAAAAGTACAAGGCGAAGGTGTAGATAAAAATACATCTGCTACATTCAAGAGCGCAGCTGGTAACATCAACGTAAAAGCTGATGGTACAGATACTTTAGAAGTTCAATTGAACAAAGACTTGAAAAATATCAACACAATTAAGAACGGTGGCAATGCTACTTTCACAATTGGTGGCGATAACTTTGCATTCAATGGCGGCAACGTAAGCATCGGTGGTAACAACATTACTAACCTTAAATCTGGCATTGTAAATAACAATGATACAGATAATACAAATGCTGCTAACATCGGCGACGTTAAGAATATTTCCAAAGCTAACGACTTGCACATTGCTCCTACAACATCTAATCGTATTGGTGAAACAACTACATCTTACGCTTACGATACAGCAAGCAAATCCGTAACATTGAAATACAACGATGGCAACGGCGCTAACCAAGCTGGTACAATCGCAAAAATCGACTTGTCCGGTTTGGCTGATCAAATCAAAGACGGTTATTCCTTCTCCACTGACGCTAAAGGCAATGTAGTTGGTAACCATGCTGTAATAGCTGTTGGCAATGGTAAAACTGTTTCCTATGCAGCAGGCGATAACTTGACTGTAAAACAAGATATCGACGCTACAACTGGTGAACACACTTATACATACGCATTGTCCAATGACATCAAGGTCGGCAAAGACGGTAAAGATGGCATCGATGGTAAAATCGGCGTAAACGGTAAAGATGGTTCCTCCGTTGTGATCAATGGTAAAGACGGTTCTATCGGCCTCAATGGTAAGGACGGTAAAGATGGTCTTACTATCCGTGGCGAAAAAGGTCAAGATGGTGTAGACGGTAAAAATGGTACTAACGGTATCACTCGTATCGTATACGAAGACCACAACCATGATAAACACGAAGTGGCTACATTGGATGACGGCATGAAATATGCTGGCGACGATGCACAAGGCGCAGATAAATCCAAAGTAATCGCTAAGAAATTGAACGAAACTATGGACGTTGTTGGTGGTGCAGATAAGTCCAAATTGACTGACAACAACATCGGCGTGAACAACGTAGATGGCAAGTTGAAGGTTCAATTGTCCAAAGAAGTGAACTTGACTCCATCTGGTTCCTTAACAATTGGCGATACTGTAGTTAACAACAATGGTTTAACTATCTCTGGTGGTCCATCCATCATTAAAACTGGTATCAACGCTGGTAACTTGAACATTACTAATGTGAAAGCTGGCGTAAACGATACTGATGCAGTTAACGTAAAACAATTAAAAGATGCTCGTACAGTTGTTACATCTAACGATAACTCCGTAACAGTTAACAAAACTGAAAACGGTAACCAAGTAACATATGACTTGCATGTAGCTCCTGGTGCTGCACAATCCGTATGGAATGTGAAATCCACAGGTAATACAACTGCTGATTCTGAAACAGCTCCAAAAACTATCTCTGATGGTAAAACAGTTGAAATGGCAGCAGGCAAGAACTTGACTGTAAAACAAACTAGCAACAACGACGGTGCTAAGGTTGAATTCGACTTGGCTAACGATATCAAGATTGGTAAAGATGGCAAAGACGGCGTTGACGGTAAAATCGGCGTAAACGGTAAAGATGGTTCCTCTGTTGTGATCAACGGTAAAGACGGCTCCATCGGCTTAAATGGTAAGGACGGCAAAGACGGTCTTACTATGAAAGGCGAAAAAGGCGCTGATGGCGTAACTCGCATCGTTTACGAAGATCATGACAACAATAAACACGAAGTAGCTACATTGGATGATGGTTTACGTTTCGACGCTAACTCCGGTGGCGAAAAGAAAAATAAACTTGGCTCCAAAGTTACTGTAAAAGGTACAGGTGCTAAAGCTGATTCCGAATACGATTCCTCTAATATCAAAACAAGCATCACCCAAGGTGCTGATGGTAACAGCGAAATCAACATCGGTTTGGCTAAAGACTTGAACAACATCAACACAATTAAAAACGGTGGTCCTGCTACTTTCACAATCGGCGGCAACGAATTTAAATTCGACGGCGGCAATGTGAACATGGGTGGCAACAACATTACGAACCTTAAATCTGGTATCGTAAACAACAACTCCACTGATGATACAAATGGTGCTAACATCGGCGACGTTAAAACGATTTCCAAAGCTAATGACTTGCACATTGCTCCTACTACATCTAATCGTACTGGTGAAACAACTACATCTTACGCTTACGATACAGCAAGCAAATCCGTAACCTTGAAATACAACGATGGTAACGGCGCTAACCAAGCTGGTACAATCGCAAAAATCGACTTGTCCGGTTTGGCTGATCAAATCAAAGACGGTTATTCCTTCTCCACTGACGCGAAAGGCAATGTAGTTGGTAACCATGCAGTTACAGCTGTAGGCAACGGCAAGACTGTTTCCTATGCAGCAGGCGATAACTTGACAATTGCTCAACATATCGATAATGCAACTGGTGAACAAACATATACATATGCATTGGCCAACGACATTAAGATTGGTAAAGATGGTAAAGACGGCATTGATGGTAAGATCGGTGTTAACGGTAAAGATGGTTCCTCGGTTGTGATCAACGGTAAAGACGGCTCCATCGGCTTAAATGGTAAGGACGGCAAAGATGGTCTTACTATGAAAGCAAAAGACGGTCAACCTGGTGTAAACGGTAAAGATGGTATCACTCGTATCGTATACGAAGATAACAGCAAGAATACACATGAAGTGGCTACATTGGATGACGGCATGAAATATGCTGGCGACGATGCACAAGGTGCTGACAAATCCAAAGTGATCGCTAAGAAATTGAACGAAACTATGGACCTTGTTGGTGGTGCAGATAAGTCCAAATTGACTGACAACAACATCGGCGTGAATAACGTAGATGGCAAGTTGAAGGTTCAATTGTCCAAAGAAGTGAACTTGACTCCATCTGGTTCCTTAACAATCGGCGATACTGTAGTTAATAACAATGGCTTGACTATCTCTGGTGGCCCATCCATTACTAAGACTGGTATCAATGCTGGTAATAAAACAATTGTTAACGTAGATGCTGGTGTAAATGATACTGATGCAGTTAACGTAAAACAATTGAAGACAGCTAAAACAGAAGTTAAGGCTGGTAATAATGTAACTGTAGACACAACTTACGGTAATGATGGTCATACAATTTACACTGTTAATGCGAACGACGTAGCTCTTGGCGATGCAGTATTAAAATACTCCGCTAACGGCACTAACACGCAATCCGTTAAATTGTCTCAAGGCTTGAACTTCGTTGACGGTAACTACACATCTGCTTCTGTTGATGCAAATGGTCAAGTTAAATACGACGTAACAATCGGTAAGGTGAAAGACGGCGTTGACGGTAAACCAGGCGTAGATGGTAACGATGGTATCGCAACAGTTAAAACTGTAGTTGATACAATCAACAACTCCGGCTGGAAAGGTGATGTTACTGGTAACACAGTCAATAACCATGCTGCAACAATCGTTAAACCTGGCACAACTGTAAACTTCGGTGCTGGTAAAAACTTAACTGTTGAACAAATCGTTGATAGAGTAACTGGCGATCATACTTACAACTATGCATTGTCTGACGATATTAAAGTCGGTCATGATGGTAAAGATGGTAAACCAGGTGTTGACGGTAAAATCGGCGTAAACGGTAAAGATGGTTCTTCTGTTGTGATTAATGGTAAAGACGGCTCCATTGGTCTCAATGGTAAGGACGGTAAAGACGGTCTTACTATGAAAGCAAAAGACGGTCAACCAGGTGTGAACGGTAAAGATGGTATCACTCGTATCGTATACGAAGATAACAGCAAAACTACACACGAAGTGGCTACATTGGATGACGGCATGAAATATGCTGGCGATGATGCACAAGGTACGGACAAATCCAAAGTTATCGCTAAGAAATTGAACCAAACAATGGATATCGTTGGTGGTGCAGACAAAACTAAATTGACTGACAACAACATCGGCGTAAATAACGTAGATGGCAAATTGAAAGTTCAATTGTCTAACACAATCAACTTGACTCCAGCAGGTTCCTTAACAATTGGTGATACTATGATCAACGATGGTGGTTTATCTATCCATAATGGTCCATCCATCACTAAAGGTGGCATCAATGCTGGCAATAAAACAATCGTTAACGTAGCTCCTGGTGTTAACGGTACTGATGCCGTAAACGTTAACCAATTGAACTCTGCTAGAACAGAAGTTGAAGAAGGGGACAACGTAACAGTAACTTCCCGTAAAGGCGCTAATGGTCAAACAATCTACAAGGTAAGTGCTACTGGCGTTAACCTTGGCGATGCAGAATTGAAATACTCTGCTAATGGCACTAACACTCAATCCGTTAAATTGTCTAAAGGTTTGAATTTTGTTGATGGTAACTACACATCTGCTTCCGTTGATGCAAATGGTCAAGTTAAATACGACGTTAACCTTGGTAATATCAAACAAGGTACAGACGGCAAACCAGGCGTAGATGGTAAAGATGGTATCGCAACAGTTAAAACTGTAGTAGATACAATCAATAACTCCGGTTGGAAAGCTAATGCAACAGGTAATGTGGTAGGTACAGCCACTGCAACAATCGTTAAACCTGGTAGCACAGTAAATTACGGTGCAGGCAAAAACTTGAACGTAAAACAAACTGTAAACGGCGATGAACAAACTTACGAATTCGCATTGGATAAAGATTTGAAAGAGCTTAACAGCGTTCAAACTAACACAATCCACTTAGGTAGCCCAACATCTCATACAACTATTAACTACAATGCAGGTAATGATCGTATCGAGTACACAACTAAGAACGGCACTAAACAAGTAGCTAACTTAGATGATATCTGGACTATCCAAGCAAATGGCACAGACGTTAAACCTGTAGGCGGAAAAGTTAATGTTGTAGGCGGCGACCACATCAAAGTTTCTACTGATGCAGCTGGTAAGATGACAATTAGTGCTGACGGCGTTGGTACTATGAACGGCTTCAATGTTAAATCTACTGGTAATACTACTAACGATTCCGATAAAACAGCTAAAAACATCACTGATGGTAAAACTGTGGAATTCTCTGGTGGTAAGAACCTCACTGTTAAACAAACTAACACTGCTGACGGTGCAAAAGTAGAATTCGCATTGAACAACAACATCGACTTGACTCCAAACGGTTCCGTAACAATTGGTGACACAGTAGTTAACAACGATGGTTTGACTATCACTGGTGGTCCTACTATCACTAAGAACAATGTTGATATGGGTGGCCAACAAATTCACAACGTGAAATCTGGTGGCGATGTAGATTCCAATGGCGCTAATATTGGCGATATTAAACGTATCTCCAAAGCTAACGATACTCGTATCAAAGACGGTAACTACGAAGTTAGCCAAAACGGTACTGTTGAAATGACATATGTTGATGGTTCTGGTAAACAATTAGTTGACGAACACGGCAACCCTGTGAAAGCAACTATTTCCGGTATCGCTCGTCAAGACTTGTCCAACATTACTAACGAAGGTAAAAAGGTTATCACTGGCCTTGGCACAATCGTGAAAGCTGGTCAAAACGTATCCGTTGATGAAGCAACTGATAACGCAACTGGTCAAAAAACATACACTGTAAACGCTGATCTTTCTGGTGCAAAAGTAAATGCTAGTGTTGGTACTGAAGGTTCTGGTGTGGCTAAAGGTCTCAAGAACCCTGTGAAAGTTGAAAAAGGTACTCAATATATCGCTGGCGATAACATGGTTGTTGAACGTAAACCTGTTGAAGGCGACGATAAACTTGATAACTCTATCACTTACAGCTTGGCTCACGACTTGACTGAAATCAATTCTATCAGCAACGGTGGCGCAACTCTTCGCATCAACTCTAACCCAGGCGGTAATAAATACGACCGTGATACAGCTGTGACTCCAGCTTTTGAAGTTCATGGTGGTAACCTCAGCATGACTGGTAATCGCATCGTTAACCTTGCACCTGGTATCGATGGTACTGATGGCGTAAACGTTAACCAATTGCGTGATTCCTTAACAACTGTTAAATCTACTGATGGCACTGTACGAGTGACAGATCTAAGTACAGATCCTAACAAACATGAATACGATTTACATGTTAACCCTGCAGCTGATCCTCGCGTAGATAAATTGGGTGAAGAAATCGGTCATGTAGGTGCACAATCTGCTGCATTGTCCGCATTGAAACCTATCCAATACGATCCAATGGAACCAACTCAAATCATGGCTGGTTATGGTAACTATCGTGGTAACTCCGCATTGGCATTGGGCGTAGCTCATTACAAGAACGAATCCACAATGTTCCATGCAGGCGTGTCCTGGGCTGGCGGCAACGGCCATATGATGGCTAACGCTGGTGTAACTTGGAAGGTCGGCAACCGCGATAGCGAAGCTGCTGTAGCAGATCATTACCGTAAGGGTCCTATCAGCTCTACATATGCAATGCAAACTGAAGTGGCTTCTATGAAAGCACAAAATGCCGGATTAAAAGGCGAAGTATCTGATTTGAAAGCTGAAAATGAACAAATTAAGGCTCAAAATGCAGGCTTACAAAGCGAAGTAGACCAATTGAAAGCTCAAATGGCTGCTATGATGGCTAAATTAGGTATGTAATAAGATACACATGGACGGGGATTCTCCTTGAATCCCCTACCATCGCTAATATTCGACAATGAAAAGAGGAATAGATATGAAAAAATCTACAATGCTTGCTTTCACAGCAGCAGCACTTATGAGCGCTGCATCTATTACAGGATATGCTGCTGGCTCACCAACATATGATGACAATTTGATTTTGCCTAACCCTGCTTCTACACCAACTACAGGTCCTGTTGTACTTGTTCCTGTGGCTAGCCCACAAACGGTACAAGCTTTGCATACATTTGTACAAGCATGGCAAAATGCAGAAGTTAACTATACTAAAGCTAAGATTAAACATGACAATCATGAACAATTGACTAAGGCTGAAAGTAAATGGTTACATTCTAAGGATAAACATAACTATGCGGACTACTTCCGCACACATTCCTTGGGACGTGTTCATGGCTTTGAAGTCGCATTCAACTGGAACGGCGAAAACCGTAACAAAAATGAATACGAATTCTTTGATATGCCAAAATACAATGAAAAAGATGGTTTCGTAAATAGCTACGGATTCAACGTATTACGTGGCATGGTAGACCAAATCAATGCAGTCGTTCAAAGACAAAAAGAAATCGGCGGTCCTATGACTAACGATGAAGCAAGTGCTTTGGAAGACGCAATCTTGGATATCATGGCTCAAGATCAAGAACATGTGAACAACGAAGACCTTCGTCACATGATGAACGAAACAATTTGGTACGCAGCTAAAGAAACCGTAAAAAACAAAGCAACTGAAGAGCCTACTGCTACTGAAGAACACGTAGTAGACCTTCGCAAAGCAATCAATGAGCCAGTGGAACCTTCCGCTCCTCACACAATTGATTTGCGTAAAGCAATTCAACAATAAGATTGCTGACCGTATATCTTTAAAAAAACAATATGGCCCCTCATATGCTGATATAGGGGCCGTATATACCCTAGAACCCCTAACTAGGGCACAAATAATCCTTATACGAATGACGCCACCCTTGTGGGTGGCGTCATTTGTTTTATAAAAGAATATAAATGGTATATCAGATAGGATGATAGTTGCAAGGTCTCCTAAGAAATAGAACAGGCCTGTACTAATTGTAGGATGACAGTTGGAAGGTCTCCAGTGAAATAGAACAGGCCTGTACTAAATGTAGAATGACAGTTTCAAGGTCTCCTAAGAAATAGAATAGGCCTGTACTAAATGTAGAATGGCAGTTGCAAGGTCTCCTAAGAAATAAAACAGGCCTGTACTAAATGTAGAATGACAGTTGTAAGGTCTCATAAGAAATAGAACAGGCCTGTACTAATTGTAGGATGACAGTTGCAAGGTCTCCAGAGAAATAGAACAGGCCTGTACTAATTGTAGGATGGTAGTTGCAAGGCCTCCCAAGAAATAGAACAGATCTGTACTAATTGTAGGATGATAGTTGCAAGGCCTCCCAAGAAATAGAACAGGCCTGTAGTAATTAATAGATATAACTGAAACTAATTAGTGGAATAGCACATATTGTATTTATAGTCTATAGAAATATAAAAAGAGGACTATCAAATACAATATATAGTAGTGCCAAAATAAATAAATACATTATACTGAAAAGGTGAAAAAAGTTTCAAATTTTTTAAAATTAGGACTTGCGCGCATCTCTTGTTTGTACTATAATAACCATACAGTCGTTGAGGCGACTGTTTCTTAATGAGGAAACACTAGAAAGTATCTAGATTCTTTGTTAGTTATTTTGGAATTTTATGTAAATCCCTCACATAGAGGTAATTACAAAATTCTAAAAAAGATTATAAAAAGTGCTTGACACTGAATGGTCAACATGTTATTATAATCTAGTCGCCAGTTGGTGAAACACTTCGAACGAAAGTGCTTCGGAGCTAGATAATATCTGGTCTGACTGGTACAGATCTTTGAAAACTGAACAATGATAGGTAATCAATCATATGATTGAACATATGCCAGAGTGCGGGTTTTGACATAGTCAAAACCAACCATAATTCAAAGTTACATACATGTAACGACAACAAATATTGAGCTACTCAAATAGCTTCAAGATATCTTGGAGAGTTTGATCCTGGCTCAGGACGAACGCTGGCGGCGTGCTTAACACATGCAAGTCGAACGAAGAGCGATGGAAGCTTGCTTCTATCAATCTTAGTG
>NZ_JAPVXV010000003.1:0-328292 GCF_041431435.1 Veillonella atypica
AGTGCTAGAATTTGTTGTTAGATTCCATGCAGAAGCACTCTTAGCCGCATTCTTAATGGCTTGTTCATCAATTGTCAATGTTACATCGTTACCAGTTGCTTTAGTTGTAAGATATGTAGGACTGCCACTCTTAATGCCAAAGTTAACATCACCAGAAGATAAGGATTTAGCCGTTGTAGTACCTGTATCTCCACCAAGAGAAATCGTACGCGCTACAGCAGTAGCAGAATCAGTAATCGATTGCTTTGTTGCCGTATTAAGATCAAAGGACACTTGACCATTCGTTCCTACTGTTGCCGTAGTAGTAGTACCATTTTTAAAGTTTAAGCCATCAGATAGCTTAACTGAATTATTACCGGTACCATTAGCTTTATATGTAATAGTTCGATCTGCATTGGCTTGGTTAATTACATCAGCTACATTTTGAGCAACTGCTAAGCCATTAGCACCATTAACAGATACAGTACCAGACGTATTTTGCAAAGTACCTTGCGTTGTCTTAATTTCTAATTTCTTATTAGCAGCCGTAGTAGTAATAAAGGAATCAGTACCACCTTCAACAGCTAATTTACTCTTAGATAAATTAACGTCTCCACTACCAGAATTGCCTTTGAAGGCTAGGTTAACACTCTTCAATTGTGCTACGTTAACGGCATCAGTATCGGCTTGACCTGCTGCAACGCCTACAATTTGTCGTGTGCTAGTAGCAGCACCACTAGCATCAGTTACACCAACTGATAGAGCCCCTAAGTTACTATTCAATGCCACGCCAGTTAGACCAGCATACTTATCTGTACGAGCAATATTTTCTGTATTAGCATTATAACCAGCAACACCAGAAGCTACATTAGCTTTAGAACCAGCACCAATCGCAATGCCTTTGTCTACATTAGCTTGAGAATCCGCACCAATTGCAATAGAATTAGTAGCTAAAGCTTGCGCATTTGCACCATAAGCAAGAGCTTTTTCTGCAGTAGCTTTAGAATCACGGCCAGTAGCAATTGAATCTACACCACTTGCTGTTACATCACGACCAATAGCAATACTATAATTTCCGCTTGCTGTCGATTTATTATTACCATATGTACCAATAGCAAGCGCTGCAGTGCCTGTAGAGGATGCATATCGACCCATAGCTACACTATTATTACCATTAGCTACTACTTCGCTACCTATGGCTACGTTATAATCTTGTTTTGCCTCTGCAGATTTACCAACAGCAATACTTTGTTGACCATTAGCTTTAACACTTCTACCCATCGCAACAGAATCAGCCTTTGTTGCTGCTGCATCCGGGCCAATCGCTACAGAATCACTTCCTGTCGCGCCATCATTATTTTGGTTATTACTTATTGTAGAATTAATAGATACATATTTTGTACGAAGGCCTTCAGCTACGGCATATAACTGTGCACCGTTGATAGCATCTGTACTAGTTGCAGAAATCTTACCAGCTGCAACATTTTTAATTTGGCGTTCTGCACCAGTTGCCCCAACAGATACTTGCATACCATCCAAATTAGTACCAGACAACACACCTGCAGTCCAGGTGATATTTTTATTACCAAATGTTACTGAACTTTCAGATGTCGCAGCATTAACTGTACTTGAATTACTGCCCAGTGATACAGAATTCTTACGCGTTGCATTTGCATATGTACCCAATGCTAATGCATTTTCTTCAGATGCAGTAGCACTCATACCAAAAGCAGATGCAGAATTTTCGGAAGCTTCGGCTAAAGGACCAACTGCAGTTGCATTTAAGGCACTAGCCTTTGTCTTACGACCGAGAGCAATCGCACTTTCCTCTGTAGCCGATACATCTGTACCAATAGCAACAGCATTTGTATGTGTTGCTTTTGTATTATAACCAAAACTTATTGATGTACCACCAGAAGCATTAGACAATCTACCAATTGCAACAGCATCAGAGGAAGATGCAGTTGCGTCTGTCCCAATAGCCGTCGCACTTTCACCTGTTGCTTGAGTAGCACGGCCAATAGCAATAGCATTTTTGGCGGTTGCTTGAACTTTTTTTGCAGGCATAGATCCTAGAGCATCAGTACCAGCACCAATAGCAACAGAACCCTCACCTTGAGAATTCACACTATAACCAATGCCTGTTGCATATTGAGCAGTGGAATTAATAGTAGAACCTAACGCAACAGTTTGATTACCAGATGCAGTCGCATAGTAACCTAAGGCTGTAGCAGCACCACCACTAGAGGTAACACCAAGACCAACTGCAAGATCATTCCCAGTTTTTGCTTTAGCATTGTAACCAATAGCAGTGGATTTTTCACCTGTTGCCTCAGTTTTTTCCGTATTGTCTGTAGCAGAATCGCCATTGCCACCACCAATAGCAATGGCATTGGCAGCAGTAGCTGTCGCGCTGCGACCAAGAGCAGTAGCATTACCACCAGAAGCAATTGCACGCAAACCTATAGCCGCATCACCCCATTTAGCATAATTGGCAATATCTGTACTAGAATCATCAAATTTACTGTTGGTACTATTAAAAATATTAGCACCGGATAGAGCTTGATAACCAAGAGATATAGCGCCACTGCCATAAGCACGTGCACCAGCTCCCATTGCTGAAGCACCATCTTTGTTAGCTTTGGCTGATACACCTACGGCTGTAGAATTAGATCCTGATGCATTTGCTTGGAAACCAACACCTGTACTATACTCTCCGGACGCCTTACTATATGTACCAAGTGCCGTTGATTGTTTTTCAGTTGCATTGGCATTTCTACCTAATGCAGTTGCATCGGTAGCACTAGCAATAGAATATGCACCAATAGCGGAAGAATTTTCACCTTTTGCATTAGTGTTACGACCAAGAGCTATCGCACTAGTTTTATCAGATATAGAGCTACTACCAATAGCAATAGCACTTTCTTCAGAAGCATTCGAGTTATGCCCTATAGCAATAGACTTCTCACCACTAGCACGTGGGTAATTAGTTCCAGCCGTGTAATCAGTTCCAACATCACCACTCCCTAATGCTAAGGAGTATTTACCTGATGCATCAGCACTTACCCCCATTGCTATAGAACCTGCTGTTCTTGCACGAGTTGCAACACCTACAGAAACACTAGCATAGTTATTATTAATTGAATTATCATTATTTGTCTCAACACCAAGAGCTACAGTATTTTTCCATTTTGCCTTTGCATTAACCCCCATCGATACCGAGCTACCACCACTTTGTGCACCACTACCAATAGCAACAGCACCATTGTCATTAGCATTAGCTTTACCAATAGCTATAGAGTTAGCTCCACCTGCGCTAGCTGTACTACCCCCACCAGCAGAAATTGCAATACCTTGGATATCACTATGCCCTGTAAAGCTACCACCAGCCTCAACTTGCATAGTTTGCCCAGCGACCATTGCCGCAAAAATACTGGCAACTATAATTTTCTTTTTCCCTGTTGTATTCTTAGCCAATTCAGATACAACAACATAGCATTGTTTCGACTTAGACCAAATAACTTTAAAGATTTTATTCATTTTCGCTTCCTTTTTGCTAACTAACCTCTCAACTACATGAAATATATTTTCAAAAACATAATGAAGTTTAGCTCTTTGTAGAGTAATAAAATCCATTAACTTCTAAAAAACTATGAATTTGATTTCATTATTCTATCATATTCTACTCATATTTCTCAATTGTAAATTATACGGATTAAGAATATTTAATTCCTATTTCGAATTTTGTCTATTTTGGTATTTTACTTATATTTACTATGTTCTATATGAACTCTTTATGTATTTTAATTCATATCATATGTATTTTCATCATATGTAGCATTTCTGCTATTCTCATTATCAATCCGTTATTGATTTTACACAACTTAAGCTATACCAAATTGGTTCATTTTATCCTCATTTTTTATAGAAGATTTTTGTTTAAGAAAATGTATCGATATATTTTTAAGTAATCAGATAAATTATTTAATATTGATTTATACTTCATGCACAAAAAAGCCACTCCTTACTACAAGGAGTGGCTTTCATAAAATACATATACATACAAAATTATGTGTAAACTTATAAATCAGTCGTTTTTTACGTATTATATTGTTGTTTGTAGAGAGAATACAAATGTACTTTGTGCGGAAGCCAAGTTGATTTTGCTATGCAAATTTTGCATATATGCCCTATACATCTCTTGTGCCTCTTCCACCGATACAATATCAAAGGTAATTCCATCCCCAATAGGCAATTGGCTCAATCTAGGCAAATCCGCCGTAATAACGGTACCGATTTTTGTATAGCCCCCCGTCGTTTGCCGATCCGCCATGAGGATAATTGGATTACCATCAGATGGGACTTGAATCGATCCAAACACAGCGCCATCCGAGATGATATCAGCACCGTCGATGTGTTCAACAGGGGCTCCATCTAATCTAAATCCCATACGGTCGCATTGAATGGTTAATGTATAGAGTTCACTACTAAAATTGCGAATACCTGTTTCTGTAAAGTACTTAGCTTGCGAGCCCAGTACAACGCGCAGCGGTTCATGGCATTCACGGCCGCCCCGATTAAATAAAACCGTATTAAATAAATGATTTGATTCTCTAGTATAGTCACAGATGATAGTATCACGGGTGCAGTCCTTTAAATGTACTTCATCACCCGCTGCTAGAGGACGGCCCTCAAATCCGCCAATGTTCGCCTTTGTGTGGGTCGCCACGCTGCCGTTGATTTCGGGCACATCGATGCCGCCGGCAAAGGAAATATACATGCGCACCCCACATTGGCTAAAGCTGCCAGAGATTATATCGCCGTCATGACAGACAAAAGGAATGTACCGCGGCACCTCAACATTATTAATGGTAGGCTGCATATCTGCACCTGTGAAAGCAACAATACACGTACCTTTCACCTTCAGCGTAGGGCTGAGTACGGTACACTCTAAAGCCCCTACGGGTGTCGTATTTCCTACAAGGGCTTGTCCGATAGCATAGCTTTCACCATCCATAGGACCGGCCACGGGCATACCATATTGTTGAAAGCCTACGCGCCCTCCGTCTTGGACGGTGGTCATCATACCAGGCGCGACCACCTCAAATGACGCATTCTTATATTCACTTACCGCCACGGAGGTCACCTACCTTTACATGATGTACAACAGGCTTAAAAGAAGAGCCCAATTTCTTAATACAGTGGAACTCACTTTCATCAATAGGAACATAGCGCACATAGTCGCCCGCCTTAAGCAGAGCCGCCTCTTCACGGGATGCATCGTACATGGACAGAGGCGTGCGTCCTATAATTTGCCAGCCACCAGGGGAATCCGACGGATAGGTGCCGGTCTGCTCCCCTGCGATACCTACAGATCCTGCCGGAATATGCGTACGCGGCGAGGACAAGCGAGGTGTAGTGATGCGCGGATCCATGCCCCCTAAATAGGTAAAGCCCGGAATAAAGCCCATCATGTACACGAGGTAATCCGTGCCGCTATGAATACTCACCACATCGGCCTCTGTAAGGTGATTATGAGAGGCTACAAATCCAAGGTCTGGACCAAATTCACCACCATAGACGGTCGGTATCTCAACGACCGTCACGAGTTCATTTTCATCAGATTGGATAGGCTGCGTACAGATAGGTTCAAGAATGCGGCACAGTTCAGCATAGGTGTAGCGCAGCGCATCATACTGAATGAGAAGCGCACAATAAGTAGGCACCATCTCAATAATACCCTCTAAATGGAGGCTTTCAATACCTGCCACAGTCTGACGGATACGCTGATTAATCTTAGGGTCAATAACTTGACCGAATTCGATGGAGATAGCACTATCCCCAACCGGAGAAATTGTGGGATTCATACGTGCCCCCTAACCTAATAATTTTGCAATACCTTGCAAGGATGTAACGCCGATATAAGCAGTCACAAGCACAACAATCCAGCCAGTATAGAATAAAACCGGATTGTGCTTATAGTCCCCTACGATATTCGTCTTACGCGTTGCCAATAACATAACGGCTAAGGTAACAGGCAAGATCAAACCATTCACAGAGCCCGCCACAATTAATAGTGTAGCCGGTTTACCAATAAAGATAAGAATGCATGTGGACACGAAGATGAATGCCATGATGGTCAATTTTTCATACTGTTCTACCACCTTGAACAAGGTTTTAAGGAAGGATACCGATGTATAGGCAGCACCCACAACAGATGTCAACGCAGCACAGAAGAATACGATACCGAATAATTTATGACCGATTTCACCAGCACCGAGTAAGAACGCAGAACCTGCTGGGTCCTTTGGATCTAATGCAAAGCCCATGGATACTACGCCGAGTACGGCTAAGAATAACAATATACGAACAATAGCGTCTACGGACATGCCCATGAAGGCAGCGCGACGCACATCTTTTAAATGTTCACGGCCTGTAATGCCCGCATCAATCAAGCGATGGCCGCCGGAGAATGTAATGTACCCACCTACGGTACCACCGATAAGGGTAATCGTAGCTAGCCAAGGGTAATTGGTTGGCACAATGGCATGGGTTGCGGCCTCTGCTACAGGAGGATTAGTAGAAAATGCTACATAACCGATGAGTACAAGCATCACTGTGCCCAACACTTTCGCCGTATTATCGAGAACGCCACCCATTTTAGGGGATGCAAATAATAAAATACCCAAGATACCACTGATGGCCGCTGCCGTCGTCGTATCGATACCGAATACGATGTTAAGGCCCATGGACGCGCCCCCAATATTGCCGATATTGAACGCAAGGCCTCCAAGGGAAATCAAGAATGCTACGAAGTAACCAAGGCCGGGCAAGACCTTATTCGCAATATCTTGGCCCCGCATTTGGGATATGCCGATGATGGTCCATACATTGAGCTGTGCAATGATGGAAAAAATAACGGACACCACAATGGCGAACGCAAAATCCGCCTTTAACTGGCCTGTAAACGCCGCCGTTTGTAACATAAATCCTGGCCCAATGGACGACGTGGCCATCAAAAATGCTGCCCCTAAGAGGACAGATAAACTCGCTTTACCTGTAATCGGTTTCATACTGACTCCTTTTATCTATTCTGATTCTATCTATTCTTATACAATCGATTGTAATCTATCGATTCTGAAAATTCGCTACCACGACACCTGCCTTAGTAAGGCCTTCACGAATATACTTTGTGAAAGCTATCGCTTTTGGATTATCGCCATGAACGCATACGGAATCGGCTGCAATATCGATTGTTTTGCCTGTATTCGTTACGACCTTGCCTTCTTGTACCATCATGAGCACCCGTTCCAAGGCCTCTTGCGGGTCTTTTATGAAAGCCCCCTCTTCCGTACGGGGCACCAAGGTGCCTTCTTCTGTATAACCTCGGTCTGCAAAGACCTCTTGGATGACAGGGATACCTCGTCGCTCTGCCTCTTTGGCTATATAACTACCACTGAGCACCATGGCACGGACCTTTAAATTGACCGCTTCTAATCCATCTAACACCGCATCAGCAAGTTCCGGCGTTACGCACGCCATATTGTAAAAAGCACCATGTAATTTCATGTGCTGCAACTCTACATCGTACTGATTGCAAAATCCTTGCAACGCACCGAGTTGGTAGATCATATACGCCCGTGCCTCATCGGGGCTGACCGCCATCTTGCGGCGTCCAAAGCCCATTAAATCAGGATATCCCGGATGGGCTCCTACGGCTACGCCCTTCTCCTTGCACATCTTAACGGTGGCCTCCATGATGAGAGGATCGCCTGCATGCCAACCACAAGCCACATTGGCACTAGTGACGTGATTTAACACCTCACTATCCATGCCTAATGTGTAATTGCCAAAGCTTTCACCTAAATCGCTATTTAAATCTATATAATGTGACATCACTATGCTCCTCTCGTTCTTAATTTTTCTTATATGCTTGGTTTTCCTTATATTCTAATTTCCCTTATATTCTAATTCCCCTTATATTCTTCATCTTTTCTTTTAATTCTATAGAATATAGTAACATGATTATACAAAATATATTGATACGTTATCAATGATTTTTGTCATGTATACAAAATTCATATAATAACACAAAAAAGCACTCGACGTAATGTCGAGTGCTTTCACAATCAATAGGACTATTGTTATTTGTGTGTATATGGAGAGAGTTGTAAGGGATTCAATGAAAGGGTCAATAGCCTACCGATTATTTATTGTCCTTGGATGCAGCATCATCAGCTTGTTTGCTGTCATCTGCAGATTTGTCATCACCGGATTTAGCATCGGATGTGTTAGCAGCATCCTTGTCGCTGATCACGATGTGACCATCTACAACATCAGCCATCAAGTGTTTTGCATCGATGTGATCCAAGTAGTAATCAGTTACATTATCGCGAATTTCAGATTCAATAACACGACGTAATGGACGAGCGCCCATTGTTTTGTCATAACCTTGTTCCATCAACAAATCTTTAGCTGCGTCAGTTACATCTAAGGTAATTTGTTTTTTAGCCAAAGTTTTGTTAACTTGGTCGAGCATCAAATCAACGATTTTCTTCAAATCTTCTTTACTCAATTGATTGAATTCGATAACAGCATTGAAACGATTCAAGAATTCAGGACGGAAGAATGGAGCAATGCGGTCCATTACATCGACTTTGTTTTCATCGTCATTGTCACTGCCATAACCGAAGCCTGCGTTGGATGTAGCAATGATAACAGTATTCTTGAAGTTTACTGTGTTACCTTGACCATCTGTTAAGCGACCATCGTCCAATACTTGAAGAAGTAATGTAATAACTTGAGGGTCTGCTTTTTCGATTTCGTCGAACAATACGATGGAGTAAGGATTACGACGAACGCGTTCAGTCAATGTGTTGGAGTTATCTTCGTAACCAACATAACCAGCTGTAGCACCAATCAATTTAGAAACCGCTGTGCGGTCACTGTATTCAGACATATCCAAGCGGATAATAGCGTCCTTGTTACCAAACATATCAAGAGCTAATTGTTTGGCCAATTCTGTTTTACCAACACCAGTAGGACCTACGAATAAGAAGCTACCGATTGGACGGTTGCCTTCGTCAAAGCCTGCACGGTTACGACGGATTGCTTTAGATACAGCTTCTACTGCTTTATCTTGACCAATGACGTGAGCTTGTAAACGAGATTTCATGTCTTTCAAGCGTTCGATGTCGGATGCACCCATTTGAGATACAGGGATACCAGTCATACGTTCTACCGCTTCGGCTACATCGTTAACCTTAGCCACTACCTTTTGGTTATCAGTGTGTTTGTCGATTTCTTCTTGTAATTTTTGAATACGCATCTTTTCGTTAATAGCGGATTCGTAATCTTCTTTTTGAGCAAACTCTTCTTGTTTTGCTTTAGCTTCTGCAATATCTGCTTCCAATGTTTTGATATCGGTTACAGGATGTTGGGAAGCCAAGTGAGCTGCTGTTACATCAATCAAATCGATTGCTTTGTCTGGCAAGCTACGTTGAGGGATGTATTGTACGGAATAATCTACAGCGGCTTTCAAAACGGCATCTGGCAATTCGATGTTATGATGCGCTTCGTACAATGGACGAATGCCTTGTAGAATTTTGAAAGTATCTTCTGCAGATGGTGCGTTTACCTTTACTTCATTGAAACGACGAGCAAGTGCTGCGTTTTTCATGATTGTGTTGCGGTATTCATCTTGTGTTGTAGCACCGATAACTGTTAATTCACCGCGGGACAAAGCAGGTTTTAAGATATCTGCCAAGCCTTTGGATCCTTGACCATCACCTGTGGAACCAGCGCCCAAGATTTGGTGAATTTCGTCGAAGAACAAGATGATATTACCAGCGGCCTTAACCTCTTTGATAAGGTTTTGAATATTTTCTTCGAAGGAACCACGATATTGAGTGCCAGCTTCCAAACCGGAAATATCGATGGAAATGATTTCTTTATTTTTAATCGCTGCTGGAACATCGCCATTTACAATGGCTTGTGCCAAACCTTCTACAACAGCTGTTTTACCAACACCTGCATCACCGACTAGAACTGGATTGTTTTTTGTACGACGTGCTAAGATTTCAGCAGTTTCTTGAATTTCTTTGTTACGACCGATAACAGGATCAAGCTTACCATTACGAGCTTCGTCTGTTAAGTTCGTACCTAAACGAGCAAGGATACCATCCTTTTTCATTTGACCTTGTTGAGCTGCAGCTTGTGCTGCTTGGATTTCTTCATTAGTAGGCAAATGACCTGTTTGACGATAATAAGCAAACTCTTCAGGAGTTACTTCACGACCATTTATTTTATAACGACGATTTTCTGTGGAATAACCACCCATGTTACCCATCAATTGATTGAACAAATCATTCATGCTACCAAATTCGCTACCAAAGTTATTGAAGTTGTTGTTCATATAAATTACCTCACTTTTTCACTACAAGTATATCTGTTTGACCTTTTAAGTCTCTTTAATTTCTTGCTTTATTTCTAGGTTTCTTTAACCTTATGTCATTATAATAATCTTATTAAGTCAAAAAGTCAATAGGTCAAAATATAAATTTTTGACTTTTCTTGACTTTTATTTTGACAAATCAGATTTATATGGCAAGAATATAGATAAACGCTGAGTTTGTGAGAGATAATTAAATTTGAACTTTTAAAATATTTACTATAAGTTATATTGTTTATATTGATTTATTCCCTATATAATAGAAATAAAAGTCAAATATATAGTAAATATAAAAGTCAAAAATACAGTAAAGGAATTTAATTTATGATGACAAAAGATCAGAAAAATACCGATTGCAAAACAAACCACAAACCCTCTATCTTAACTAGTGATACTAATAAAGAGCTAAAAAAGCAGATAAAAGACATCTCGCAACAAGTATTAAAGCGTAATTATAACCTATATAAAGCATTGGAGAACAAATGAATACAGCTAATATCCAATTCACCTTACAAGATATCTATGAACTCCACGCCCAACTAGAAAGTGCATTTGTCCTTTCACCAGGCGTACGCGATGAAAACCTATTAGCATCAGCCGTCTATACCCCCTTTCAAACCTTTATGGAAAAAGATCTATACCCATCCATCTACGACAAAGCAGCACAATTATGTTATGGCTTAGCCAACAATCATCCTTTTACGGATGGAAACAAACGAACAGCATTGCATAGCATGTATGTGTATTTAATTATTAATGGATTCGATATTATGGCAACACAACAAGACGTAGAAAACATGATTATCGATGTTGCCGCAGGTAATATGACAAATACAGAACTAGCACAATGGTTGCGGGAGAATACTGTAGAGATTGATACGAATTTGTAATTCGACAGAGATACATAGGGTTCTACAAATTAGTACAGGCCTGTTTTATTTCTAACGAGACCTATACATAGGGTCCTTCAAATTAGTACAGGCCTGTTCTATTTCTAACAAGGCACATATATAGGGTTCTTCAAATTAGTACAGACCTGTTCTATTTCTAACAAGGCACATACATAGGGCCCTGAAAATTAGAACACGCCTGTTCTATTCCTAATAAGGCACATACATAGGGTCCTGAAAATTAGTACACGCCTGTTCTATTTCTAACGAGACCTATACATAGGGTCCTTCAAATTAGTACAGGCCTGTTCTATTTCTAACAAGACCTATACATAGGACCCTTCAAATTAGTACAGGCCTGTTCTATTTCTAACAAGACACATATATAGGGTCCTTCAAATTAGTACAGACCTGTTCTAATTTAAAATAGCAATGCAAAAGCGGATAGCCCATTACGAGCTATCCGCTTAATTTCTTTGGTGATCCAGGAGGGATTCGAACCCCCGACCCACGGCTTAGAAGGCCGTTGCTCTATCCAACTGAGCTACTGAACCATGTGGATTACCTTTATATGTAATTATCTATTATAGTATAAATTATGTGGCATGTATCGTCAACTAATGACGTCATTTTTCGTTAACCCTAAAAAAGGCAAAAAAAAATGGAGCGGGTGAAGGGAATCGAACCCTCGCGACCAGCTTGGAAGGCTGGGGCTCTACCATTGAGCTACACCCGCAAAATAAAAAATGGTCGGAGCAGCAGGATTCGAACCTGCGACCCCCTGGTCCCAAGCCAGGTGCGCTACCAAACTGCGCTATGCCCCGTCATTAATTACTTGCTAATTATAGCAAACCCGGTAGTTGATGTCAACCACTACTTTTGCTGAGTTTTACTCAATTGTGAGTACCTCTCTGCAACGAAAATTATTATATCATTGGACCACTATTCTGACAAGTATTTTTTTATAAATTCATTAAAAATTTAGGATTATCTATTCCCAAAATTATTTTCATAATTTCTAAATCAAAAGCACATAGTATCACCCCCTCTTTCCCTCTTTAAAAAAATTTCTTTTATAATCCCATACAATCAATAATCTGTTCAAATACATCTAATGTTTTATCAAAAGTAATTTCTACAGCGTAAGGTGAACGTTTTTGATATCTTAGCCACGATGAATGTAAATCATCATCATTTCTTAACATCATAAGAACATCCTCAAATGTTTCCTTATTAAATGAAGTATTCCTATATGCAAATGTTTTTACACAGGCAGCATGTAACAACTTATAATCTATACTGTCATTTAATGTACTATAAATCATAAATACGTCGTAAAAGTCTTTACATCGACTATTAAATACACCCCGTTCACATATGGTCTGTAGTTTCTCTGCCAACATAGTTTCTACATTATATGCACAAATATTAAATTCACTTTCATCAAAAATGCTCTTATAGGAATATCTTATAGCTTCTGGTGTAATCGGATCACCTGTAGCTATATCTAAAGGAATAACTTGTCTAATATTTTCTAATTGACAGAGTATTGTTAGTCTATAGCCTCCATACTCATCAGATTCACGAATTGGTTCTATTCGCTGTATTGAATATTTAATATCCGATGATGAGTTCAATAGTATAGACTGGAATTTCACTAACAATACTTCTTCTGTCAGTGGAAATTGCCGAATAACAAAATCAATATCTAATGTACTCCGTTGCCGTATACCAATAACATTTGATAGTAAAAAACCACCTTTAAATATAAAATTTTCACATTCACTACTAGATGATATTTGCTCTAGTATCCGCTCTAAAAAATAATGTGTTTGTATCATATTAAAAGGCAGTCCAGACTCTTTCGATAATTTATGACATAAAGCTTTCAGTTTATCCTTATTCATAGATAACCTCCAAAATACTTTTAACCTTATCATATATCTTCATTTTCTTAGCGTAATCGTATAAACGATTCAGATTTCGATTTTTATAACGCATATACCTATGTAAAGTTTTAGAAAATAATTCAGTATCGATTTTATTTCTATTTTTAATGAAATCACATAAGGTCCGTTCTAAATCATAGGTTTTGACAATATTACCATATACCGTTTTACACTCTATGATACCTAATTCATATATATCTTTCGTAACATAATGTACAAGATTCACGTTGTTAATTCTATGAATATTATACCCTCGATACACAGTTACCTCTAGTGCCGGATAAATATCATCTGTAAATTGATGTAAATACAGGGCTGATGCATATGAAAAAATGGGAACTCCATATTGTTTTTGAAAGAGATAGTATTCATCATAATCACCTTTTGTGCTTAAATAAATACCTCGACTTACACGATTAAGTATCCCCTCATTTACCATTCTAGTTAGGTATATGGAAGGTATATTAAGAGCTTTAATATCGCGACTTGAAAGTATACCATTATTTTGTTCTAGTTTTGATTCTATAATTCCTCTATAATCCATATAATATCTCCTATTGTTATTATTGTGCTTACATTTTATAATTTTGTACGCACAAATGCAACATCTATATAAAAAAACATGCACCCCGTAGGGTGCATGTTCAAAATCATATTTGATTTAGTTAAAATTAACCTTCGTAATGACCGTCTTCAACGATTTGAGGGTTTTTGGCAATGCCTTGTTTTACAGCTACTTCAGCAACTGCTTTTGCCACTGCAGGAGCTACGCGAGGGTCGAATACGGATGGCATGATGTTTTCATCATTCAATTCGCTGTCTGGAATCAAGTGTGCCAATGCATCGGCAGCAGCCAATTTCATTTCGTCAGTGATTTTAGATGCACGAACGTCAATAGCACCACGGAAGATACCAGGGAATACAGCTACGTTATTGATTTGGTTAGGTGCATCGGAACGGCCTGTACCTGCAATGCGAACGCCAGCAGCTTTCATATCAGCGTATGTTGCTTCTGGGTTAGGGTTCGCCATAGCGAATACGATAGCGTCATCAGCCAAGTTTTCCAAAATTTCTTTTGTGAAAGCACCTGCTGCAGATACGCCAAGAAGGATGTCAGCGCCTTTAGCGTTTTCAGCCAAGTTGCCATGTTTTTCTTCAAGGCCAAGCAAATCGATCAATTCAGTTTGCAAGGAATCAAGGCGTTTGTAATCTTTGTGCAATACGCCAGAGGATACCAATACGGTAATATCACGAGCGCCTGCAAGGTATAACAAACGAGCGATGTTTGCACCAGCTGCACCAGCGCCGTTTACTACGATTTTAGCTGTAGCTAAATCTTTTTTAACGAGGCGAAGAGCGCCTTTTACACCAGCTAAACATGCGATTGCTGTACCGTGTTGGTCATCATGGAATACAGGGATTTCCAATTCTTCTTTCAAACGATTTTCAATTTCGTAGCATTTAGGAGAAGAAATGTCTTCCAAGTTGATGCCAGCAAAGTTCTTTTGCAACAATTTTACAGTGTTGATCAATGTATCAGCATCTTTAGTATCTACAACCAATGGAATGCAGTCTACATCGCCAAATTTTTTGAACAATAAGGATTTACCTTCCATTACAGGCAATGCGGCAGCAGCGCCGATATCGCCAAGGCCGAGTACACGAGTACCGTCGGATACAACGGCAACCATGTTGGAACGGCAAGTTAATTCAAAGGATTCTGCTTCATTGTCTTTAATACGCAAGCATGGTTCTGCTACACCTGGTGTGTAAGCAACGGATAAATCATGAGCGTCTTTTAATTCATATTTAGTTCCTACTGTGAGGAAGCCTTTTAATTCACGTTTTTTTTGTACTGCTAATTCACGTACGTCCATAATAATTCTCCTTTGTGGATGACAACGGACACAATAGTTTCTTGGTATTAATTATTAATACCCCTTACAAGTTCATTATACAGAATCAGAAACAATAATACAAGATTTTTCGATATAGTTTTTCGAAAATTTTAGAATTAATCATGAATTCATATTCTTAGCATTAATTACATGTCCACAAATAACTAAGCGTTTTAAACAATCTAGGCTTTCACAGATGGCAAATTGCGTCCGTAGAAGATTTCTGTCATTTCTTGTCGCAATTGGTGTTTAATTTGCTTAATTTCTCGTTCGCTCAATTCCGCTTCGGTAATGCCGAATAAGTAATTATCCAAATCAAAATCCTTGAGCATCATCTTAGTGTGGAAGATATTTTCTTGGTACACGTTCACATCGATCATGTTGTACAAATTGCGCGTTTTCGCATTAATGTAATTTTGAATAGAGTTGATACGATGGTCGATGTAGATTTTCTTGCCCGACACGTCGCGCGTAAAGCCACGCACATGATAGTCCAATGTCAAAATATCCGAATCAAAGCTATTGATCAAGTAATTGAGGGCCTTTAGCGGAGAGATTTGACCACATGTGGACACTTCGATATCGGCACGGAATGTACTAATCCCCTTGTGCGGATGGCTTTCAGGGTACGTATGAACTGTAAGATGGGATTTATCCAAATGCATAACCACATCTTCTTTTTCAATTTCTTCTTCAGAAATCAAAATCGTAACCGATGCCCCTTGTGGGTCGTAATCTTGTTTCGCAATATTTAAAATGTTAGCACCGATAATATGACTCACTTCGGTCAAAATATTCGTCAAACGCTCCGCGTTGTATACTTCATCAATGTATTGAATATACTGCTTTTTTTCTTCCTCTGTACGAGTATAACAAATATCATAAATATTAAAACTCAACGTTTTCGTGAGATTATTAAACCCATATAACTTCATTTTAGGCTTTGCTTTAACTGGTGTATCCATGATATGCCATAACCCTTTCCATGCATAGACTTACTATTTTTTTGTGAAAGCCATACAAAATGTAGCTTTCACACATATACTATATAATATCCTGTTTATACACAAATTCTACATCAAAGGCGCCATCTTCGTAGGTGACGATGGCAAAGGTACCGCCCGATCCATCCCGAGGCAATGCTATACTGCCTGGATTGACAAAGAGAGTATCACCTAAAAGTTTTTCTTTATGAATATGGCTATGCCCGCATACGATGAGGCGCGCCCCCATAGCATTGCCAATGTGTATCAATTCTTGTGCTCGTTTACAATATGATACCTCATGACCATGGGTCATGTAAATATAGGTATCTTCTAAGGGGATCAGTTGTTCCTTAGGCTCTAAGGGCTGCACGCGGTCATTATTGCCGCGCACGGCATAGACCGGTACATCGGTGCGCGTTTGCATATACCGCGCATCATCGCCGTAGTCACCTGCGTGTAGCCACATGTCGATATCTTGCTCCATCGTTGCATCTAATGCGAGATCAATGGTATCGAGATAACCATGTGTATCACTAATAATACCTATTCGTTTCATTTATTCACCTTTGCAACTAACTCTTGCAACGCCTTGCCACGATGACTGATGGTTTCCTTAGTATCGATATCGAGTTCCGCCATGGTTTTACCAAATCGGGGAACAAAGAAATATGGATCATATCCAAATCCATTAGTACCAACCGGCGTATCTTGAATTTCACCATCACAAGAGGCTTCGGCCGTCACGCTAGCACCGTCCGGATGTACCAAAGCTAAAGCGCATACATAGTGCGCAGTTCTATCCGATTTACCTTGTAATTCGCGAATTAATTTTTCATTATTTGCTTCATCATCGCCATGAACGCCCGCATAGCGTGCGGAGTATACGCCAGGTGCCCCATCAAGAGCATCGACAGTGAGCCCCGAATCATCAGCTAAGCACGGCAATCCCGTTTTTTCGCTATAATATTTCGCTTTGAGGATGGCATTTTCCATAAAGGTTGTGCCCGTTTCCTCTGGTTCCGGAACGTCAACTATATCTTTCACAGGCACACAGGTAATGTTCATATGAGAAAAGGCCCGTTCAAATTCACGTATTTTCCCCTTATTGCCCGTTGCTAATACAATACGTTCCATATTATTGTTCTCCTTCAGCGGTTTGAACAGGCACATCAGGATACACCTTGCCAATTTTGTCCGCTACAGAGCCGAGTACATTGCGTTGCACAGCCATCAATTCATCGGTAGCAGATTCTGCAAGGTCTAATAATTGGTTAAGTTCATCGCGGCTAAATGTGCCATGTTCACCCGTACCTTGTACCTCGATGAGATTACCAGCACCGGTGCGCACCACGTTCATGTCCACTACGGCAGCGCTATCCTCTTCATAGCAAAGGTCTGTAATAGGACCTTCTGGACCAATGCCGACGGAAATAGCGGCACAGAAATCGGTAATAGGGAATTTACCAAAGCCGCCAAATGTAAAATCGATGGCATCCACAAGGGCTACAAAGGCACCTGTAATGGACGCCGTACGCGTACCGCCATCGGCTTGGATAACATCGCAGTCTACGGTGATAGAGCGTTCGCCTAAAGCCTTTAAGTCTACAACAGCGCGCAATGCACGACCGATTAAGCGTTGAATTTCAACAGTACGGCCCGTTTGTTTACCGCGAGCGGCCTCACGGCTTACCCGTGTTTTTGTAGAACGTGGCAACAAAGAATACTCTGCAGTCACCCAGCCTTGACCGGAACCTTTTAACCAGCGCGGTACATTTTCCTCGATAGTAGCTGTACAAATGACCTTTGTTTTACCACATTCGATGAGTACAGAGCCTTCTGCATATTCTGTAAAATGTCTCGTTATTTTAATAGGTCTCAATTGACCTGCTGTTCTATTGTCACTGCGCATAACAACGCCCCCTTTATCTCTAATATACCCATACTGAATAGTTCATTATAGGATATGTATCACAATAGAAACGCCCCTCACACGAGGGGCGCTATCTCGTTTATTCTATTATATCATGAACAATGGTTCCCATTCGACAGGCTAAATCTCAACTTGTCCCTGTCCCATAGGGTCCACCACTACATAGCGATTGAGACCACCCTGTTCTTTCATGCGACGTGCTTCAGTGAAAGCCTCTTCACGCGTAGCATCATCGGCTTGCCAGGGAATAAACATGGCGTACACACTTTGCTTTGCATAGGGCCCATAATTACCATAGGATTCAATGCTATGCCAGCCAATTTTATCTGGATAGAGGCGCACTGTTTCACGACGCTCTTCTTGTACACCAGATTCGTCGTAATACACAGAATAATCACGGCCCCATCTATCCTTGTGACCGATGAGTTCATCTCGAGCTATTTCTTCACGCCTAGCCCATTGGTCCTTCCATTTCAAAATAAGATTATCAATATATCTCGTTACATCAGCCGTCTGATGTTGTTCTACATAGTTTGGCTCGATAACGCGACTGTAATCTAACCCAGCCATCGATAAAATGATACCTGTATTTACATAAGGCAAGGCCTCTTGTACGGAATAGCCACCTTCAAGGACTGCAATATCTGCCTGCAATAAATCCACTAATTCTGCGTAGCCCTTAGCGGTCACATTCATATTGGCTAATGGGTCCGAGAAATGGTTGTCCTGACCTGCTGAATTAATGACGATATCCGGTTTAAATTCATGTAGAATCGGCAATACGAGTTCGCGCATCACCTTTAATAAACCTTCATCACCCGTGCCAGGAGGTAGTGGAATATCTATGTTAGCACCAATGGCTTGAGGGCCTCCGAATTCATCCATAAATCCGGTACCCGGATATAAGGTCCGTCCATCTTGGTGAAAGCTTATATACAATGTATCTGGGTCATGGTAGAACACGTCTTGTGAGCCATCACCATGATGTACATCAGTATCTACGATGGCCACCCGTTTCACACCATAGGTTTGACGTATATGTTGAATCATAACGGCTTCGATATTGATGGTACAGAATCCACGGATGCCATGAACCATAGCCATCGCATGATGTCCTGGTGGTCTAACGAGGGCAAAGGCTCGATCAACTTCACCTCGTAGCACTGCATCAGCTGCTGCAATGGCACCACCAGCCGATACGCGATGCGCATCGGTTACCCAAGATGCTAAATCAGGGGCCCCAACGTGAACTCGTTCTATCACATCCCAGTCGGCTACGATAGGATTATATTCTCTAATATTCGGTACATCCAATAAGCCTTCTTCCACAATTTGATCCCGCGTATAGAGCAATCGTTCTTGCCGTTCTGGATGGGTAGCAGAAATTTTCCAATCAAAGGCCGGGAAAAATACGAGGCCTAATGAAGGATGTTCTATTGTGCTAGCCGACACGATTCCATTACGTACCCGGTAACTGTCCTTATGATTCCACATAGATGCTCACCCCCGCTTTCAGTTGTACCTTCACAGTAATAATGCGTTCCATCGATTGCCATCCATCGACAACAGGAAAATCTTCAATACTAATCGTTTCTATAGCAGGCATTGTACCTTGAGGTACAAGACCTTGTTCCTGAGCAGCCTCGCGCAGTAAGCCATAAGCTACTTTTGCGACAGCGTCAGCAGAACGCAAAGAGCTACTTTTATCTTGAATACCCAGTTCTGGCACTACCATAGTACGACGTTTTGTATCGACGTGAACCGTAATCGCCATCGTATGGTTAGCCACACCAGCACCGATGGCATTAGCCACGGCCGCATCGGCTGGAATATGAACAGGCAATCCTAGTTGGTCCCCAATAATAGGGCCCAAACTAGCCGCCGTGCCACCGACGATAACAAGCTGGGCCGGCACAAATGGATCAGGATGCACAATATCGGCCACTACATAGATAGGTCGTTTATTTTCCTTCGCCACGACCGTATCAATCCCTTGCTTTACAACACGGACGGCTTCATCTACGATGCGTTGAGCCATGGTTTTCGCATCAATGGTCATATCAATCTGTGCAATAGCATCGTACGCCTTCTGTTCATCACCATAATGCGCGTTACCAAGCACGATGAGGGCATCCCCTAATGTAGGGATAGTGCCGCCCAATGCAACAGATGGGCCAATCCGTTCAGGGCCAACCATGAGTTTCCCATTTTCATAGCGCACCGCCGATTCACCGCCAATGCCCACCGAGGTAACCGCAAAGGAGCGTACAGCACTTGGATATTCACGAATGGATACGCCCTCCTTTGTCATCAGTGGTTTGCCCTGTTTCCACAAGGAAATATCCGTTGTAGTCCCGCCAATATCAAGGGCCACCGTATGGGCGTCTTTAGTGCTGCGCAATGCTTCCAAGCCAAGTACCGTTGCAGCTGGTCCGGTAAATACCGTTTCTACAGGAATGGATTCCACCGTATCTATCGGTAGCGAACCACCGTCAGCTTTCAAAATATATACCGGTGCCGTAATGTGAAAGGTATCTAATGCGTGGTAAACAGCGTTCTTAAATTCCTTAAATACAGAGGCCACGGCACTATTAAAATATGCACTGATGGTGCGACGTGGAAAATTAAGATTGCCACTTAACGCACTGCCTGTAGAAATCGTATGATATGTGTCAGCTAGAGCCTGAGCAATATCGATTTCTTCCTTTGGATTGCGAACGCCAAATTTTGCGGATACAGCAGCCAAATCGGTACCACTCTTAGCTTGCACCATGTTCGCTAGTTGATGAGTCCCCTTTATATCTGTACGTTCCACCACGATGCCACGATGGTCCGTATACCCTTTAAGATACACAGGTCTTACAGGGAATATATCATCTACATTGCGCCCTGGCCCCGCTACTACATAGAGATCTACAGGCTGTTCTTTATGCTCCACAATTGTATTTGTCACTACCGTAGTGGATAGCGTTACCTGTTCTATTTGTGCAGGGTCCACACCACGCATCACCGCACCTAAGGCATCCGTTATGCCATTCATAAGATTCTCCTTCGTGGTTCGCCGCTTCGCCGATGAAACGATGGTACCCCCATCTATAATAACGGCATCCGTAAAGGTGCCGCCTACATCTATGCCTAATAACATATGTCCTCCTTTAAACAGAAAAGAGACCGCCGGAGCAGTCTCTTTTGTTAATCTCTAGACTTACCAGTTCTGCACCGGAAACATCGAGAATCTTTTATTTTGCTCCCGAAACAGAAGCGTAGTTTTTAATAATAACGATTGGTGTCATTTGGCTATCATTACCAAATGGATTATCAATCAACAATTTAGCGATTTTCTTCGCATCAATACCGCGACTTGTACCGAGAATTGCAGAGCGTTTCAAGTCGTTTACGTCTGCTACAACAGCGCCATAGCAACCTGTGCGTTGAACGATTTTTTCAGCCACCTTATCTGGATCTTTTGGACCAAATACGATGTGTTTATCGAATGGAGGCATTGTACCTGTTACGTCATCGGTTAAGGATGCAGCACGGGCGATAGCGTAAAACACGCCTGGTTTGCGGAAAATTTTAGCAATAGCGCCTAAGAAGAAAGCACCTAATACCTTCCATTTACCATCTAAGTTCATAGCAGATTGCATACCATAAATAGAAGCCATGGAACCATCTGGATGGATAAAGCGGTTGATCATACGCGCTTGCCAACACACATTGAGTTCTTCAGGACGTGTAAAGCGACCTTGTGTAATAGCCACAACGGATTCTGCTACGCATACGATGTCTTCTGGTCCAATATTGTGACCACCAAATTCAACGATAGCATCAACGATGTCATCATTATCTGTAAGAATACGTGTAGGAACACATACTAATTCTAATTCTGCCATTGTTATGCCTCCTTAGTGAACCAATGCTGCTTGTACTTCTTCTGCAGTCAAACGAATACGTTGTTTGTCGATATGGTAATCGGTACGACCTACGATTTGGTAATAAATGTCGATGTCCATATAAGGGAATCCCTTAATATCTTCACGAATATTACCATTTCTACCAGTTAAGGTAACGTAAACGCGGATTGTACCACCCTTGCGAGGCTTGATGATGATAGCTTCAAAGTAACCATCGTGGCGTGGACGATCGATATCCATAGCCCAAGCGTCTACTTTCACACCATCAAAATGTTCTTCTGGAAGCAAAGGACGTGGGAATAAATCCATGATTGTACCAAGTTGACGGCCTTTGTTTACAAATGGCACATCGCAGAACAATGTCATAGAACTCATATTCATATCTGCCAATTGAAAGATTGTTTTCCGCTTTGGCAACAAAATAACGCGTTCGTTACCTTGTTTTAATACGAATAGACGGAATAATAGGTACAAAACAGCTACGATAACTGCAATGGCAACTATCACATTTATTATGTCATAAAACCACATATGAATTCTCCTTTATAGTGTAATCAATTCCACCGAAAAATCATCAGTATCTAAGAATTGGGCGCCTAAATCAGCCCCTAGGGCAATATCCTTTGTGAAATACAAGGTGCTATGGCCCTTCTCGGTAGATGGATTATGCAAATGATTGCTGTCCATCGTACGTCGTACTAGATCACTAGTCTCATAAGCAGGGTCGATATATCGGATGCGGTCACCTGATAACTCCTGCAGGACAGGGCTAACAAATGGGAAATGAGTACATCCCAATACGACAACATCGATATCCCGTTCTAGCATAGGTGCTAAGTACTCCTTAGCGGCTTTACGAACAGCGTCATCATGCAAATGACCTTGTTCAATTAAGCCGGCTAGTTCTGGGCATGGTTGTTCCCATACAAAAACCTCATGGTCGATGTCCATAGCCACATATTTATGAATATGACTATTAACGGTCGCCACCGTCGCCATGATACCGATGGTATTACTATTGCTTTCACGAATAGCAGTCTTAACACCTTGCGATACACCGATAACCGGCACATTGACGCGACTGCGCACCTCATCGAGGGCCACTACGGTGAAAGTATTGCAAGCGATAACCATCAATTTTACAGGTACTTGATGTAATGTTTCTGCAATACGGCAAGCGATTTCTGTAATCTCCTCGGTTGGACGATTGCCAACGGGATTATTAGCATTATCCCCTATATAGATGAAGTTTTCATTGGGAAATTGTTCCTGTAGAACTTTCAAAACGGATAGACCACCTACACCTGAGTCAAAGACGCCGATAGGCAATCGTTGTGTATCTATATTAGTCATGAGGCATCTCCTCAACAGCATTTAGAATAGGTTGATAAAAGCGATCCTCTAATCGTACGATTTTCCCAGACGATTTAGACATAAAGGCATTCTTAGTCTCACCCGTCGCCAATAGAGCACCATCGCTAGCGCGGCGCATGCGGTATTTAAATACCATCTGAGCACGGGTCATTTTGACTAAATAGGTTTCTATATTAATCGTGTCATCGAACCGAGCAGGTTCCTTATAGTTACACGATACATTCATAATTGGAAATACTATATCCTCGTCCATCATATCCCACAAGGTGACACCGATGTGACGAAGGAATTCAATACGCGCCATTTCAAACCACCGAAAATGATTGCTATGGTGAGCAATTCCCATCATATCGGTTTCATAGAAACGGACGTTAATTGTCGCTGTATACATTTATTCATCCTTCTTATTACAATACAAATTTAATTGTATATCTATTAACAAAGGGTGTCAAATAAACAAAGGCAGTCCAACCAATAACAATGATTAAACTGCCTTTTTATGTACTTGTTAGTTGCCAAAAGGGATTAGCTTTTTCGCTTGTTCTTCGTGGGATGTTTTGATATAGCGGTTGGCTATTTTGAAAGCAATACCGAGAACTGCTACATCATCTACCCAGCCAAGGCCCGCAATCGTATCAGGAATGATATCGATTGGTAGGACGAGATACCCTAAGGCGCCGGCTAAAATAGCCTTTACATATTTTGGTGTATCTTGATCGCGCAAGCAAAAGAATAACACCACTGCTTTTTGTACAAAGGCAAGTTTTTTACCATAGCGAGTGGCAAACGCCAAGAATCGAGACTCACTAAAATACTTGCCATATTTGATAATCTTTAATGGATTCATACCAATCCTTCTAACTATTTACGAAAACCGTTAATTGTGGATTTTGTCGTTTCTTTTACTGTTTCAACAGCTTGGAACGCAGTATCTTTTGCATTTTCCACAGCTTTAGACGCTGTAGTTTTTGCGTTTTCCACAGCCACTTGAGTAGTTGCTTTCGCTACTTCTACGCCACCTTTAGCCAATTCTTTTGCAGTATCCAATGTTTCTTTTGCTACATCGATTTTTTCTTTTGCCGCATCAGTTACTTTTGCTACTGCTTCTGCTGCATTATCATGCAATTGGTATTTCGTTTCCGTATTCCATTTTTCAATAGCAGGTGCTACTTTTTCAGAATATACTTGTTCTAATTGTTCTTTTGCAAGACCTGTTTCATTGGCAATACCAGCCCATACATCGCGTTGGCCTTGAGTGAACGGAATGCTTGCTGCTGCATCGCGAGCGATTTCGCCAGCAATGGCTTTACCATTTTCATAGAACTCAGCAATCATAGGTTTGTAGCGTTCGATGTCGGATGGCATACCATCTTCGATCCAAATATGAGCTACCTTACCAATAGCATAGGTCAAACCAATAGCTACCGGTACGCGTACTGCTTTAAAAGGTACGAGTAAGGAAATAGCAGCTGTAGCAATAGCAGTGCTCAAGCCACCTACTAAACCTACAACAGCACCTGTTTGTAATTCAACATCATATAAATGAGCAATGCGAGTTACCATGTATGTTGCATTTGTGCATAGTGCAACATTGCTGAATTTTGGAGACAAAGCCAATACGGCAGCACGGCCTGCGCCCCAGAAAATAAATTGTTCAACTTGATAATTTAAATCTTGACCACCATCGCTAAGCGGTTCAATTCTAACGCCATTATATTCTGCCATAATCGTTCTCCTTTTTCTCCGGATTCCACTTGTGAATGTATGTATCGTTCATTAGTATTATTATACCATTCTCAATGTAGAATTGAAATGAATAATATATATTTTACCCTGTATAAACTGTCTTATTATGACTATTAGTAATAGATAACACTCTATTCACTACCAACTCGTAAGACCTCCATCAATCGTCCACGCAGCACCTGTTACAAAAGATGCTTTTGAACTAATTAAAAAAGCGATAACTTCTCCAATTTCATGAGGTTTTGCAATACGTCCTAACGGATAATGTTGGCCCATCTCCTCTTTTGCTTGCTCCGCATCTTGATGGGATTGGGCAATTTGCTTATCTACAAGCGATGTATCTACGTCGCCAGGACATACACAATTTACACGTACTTCATGAGGTGCCATCTCAAGGGACAGTGATTTTGTAAAGCTTACGATAGCACCTTTTGACGCACCATATACTGAGCAGGCTACATTGCCTTGTAGGCCCGCATCACTAGATACGGTAACAATACTGCCCTTTACTTGACGTAAATAAGGCAATGCTGCTTGGCACAAGAATACAGTTCCTTTTACATTTGTTCCAAACATTTCATCAAAGGCCGATTCAGATACATCGGCTAGTAGCTCTTCTTCATAATATCCAGCCGCCGTTACAAGAGCCGAAATACTACCAAAGAAATCTACCGTTTCTTTTACGATGCGCTGACAATCGCTAACACTAGATACGTCGCCTTTCACATAGCGCACCTTCGAAGAATATCGGCGCAATTTCATCTTTGCCCTTTGTCCCGCTTGTTCATCGCGGCCATTGATAACGACGCACCAACCTTCTTGCAATAATAGCTTAGCTGTGGCAAATCCAATTCCCGATGTACCACCGCTGATCAATGCCACTTGAACATCATTTTTATGAGGCATACTCACACCTCCTACAAGGTAGAAATATAATCAAACACTAATTTTAACAACATCACTGTCGTAACAGACAGGAATACAACACGCACCAAAGAGGACCCTTTCGCAATGGCTAAATGAGATCCTGAATAGGCGCCCACAACTTGTCCCACCGCAGCGGCAAGACCATACATAATATTGACGTGTCCTAAATATAGAAACACAAGTAAAGATGCTAAATTACTGGTAAAATTTAAAATTTTAGCATTTGCCGAAGCATGGAGAAAATCAAATCCGGTAAAGATAAATCCCATAATGAGAAATGTACCCGTACCAGGGCCTATAAAGCCATCATAAATACCGATGCCAAGAGCAAAGGCCATACAAATATAAAGTGCTCGCCCCATTACTTGAGAGGTGCGATTTACTTCGCCCCAGTTCTTTTTAAAGACTACAAATAATGTAACGGCCACGAGTAATACGATAATAATCGGTTTAACATATAGCGGCGGTAATGATACAACCGCCAAAGTACCCAGCATAGAACCTATAAAGGTAAAAGGCAATAGTTTACGAACCAGCCTAAAATCAACCATATGGTTTCGTAAAAATGTAATTGATGCACTACCGGCCCCAAAGATACTAGACAATTTATTACTACCTAGAGCCACGCTAGGAGGCAAATTAGTTAGCAACATGGCCGGCACAGATATCAATCCACCGCCACCCACTATGGAATCCACAAAGCCCGCAAAGGCCCCTGCTACAGCAAGCAATATAAGTATCATTACCTCATAGGGTAATCCGGTTATTGCAATTAGCCATTCCATATACGACCTCCCATATCTCACATACATATACTATCATTTTACCATTCGTATTAGTAAAAACAATAGTCCTATATACAAAATAACGGTGACCAGGGTCACCGTTATGTATTATATCCTACTATGAATATGTTACGACTATTTTTTGTCTGCCAATCGATCTAATACCACTGTATAACCATCAGCACCATATACAAGGCATCGTTTCACACGACTAATCGTCGCTGTACTAGCACCGGTTTCTTCTACAATCGTTTCATAGCTATCACCAGCGCGTAACATTTTAGCCACTTGAAGTCGTTGCGATAATGCTTTCAGTTCATTAACAGTACAAATATCCTCAAAGAATGCATAACATTCTTCTACAGTTTGAAGTTGTAAAATGCCTTCAAAGAGCTCGTCATGTTGAGCACTTCTCAATTTTTCATTGACGCTCATAACGCCTCCTATTTCTTATTCATCGCTTTGGATAAACCGTCACCAATCATTTGGATAACTTGAACCATAATGATGAGAATGATGATGGTAGCAAGCATGATATCTCCTTGGAAACGTTGGTATCCGTAGCGGATAGCAATATCACCAAGGCCGCCGCCACCAATAGCACCAGCCATTGCAGAGTAACCAATCAAGTTAACGATAAGCACCGTAACATTATCGATAATCGTTGGCAATGCTTCTGGTAGCAATACCTTGCGGATAATTTGGAATGGGCTTGCCCCCATCGATTGAGCAGCTTCGATAACACCGAATTGAATATCCTTAATGGATGTTTCTACAAGACGTGCTAAAAACGGAATCGCCGCCAATGTCAACGGTACACAAGCAGCCGTCGTACCAATGGACGTACCAACAACCATACGTGTAAACGGAATGATGGCAACCATTAAGATGATAAACGGAATGGAACGAGTCGCATTAACGATAGCCCCTAGAATCTTATTAAGCGCTGCATTTTCTAAAATATGCCCTTTAGATGTAACCACCAATACAACGCCGAGCGGAATACCAATAATCATGGCCATAATCGTAGAGATAACGGTCATTTGCAATGTATCCAAGGTACCGGTTATCAACAATTTAATTACTTGCTCTGACATAACCGATCACCTCGCTTTCAATTGGTAATGTTCTGATATAGTCTAGCCCTTCTTGCGCCTTCATAGGATCACCATTCAAAATGATGATAAGACGGCCTACACTAGTGTTTTGAATGTAGTCGATGCCACCAAACAAAATGCTTACATCGAGGTCAAAACGACGTACTAAACCTGCTACAACAGGTTCATCTGTGGCTTGCCCGGTAAACTTCAATTTTACCAATGGTGCCGTACCAGCAATCCAGTCATCATGAAGTTCAATATGTTCAAGCGCTTCTTGTGGTAGGTTATCGCTTACTACTGAGCCAACGAAATCTTTTGTAGTCGGTTTCTTCGGATTTGTAAATACTTCGAGCGTGCTACCTTCTTCTAAGATAACACCGCCTTCGATAACGGCTACGCGGTCGCAAATTTCACGGATAACCTTCATCTCATGAGTGATGAGCACAATGGTAAGCCCCATCCGTTCATTGATATCCTTCAACAATTCCAAGATGGATTCTGTTGTTTGTGGATCCAACGCAGATGTAGCTTCATCGCACAATAATACCTTTGGATTAGATGCCAACGCACGAGCAATGCCGACGCGTTGCTTTTGACCACCGGATAGCTGGGATGGATAGTTATTCACGCGGTCCGATAAACCTACGATATCGAGAATCGGAGTGATGCGCTCCTTGATTTCAGCCTTGCTAAGCCCTTGCAATTCCAATGGGAATGCTACATTGTCATAGACCGTGCGCGATGATAAAAGATTAAAATGTTGGAAAATCATGCCAATGTGTTTACGCGCTTTACGCAGTTCACTAGCACTCAATTTCGTTAAATCTGTGCCGTCTACGATAACGGAGCCCGATGTAGGGGCTTCCAGCATATTGATGCAACGAATCAGTGTAGATTTACCGGCCCCTGATTGACCGATAATGCCGTAGATTTGCCCCTTTTCAATGGTGAGGCTAATATCCTTCAGCGCTTCTACACGATTAGCACCTTCGTAGACCTTGCTAATGTGTTCTAATGTAATCAAAATATGTCCTTTCTTTGTGAAAGCTCCCCTTACCAGCCACTATAGCTACCATATTGATACCTATAGTATGCTAATTAAGCCAAGCCTTCTTCCATTAATTTTTCTAGACCATGACGTAATTTCATAGTCACTGCACCTGGTTTACCATCAGCTACAGGATTTCTGTCGAGTTTTATAATCGGAATCACACCACCGGTTGTATTGGTAAAGAATAGTTCATCCGCATCATCAACGAAGGCGCGGTCAAACTCTTTTTCGATAACAGTGATGCCCAATGAAGGTGCCACACGAGTGATAACCATTTGACGCGTAATGCCCTTCAAAATATGACTATCCGCTGGATGTGTATAAATAATTCCATCTTTCACGGCAAATACATTAGATGTAGCCCCTTCAGTACAAATGCCATCGCGGAATAACATCGCTGTATAGGCAAATTTCTTTTCCGCCTTTGTTTGTGCCAAAATGTTAGGAACCAAATTCGTTGTTTTAATGTCTACATGACCCCAACGTTCATCAGGCAATGCGATAGCTTTCACACCGGATTCCAACTTGTTCACTGCATCCATATCGAGATTATGAATGGACATGAGCATTTGTGGTTCAAGTTTAGAGCGATCGTACGCATGATGACGTGGCGCCACACCACGGGAGATTTGTAAGTAAATGTAACCTTCTTTGATTTCACTTTGTTCAATCAAAATTTCGTGAAGTTCGGTCAAATCATCTGGTGTCATTTTTACGGGAATGTCCATTTCACGCATGGACCGATATAGACGGTCTTGGTGATAAGACAATGCAAAACAACGACCTTTTGTAACACGTACAACTTCATATACAGAATCGCCGAATAAGTAACCACGGTCATCAATGCTGATTACCTTTGCACCTGGTTCGACGAATTCACCGTTAAAATATGTTAATTCTTTCATAAGAGCACCTCATTTTCCCTTGTTGTAACTCTAATCAGTATGATTGTATTATAGCACAATCACAGATTAATTTTCACACTTTACATTGTGAAAGTTTTCATTTTAGTCATGAAAAAATCCGCCCTCTGCCGATAACTATAAGTTATGGTAGGAGCGGATTCTATTGTAATTAGTTATATACCAATCTTACAGGGCTTGTATAAGCCTATTAGTTGCCAAGAATATATTTTCGAATTGGCTTTGGTATTTGTTTTAAACCTACTGTCGTCAAGTAGGATAATCCTACGGCCATCACATACAACAGCACTACGTGAGGCACTGTAAATAGAAGATTATACTTGGCCATAATTCCGGTCATAATCAATAACCAAAACGGATGCGCCAAATAGATACCGTATGAAGTATCCCCAATTTGTGACCAGAACGCCTCCATCGTATTGTTGAGGGGCATCACTTGGAATAGGAATAAGCTAAACAATGTGCCTAATGCCGTATAGAATACACCCATTGGACTCAACTGATGTACCGTGTAAATCGCTTCGAGCACCGTATAATGCCATACATCCATGACATAGTAGTAGGCGCCCAACATGGATAGAATCGATAAAATGGCACATGTGGCCAATAGATATCGGTAACGCCACATATAATCCTTCACCTGTTCATATCGTTCGGCTACAACAGCACCAAAAAGGAATATCCATACATAATGAATCACCCAATAATTAAGGCGCATATCGAAGAGATATTTTATGGCTGGAGAATCGCTAAACTGTTGTGTCACCCAGGCTCCCAATCGATAAGATGATATAAAGTCAACACCTAATTGGATGACAAATAAGATGACAAGCCACGGAATGGGGGCTTTCAAAATCCACCGTACCATCACACGCCATAGTGGCATGAGCACATAGAACCATACCAGTATAACCATAAAATATAAATGGTACATACTGTTACCAAACAAGAGGTTCACAAGCAATGGTCCGGGATGGAGATTTCCAAAATTGTGCGCCGTTATGCCTGTATAGACGAGGTAGAATAGAGACCACACAATGTAAGGATAGAGCACCACTTGAAAGCGTCGTTTCATAAAATCCTTGTAGCTAAATGGATCGTTTACCGATGTATGGTAGAACAAACCAAAGGCTGACAGGAAGAAAAATGCAGGCACTGCAAAACGCGATAAGATTTCCAACACGCTAATGAGTTGTAAATTAACGAACGGATTTTGTAATGCATAGGAGCCGACATGAATGCCGATAACGCCGAGCATACAAAGGCCACGCATATAGGTTATTTCAGGCAAAAACGATCGTTTCATAGGCGATTATTGTTGAGGCACAGCGGCCGGTGTTGGAACGATGCGCGGTGAAGTCGATGCTTGATGTACTACCGTTGTCGAAGTTGCAGCTGGTGCAGCTTGAGTTGTTGTAGTTGGCACAGCTGGAACGGCTTGTTCTTGGCCATTGGCTTGTGCAGCCGCAGCAGCAGCTGCTGCAGCTTCAGCTTGTCTCTTCGCTTCTGCTTCCCGTTGCATACGAATTTCTTTTTGAAGAGGTACTACTGGTTTATCATAAACAGTAATATCCGTTTCAAACAAACGGCCCCATGGGAATGTAGCCTTAACTGTACGAGGGTCTACCTTCAAATAAGTTTCACTGAAATCTTGTACACGTTCTTGTAAATACTCTTCTAATTTTGAATTCAAATCACCAGAGTAGCGTACATTGTCGGTACGAATGGAATCTTGCATACGATAAATATCCTTGCGGATATTCGCTTGGTATGCCCAGTTATCCAAATATTGTTGGGTCAACATATCGCGATGCCCTTCTGGGGACATAGTTTGTAGCAATAAGCCTTGTGCAATCGCATAGCCTACCGTATTACTTGCTGTATTCCAGCCATTGTAAGCGCCGATTTTATAGAGTAAATCGCGTTTATATAAAGCACCTAACAAGGTATTATCAGAGCCATTGTTATAGGCAATATCCGCAATGCTCACGTTTACACCTTGTTCCGTAGCTTGTTGAATACGATCTACAAAGGCAGTCGTAGCTTGAGAAATCATTGGGAAATTACCAAAGGTTTCAGATTCAGATGTACTCGTAGAAAGCGGTGTATTAACAGCGAGAAGAACAGTTGGTTTACCTGCAGTTGTCATCGTACCACCAACGGCTTCTACGTGTTCCGAAATCGTTTTATCAACGGTTTGGTCTTCGTAACCTGGCAATGTTTTGCCGGCACCACCAAGTGGATAGATAACGGAGAACGTAGGTTTTTCCGCACTTTCATCGGTACGAGAACGAGCCATCAACAATAAACCGAGTTGATCTGCCCCAGGGAAGCTGCCATATTGTGTACGTGGAATGCCCTTGGAATATTGATTTAAATAGCGTCCTTCCAATGCGGATTGAGACAATTGAGACGTATCATCATGGCCCAATGCAAAGTATGCAAAGACACCATTACGCGCTTCATCGATCAAGTCTTTATTCACTTGCATATTTTTTTGACGGCGAGAGAACCAGTCTTGTAGATATTCTACAGGGACAGAGGCTTGCAAGCTCATCAATTTTTGCGTTTCCGCTTGTGTCAATGTGCCTGCATCCAATTTATCTTGTAGTGCAGCAATTTGGAATATGGTTGGACCATAATCTGCATAGTAGGATGGTTCTGTACCACCCCCACTAGCGCGTGGGGAACGCATTACGGTACCAAAACCATAAATGCGTATATTTTTATGGTTTGCCTTAAGCGCTTCGATGCGTTTTAAACGATTTTCCAATGTGCTCAATGGCAAATTATGTTTACGAGAATCCACAAGGCCGCCATAGATTAAGGTATCTGTACTCAATACCATAACATCGGCACGGCCCGCATTTTGCTCTACCCAATTCCAGATTTGATCGGCTTGCCCTTTGTAGGTTTTACCGGAAATCAAATTTTGTGGTGGTGTTAACACCGTCATTCCCGCTGCCTTTGCAGTATCAACTGTATATTGTAGGCTTACTGGACGATCATCTTGCGGAACATATAACACAGTTTCCGCATCAACTTGAATGGATGTACCCGTAGCAATAGCCGTAACCATTAACGCTACTTTCAACCATTTTTTAGACATAGGTTAAACTCCTTTATCAAGCACGCTTGTGCGTACCATTTCACAACTGTTGTAAGGGATACAATCATAAAAAAATAACTAATATTACAATTATATCACTTAGTCATAATTTGGCAAATATATCGCATAAAACCGATTATTATCTGACACGAGGCAGGCTCCAGTGATATTTTATAGCTAGTAGACGAATAACAAGCACAATGGTGAAAGCCCCATATACAGCTTGGCCCACCCAATCGCTAATTACCAGTAGATAATAGGCTATACCGCCAATAATACTAGGCAACGCATATACGTCTTCTTTCAGTACGGAAGGCACGCGCTGCGCCAACATATCGCGCAGAATGCCACCACCTACAGCGGTAATCGTACCAAGCAATACGATGAATATAGGCAAGTCAGGATATAGTGTATATCCTGCGGAGGCACCCGTTACGGTAAAGGATGCTAAGCCAAGAGCATCGGCAAATAAATAACTAGCCCTACTACGAGGTCCCATTATGTTGCGATGATAGCGACTGTTATAAATAGCAAATACAATAAAAGTCACTGCGAGAACGACCGTAACGTACACCACATTACGAAGTGAATTAGGCGGGAAATAGCCTAACAGTACATCACGAATCACACCGCCCCCAATAGCAGTAGAAAGCGCGAGCACGGCCATGCCAAAAATATCCATTTTACGGGACACACCCACAAGTGCGCCTGATACGGCGAATGCGATGGTACCAATCATGTCAAACATATACCAAATAATATCCATACTAGCCTCACACAAGCAACTGACACAACGATTAAATCTATTCGCAAAAATACGATAAAATATGATAGACTCTATGTAAGATATTATACATTAAGAGGTGCAATAATGACAAAAGACCTAATGGATTCAACCGAACTTAATACAATGGACGAGCGCAGTCGTGACGAATACTTTATGAGCCTTGCCATCGAAGAAGGCAAAAAAGCGTATGCCCTTGGCGAAATTCCTATTGGCGCCATTTTGGTCCACGATAATCAAGTCATTTCACGTCATCATAACCGCCGTGAACTGGATCATGATGCAACAGCTCACGCCGAGGTTCTCGTCATCCGTGAGACCTGTAATAGCCTAAAGCGCTGGCGGTTGACTGGATGCACCCTGTATGTTACGATAGAGCCGTGTCCTATGTGCGCAGGGGCCATTATTAACAGCCGTATTGATCGCGTTGTATATGGTGCTAGCGACTACAAAGGAGGCGCCGTAGAATCTCTGTTTAATGTGCTATCCCATCCGGGACTAAACCATGAACCACAATTGCAAGCAGGCATCCTCGCTGATGAATGCAGCCAATTGATGAAAGATTTTTTTAAAGAGCGTCGTAAAGCACGGAGGAGTACCCAAGAGGCTGAAGGGTCCGCACTCGAAATGCGGTAGGTCGGGCAACCGGCGCGGGGGTTCAAATCCCTCCTCCTCTGCCATATTTTTAACAATTAACTAGCACATATAAAAAAGACGGTACTTGGGGTACCGTCTTTTTTCTTTTGCGTTAAGCAATCAAAATACTCATTGCCTTAGTCACTTATTATATTACATCTTGCAAATAAATCTGTAAAGATTTTCAAATTCTCAATACGCATCGTACAATTTATATTTTGAGATACATATAGTATATAATATAAATATATTATATACCATATCATCAACCAACGAGGTTTACTATGCAAAAGTATTATCCTTATCTCATCACGCTGAGTCACATGATTAATGACTCATGCCAAAGTGTATTACCTGCATTATTGCCGCTGTTTATCTATACGTATGGACTGTCCTTGGAGCAAGCAGGTTTTCTTATCTTGGCGAATACGGCATTATCATCATTGCTACAACCATTGCTAGGGTATATTTCAGACAAACTCAATCAGCCACGCCTCATCGCAGCAGGCACGCTATTGTCCGCATGTAGTACAGGGATGATGGGTTTTGTTTCGTCTTATGAAAGCCTCCTTGTATGCGCTACACTAGCAGGTGTTGGTTCTTCCATTTTCCATCCTGAAGGGGCAAAAATTATCAACCGCCTCGGAGGTGGTAAAAAGGGTAAAGCTATGGGGACCTTCGCCATCGGCGGTAGTTCAGGCTTTGCCTTTGGGCCTCTATTTGCGGGCGCTATCGCCTATACAGTGGGTGCACATGGTCTAGCAGCTTTCACAGTAGCTGGTATTATTATATCTACTGTTCTATTCCTGCTCATGCCGCGTATCGTAGCTCATGCTAAGACTATCGATCAAGCCGTAGCCACCGAAAATCCAACAGTAGCCGCTAAACCTCTGAAAAATTATTGGAAATATTTCGGCATATTATTCATTATCATCCTAAGCCAATCGGTTAATTTCCGCGTTATTAATGCATTTATTCCTGTATTCTGGACACATGAACTCGGCACGAGTCCCGAACAAGGTAGTTTTGCATTAACCGTATTCTTTAGTATCGGTATCTTTATGACCTACATCGGCGGCTTATTGGGCGATAAATATGGTCCTATTAAAATCATTAGATTATCTCTGTTAATTTGGTTGCCATCCATGTTCCTATTAACACAAATCCCTCAGTTTTCTGTAACGATTATGATGCCACTCGCCTATCTGATTTTACTCATGATTGGTGCTGCAAAGGCCATCAGTTACAGCCCTGTTATTGTACTGGGCCAAACTTATCTAGCTAAGAGCATCGGATTTGCATCAGGCATCACCCTTGGCGTAAGCCAAACAATCGGCGGCATCATCGCACCGGTTGTAGGGAATTTAGCAGATACCTATTCACTATCATTAGCCATGATGACACTGGTTCCATTCCTTATTGTGGGGCTAGGCGCATCGTTGCTACTAAAGGATCCCAAAAAATTACAATAATATGACAAAAACAGCGTTATGACCAAACTGATCATAACGCTGTTTTCTTGTTTATGGGACAAACTATTTTTCGTATATGAAAGCAATTAATGCTTTAACATTTCATTCAAAATGACCACATCGGTTTCTTTCATACCTTGCGCAACGACACCGATACTTTTAATCGTATCATCAACGGAGTGCGCTACAAGACCATCGCCTTTTTGATAGCTCTTGTTAAGACGAGCTTGTTTATAGCCCATAAAAGCGCCATCTAAGGAGATGGCAATTTTACCTGCACAAGATGGTTTCGCTCCATCACATACGATGCCGGATAGACTAACAAGACCATTTACAAGTGTATCTTCGATGATATCTTTGCTATCGCCTTTCAAGAAAGCAATACCGGCCACACTTACAATGCCAGCTGATACAACACCACAGTATGCAGATAATTTACCAATACCAGATTTAACGTAAAGCGTTAACAAATTGGCAAATACAAGAGCTCGGTACAATTCCTCATCGGTTTTGCCAAGCTCCTCCGCGGTTGTAATGATAGGCATAGATACGGTCAATCCTTGGTTGCCAGAGCCGGAGCAAATAACTACAGGCAACGGGCATCCACTCATGCGTGCATCAGATCCTGCTGCGGCACGAGCCTTGCACTTTGTTTCTAGAGATGGGGTTTCATCATCAAGCAATAACAATCGACCTATATTGGCACCATAATCATTGGATAAACCTTCATTGGAAATGGCCGTATTATATTCTACCTGCTGCTTAATGCTAGGTAAGATACCGGAAATATCACCAGCTTTTGCAAATTCGTAGATACTATCGAATGTCATCGGGCAAGTACTACTTTCAGCCTCTTTAATTTCGTTAATGGTTTCAGAAATCACGTTTCCATCTATGGACACATAGGTAATATTGGTATGTGCATTTTCAATGCGTACCACTGCCGTATGTTCATCGGTGGTTGCCGTAATTTCAATGTAGAGATTATCAACGCCTTCTGCTAGTTCTACAGTACAAAAGTTAGCCTCTAATAAGGTACCTAACCACTTACGATCTTCATCGGCAGCCGATTCTAACACCTCTAGTTCTCGTTCAGGATGTCCTACGATGGCACCGAGTACGGCAGCCGCAGCTAAGCCTTTACGGCCTCCAGAGTTCGGAATGACCACGGATTTTACGTTTTTAATGATATTGGCACTGCATCGCGCATGAATGTGGTTTGGAAACTCATCCAATACGGATGCGGCCTTGGCTGCTGCATAAGCCAACGCAATTGGCTCTGTACAGCCAAAGGCAGGTTTCATTTCTTTTTGTAATAATGAAATATAATCCATATTATACTTCCGCGATGATTTCCACTTCTACTGCAACGCCCAATGGAAGATCTTTTACAGCCACGCAAGAACGAGCTGGTTTAGATGTAAAATATTTTGCATATACTTCGTTGAAAGGTTTGAAATCATTGATATCAGCTAAGAAGCATGTTGTTTTAATAACCTTGGAGAAATCAGAACCAGCTTCTGCTAATACCGCTTCAATATTTTTGCAGACTTGTTCAGTTTGTGCTTCGATACCGCCTTCAACTACGGAACCTGTAGCAGGGTTAATCGCTACCTGACCAGAAGCGAACAAAAAACCGCCAGCTACTTTAGCTTGGGAATAGGGACCTACTGCTGCAGGCGCTTTATCTGTGTGAATTGTTTTCATAATAGGACTCCTTTTTACAATACATACATCATATAGAAATTATTATACATTAATATCGATGTTTTTCAATATATTTTATTTTTATTTAATAGATTTGAAAGCATCTGCAAAGATTGGCATAAAGTATTGACGTTGTACATCACTAGTCAATGCCAAGAACAATGTAGGCTTTTGTGGATTCATTACGAGTGCCGCTTTTGCATAATATGGGAATTTGATACCTTCCGCATCAACTAATATGCGAGAACCTACGGTATATGTTTGATACTTTGTATTATTCATTTTCTCCATTTGTTCTGTGTTTTCTACAGTAATGGTAGTAGGATTTTTGCTTTCACCGACAATACCAACGGCGGTGCTGTAATCTTTACCAGCACTTACATAGATGGAACCGGGCACGTTCTTATCTGGTAATGTAAATGTTTTAGATTCTTTTGGCAACAGATTATTAACCGTAGTCAACATGAGTTGTTCTGTAATCGGATCCAACTCACCATTATTGAGTATGGCTAATACAGGAAGGACAGACGCATTAGCCTTAGGGTTATCAAACAATGCATTGGCTGCTGTTTTCAAATCTACGGCTACTAACAAAGCGTCCTTTTGGCCGGTTTTATCTTCCCCTTGTAATTGATATACATCATAAGAAACGCCCATATAGTTAAGCGCAGATAATGCATCCTCATTACTTTGGCGAGTCCGTTTATTCGTAGTTGGTTTTGCATTATCCTTGATAAGCAAATCCTTTATAATATCCACAGAATCTGTAGTAGATGCGGTTGCTACCGTAACTGTATTCGGAACAGACATGGATCCTGCTATGGTTTTTACATCTTTTGCACCCGCAAAACTAGTAACTGCACCAACTAAACAAGCTGCTAGCACAAGAGTTTTTAATGGTTTCATTATTTATTGCCTCCCTTTAGGGTTTTCAATCCATACATGGATTCTAATTGTCCTGACCAGTAGTCTCGGCTCGTATCTTCGGTTGCCAAGATTTGTACTGTAAGCCCATCGTTTTGTGGCATTGCATACATAGTTAAACTACCAGGCAATACAAAGCCATCATATTTTAAGCTGCCGCGCATATTCATGCCAGCCATAGTACCAAACTTAGATGTATATGGTTTAAATGATATTTCTGTAGCGCCTACAGTAAAGTTAGGAATGACTCGTTTAAACAGATCCACACCCTCTTGCACACTTTGTTTATTCTTTTGCGACAACGATGCATCTTGCATAGCACTTTGTTGTATCGTTTTAATCATATCGCGATGCATAATAGCATTTAAATTTGCCATTTGTGGTTCTAACATCTTGCGATCAAGTGTAACTGTGGCCATTTTTGAAATAAACTTCTCTGCATTAGATTTTGTGTAAGGTTCGCTAACAGATTGTGCTTTCACTTGTTTATCAGCCATTGCGGAATTAACAACTTGCGTAGCCATACGATCTAGATAATTAATAGCCTCTTTATTTACATTGTACGTAAGTAACCAACCCGTATGATGACCTAGTGTACTATCACCAGATAATTGGTACAAACTATATCCATCTAGAGCTGTACCTTTGAACTCTTCCGTTACCATGGGATAGGATATTTTTATGCGGTCGTTCATAGATTGTGCAGCTCGTTCATTAGCTGTTTGAAGGGTCTTATTTTGTTCCATCGTTCTGAAAGTAGGATTTGTAGGAATCGCATCTACAGCTACCGCGTGTACACCATTATTAGTGGTAGCATACTGACCATAGCCTAAATCAATTGTATCGGCACAAGCTACAGCCGCCATACCTACCGTTAAGCAGGTAGCGCAAGCTAGTGTCATTACCTTCTTACTCCACGTTTTCATAGTCTCACCTCATGAATATATGAATTGAATTATATAAGTAAGTTACATTAAGAATTTTAAATATACATATAATATTATACTATATAATTGTACTAACATGATAGGTACACCAAATTTACATTTCTCCTAATGTACTATACAATACTTAAAGATAAGAAAACGTATTTCTAACAGAAAGGAGTTGGCATTTCGCCACACCATTATGATACAAGAATTAATTCCTCTCACTAGACCTCGCACATTGGCTGCTGCATTAGGGCCAACCATCTTAGGTGCTGCATTTAGTTATTATACCTTCGGTGCACTTCATGGCACAGGACTCGCCATATTCCATACAATTCTTATATTTTTAGCCGTCGTATCGGCTCAAATCATTGCCAATTTATGGAATGAATTGAAAGATTTTAAATCTGGTCTTGATGCGGGGCAAAAAATAGGTAATGCTGGTTCCCTTACCCGTGGTGCTGTGACGCCAAAGCTCATCTCCACTATGATTAAGGTTCTTATGATTGTACCTATCATCATCGGCCTATACCTATCAGCCACCATTACATGGTGGTACATTCCGGCCGGCATCATCTGTATTTTAATTAGTTTTTTGTATTCAGGTGGCCCAAAGCCAATTTCTCGCACACCATTTGGGGAAATCTCATCCGGTATCGCCATGGGTTTTGCTATTGTCCTCATTACAGGCTTTGCGTGGACGCGTGAACTTTCACTAGCATTCCTAATCCCTGCACTACCAGCTACCCTATTAGTTGGATCCATCATGCTCACCAACAACATTCGAGATATTCGAAACGATGAAAAACACGGTCGTCGCACATTACCAATTGTATTAGGCCGCGACCGTGCCATCAGCCTAATGAGCATTACCTATATCTTTAACTTCTTCTGGATTGGTGCCTGGATCTATTTGAAAGTCCTCCCAATCCCAGCATTACTCGCATTACTCGCCATCATCCCAGCATTTAAAACCATCAAAACATTCTATACCCATGTGGACGAAATCAAATTAGATAAAGCCATGGGTACTACTGCTGGTGCCGCCATGTTATACCAATTACTATTAAGTATAGGGCTCATTATTAGCCGTTAACCAAACTAAAAGACAATAAGCAAAGGAGCTACCACTCAAAACCTCCACCGGCCGGGTCTGACTCCGGCCTACGGCCTTCGCAGGGCCAAAGTCGGTTTTGAGTAGCAGCTCCTCTTTCTATATAACTTTTAGTTATGGATAACTTCTAATAATACATAGTTGCGGAATAGGAAATAATTTAGTACTATAAGTTTATTAAATTACATTTAATTTTCTCGAAAAGGAGAGTGTTTGTATGAACAAATTTTTAGCATTAGCGGCTACTGTCGTTCTTGGCGGTGCGCTATTAATCGCAGGTTGCGGCAGCGATAATAATAAAGCGGCTAGCAGCGGTGACAAACAAGTATTAAAAATTGGTGCTACTGCAGTACCACATGCGGAAATCTTAGAACAAGTAAAACCGATTTTAGCAAAAGATAATATCGATTTACAAATCACAGAATTCACTGATTACAATACACCAAATCTAGCATTGGGTGATAAAGAAATCGACGCTAACTTCTTCCAACATGTGCCATACATGGACGAATTTGCGAAAGCTCATAACCTTCCTCTAGTATCTGTGGGTGGCGTTCATCTTGAACCAATGGGCTTATATTCCCGTCAAATCAAAGATTTAAAAGACCTTCCTAAAGGTGCAAAAATCGCTATTCCTAATGACCCTACAAATGGTGGTCGTGCATTAATGTTATTACAAAAAGCTGGTCTTATCACATTGAAAGACTCTAACAATATCTTATCCACTGTACAAGATATCGCTTCTAATCCTAATGGTTACCAATTCGTAGAATTAGAAGCCGCTCAAGTGCCTCGTTCCATCGACGATGTTGCACTAGCAGCTATCAACACAAACTATGCATTAAGTGCAGGTCTTAACCCTGGTAAAGATGCATTGTTCATCGAATCTAATGATTCCCCTTACGTAAATATCGTAACTGTTCTTAAAGGCAATGAAAACGACCCTCGTATCAAGAAATTGATGGAAGCTCTTCATAGCCCTGAAATCAAAAAATTCATTCAAGATAAATACCAAGGTGCAATTGTTCCTGCATTCTAATGGTCATTATCTTATGCTAAAAGGCTGGAGCCACTCGCTCCAGCCTTTTTCTTGTACTACGTATATTTCACTGTAGAAGGATCTATTTACCAGTTACATCGCATTCAGAAAAACTAAATGGTAATAGTTCCTCTATAGTTACTATTTTTATATTCCCCATCAAGTTTCCCATAATGATTAGAGGTATTTTAAATTCAGCCATTACCTGACGACATGCGCCACATGGCGCACAAGGTCCTTCCGTATCAGCAACTACGGCAAGGGCCTTAAATTTTGTATGACCTTCGGATACGGCTTTGAAAATGGCCGTTCGTTCAGCACAGTTTGTGAGACCATAGGAAGCATTTTCTATATTGCATCCTTCGAAAAGGGTACCATCTTCGCATAACAAGGCAGCGCCAACAGCGAAATGTGAATATGGAGAATAAGCGTTTTCACGAGCTTTTATGGCGCAATCCATAAGTTTTTGAATTTCTAATTCTGTCATATACGGCTCCTTATTCCACAATATCAAGGATTGTATCCACTACGCTCGGCAGTTCGTCACCAATTGTAATAGCCTCACTATAAGTCTTAGCTGCATTAGCAAGTAAGCTTTCATCAGAGGCATACAAGGTCGCAATACTTTCACCTTCAGTAATGGCATCACCAGTTTTTTTATGCATGATAATACCTGCACTATAATCGATAGGGCCATCTTTAATAGTGCGACCAGCACCGAGCATAACAGATGCTATACCACATTGTTCGGTATTCATATGGGTAATGTAACCAGCCTTAGGCGCTATTACATCATATGTACATGGGCCGATAGCTAGTAGGCTTTCATCATCAATCACAGAGCTATTACCACCTTGAGCGTCAATCATGAGGCGTAAACGTTCGAGTGCAGCGCCAGAATCGAGAGCCTCACGCACACGAGTTAGGGCGGTTTCATAGTCGCAGATTTGGCTTAAAACGAGCATATGAGCAGCCATGATAATACATTCATGAGTCAAGTCCTCAGGGCCATGACCTTTTAATGTATCAATGACCTCACGAATTTCTAAGGCATTGCCTATGGCATGACCAAGGGGCCGATCCATATCCGTCAAAACAGCCTTAACGGAACGACCGTTTTCACGTCCAATATCTACCATAGCCTTAGCCAAGGAACGGGCCTCTTCAATGGTTTTCATAAAGGCTCCACTGCCGACCTTTACATCTAGTAGAATGGCTTGCGCACCAGATGCCAATTTCTTGCTCATCACGGAGGACGCAATAAGAGGAATACTGTCCACTGTTCCCGTTACGTCGCGCAAAGCGTAAAGTTTTTTATCGGCTGGTGCCAAGCCTTCTGATTGACCTATAACGGCAAGGCCTATTCTATTCACTTGGGCGATAAAATCTTCTTGACTTAAGGATACTTTCAAATGAGGAATCGATTCCATTTTATCGATAGTCCCCCCTGTATGCCCTAGGCCTCTACCAGACATTTTTGCGACCTTACCACCACAGGCGGCCACTAAAGGAGCAATGATAAGTGTCGTCTTATCCCCTACACCACCTGTACTATGTTTATCTACGGTGATACCATCAATTGACGATAAATCCACCATTTGTCCAGACTGAGCCATCGAGAGTGTCAACGTACCGAGTTCACGAGCATTCATACCATTAAATACGATGGTCATCAATAGAGCACTTACTTGATAATCAGGAATAGTACCATGTACATAGCCCTCTATGACAAAGCGAATTTCCTCATTTGTTAGTGCTAAATTGGCTCTTTTTTTCAAAATAATATCATACATGCGCATAGTTACACCGCCATTCTAAGAAACCACCTAAGCACTGCCTAGGTGGTTTTTCTTTATACTTCTTCGTCCAAATGATCTTTTAGGAGCTCTACGGCCGCACTCGCCCCGATACGACTACACCCTTCTGCAATATAAGCCTTCATATCAGAAATGGAACGAATGCCTCCGGCAGCCTTAATCTGTACATTAGGACCAATGTGCTTCTTAAATAGTTGCACATCTTCTAATGTAGCGCCACCACTACCAAATCCAGTTGAGGTCTTGATAAAATCTGCGCCGCCTTCCGTTACACAATGGCATAGTTCTATCTTTTCTTCATTCGTTAAGAAACAGGCCTCGATGATAACCTTTAAAATGTTATCACCGCATACGGATTTAAGAGCCTTGATTTCCTCTGTTATAGCATGAAAGTCCCCTTGTTTCGCATCACCTAGATTGATGACCATATCCACTTCTGATGCACCTTCTGCAATAGCTTGTTTCGCTTCCGCCACCTTAGATTCTGTCGTTTGATAGCCTAGAGGAAACCCAATAACGGTACAAACATTCAAATTGGGATATGCATTATGAGCGGATGCCACAAAATCAGGTGGAATGCAAACTGATGCCGTATGATAGGCCAATGCATCCTCACAAATCACCTTAATTTCATCCCATGTAGCAATGGGTCTTAACAATGTATGATCCACATAGGTTAATAGTTCTTTACCTAACATGACTACCTCCAAAACAATCTATTATTCTATCAGGATTAGTTACTATCGTAACCGAGCACGTCTTTAGAAAAAGGACATCTGCTCTGGTTCTGGTTCCTTATGTAATTCTGCTTGTGCAGCTTTATTTTTTTCATCGATGAATGGTTCAAGAGGTACGCCTGTTTTTGAAAGTAGTTCGGGTAGTGAGTTCGCCCCTTTCAAGCGAGCTGCCTCGATAGCAACCTTGGCGCATGTTTCAGCATCATCCAATGCATAATGATGCTTAAATTCTACGCCTAAGTACGCCGCCATTGTGTTCAATTTGTGATTTACTAAATCGGGCCATACGGCACGAGAAATTTTTACAGTACACGCATAGTCAAGTTCTGGCCAAGGAATGTTATAGTAATCAAGAGTGGCACGCAATACATTCATATCGAATTTTGCGTTATGGGCAATCATGATTTTTCCCTTCAAATGATTTTCATAGATAGCAGGCCATAGTTGATCAAATGTCTTTTCATGCAATACTTCTTTAGGTTCAATTCCATGAATTTCAATACATTCTGGGTCAAAGGACATAAACGGTGGTTTAATAAGACTATACGCTTTTTTGGTAATCTGCCCATTTTCAACGGTAATAACCGCTAAGGAACAGGCGCTATTTTTATATTTATTAGCTGTTTCAAAATCCAATGCTACAAAATCTAACATGGTAATCCTTTCTTAGCTATTAACAACATATTATATACATCAGTCCGATATACATATATCAACTCGTATTAGGAATCATCTTCACTTCTGTATTTATTATATCATGAACGCGAAGAAAATCGATGTATAAAAGCAGTTCTTAAGCCGACTTTCACAACGGATTTTCATTGACAGGACGCCCTATTCTATGTGAAAATTATTTAGATATATAAGTACTATGGAGGTTATAACATGGCAGATGACAGATTAATCGTCGCCCTCGACGTATCCACAATGGATGCGATGAAATCTATCGTGTCCTCACTCGGGGACTCCGTTAGTTTCTACAAGGTGGGCATGGAATTATTCTACGCCGAAGGGGACCAAACGGTTCGCTATTTGCAAGAGCACGGCAAACATGTATTTCTCGATTTGAAATTACATGATATTCCTAATACGGTGGCCCATGGCGTATCTTCCCTTACTCGTTTAGGCGCCAATTTAATTACCATTCATGGTCAAGGTGGCCCTATAATGATGAAAGCTGCCGCTGAGGCTGCTCGTGAAAGCGCTGAAAAACTAGGCATCGAACGTCCAAAACTATTGGCTATTACCGTTTTAACGAGCTTTGATGACGAATCTTGGACATCTATTGGCGGTCAATTACCAATTGCAGACCAAGTCATTCGCCTTGCTAAACTAGCAAAAGAATCCGGTATGGACGGTGTTGTATGTTCCGCTTTAGAGGCTAAGATGATTCGCGAGGCCTGTGGACCTGATTTCCTTATCGTTACACCAGGTATTCGCCCATCCTTCGCAGCTACAAATGACCAAAAGCGCATTGCTACACCATCGAGTGCATTACAGGATGGTGCATCTCGCCTTGTTATTGGCCGACCTATTACGCAGGCTGAACATCCACAAGAGGCGGTACGTTTAATTATTGAAGAAATGGAGAGTGTATCCAAATGATGTCAGAACAAGAAGTAAAACAATTACTTATCGATACTCAAGCAATTTTAGAAGGTCATTTCTTATTGACTTCTGGTTTACATAGCCCTATGTACGTTGAAAAATTCAACGTATTACAACATCCAAAGTACACTGAAACATTGTGCAAAGAATTAGCTGAACGTTTCCGCGATCAAAACGTAGAACTCGTTATTGGACCTATGACTGGCGGTATCTTATTAGCTCACGAAGTCGGTAAAGAATTAGGCACACGCGCTATCTTTACAGAACGTGAAAAAGGCGTTATGACATTGCGTCGTGGATTCAAAATCGAACCAGGTACACGCGTACTTATCGTAGAAGATATCGTAACTACAGGCGGTTCCGTACAAGAAGTTGTTAACGTAGTTAACCAATCCGGCGGTGAAATCGTAGGCGTAGGTCTTCTCGTTAACCGTTCTGGCGGAAAAGCTGAATTCGGTGTACCAAAAGAAAAAGTACAAGCATTACTTAACCTTGAAGTGCCAACATACAAACCAGAGGAATGCCCTCTCTGCAAAGAAGGCGTAGCTATGACAGAACGCGGTTCTAAACATATTAAATAAAATTATAAACAAATACAAAAAGAGCTCCTTCACTGAGGAGCTCTTTTTGCTTGTGTGTAGTTATTGTGTGTAAGAGAGAGATTCTGATACGAATGTATCACATAGAGTGTGTAGCTCTATGGTGGCCATGAATGCACTTTCATGACCACGCGCTCTAAAAGTGTTGTGAGAGAAAAGAATCAATAGAATACTATAGATTTTGAGTAGTCTGTGGTGCACCTTGTTCCACAGGTGGTTGAGGCGCATTACCATTTGGTTGACCCCCTTGAGGCATTTGGCCAGGTTGACCTTGAGGCATCATTTGGTTTTGACAATTTTGGTACATATGTTGACCATTATTTGGTCCCATACCATCTTGAGGCATCATTTGATTATTTCCATCCATCATATGTTGGTCCATATGCATATTAGAACCATCATGTCTATGTGGTTTTCTAAACTGTTGTTCATTGGTTTTCATCCATTCACCAAAATTTGGTAAATCATTTACAGCAAAGGATGTACCTACCCCTACAGCACTGATTACAGTTAGAATGGCAGCAATTATAATTCGTCTCATAGGTCCTCCTTAATCTACATTGCTAAAATAACGTTCGCGTACACCACGAAGTTCAGCACCGATAAATATACATGTAAGGCCACCAAAAAGGCCTACACCTGCGAGTGCAACTAAAGTTATCATAGATAATGCAGGAAATGCGGTTACATTTTCAAATGGTTGCCATGAGCTACCTAATAAATATAAAATAGCTGGCGTAATCACCAATATAAGTACGCCTACAATATAGGCTAACGCACTGCCAATAGCAACTAATGTCTTCGATGCCTTTTTTGCCATTCCCGGCAGTTGTGGTAATAAGCGTTCTTTATACTCATCAAATCTAGCATAGATTTCTTGCATATTTACAGATTTACTTGTATTACCATCCTCATTTAACGTATCTGTAATAATTCCAGCATCTACATAGGATGCATAAATTTCCTCTGGAGTCCCCAAGGATTTAATAATTTCATCATCTGTAAGGCCTTTTTCATGGCCTACAGCAAAGTGTTCCTCATAAACCTCTATAATACTCTCTACATCGGCAACGTGCGCCTTTTTAAAAATATTGCGCAATGCCTCTAAAAAGCTATTTTTGTCCATTATAGTCGACTCCTTTCAACAGGATATTGATGACACCAGAAAATTCATCCCATTCTTGGCGCATCTGATTGTATGCTGCACGGCCGTTTGCCGTGATGTGATAATATTTTCGAGATGGCCCTGTGGACGACTCTTTCAAATACGTTTCAACATACTTTTCTTTTTTCAATCTATTAAATAATGGATATATCGTTCCTTCAGAAATTTCTATGTATTCCGAAATAGTGCTTACAATTTCATATCCATAGCGATCCTGCTGTGTTAATAATGCTAGCACCAACATATCCATAACACCTTTTTTTAATTGAACTTGCATAGTTCCTCCCTTTAGGCTGTGCCTACTTGCCAATGTGAAAGCTCTCTTACGGTCACTATCATGTACTGACAAATACATAATAACACAAGGTACCTCGAATTGCAAGGTACCTTGTAAAAAACTTTTTATAAAATAAAAAATCCTTTCAACATGCTGGAAAATGCAGATAATATCTAGAGTTCCACCAGTCGAAAGGATTTTATATATAATTTTTCTATTTCTAAAACTATTAGTTAGACGAGGATTGCCCTAATGTAACTTGAGTACTTTTCATTTTACCATTATGAGTATAGGATACTAAAATAGTGTCGCCAGGGCTCTTGGCGTCAATTTGCTCTTTCAATTCGATTAATGTACTTACATTCTTACCATCGATTTGAGCAATCGTATCACCTTCTACAATACCAGCTCGAGCCACAGGACCGGTAGAATCCAATTGTACAATAAGAAGGCCTTCTCCTTCATAGCTTACATTATTACGAGCCGCTGTTTGCCGATCTACAGCCCATACGCCTAAATATGGACGAATGACCTTACCGTTTTTAATGATAGAATCAATTATAGGTTTTGCAGAATTAATAGGAATGGCAAAGCCCATTCCTTCTACACCCTCTTTAGAAATTTTAGAGCTATTAATGCCTATTAACTCACCATCAGCATTTAGCAATGCACCACCAGAGTTTCCTGGATTAATAGCAGCATCAGTTTGAATCAATGGGAAACGTTGTCCTTGATCATCAATGGTACGAGCTAAAGCACTAATTACACCAGATGTAACAGAACCTTTAAATTCCAGACCTAGTGGGTTACCAATGGCAATTGCTGGTTCACCTACCTGTAAAGAATCGGAGTCACCTATAACAACAGGTTGAATATTTTTAGGTGGGTCTATCTTTACGACAGCTAAATCAGATTGTTCATCAGTGCCCATAACAGTACCTTTAACGGTAGTACCATCAGACAGCGAAACTGTAACCTCACCATTGCTAGCACCGGATACAACGTGGTTATTCGTTACAATATGACCTTCATTATCTATTAAAACACCTGAACCAACGCCTTCACCTGCATAAATGGTACGATTAAAAATATCCTTTTGGAATACTTGTGTTGTAATACCCACTATGGCGGGGCCCGATTTTTTAGCCGCTTGTACAACATAGGTATTACGAGCTTCAGTCAACGGTTTTGTTTGTTTAGTTTGATTTGTTACAACACTCTGTTGCGTACCTGCTGGTGTACCAAAGAAATAATAACCTCCTCCTACACCTACGCATAGTGCAATAGCACATGCTATAATCTGTTTCTTATATTGTTTTATATTCATATTTTATCTCCTATTTTTAATTGCATACAATCAATGCACAATTATTATAGGGCTAATTCTTTAGATTTGCAATATAACAATTATTACCATTCCTAAATTATATGTAAAAAGATAAGAAAACAAAAGAGGTATTCATTAGCATTAACTAATGAATACCTCTTTTGCATATAGTTTGAGAGTGTAAGGACTGTGAGAGAGAGTTATATATGAAGACGGAAAAGTTGAGAGAGAACTTATTAAGAGAGAGAAGTTAAGTGTATCTTTTCCGTATATCTTCATAATAATCCTTACAGTTATAGTATACACAAAATCTCTAAAAAATAAAGCATAGTATATAAAAAATATATAAAACTTCGATTATTTCTCTATAAGATAGTCCCTAAAAACATATATAACATCAATAGCTCACCAATCCATGAACTAAAAGTGAATTTAGCTATGCTTTTTATACAAACTTGTAACCTACGCCCCAAACTGTAATGATATGTTTACTATCAGATGGATTTTCTTCGATTTCTTCACGTAAACGATTGATGTGAACAGCTACAGTTGCATAGTCGCCATACGAATCTAACCCCCATACACGGGAATATAATTCTTCTTTGGAAAATACGATATCGCGGTTACGCATAAGAAATTCTAATAATTGGAATTCTTTTTTCTTAAGATGAACTTCTTTGTCATTTACCCAAACTTTCATCATCTTAGGATCAAGGCGAATATCACCGGATTGAATAGCATTTGTATCAACAACATCTTTTTCAGTAAGTCGTTTATATTGTGCTAACATAGCCTTAATTTTTGCAATCAATACAGATGGAGAGAATGGTTTTTCGATGTAATCATCAGCACCTACGCCAAGGCCACGGATTTTATCAATATCATCGAGGCGTGCAGTTACCATCACGATTGGTACGCGCACTTTATCACGAATAGCGCGACACACTTCAAAGCCGTCCATTTCTGGCAACATAACGTCCAAAATGATTAAATCTACTGGCGTATTCAAAGCAGCTTCAATACCATCAGTACCATTATTCATAACAGTTACGTCATAACCAGCAACCATCAAATAATCACGCTCAATATTAGCAATATCAATATCGTCTTCAATTATTAGAATATGTTCACTCATGATTTTCTCCTTTTTTCGGGAACTCTAAAATAATTCTAAGTCCATGTGGTCTAATATTTTCTATCACTACACGACCTTCGAAAATTTCCATAATACGTCTAATAATCGAAAGACCAAGTCCACTCCCCTCCTGTGGATTAGTGCGGGACGAATCAACTCGATAAAACGGACGCATAAGTCGGTCAAGCGACTCTGGCGGAACCCCAGGGCCATCATCACTTACCACACAGTACACATGACTTTCATCTTCGGTGACATCAATAACACTATGTCCTATATCTGCCATCTTATATTTTGCACTATTATTTAAAATATTTTGCAAAACCCGCTGTAATAACTGCGGATTCGCCATAATAGTAGCATCCTTAACTGTAACACGTTGGCTCAGTTCAAGACCTCTAGACTTATAATGTTCTATATGATCTTCTACAAAACCTTGTACGTATTTCCCTAATTCTATTTTCTCTGATGGTCTAGATTCCTTTTTATAGTTCAATGTTGTAATAAGGAACAATTCCTCCAACATAGAATCTAGATCATTAGCGCGCTTCAAAATGATTCCCATGTAGCGTTTTTGTTGCTCTTCGGTTGGCGCGATACCATCCCGAACGCCTTCTGCATAGGCCTTAATTGCAGTTAATGGAGTACGGATATCATGAGAGATACCTGCAAGCAATTCTTTTTGTTGCTCCTGCTCCATTTCGATTTGGTAATTAGCAGCTCGTAATGATTCCGTCATATTGCGGACGTGAATCATAATGAACTTCGTCACAAATCGGTTGATTGCAAAAAATGTAACTATAAACAAAAGTAATGCAACAATGCTAATGTAGAACGAAACGGTCTCCATCAAGCTATCACTACCATGCACAGCTCGTTTAATAGCTATGTGATATAGATATGCATGACGTCCTTCATTCTTACGCATTTCGTACACAAAGGTATGATTTGACTGATAGACAATCCCCTGTAACTCAGGATTTACATCAATCAAGCCAACGATAGCAGATTCATTGTAAATCTGTTGTGTACCGTAAGAATACAGAACCTTTCCCTGATCGAGAATTTCTACATACACCTCATTAGGGTCTAACAAACTATAGCTTGGTTTAACAAGAGAATCCATTAAACCATTGTCTATACCATAAAAGGTAATAGTCTCAGCCACACGGCTAACACTTTTAAACTGTTGTTCTTGCTCGATACGCAAATAGTATCCGGCATTCGCTAAAATGCGTAGTCCTGAAAAATATAACAAAAATAGAATAATTGCAATTAATATAGGAACTACAAATAGAACAACATTGGATATCCAAATTCTAATTTGTAAATTCACAGGATTACCTCAATATCATAATTAGTAGATACTCCTTATAGTGTACGCTATTTTACTCATGATTAGCAAGAGAAAATATAAAATTCGTATAAACATAAAAACAGCCCTACCAAAAAGGTAGAGCTGTTAATATTAAGATTAACGACGGTTAGCTTCGAAGAAGTTAATTGCAACTTCTGGGAACATAGCATATGTTAATACGTCTTCTTCAGTGATGCCAGTGTAACCTTTGGAGTTCAAATCTTCAGTGTAACCTGCCAATTCAGGTTCAATAAGATCTGCTGGACGGCAAGTGATAGGTTCTTCATCATCAATGATAGTGTGACGAATTTCGTCAGAAATTTTACCAGGCAATGCACCATATTTACCGCGTACAAGGTCTTTAACTTCGTTAGGAACCATTTTATAACGGTCGCCCATCATAACGTTCATCATAGCCATTGTACCAACGATTTGAGATGTTGGAGTTACCAATGGAGGGTAACCCAAGTCTTCACGAACGCGTGGCATTTCATCCATTACGTCGAAGAAGCGATCGCCCATACCCATTTCGTTCAATTGGTTTTGAGTATTGGACAACATACCGCCAGGAATTTGGTAACGACGAACAGCTGGGATTACATCGCTAGCTGGTTTCAAGTTGAATTCTTCAGCGATTTGTTGTTTTACTTTACGGAAATGATCAACTAATGGAATATATTTATCAAGGTCAAGACCAAGATCCCATTCAGTGCCTTTGAACATTTCGATCATAGTTTCAGTAGCTGGTTGGCTAGTTGCATGAGCAAATGGGGAGATAGCAGTATCGATGATATCTACACCAGCTTTAGCAGCTTCCCAGTATGTAGTGCTTGCAAGACCGCAAGTGAAATGGCTGTGCAAGTCGATTGGCAATTCACCAAAACGTTTTTTGAATGTGGAAACCAAATCATATGCATCAGCAGGTCCTAACAAACCGGACATATCTTTAATACAAAGAGAATCAGTACCCATTTCAACCAAAGTTTCAGCAACTTTCAAGAAGCTTTCAGTTGTATGAACTGGAGAAATAGTGTATACCATAGCGGATTGAACGTGTGCGCCTGCTTTTTTGGAATATTTAATAGCAGCTTCCATGTTACGAGGGTCGTTCAATGCGTCGAAAATACGGATACGGTCGATACCATTTTTTACAGCAGCTTTACAGAATGCTTCCACTACATCATCAGAGTAATGTTTGTAGCCCAACAAGTTTTGGCCACGAAGTAACATTTGTAGTGGTGTATTTTTTACATTAGCTTTTAATTTGCGAAGACGTTCCCATGGATCTTCGTTCAAGAAACGAAGACAGCTATCATAAGTAGCGCCGCCCCAACATTCAAGAGCTTCATAACCGATTTCATCTAAAAGGCCAAGCACTGGTTCCATTTGTTCGTAACGCATGCGAGTTGCCAAAATAGATTGATGACCGTCACGAAGAACGGTTTCACAGATTCTTAATTTTTTAGCCATGTTAATCCTCCAATTCGAAATAGTAAGGTGATGTAATTTTATACATACACTCAATGACTATCTCATACCTATTTATCAACAATTCCTATAGTTCCTACTTATGTAGGTAAAATATACTAGGAATTATTGGAACATACTTATATTAGACTACTTCTAAAATTCTTTGTCAACAAGTATATTATGCTTATTTATCATCAAAAAGCATGCATTTTTGATATAAAAGTGTAAAAAAAATCACCAAAAACTCTCGTTATGCTAGATTTTATCTTGCATTTTTAATCATTACCAAATGAGTATGTTAATGAGAATGTAAAAGTAAACTAATCCTCATATCGTTATAATTTTTATTTATGTACGAAAGTATATCAGTATTTATTGATGTAGTACAACGAATTATCTTGATTTACAGATCTTGTTATCACTTTTTTTGATGACTGACAAAGATAATCTAATATTCATGAATATACATTTTCTATTTCAAATATACTTTTATTTCACCTTTTTAGGTGCTGTTTCAAGAACAATATTCTTTCCATCTCGTTTTACTTGGATAGAGAATGCCCCTTCGCCCTCTTTAAAATACTCCATTTTAATGTCTAACAGCATCTTACCGATAAGCGTTTCCACCTTCTCAGTTAAAAATTCACGATAAAATGCATCTTGTGTTTGCTTAGGACTTTGATGAATCACAGGTTTCGCTGCATTGCGTTCCGCCTGCATCATAGTTTCTTCAAAGTTATCATTTCCACCCCATTGCTTCATCATTTCTGCGTCTGATAAGCCTTTTTGAATTTTAAACTTTGCCATTATATACTCCTATTCTACTAGTTAGACGACCAACATAATGCGTATTCTAACTAACTTTATATATTATCACTCTTATTTAAGTCTAATTCTTTACACCTAATAATTCAATAATATGTTCCTTCACCATAACTGGATCAATACCAGACATACAGTACGCTTTTCCCTTCGGACATTTTCGTTTACGGCATCCTAAGCACTCCATATCATGATTTTGTAGCACTATATAGGTTCCAGTCAGAGGTCCCCACTCTGCGGGGTTTGTAGGACCAAATAAAGCTATTACAGGGCGTTGTAGAGCCACAGCCATATGTAGTGCACCCGTATCACAGGCCACTACCACCTCACATTCACCAAGAAGAGCCGCCATTTCACGTAAAGTAGTCTTGCCTAATTTATTGTAAACTGGCAAATTCTCTTTCTCTACATGTTGCATCAATTCTTCAAACTCTTGTGCTTCTTTTGGTCCACCCAAGCATATAAAATTGCTTCTATAGGACAGGGAATCAATTAGTTGTTGCCACTTTTCATAAGGCCAGGACTTAGTCTGCCATGATGAACCTAAAACTAAACCTATCAACGGTCTATCTTTTTCTGCAAACGCCGTTTCCACTTCGAATTTAGCCCGTTGTTGCTCATCAGCTGTTACAATGAGATCCATTAGATTCATATTCTTAGTCTCAACAGGGATAGTCTCTGTGTTTAATGCACCTGGCAGTAATTTAGCTACATCAAGATATTGCTCTATAACATGCTTTGACCGATTCTTCGATTTGTAATTAGTAAATAACCAATTCAGTTCTTTAGTACCCCCTAATCCTAACCGTATAGGTGCACCAGATGCCAATAATACAAGCCCCGTAATAAGCCGGCCTTGTACATCAACAGCTATATCGAAGTGATAAGGCTTTAAACGTTTTCGTAAATCCCACCACATATTCCACATGGTACGAAGGTGTAATTTTTTCGAATGAGCCTCATATTCATCCCGTTCCCAAGGAATTATATGATCTACATAGGGATTATGTTCTAATAGTTCAGCCATGCTAGGTGTAACAATCCAATGTAATTTTGCATCCGGATACTGTTGCTTTATCCACCTTGCGGCGGCTGTGGCATGCAGTATATCACCAATATAACTGAGCCGAACAAACAATATATTCATAGACAACCGCCTTTCTCATGTATTATCGTCGCCCGTTAAATCATCATCTCGTATACTCATATACCGATTATAACGAAATATATATGAGTTCAACTTGAATTATGTCGTATAAAACTAAATAAGTTTATAAATAAAGCCTTTATAACCTGCGATTATAAAGGCTTTATATTAATTCTTTTTCTTAGAGCTAGAGTCTTTAGATGATTTATCGTTATCTTCTGTTACTTTGGTCGTATCATCACTGCCATTGGCAATAATTTCTTTCACCGCATTCATAGTTACTTCAGACAAGGTAGTCGGATTATTGTATTTATAAATAGGTTTAAATCCTACGCCTAATTTACCAGAGTATACAGTTAATACATTATTATCTTCATCGACACGAGCAATATAGATGGTCTTGCTAGTATCTACACCAAGCAAACGGAATCGTCCAGGTGGGTTGATAACACGCCAACCACCTTCGATACCATTAAACATGAAGATGTCGCCAGTTTTAGCATTATCATAGAAGAAATTATCTTCATCATAGAATACAGCAATACGACCAATGTCCGTAGCTTGCATGTAAACGCGACGCGTATCATAGTTCGCATCAGTTCTGTAAATCCGGTATGCACCTTCACGAACTTTCACCTTCATGTACACCACATTTGTCGCTTCGGAATATGCCGCATCAACAATGCGACTTCCCTTTGGTACATCTTCAAGTTCTGTATCTACTTCGTGTTCCGGATCATCTGCATTGAGTCGGGCCATAACAACCTTGTTGTCCGTATACAGGCCCATAATTGCGTAGTTACGATCTGGCATCCAGTCAAAATAGCTAATGGAGCGACCTTTCAAACTAACCGTTGTAGGCTTGCTTTCACCAGCCTTATAAATCCGAAGAGATTCATCTGTAACAACAGCCATAAATTGATGGTCATAAGATACGTATTTACGTCCCTCTTTTACGTCAGGAAAGTTTTTCGTGTCATCCTTAGACGCACCAGAGACGTTAAATTCCGTAGTCGGTGCAAACATATATTGATCAAGGTACAGATACACCCCTCCTTGCAGTAGAATGCCTACCGCAAAGGCGCTCAGTACACGCGTAAAAGGTTTCATTGTTCCTCCTATTTCACGATAAACGCCGTAGGAATCATCCGTTCCCCTAACAAATCGGCTGGTTTATTTACAACTTTGCCATTTAAATACAATGTAGAGCTAGAGCCACCATCGAGGTTAGCCGCAATGTATGCGCCCTTTTCATAAAGTACATCTTGCACATCACGCAAGGTAGCACCCAATGAATAACCTGGTTGACGACCGTCGATTACAACGAACAACACAGTACCATCCTTACGTTGACCTATGGCCGTACGAGGACCTACGCCCCAACCGCCATCGCCATCGGTAATCATCTTCTTACCATCTACGATAAGAGGTGGCCCAAAGGTAATACCTTCCATAGCTTTCATATCAGCTAATTCAGTTTTATCATAGTTACCCGCAATGAGGTTGCCAGATTTAGAGAAACCTACAAAATCAACGGATTCATCAGGCCCTACATCCTTACCGATAATATAATCCCCTTCGTGAAGGATAAAGCCATAAGGCAAACGACCTGTACCAGTACCATTAGGATCGTGGAAACCTCCGCCATTGATAGCCGCTACGGCACCATTCATTTTAGCGATATTACTTGTAGTATCCCCTTTTTCTTGGATGTTTGCAGCTGTCGCCACTTGGATACGGCGAGGGTCTGGAATTTCAAGTACATACCCTACATAACGGGAAGACTCAATTTTTTCCAATTTAAGATCTTTATCTTCGCGAGCATTAAATTTAAACAAATCTTGACTCTTTACAACGCCTACTGTCCCCAAAATAGATTGCAATTCATCGTTGCTGAATAACCATGTAATGTATTGAGGATGACGAGATTGTAAGATAGCACCAATAACGGCACGTTTTACATTATTAAACGGTCCAAACAATACCACGAATGGTGATGTGACTGCGGTAAATACGAACACCATAATGATGAACTTTACCCAATTCTTTTTAAACAATGTATATCTCCTTATAAATCACTGTAATGTTCAGTGCTAATTCGTTCTTCAAAATGCTTGATGTCTACGGCATTACCAACCCAAACACGTAAAATATTGTATGGATTATCCCCTGTATGAGCCCAACCGGACTTCATAGCCATTGCCATCTTTATACCACTGTCTTTTGTGGCAGCATCTGTATCCTTATTTTTGTCCCCATAGGGATAACAGAACCAAGGGTTATCTGTAATTCCTAACTTATCAGCTAACGCTTGTTGTGCTTTTTGAATGTTTTCCATTTGTGCTGCTTTTGAAAGTTGGCCCATTTCCACGTGTTGGAATCCATGATTAGAAATAGTTATACCATTGTCTTTCATTTCTTTTAGCTGTTCCCATGTAAGCCGCGTTCCTACATCGCCGGGATTAACAAATACAGTAGCAGCAAAACCATATTCTTTCATCAATGGATACACGATAGAGTATGTATCTGCATAACCATCATCAAAGGTTAGTACTACAGGCTTTTCAGGTACCGCTGCACCATTAACTACATAATCGTATAATTGATCCATCGTCAATGGATGGTACCCATTATCCTTGAGGAACTTCATTTGCTGACGGAATAAATCCTCGCGGATAACCGCATCATTATCTTTATCGTCGCCAATCTTGTGATACATGAGCACCGGAACTCCCGACGGATGTACCATTGTAACCTGTTGTGTAGGTGGCGTTTTAGTTTCATTTTCTGTCGTTTGCTGTGAAAGCATTCCACATCCTGCTAACGCTGTAGCAATTACAATTGTGAAAAGCACTACCAATGAAAATCGTTTCATAGGTCCCCCTTTATATAGACACAATTTAATAACTTATATTATATCATTTATAAGGAGAATAGTAAAAACTAGCGAATTGTTTACCCGTGATTGTAATCTACTCAATAATGTTTTAATATTTTAATTATAATATATTTCACATAAACGATACCATTTCACCAAATAAAGGATGTACTATGAAAAAACGCCTAACTATTATTCAAATGGACGTCCATGTCAATGACGTTGAATATAATTACAATCGTGTTCAAGAGTTACTCGTTCAGTCTCTTTCTGAAAGCCCAGATATTATCGTATTGCCAGAAACATGGAACACAGGTTTTTACCCATCTAAAGAATTAATCAACATCGCTGATAGAAATGGAGAACGAACAAAATCATTATTAAGCACATTTGCAAAAGAGCATAACGTAAATATCGTAGGCGGTTCCGTAGCCGTTGCCAAAAATGATGTCGTATTCAATACGTCCTATGCCTACAACCGCAAAGGCGAACTCGTCGGAGAGTACTCAAAAATGCATGGATTTAGTCCCGCAAAAGAAGATCACTATTTTGCAGGTGGCACTCATACCACACATTTTGAGTTAGATGGCATTCCTTGTAGTACTGTCATCTGTTACGACATCCGTTTTCCAGAATTAGTGCGCATGGCCGCATTACCAAATACAGAATTGCTATTTGTACCGGCTCAATGGCCTACCATGCGTCTACGACACTGGCAAGTACTCAATGAAGTACGGGCCATCGAAAACCAACTATTTGTATGTGCTGTAAATGGCTGTGGTACAGTTGGCCGCGTTCAAAGTACGGGGCACTCTGCTGTATATGATCCATGGGGTACAAATCTATTAGAAATGGATACTAAGGAAGGCATCGCTTCTGTGGAAATTGATTTTGCCGTTGTCGAAGACATTCGTAACAAAATAAATATATTTAGAGATCGTAAACCTGAACTGTATAATCTATAAACTTATAACACAAAAGACACATTGCAATGATTTGCAATGTGTCTTTTACATTAGAATTCAATAAGATTCCACATATCCTCTGGCACTTGTTCCAGAGGTTTATTTTTGGCTATCGCTTCTTTCAAAATATCAATCGTATCTTGAACCTCTTGTTTATCCTTTGTATTTGGGTCATGAAGGATAACACGATTTAAAGAATCTTCACCAAATTGTTTGAGATATTCCTTTTCTACTTGGTTTAATTCACGACGTAAGTATTTCATTATTATGACCTCTACTTATAAATAAATTTCCGATGACCTACTTCTACCGCTATAATTACACAATTCGTATCACTAATATCAGCAATAACTCTATAGTTACCAATTCTATACCGCCACAATCCTTGTTTATTACCAGTCAACGATTTACCAGAATATCGTGGATTTTCTACATTATCCAAATGTTTTATCAGCCAATTAAAAATATAACGTTGTGTTGACTTATCCAACTTTGAAAATTGTCGGTCAAACCGTTTACTAAACTCTAGCTTATAAACCATACTTTGCACGCATTTCCGCTACAGAATATGTAACAGGATCCTGCTTATATTCTTTCAGAGCTTCTTGGCCTACTCTAAGATCAAAGTCATTTTCAATTTTTTCTAGTAAAGCTTTTTTAAATAGTGTAGACAATGTTTCATCCATAAATTCTGCATAGGTTTTAAATAGATTTTCTTCTTGTTCATTAAGTCTAACAGAAATATTTGACATACAAAGCACCTCCTTATGTATTACATTGTAATACATAAGGAGGTGTCTGTCTATAACTCTAATTATATTATTTTGTCATACTTGCTTTTAATGCAGCAATTTCTGCACGAATTTCTTGTAGCATCCATATTTTATTTATTTTTTACTATATTTATTTATCAGCCGTAGTATAAAAAGCTGTAATTATACTATATAAAACGAGCTATTATCTGTTTTTAGGTATACAAAAAAGACATGTTACTCTTCTCTCGTCTCTCTCGTAACATGTCTTAATTTGTATATAGATCTCTCGAACTATATCATATTGTATCTGGCTAAACTCTCTAATCCCTTTTTGACACGCCAGTATGTCTACAATTATTTTATATTTTAAAATATTTTATGTCAATAATTTATTTTTAGTTTAATAATTGCTATTTATAAAGAGATTAAATCAGCTAATTACAATATAAAACCTACAATTAACCTTGCTGACAGAAATAAATAATATAATTTCTCTCAGGGCTCACTGCTGCCCCCAGTGCATACGGATGATTCCAATTACCACCAAAATCAAATAAATATATTACGTAATCATCAGGTAATTTTACCGAGTCTTCATTAAAAGACAATCTATGTAAATATTGTTTCTGTAGTTTTCGATTCTCCGACTCTGTATAAATAGGATATTCCTTCTTATCTAAACTTACCATATCCATCTGTTTAGGTTTTAATATATCTCGCTCAGCCTCTACTCTCTTTCGAGTTTCTATATAACGCTTATACTTAGCATCGCTACTTTCACCATCAATTTTAATCTTATTAAACTCAGTCAATACTTGATTCTCTAATTCATATATTTCATCAACAGATTTCTCAATAGGATTATCCACTCGATTTTGTACATATTTGCCCATAGCTACTGTTGTATTTTTTACAACAACTATCGATGTAGGCATTAATGTTTTCAAAGTATCTGCATATTCCATCTTTGAATCAACATAGTTTTTTACATAGACATTGGATAGATCAGATTTCGAAATAACAACTTTAGAATCAGTCCGTGCCTCATCAATGTAAGGCTTCAATTGATCTGGTGTGCCACCAAAAGCTAGTTGTACATATGAACCGCCTTGCAAGAATGCAGGATTACTATGTAGATGAATATTCTTTGCAAAGCTAGGTATTTGTTTAGGAAACCCTGGAATGGCCGCAACTCGCTTATAATCCTTTGGATTATTAATAGGATACTCAATTAACTCTATGGGCTTAAAAAACGCCTCTATTGATTCTTTTATCTCCTCTTTAGTTCTAGGTGTATATAAATCATAAGATTTCCCTTTATTCTTTTCTAGAAAGGCTTTAAATTCTTTATCATATGCTTTATTCTTATCTGCACGCGTTCTGTAGGATGGAATATTAACTGGATGCGTTAATTTAATTTCCCCGTGTCCATTTTTTCTCATATAAGGGCTTACGATACGTAATGGTTTATCTCGATTACCATATCCAATACCTTGCTTATTTGTTTCCAAAGTATTGTAACGTATGATTTGTTTGAGTGCCTTTTCATCCCGATCATTATAAAGGGGATCAAAAATTTGATACTCCACCTTCATATCTGACTTTTGTAATTCTACTAATCGCTGTTTAGATCGTTTCTGGCTTTGTACTTTTAACAACTTAATTTCTTCATCTGAAAGCTCTCTTGGATATTTTGAATTACTCTTCCTAACACTTTTAAAAGCTCCAGGAATTACCTCAACAGACTCCGATGTTAAAGAATCTTCAGATTTTATATTACTTTTTATTCCAACACTTACCGTCTGACTTTGATTTTCAACTGATACAGCCAAACTAGATTGACTAGACAATGCTAGTGAAAGCATGCATAAGGCAATACTTTTTTTAATCATATCTCTCTCCCATAAAACTCTGCTAATCCAGATATAGAAAAAGGACCTACAGCGAACTGTAGATCCTTATATTTGGTGCGGATTGAGAGTTTATACTCAATACTCCGCATCATTACTACATTATTTAAACTCTACATTTCAAAAAGGGGCAACCGTTATTTTTCTTTTATTGAATGCAAGTATTAACCACTTTTTCTAAATCCCCTGTACTATCAAATATGTTGACCTTTATCCTTTAAATGCCATAGAATACTTGTTCTACTTCTTTTTACTATTTCTGCAAAATCACCAATGGTTATGATAGGTACACCATTATAGGTCTTACAATGTATATCACTTTGGTTTACAGACTCTTCTAAATAGCCTTGTTTTAATGTCTTTTCCATTTCGTTGAAAGCCTCAATGTATTTTAATTTCTATTGTAATGTTTTCTTGCCTGTAAATCCCATGGCAAGGAGTGAAAAGCCATCTCGGTTCATAAGGTATGCTTTATAATCTTTCCCACGATTTTGATGTGTAGTTTCTTGGTAAAATTTGGTGGCGGAATTTTCCGCTACTAAAATTCATTGTCACAATTTTGTTCCACTAAGCTTTCACGATAAAAAGAGCCACCGCATTATGATATGCAGTGGCTTTTGCTTTTGTTACCTCTTATGATTAACTGGAAATACTGAATGATCATTATCATACCATAGCGGAAAGAACGTTCCATTTGATACATATCCAACTAATCTCTTTTTTGCAGTTAATCGTAACGAGAATACTTGTTCAAAATTTCTCATATACCCATCTTTGATATATTTCTCTTGATAATCTTTTGGCAATTTAATAGCTGGAATATAGTGGCTATTACTCCCATTACCTTCACTTTTTCCACCAGATGCAGATTTTACTTCAGACCATGTTTGTGTAGAATAGTCCTCTAACTTATGAATAATATTAGTAATAACATCATTCCCAGCTAATCTACACCAGCATTCATGTTCACTGTAATATGATTTAAAAGACCATTTAAATAACTCTGTATCAAAGTTACGCCTATTAGATAGTGGTTTTTCAGACCTCTTTATTGTTGCTCTACCTTTTTTATTTGCCATATTACCAATTCCCTTGGTAATACTCTTCCATGGCTTCTTTGGTAATAATAGTATCACAATGTGCACTAGCTGGCAGTCCACCTCTGGCATCTAACCAAGGTGCTTCTGAATGTGTCATTTGGCTCAAATCATATCCAGATACATCTTTAAGGCTATTACAAACTGCATCTATAGTAGCTTTATGATCATCACTGATTCTATTAATATCTGGTTCATAACTTTCTAAGAACTCTGAACCCTCAATCATGAACATACCTTTATGTGTTTGAAATAGATTTCTACAAACAGGACCTTTTGGCCATGCTTCAAAGTCATCTTCAAAGATAGGTACATCATCCCACACTAATGCCATTGCTTGCGAATAGAAAGCTAACTTCTGTAGCTTCATTGCTGACATTGGTCCAAAGTTATCAATTATGTATTTTGCAACATCATAGATAGTACTTTGTTGTCCTTTTCCTTTCATAATATTTGCCTCCTTAACATCACAACCTTTGTTAGATTTAGTTTATAACCCTTTCATTAATCATACATGAAGAAACGATGAAAAGACAAATCTTTATTTATGCTTCTTTCCCATATAGCCGTTCCATGCCTTGACGGGTTACAAGCCACATTTTCCCAGACTTTCTAAACTCGCCTTCTTTAAATCCATTCTTTACACGGCCTCTACAATTCTGTTTCAATGCATCAGCCGTAACATTCCATCGTTCTGCAGCTTCTTGTGTTGTCATTACATCCTCTAATTTCATTTCAGTAGCCCTAATATTACTAATAAATTATAAACCGATAATATAAGGGCAATAATACTAATTATTAAAGTTAATCTTGAAATCATATGCTCTCCATTGGTATAATACTAAGAAAGATTGGAGCTCTTTCGAGCCCCTGTGGTTTGTGGTTACTGATTTAATAACTGTATTATCGCTATTTCAAGTTGGATAAACGCGGTTATTAACGGTAGCCACTTTTTTATTTTCTTCCTTTTCAAGGGTTTCACCTTCTTACACCCTTTATACCCTATATTGTGTACCAAAAACAACTGTTTATTTTGATTTTTACAAACAAAAAAACCACCGCATCATATGCAGTAGCCTATTATAACCCTCATATAAAAGGGGCAAATATTTATTTTTTTAGGGGCAGAAAAGGGGCAAATTATCGTTACAATGCGTTACGATTTATTACATCTTCCCTTTCCAAATAGCTATATAAATTCTATGTCCGTTATTGTTTAATACAATTCGTTACCATCTATTAATTAGCTTGTAGAAATGGTGCGGTTGGAGGGACTTGAACCCTCACGAGCGTACGCTCACCACCCCCTCAAGATGGCGTGTCTGCCATTCCACCACAACCGCGTGGAATACAAAAATGGTGCCTCAGGACAGAATCGAACTGTCGACACACGGATTTTCAGTCCGTTGCTCTACCGACTGAGCTACCGAGGCATGTTTTTTGTAAAAAAAAATGGCGACCCCGATCAGATTTGAACTGACGATCTTCGCCGTGACAGGGCGACATGTTAACCGCTACACCACGGGGCCGCGTATCAACTCTCGTTGACTACTCGTATATATTAACATGAGCCACTCATATAATGCAAGTACTTTTTTCTAATTTTTAAATGAATTTTTCCAAAATATATAGAAATATGAATTATACATCAAAAATCGTATATATTAATCATTTATATTCAGTATACTTGAATATACTCCAGATTAAACCAAAATTTATAGAAATAAAATTGGCACCTAGTATTCTTTAAGAAAACTAAGCGCCAATTAAAATATAATTATATGGAATTGTTTATTATAGAGACTACATAACTATTATACTATTTATAAAACATCCCACGGTGTATCTCGATAATTTTGCTCCCAATAGTATTCAACAGCCATTTCATGACGTTTTACTTTATCGAGCATCTCGGAACGTGCTGTAGTCAATGTGTCTTCGCTATGTTTACCACCAAAGTACGCATACTTAGACTGACCTAATGTATACATAATAGATACATAAGGGTCACCAGAACTAATATTATTTTTATTAAAACCAAAATCTAAAGAAATATGAGGCGTAACATTTAATATAGCCCCGAACTTCAAACCATTTATAGATTGCCACTTATGTTGATTAATATAATACATACTAGTTGGATGTTCGCTAGGGATCTTCGTTTTCCAATGATATACATCTACATATGTAGAAACCCATCGCGCATTCTTAAAGTCACGTGTATATCGGAGGTTATAGCCATCTAGTACATGCTCATAAGCATATCGTATCTTGGTAAAACCAGTTGGATGCCCATCATTTGGATCATGAAATTCATCTTGTCTCGGAACTATTATAAGCGAATCATTAAAATAATATGGCTCTGTCTTTTTTGTAGACAATCCATAATATACATTGGTACTGATTTTATTCAAGCCAGCAACGTATTCTAAACCAATACTGGCACGAGATAATTTGTTTTTAAATGCATAATCCAAAAATGTATTCGCACCTATATAGGCATGTTCATGCTTACTAAGTCGACGATACCCAACGCCAATACTTCCTAATAGGCCAAGAGAATCATGCTGAACTGTTTCACCTTTATCAACATAGTCATTCTGGCTATTTGCCTGATTGTCATGTTCTGATCCCCCACCACCATTCCAATAAGCATGAGTAGAAATCTTTTCGCCGCCATTTGCATCTAAACGACCTTGCACAAATAAAACGGATGAGTCATTTTTTCCGTAATACTTAATAGGTTGTATCGTTTCTATAAAATATTGTACAGGTTTAACCTTATTTTTAGCACTATGAGTGCTACGATAATATGAATTAGAGTTTCTGGTATACGGTACTGGATTTATTTTTGCATCATGATATGTATCACTCTGACTACCTTGAACCCCAATACCAACATCAGTACGATCCATCCAGCTACTTTGTTCAGTATCCCCAGCTTTTACGTCAGTACTCACATCTGCAGCCATCGTTCCCACACTTAGACTGCACATAAAAGCACTGCAAACCAGAGCTTTTAGTATTAATTTGTCTTTCATTTCTAACTCCTCTCTTACACATTCACTTTAATGATGAATATAAAATGAATACACTTTATTATACCTATAATCTAAAGCGCTGACAACTGTAGAGAAGGAGAAATTTATGTGTTAAAATATATGTATTATATACATCGGAGCAACATTATGAGATCAAAAACATTAACAATAGCAATCATTATTGCCATCATAGCTGCACTGAGCGCTATGTGGTATTTCTTATGGTATATTCCTCATACACCAGTCTATACGTTCCAAACTATCCGTGAAGCCGTTGAAAACAAAGATGCGGACACGGTATTGGAGCACATCGATACAACATCATTGGTTAAAAATATCGTTACCCGCGAAGGCAACACCTATGTGGATACATCCTCACCATTAGGCAAGGCCGCTGTGGCAGCAACAAAAACATTTGGACCAGCCCTTCTTGATGATGTAATTCGTAAATATGTAGAGGATCCAGATAGTTTCAAATCGCAAAATAGTAGTGATTCAGATGTTGAAAGCGAAGATACATCCAATACGTTTTCTATGATAGATCGCATCCAACGCGGTGAATTATTTAAACAACGCCATTTGGAAATCAAGAACATTACCTCTGAAGATGATGGCGATACCGCCACAGTAACCGTAACGATTCACAATACAAAAACAAACCAAATAGCTCCCATCCGAGTACTTATGAAGCACATCGGTGACGGAACTTGGGCTATCTATGATATCCCAGATATCGAAGCACTCTATAAAATCACAAGAAAATAAAGACCTCTTTCGTAGTAAATACGTTTGTAGAAGTAGATGATAGCAAAATTCTCCACCGGCCGGGTCTGTTTACGCCCTTCGGGCTTCGCAGGGCCAAAGTCGAATTTTGCTATCATCTACCTCTTTTCCGTATCAGCTTACAAAAAGAGGTCTTTTTTTCTTATCGATTTTTAGGTACTATCGCACAGGTTACGGTAACCTGAGATATCAAGCGATGGCTTTCATCATACATATCAAAGCGCCACACATGAGATGTTTTCCCTTGTAAGAGTAGCTGTCCTTTAGCAATCAAATCGCCTTCTGCTTTCATAGGGCGCATGTGATTTGCGGTTACCGATTGTCCTACAGCAAATTGATCATCTCGAATCAGTTGATTGCTGAGCATCCCTGATAAAATTTCACCAAAGGCCAAGGTAGCTCCGCCATTGAGATAGCCTTGTGGCTGCGCATGATAACTAGTTAAATGCATCACCCCTTGCCCACTGGTAGGTCCAGTTAGCTCTACACAATCGATTTGTAATGCGTCTATCATTGTCATAGTGTTCGTTTCTCCACTGTATATTCTTCAATACGATTATCCAATACATCAACGCCAAGACCAGCACCATTAGGCACCTGCATGGACCCATCGGTAAATAAAATTGCTGGATTGATAAGGTCATGTTCAAAATAGCGACTAGAATCAGATAAATCCCCTGCCATATAGGTATCACCTAAGGCAGCAAGTTGAACATATAATATCTTTGAGATTCCTGATTCAACCATGCTACCAATCCAATAGAGAATACCTGCTTCGCGGCATCGTAAAATAGCGGCTCGCGTCTGTATTAAGCCCCCAAGACGACCTACTTTCACATTGAGTACATCGATTAATCTATACTCGATTGCATAAGATAAGTCATCATAGGATAAAATCGACTCATCTAAACAAATAGAGGTCGTAATAGGCCAATTAGGCAACGATTCCTTCCACGTTTTATAGGTAGTCAAATTCGTCATGCTAAAGGGTTCCTCTATGCATAGTAAATTCAAATCATTATAGGCAGCCACCATATCCAGCTGGTCATAGGTATAACTTTGATTAGCATCAACAGCTAAGGCTAGAGCTGGATAAGCATCATGCACAAGTCGTGTCCGTTCATAACCATCACGAGGCGATACCTTGAGTTTAATTCGTTTACAACCATTGGCTACATGCTGTTCCACGATACCTAATAGTTCATCCATGGACACGTCACCAATGACGATGCCATTGGAAATAGTTGATTCTAAAGACTGCCCCATGATATACGACACAGAATTCACGCCTTTTCGGTTGCAATCTAGATTAATTAAAGCATTTTCAAGGCCTGCTATCGTCATGGGCATATTATCGCGCTTTAACCAAAATTGTAACTGCCGAATATAGGCCATTAATGGTTTTGGCCGCATCAAGCGCAACTCTAGAATATAGGTATCTACCAATTGTTTCCATGCGGAATCAACAGTTTCCGCCGTATAAAAAGGGTCTGTGAAAGCGACACATTCCCCGTATCCAACATAGCCTTGTTGATCCTCGATACGAACGATGATACTTTCACGAACACGAACAGTACCCTTAGCCGTTTTAAATTCAAACTTTAACGGCAAAGCCACACGATACGTCGTTATGGATTTAAAGTTCAATACATCATTCATAAGAACCTCCATTTGACGCAGTCATGTCGAGATGGGAGGCCAACGACTTACGCATAATCTTACCTGTCCCATTACGTGGCAATGCATCCATAATTGTAATGTATTTAGGCACCTTGTATTTGGCTAGCTTACTAGAAAGATAGCCTCGTACGATCATTTTCAAATCGGTACCTAATGCATCTATATCATCAAAAGCAACAAATAGTGCGGGCACCTGCCCCCATTTCGTATCGGCTACAGGAATAACCGCACATTCCTTCACACCTTGCATAGCATACACAGTATCTTCAATTTCCTTCGGATAGATATTCTCGCCTCCAGAAATAATCAAATCTGTACGGCGATTTAAGATGTATAAAAACCCATCTTCATCGACATAACCCATATCATCGGTATTAAAATCGCCATGAATCGGCTCGCGATTGATATAACCACTCATAACCATGGGCCCATTCAAATGGATTTCCCCGACCCCATCGACATCAGGATTTACGATATGTACGGTCATCCTCGGCAAGGGTTTACCTACCGAATCGAGTTTATTTAGATTTGATAATACAGGCATGGTCACGCTTTGACTAAAGGTTTCTGTCATGCCATATGTTTTATAAATCGGAAGTTGTTTTGCCACACATGCATCAACTAGAGGCCGCGGTATAAACTCACCGCCCAATAAGATGACACGCAATTGATGGTGTGTAATGCGAGGTTCCAAATTTTTTAAGATGGTAGGTACTAAAGACATCATATTGATGCGACCATCATGAATATATTGCAGCACTTGTTCTTCGTCATAGGATTCCATGATTGTCATTGCGGTTCCATTGTAGAGTGATCGCATCAAAATAGATAAGCCACTCACATGAAATAAGGGCAATACCATGAGCCAATTGTCCTGTTCAGACCTACCAAGCACCTCTTGTGATGCTTGTACATGCGCTTTAATTTGACCCCAACGAAGCGGCACTGATTTAAACTGCCCCGTTGTAGCACTGGTATTCATGATAGCTGCTATATCATTATCATTAACAATCCAATCAAAGATATCCTTTTCCCCATTATGCAACATAGACTCCATAGATTCGAACTCCATAGACGTTACCGATTTAGGTACTTGGCCACATCGCTTAGCACTACGTAACACGGTTGTAATATGCAGCTCACATAACTGTTTTTCTATTTCGCCCGCTGTAAGATGAACATTTAATAAGAGTACCTCTTTGCGGACTAGCATGGCTGCCAAGAGATAAACGGCCATTGTTACGGAGTTATCCGACACTATAGCGATACGTGTATCTGACAGTGTTTGTAATCGCGTCGCCACGTTCACAACAGCACTATATATATCCTGATATGTGTAATTATTCATACATATACGATTCGGATAGTACTGTTTTCCATATCGTAACCATTCCATCATCTCACCTCTTAGCTAGCCATAATACTATAAAACATATACGTATAAGAAAGGCGCCTCATATAGAGGCGCACTGCTTATCATGTAAAGGATTCAGGTCCATACATAAGGACTAATAACCATATTCCGATTAAGGGAATTTAGGGAATTGTTTGAAGTCTGGTTTGCGTTTTTCTTTGAACGCATCACGGCCTTCTTTAGCTTCATCTGTTGTATAGTACATCAATGTTGCATCGCCTGCAAATTGTTGTAAACCTGCAAGACCGTCTGTATCGGCGTTGAAGGATGCTTTTAACATGCGCAATGCCATTGGGGACAATGCCAAAATTTCATTACACCATTGAACTGTTTCTTCTTCCAATTTGTCGAATGGTACCACGCAGTTAACCATGCCCATTTCATAAGCTTGTGCAGCCGTGTATTGACGGCAAAGGAACCATACTTCACGAGCGCGTTTGTGACCAATCATGCGTGCTAAGTAGCCAGCACCATAACCAGCATCGAAGGAACCTACGCGAGGACCTGTTTGACCGAATTTTGCATTTTCAGAAGCGATGGTAAGGTCGCATACGATGTGCAATACATGTCCACCACCGATGGCAAAACCATTTACCATAGCGATAACAGGTTTTGGAATGATGCGGATTAAATGTTGCAAGTCAAGTACGTTAAGACGAGGAATATTGTCATCGCCTACATAACCACCATTGCCGCGCACACGTTGGTCACCGCCAGAGCAGAATGCCTCTTTATCTTCACCTTGGCCGTGGTTAGCACCAGTCAAGATAATAACGCCGATTTCTGCATCGTCGCGAGCAATTGTGAATGCATCAATAAGCTCAATTACGGTTTTAGGGCGAAATGCGTTTCGCACTTCTGGGCGATTAATCGTGATTTTTGCAATACCATTATAGGTTTCGTAAATTACATCTTCATAATTACGATCCAATACTTTCCAATCAAATTTGCTCATGGATATTACCTTTCCTTATATAAAAAATCTGCTAAGGCCGTCATAAATGGGCCTGGCTTTTCTAAATGTACATTATGTCCCGCCCCATTGACGATGACATGTTCACAGTTTGGTATATTACTAAACAGTTCTTCTCCTATTGTAGTATATTTTGTATCTAGTGCGCCACTAATATATAAAGATGGCATGGATAATTCTTGTAAGCGATGACCCACATAGGGCATTACACCTTGCCCCGAGCCACGCAATGTAGCCGCTAATGCATAAGGACTATTATGAGACCGACGTTGAAACAACTTATCTTGTACAACTGGTGAAAGCTGATGTTGACTTTCAAAAATAGAAATGTTAGCCCATTTAGTAGCAAACCACTCTCCATCATTATCTTCTATAGCTAGTGCTAATTGTTCATCAGCAGCTTTACGCGCTTGTCGCTCTACCTCTGATTCAATGCCAACAGAACCACTTTCTAAGATGAGGTTTTCAATTTCAGAACTATACTCAAGAGCATATAGTAAAGCTAATCGTGCCCCCATGGAGTATCCCATGAGAGAATAGCTTTCACCAGCCACGGCAGAAATCACCGTATGCAAATCGTTGAGCATAGTAGGAATAGAAAAGGCAGTCTCATCCTCTGGAATATCCGAATCTCCATGTCCAATCGTATCGATACGGATAAGTTGATATCCTGGCACAACGATGCCATCCCAGGTATAACCAGACTCAGAAAAACCATGTAAACACACAAGAGGTTTACCGGCGCCAGCTAGCGTCACCCCATATCGATACTCACCAAGATCGACATACATGCGAAGTGCTGGATTGTATAGGGAGTTATCTATAATACTGCAAGCATATTGGCTCATAGTCGGTCCTCCTTGTTTGTAGGAATCTTCGTATATAGCGCATGTAATTCCCGACTTCGTTCTTTAGATGTGGGGATTTCAATAACGTGAACACCTGCTGTTCCTACATAGTTTTGTAACGCATTTTTCAACTCATCATTGCTCGACACACGTACAAAGTCGATACCATATAGGGTCGCAAGGCCACTATAGTCTAGGCCTTGTGCGGTACTAAATAAGTAATCAAAATGCGGCGTTCCCTTTTGCGGCAAATATTCAAAAATGCCACCCCCATCATTATTGTGAACAATGATGGTTACATTTAATGGGTGCGTTTTCGCCACGGCGAGGCCATTCAAATCGTGAAAGAAGGTCAAGTCCCCCGTAAGCAATACGGTAGGCATGCCATTTGTGGCGATGCCAAGGGCGGTAGAAACGGTACCATCAATACCGTTAACGCCACGGTTACCATAGATAATAGCACTGTGACGATTACCAGACCAGAAATAATCCATATCTCGAATACTCATACTATTGGCAACCACAAGTTGGCTATTCTTCGGCAACAATTCTTGTAATAGATGAATCGTATATCCTTCAAATAGCTCTTGTTCCCTAGCTACTGTATCGAGTTGTTTACGGCCTACACCGTCTGCATCAATCCACGTAGCCAAATAGCCATTATCAACTGTATTGAGTTCCTCATCAGCGACTTCTGCATGGACCTCATTTGCCATTACATGAAGCTCAGAAATCTCCATATTCAGTGCATCAACCAAACCTTGTGGTGTCGATTGTACAAAGAGGGTCGTGTTTCCTGCAGGGTTTGTATAGTCCATTGTAGAGCTAACAGATATAATTGGGATATGTTGCATGGATGCCACCCACTGCTGAACGCGCTTAGATACGACCATCTGACCAATTTGTAACATGCAATCTGGTCGCAATGTATCTCGATACACCTCTTGTGAAAGCAATGCATCATAAGATGTAATGACTCGTTCATCATAAACACGACGCATATTGGACAATGGATCACCTAATATTGGCGCATGGAATATATTAGATAGACCAAGAATGGCATCGGTATCCTCAAGATTCGTACTTGGCCCCGCTAAGATAAGCACTTTTTTATTCGCAAGGAGGTCATAGATAGTGCATACATCACCTGGCTGAATAGCAGCCGGAACAACAGAAAATGGTTGTCTGCCACATTCAAAATGTCTCCCATCTAACTCCGGTACCAATGGCTCAAAGAGCGGTACATTAATATGCACCGGTCCCCTTTTCACATCCATAGACTTCATATAAGCCTTACGAGCTACTAGGCGCGGATATGTATAGTAATGCTCCTGTTGTGGTACTGCCAATTCCTCGTAATAATTAACAGCTGTACCAAATATTTTTTGTTGATCTACCGTTTGTGGAGCCCCTACATGTTGCAATGTGTGAGGCCTATCTGCGGATAAAATAATCAAGGGTACACCGCTATATTGTGCTTCTAGTACAGCCGGCATATAATGTGCTACCGCTGAGCCCGACGTGCACACGAGAATTACAGGCTTTCTATGGGCCTTTGCGATGCCTAAGGCCATAAATCCTGCGGACCTTTCGTCAATATTCATATAGGTTTCAAAAGCACCGTGTTCCCTAAATAGCATGGCCATTGTTGTAGAGCGCGAACCAGGGCTAAACACGGCATATGTGATGCCTAATCGGGCGAATTCATCCACCAAGGCGGCGATATATTCATTCATGTAATTTCTCCGTAATATAGATGAGGATATATTCCTCATCATATTTTTTCGCACTAAATCTTTACCATTTACAATGCATCTAGAATAGTACGCATTTTATTATTAGTCTCTATATATTCTTCATCCGCATCAGAATCGGCAACCACACCACATCCTGCATAGGCATAGAGAATATTATCCATAATCAAAGCGGAACGAATGGCAACGACAACAATGCCATCCCCCATATCCTTCATAAAACCAAATGGTGCAGCGTACATACCGCGCTCATGAGCTTCGTATGTTTCTAAGAGAGCCATCGCCTTCTCTCGTGGTTCACCACCAAGAGCCGGTGTTGGATGTAGTAATTTTGCCCATTCTACGAGAGATTTTGTGCTATCTTTTGCAGTAATAATGGTACGTAAATGATAGAGATGAGCTAGCTCCATAATACCAGTTTCCCCCACCGTAACGTCTGGAGTGATTTGCTTCATCGTGTTCACGATACGGTCACGGACGATATTATGTTCAAAGAGATTTTTCTTATCACTTAGCAACTGTTCCTTAGTCCACGCATCAGGGCCATCCTTTGGCGCGGTTCCAGCCAGTGCATAGCTAAGAATTTCGCTACCACGATGACGCACCAAAATTTCAGGAGAGGCCCCCACAAAGGTGCGCCCATCCTTCTCATAGCCAAAGATGAAACAGTTCGGATTATTTTCAACCAAATTGGCCAAGATACTCGCCACATTAAACGGTGTATCACTTGTGAATTGCACCTCACGGGATGCGACCACCTTTGTCATCTCTCCACGGCCGATTCCATCTGAAATGGCATTCATCAAGCGGTCCCAATCGCCTTTATCATCACTAGTTTCACGGAAATCATGACGAATATGAGGCACTTCTATATCTTCGATGCTAACACTTTCACCAGCATGCAAATAAAAGGCTTCTCCATTTTCTACGATGTAGTAATGGGTGAACGCAATCATTTCATGCCCCATTCCCAACCACTTAGGATCCTTTGATGTGTCAAAAAAAGTATCCCCATAAAATACATACGCATAATTATGGCGGTCCTCATCATCTTTAACTGTGGCTAGACGTTTAGCGCCTACAACAATACGATTACTTTGCCGGTCCACCCAAAAAACACGTTCCTCATTGGGGAAATTAAGCCAAAAGGCTACAGGACTATTCAGTTGTAACGGTTCTTTATTATAAATCATAATGGTATATCGCTATTACAAAGAAAACAGACTCTATTACATCACCAAATGTCATCTACATTGGTGTTTCTATGTATATCGATATTATTATATCACGGGTACATACTAAATTATAGGCAATAAAAATCCCCTACACCGTATGCATATGCATATAGTATAGGGGATTATGTATTATTTGAAAGCTTTTGCACCAATATCCTTACGATATTGCATGCCCTTAAATGTAATATGATCAACACGCTCATAGGCACGGTCTAAAGCGGTTCGCAAATCCTTACCCAGTCCCACAACACCAAGAACACGACCACCATTCGTGACATAATGGTCACCTTCTAACTTCGTACCAGAATGAAAAATGATGGATGTATCATACTGTACAAGTTCACCTAAGATGACATCGCCTTTAGACGAGGTTTCGGGATAGCCTTTTGAAGCGAGAATGACACAGGCAGCAGAAGAATCTTTCCATTTCACCATATTAGGTTGTAATGTACCTGTAGCACAGGCCATCATAATTTGTCCTAAATCACCTTCCAACAATGGTAATACCACTTGTGTCTCTGGATCGCCAAAGCGAGCATTAAATTCCACGACCTTAGGGCCTTCACTAGTAATCATAAGGCCTGCATAAAGACAGCCCACATATGGCATACCTTCCTTTGCCATGGCTGCTACCATAGGCTCTAAAATGGTCTTCATGGCTTCATCGCGCAATGCATCAGTTAGCACAGGTGCTGGTGCATAGGTTCCCATACCGCCTGTATTAGGACCCTTATCACCATCAAAGATACGTTTATGATCTTGAGACGCAATCATAGGAACTACGGTCTTACCATCTACAAAGGCAAGAAGGCTCGCTTCTTCACCTGCCATGAATTCCTCAATAACAACGGTACTACCAGCCTCGCCAAAGCGATTTCCGCTTAGCATGTCATCAACTGCTGCATTAGCTTCTTCAACAGTCATTGCCACTACAACACCCTTGCCAGCTGCTAGGCCATCTGCTTTCACCACAATAGGGGCCCCTGTTTTGGCGATGAATTGTTTTGCTTCATCTACATTGGAGAATACACCGTAAGCAGCTGTAGGGATATTATATTTTTTCATCAGATCTTTAGCAAAGACCTTAGAACCTTCCAATTGAGCAGCCGCCTTAGAAGGCCCAAACACAGGGATTCCTGCTTCATGCAACGCATCTGCAAGACCTGCCACAAGAGGCGCTTCAGGACCTACAACAACAAGGTCCACCTTATTATCTTTCAAAAAACGGATAAGATGATCCGTATGAGACCAATCAATGCCTACTAGTTCAGCACAATTTTTCATAGCTGCACTGCCAGGAACGGCATACACCTTTTCTACACTCGGACTGATGGATAAACGCCACGCTATAGCGTGTTCGCGGCCGCCATTACCGATTACGCAAACCTTCATAGTTACCTCTAATGTTTAAAATGACGAATGCCTGTAAATACCATCGCAATACCTGCTTCATCAGCAGCCTTAATGGATTCTTCATCACGGATAGAACCACCTGGTTGGATAATAGCAGCTATACCATGTTTAGCCGCTGTTTCTACGGTATCGCCAAATGGGAAGAACGCATCAGATGCAAGAACAGCCCCTTTTGCAGCCTCTCCAGCTTGTTCAAGGGCAATTTTAGCCGATCCAACGCGATTCATTTGACCGGCACCAACACCTAGTGTTCGTTTCTCGTTAGAAATTAAGATAGCATTGGACTTTACATGCTTTACAAGCTTCCATGCAAATTCAAGAGCTTTCCATTGTTCTTCTGTAGGTTGCGCCTTTGTAACAACCTTATAATTAGCACGGTCTTCTACGATGTCATCTTCCGTTTGTACGAGCATACCGCCAGACACCTTTTTCACAGTTACTTGGCCAGATTCAGGCTTAGATAACTCGATGAGACGAATATTTTTCTTCGCTTCCAAAATATCTAGAGCTTCCTTTGTGAAAGCTGGCGCCATGATAACTTCTAAGAAAATCTTGCTCATTTCTTCGGCAGTGGCCACATCAACTTCGCGATTTAACGCAACGATGCCACCAAAGGCGGATACAGAATCGGCTTCATAGGCATTGATATACGCATCGTGTAATGTTGCTGCCGTTGCAGCACCACAAGGATTCGTATGCTTAATAATGCAAGCAGCAGGATTAGTAAATTCCCACACCATATTCCACGCAGCTTCCATATCGACGATATTGTTATAGGATAATTCCTTACCGTGTAGTTGTTTTAATGCCCCCATGCCGTGAGCCTTGCCAATTTCTTTATAAAAAGCTGCCTTTTGATGAGGATTTTCGCCATAACGAAGGTCCATAACCTTTTCATAAGCACTTAAATATTCAGGAGGTGTAGGGCCTTCTCCAATAACACCACTCATATAATTAGCAATCGCCGTATCATATGCTGCAGTATGAGCAAATGCTTCTTTAGCGAGTGCAAAACGATAGTCTTGGGTCAACGCGCCATTCGTTTTAAGCATTTCTAGAATTTCATCATAGTGATCAGGGTTAACCACAATGCCTACATATGCATTATTTTTAGCCGCAGAACGCACCATAGTCGGGCCCCCAATATCTATATTTTCAATAGCATCTTCTAATGAAACATTTGGTTTTGCAATCGTTTCGCGGAAAGGATATAAATTTACAACCACTAAATCGATTGGTAAAATACCGTGTTCTTCCATAGCGGCTTGATGCTTTGCATTATCACGAATCGCTAAGATGCCACCATGTACCTTTGGATGTAACGTCTTTACACGACCATCCATCATTTCAGGAAAACCGGTAAGAGATTCTACAGCCTTTGCAGGAACGCCTGCATCAGAAATAGCTTTCAACGTGCCACCTGTAGAATAGATGGTCACCCCTAAGTCTACAAGACCTTTGGCAAAGTCGACAATACCTGTTTTATCAGAAACACTAAGTAATGCGTTTTGAATCATCGTTCCTCCTAAATATAATGTACAATGCGTCCTTCTATACGTAATACATCTTCACAGAACAAGCGAAGTGCTTCACGATATGTTGCATGTTCTACGGGTAATAATCGTTCGGATAAGGTATCCTCTGTATCATCTGGATATACAGGAACCGTATTTTGCATGATGATAGGTCCTGTATCCATACCAGCATCTACAAAGTGAACGGTACAACCTGTTACTTTTACACCCGCATCGATAGCCTGTTGATGACCATGAAGCCCTGGAAAGGATGGCAATAGAGCAGGATGAATATTTAAAATCTTATGCTCATAGCGAGCAATAAGGCCGGTCCCTACAATACGCATGTAACCTGCCAACACAATACCATCAACACAATACGGCTCAAGAACATCCAATTGAGCTTGTTCAAAGGCTTGCTTTGAATCAAATTGATTACGTTCAATAGCAATAAGTGGAATGCCCCATCCTTTAGAGCGTTCTACAATACCTGCATCTGCATGGTCTGTGATAATAACGACAAACTCTCCATTGATAAGCCCCTCTTGCATCGCCTTGTACAAGGCTTCGCCATTTGAGCCTCTACCACTGGCAAATAGAGCAAGACGCTTTTTAGATACGGAATTAGTCATTAAATACCGCCCCTTTTACGACAACAGGACCTTCGCCTGCAACGATACGACCAATTTCATATACAGCTTCATTTCGGCTTTCAAGATTAGCTTTCACCGTATCTACATCATCGGCATCGACGATGAGAATCATACCGATACCCATGTTAAACGTACGGTACATTTCATGCCAATCCACATTGCCCCATTCTTGCAATTTTGTAAACACAGGAAGGCGTGGCCATGTATCACAATCTACCTCAGCAGTTACGCCATTTGGTAGTACGCGAGGAATGTTTTCATAGAAACCACCGCCTGTGATATGAACCATACCTTTGATATAGTTTTCTTTAATCAACGGTAATACAGCTTTAGGATACAAGCGTGTTGGTGTTAATAGTTCTTCGCCAAGGGTTTTACCAAATTCTGGAATGTCTTGATCTATAGAGAAACCCTTATGGTCGAAAACGATTTTACGAACCAAGGAGAACCCATTGGAATGAACACCGGAGGATGGCAAACCAAGAATGACATCACCAGATTTAATATGTTCACCTGTAATCAGTTTAGGACGATCTACAATACCTACGGCAAAACCTGCCACATCATAGTCACCTTCACCATAGAAACCAGCCATCTCAGCTGTTTCCCCACCAAGGAGAGCACAACCTGATTCTTCACAAGCATTAGCGACGCCGCGTACGATATCAGCGACTTGTACGGGATCAAGTTTACCAACCGCTACATAGTCTAAGAAGAACAGAGGCGTTGCCCCTTGCACAAGAATATCATTTACACTCATGGCAACACAGTCTTGTCCAATCGTATCATGTTTATCCATCATGATAGCGAGGCGCAATTTTGTGCCAACACCGTCTGTGCCAGATACGAGCATTGGTTCTTCCATGGAATGACCTGCTAAGGAGTATAGGCCACCAAAGCCACCTAAATCACCTACAACACCTGCTGTGTATGTTCTTTTTACGGATTCTTTCATCAACTCTACGGCTTTATTACCGGCATCGATATCTACACCTGCATCACGATAGGTTAATCCTGTTTTATTCGAGCACATATTTGACCCCTTCCTCTTGTTCTGTAGGCACATCTACCCTGTAATCGCCATTGAAACAAGCGAAACATAAATCCGCTTCTGGCACGCCGCTAATAGCTCGGCACAAGCCTTCTTTTGATAGATAATGCAATTTATCTGCCTTAATATAATCTCTAATTTCTTCAATTGTATGTGTGGCCGCAATCAATTCTTTACGAACCGATGTATCAATACCATAGTGACAAGAATATTCGATAGCCGGCGAGCTAACACACATATAGATTTCCTTAGCGCCTGCCTCTTTTAACATCTTAACGATAAGGCCACTTGTGGTACCACGCACGATAGAGTCATCGATTAATACAATACGTTTACCGCCTACAACCTCTGGCATAGCATTTAGCTTCATACGCACAGCTAGTTCCCGTTCTTCTTGATTAGGTTTGATAAATGTACGTCCACTGTATCGATTTTTAATCAAACCTTCTGCAAAAGGGATGCCCGACGCACAAGCATATCCAAGAGCAGCCGTCGTGCCAGAGTCTGGAATAGACATGACGATATCTGCATCATATTTAGTTTCATTATATAGTTCACGTCCCATATTGAGTCGTGTTTCATATACAGATTGTCCATCAATTTTACTATCGGAGCGCGCAAAATAAATATATTCAAAGACACAAAGTTTTTTATCAATTTTTTGAGGTTCTGCATAGATTGTGCTGCGCACACCACGATCATCGATAATAACCATCTCACCTGGGTCAATATCGCGAATAAATTCAGCCTTTATAGCATCAAAAGCACAGCTTTCACTAGATAACACATAGCCATGTTCAGTCTTACCTAAGCAAAGAGGTCTAAAGCCTTGAGGATCGCGAACCCCAACGAGAGAGTCATTAGTTGTAATAACCAAGGAAAAGGCCCCTTCGATTTGACGTGCCGCATCAGCAATGCGTTCCTCTTGCGTATCAGCCTTAGAACGAGCGATTAAGTTTACGATAACCTCTGAATCCATAGTTGTTTGAAAAATGGAACCATCTGCTTCAAGTTGACGACGGATGCCTAGAGCATTCGTCAAATTGCCATTATGAGCCACTGCAATTTGGCCACCTTGATAATGGATTACAAGAGGTTGAATATTACGTGGGTTATTAGAGCCAGTTGTAGAATACCGAACATGACCAGTCCCCATATGGCTTTTTAATGTTGGTAATTCCTTGATAGCCTCAGTCAATAAACCCATACCTTTTTTTAGAGCCACTTCATTACCATCGGTAATAGCGATACCTGCACTTTCTTGACCGCGGTGTTGAAGGGCAAACAATCCCCAGTATACATATCGTGCAACGTCAACAGTGCGGTCAAACACACCAAAGACGCCACATTCTTCATGCCATTTGTCAAAAATTGGATCGTAGTTCATCAATAACCCCCAGGTTATGCACGTTCGCCCGTTAAGCGGAATAACATTTCTTTATAAGCTTCTTCGATATTGCCAAGGTCGCGACGGAAACGGTCTTTATCGAGTTTTTCACCTGTTGTTGCATCCCAGAAACGGCATGTATCAGGAGAAATTTCGTCACCAAGCAATACTTCTCCATTATGTGTACCAAATTCAAGTTTAAAATCGACTAATGTTACATTCTTAGTAGCCAAGAAGTTTTTAAGGATATCGTTAACCTTCATAGTAATTTCGGAAATTCTATCCAATTGTTCTTGCGTAGCCCAGCCAAGAGCTGTGATTTGAGATTCGTTGGCAAATGGATCGCCAAGTTCATCATTTTTGTAGCAGAATTCAAGAATTGGATGTTTAAGAGGCGTACCTTCTTCAATGCCAAAACGTTTAGCCATAGAACCAGCAGCAATATTACGAACGATAACTTCTAGAGGAACAATGTTCAACGTCAATACTGTTTGGTTACGGTCATCTTCACGACGAACGAAATGTGTTGGAACGCCTTCTTTTTTCAATAATTCAAAGAAGAATGAGGAAATTTTATTATTCAATACGCCTTTACCAAGGATAGTATCATGTTTTTCACCATTAAATGCAGTGGCATCATCTTTGTAGTGAACAATATATGTTTCCTTGTCATCTGTTTGATACACTTGTTTTGCTTTGCCTTCGTATAAAAGTGTTAATTTTTCCAAATCGATATTAGCCATGATAGTAATCCTCCTATGTAATAATTATTTATTTAATTCTGCTTGTAATGCAGCATTATCTGCTAAAACCTTGTCAGCCATATCTTTGCGATAGGCAACATATTTTTCTTTTAGTTCCTTGTTGAAAGTAGCACCGATTTGTACTGCAAATAATGCAGCATTTTTTGCACCATCTACGGCCATTGTTGCTACTGGCATACCAGACGGCATTTGTACGATTGCCAAGAGGGAATCAATGCCCTTTAATGCGGTTGCATTAAGAGGAATACCGATAACAGGTACGGTTGTAAAACTTGCCACCACTCCAGGTAGATGGGCTGCAGCGCCTGCACCTGCGATAAAAGCGATTGCTCCTTCTGCTTCTAGACGCTCCACAAAGGACTTAACAGCCTCTGGTGTACGATGCGCAGAAGCGATCACCATTTCATAAGGAATATTGAATTCATCTAATATAGCAGATGCTTTTTTCATCGTGTCTAGGTCAGATTTACTGCCCATGATAATGCCAACCTTCATTGTTCCTCCTTAATAAAAAAACTCGACCTAAAAAGGCCGAGTTTACACACTGATAGCGTTAGCAGAAATAGTCATAATAGTAACGGATGTTAAGTTCATATGTCTCTTCATGATAACGCCTCCTTATCTGTATCTAAATTGTATCAGACCAATTTGTATCGGTCAATCATTTTTCGAATAATAATTATATTAGTTTTTATAATTGTTCGTTATATTCCGAACTATACAATACTTATATTAAAGATTGCACAGTATGATACGAATAATAATTATTATGTACGAATGTACATTGATAAAAAAAGACTTCCACACATAGGTATGGAAGTCCCTTGTATTCTATTCCCTATTCACACGATATACTATCTTATAAGGAATATCATATTTTATTGTACATTGCTTTCAAAAGCAGCTTTTAAATCGCCAACGGCCTCAGGAATATAATCCACAATCGACGTCATTAAAGCATACATCAACTCTGGTATAAACTCATCATTAGCACACATGTAGACGCAATCTAAATACAATGTAGAATCTTGTTCATCAATATAGAATTTATAGTTTTTATACATTGCATTCTCACGATTGATCAATGCATTAATGGCCGCCATATTCTGTGCTGTTACCTTTTCAGGGCCAAGCACCAAACGGATAACACTGTAAATACTATTATCTAAGATCACGAACATCGGCATATCCCAAAGCGGTGATTTAATATAGGATCGATATACGACTGTACCGTCTTCATCATCAAAATCTTTACGCTCAAAAGCCGTTACTTCTTCTGCCTTCATGAATTTATCAAAGGCTAATGCTTTAGGATTCATACTAACCTCTTATTTTGCTTGTCCTACAATTTTCAAAATTTCTGGATGAACTTCATCTAAGTGCGGTTTAATAACCTCTAACATAAGATTAACCAATACTGCGGGTTCAAATGTTTCAGCTGTAGATGGCACAGAAATATCAGTGTAAATATTGCTATCTTCATCATTTACATAGTATTTTGTCACTTTAAATTGTTGGTTAAGCTCATTCAATTTAGGCAATACTTTTTTAATGGCTGCATCTGTAATGCTCGTTGTTGTAACTGCAACACGAATATAGGAGAATACAGAATCATCCAACACGATAAAAACAGGTAAAGAATTACCATGAATTTCTAAACGACCATGGTATACAACCGTATTGTATTCATCGCCTTCAATAACATCCTTTGTAAACCATTTATTGCCAGATTTTTCAATGTCCGCTACTAGTACATCAAATTTCTCAGCTTTTACGTTCATTATTTCTACCTCTCTCCGCAAAAAACTATAGGACTAGTCCTCTATAAAAACACATTTATTATCTTTAAATTCTTTGATGCGCACTAAGGATTCAACACGGAAACCAGCATTTTCTAAGCGTTCACGACCTGGTTGGAAAGACTTTTCAATAGCAATTGCCATACCAACCACTTCATCGCCTGCATCTTTTACAAGTTTAGCAAGCCCCATAGCTGCTTCACCAGAGGCCAAGAAGTCATCAATAATTAAAACTTTTTCGCCTGCTGGCAAGAATTTTTTAGAAATTGTAATGTCATAATTTTCTTCTTTTGTATAAGAATATACAACAGAATGATACACATCATCGACCATAAGAATAGATTTTTTCTTACGAGCAAATACTAATGGCACATCTAGTTCAAGAGCAGCCATCAATGCCAAGGCAATACCAGATGCTTCAATGGTAACAATACGTTGAACACCAGCATCACGATAGCGGTCAGCAATTTCTTTACCAATAGCTTTAAATAATTGTGGATCGATTTGGTGATTCAAAAAACCATCAACTTTTAATACACGATTGTTTAAGACAATACCTTCTTCACGAATGCGTTGTTTTAATAATTCCATTTCGTTTTACCTCCGCATAACTATCTTTAAATTTTAACGTAAATCAACGCTTAGGGTCAACAAAAAAACACACTTTATTGAAAAAAAGAATAAAGTGTGTTTGTAATTCATATTTATAAAACTTTGTCTCGTTTATCTTCACGATTAGTCAATAAATTTGTAAATCTAGCAGCGCCTTCGGATTGTGGAACGAGACGCGACCGAACAAGTACGATATCTCGCGTTGGCACAGGAATATCTGTATCAATTTTTACGACAGTACCTTCTTGCATTTTTTCTTGCACCACATTACTTGGCAACATAGCGATTCCCATGTTAATTTCCACAAGATCGAGGAGAACGTCTACACTACTCAATTCAAAACGCGGTTTACTACAAGCACCATGCGTTACTTCATCAAAGAAAGTACGGCTAGCTGTTCCCTTTTGTAGTAACAACATAGGCTCACTTAGCAAGCGGCCTTGGTCAAAGAAGCCTGCCCCTTTATATTCATGACCGCCCACAAAAATATCTTGGATGCTCGCCAAGGTAGTAACTTCTAATTGTGTATTGCTACGCAAACCTTCGTAGTCATTAACTACAGCTAACTGCACTTCTTTATTAATGACCATTTCCACACAATCTGGGGACGGTCTGTTTATGATATGCAAGCCAATTTGATTTTCTTGCAATTGCCATTTATGAAAATAGGGCAACAAGAAATGACGACACAGTGTATCTGTAGCAGCAATATTCAAGCTTTCGTAAGCTTGATTCACCCGTTCTTGTAATTGCGTAATCCCATTATCTAGAATGGAAAATGCTTTGGCTACTGTATCGAATAATTCCTTGCCTTCTGGCGTAAATGCTACCGATTTAGTAGTGCGCACAAATAAAGGCATTTTTAATTCGCCTTCTAATTGTTTGATACTTTGACTAATTGCGGACTGCGAAACACCTAGCTCTTTTGCAGCGCGAGAAAATGACAAATACAACCCAACTCCTAAAAATGATCTATATAGATCTGCTGATACTGCCATTTTATCCTCCTCTGTTATATACTAATAGTATAGTAATACATTATTAATATTCTACTTTTTACTCAAAACAAGATGCTATTATTACGGTTTATGAAATTTTGGTCTTATGACCTTCATGAAAACTTCATATCTATAAGTAGCGTTAATCTTTATATAAGTAAGATTATCTTTACTTATAAGTCTAGACCGACTATACTTATCTTGTCAACACCAGAACTCATTTATTCTGCATATTACAGGAGGCTATATGGCTATTCAACGACTATTTGTAAGAAAACGTGATGCTTTCGCTAATGAAGCAGCACATGTATTAGCTACATTACAGCAAGAATTACATGTACCAGCTACAGCCGTGCAAATCTATGAACGTTATGATGTAGAAAATCTTAGCGATGACGCATTACAAAAGGCTAAACATTTGATTTTTTCTGAACCACCTGTTGATTTAGTAGCAGAAACATTAGATATTCCAGCAAATGCTTTTGTCTTTGCTATCGAATATGTACCAGGACAATACGATCAACGTGCAGACAGTGCAGAGCAATGTATTTCTATGCTCACACTTACAACAGGTCATACCGTTCGTTGTGCAAGAGTATTTGTCATAGAAGGTACTTTTACAGACGAAGAAAAAGAATCAATCAAACAATATTACATCAATCCTGTTGATTCTAGAGAAGCAAGTCTCGAGTTACCTGATACCTTGGCACTTAAACTAGAAGAGCCAGAAGATGTAGCTATCATCGACGGTTTTACAGAAATGTCAGAGGATGCACTACAAGATATGATTAGCGAATATGGACTCGCTATGACATTGGCAGATATCAAATTAATTCAAAAGCAATACAAGAATGTAGAAAAACGCAATCCAACGATTACAGAAATTCGCTTATTCGATACATATTGGTCTGACCATTGCCGCCATACTACATTTATGACAGAGTTAACGGATATTACTATCGAAGAGAGTCGTTTCACAGAACCAATCAAGGAAGCACTAGAAGAATATACTGAAGGTCGCAATTTGTTATATACAACTAAGGTAAAAGCTCGTTCTCTCATGGATATGGCCACATTAGCTGTAAAAGAATTGCGTCATGCAGGCGGTCTTACTAACCTTGATGAATCCGAAGAAATCAATGCATGTACTATCATCGTTCCCGTTGATGTAGATGGCAAAGAAGAAGAATGGCTCTTGCTATTCAAAAACGAAACTCACAATCACCCAACTGAAATTGAACCTTTTGGTGGTGCTGCCACATGTCTTGGCGGTTGTATCCGCGATCCTCTAAGTGGCCGTTCTTATGTATATCAAGCTATGCGCATCACTGGTAGCGGAGACCCTCGCACACCGCTAGCCGATACACTAGAAGGCAAGCTACCACAAAAGAAAATTACTGTTGAAGCCGCACGTGGCTATTCCTCCTATGGTAACCAAATCGGCCTTGCTACTGGTGAAGTTAAAGAATACTATCATCCAGGTTATGTGGCAAAACGCATGGAAATCGGTGCTGTTATCGGTGCTGCTCCGCGCAATCAAGTGCGACGTGAAGTACCAACACCAGGTGATATCATCGTACTACTCGGAGGTAAAACAGGTCGTGATGGCTGCGGTGGGGCTACAGGTTCTTCTAAGGAACATACATTAGAATCCCTCGCTACATGTGGTGCAGAGGTTCAAAAAGGGAATGCCCTTACAGAACGTAAAATTCAACGCTTATTCCGTCGCCCTGAGGTAACAATACTCATCAAACGTTGTAATGACTTTGGTGCTGGTGGTGTCTCCGTAGCCATCGGTGAACTAACAGATGGCGTTACCATCAACCTTGACTTAGTACCTAAAAAATACGACGGTCTCGATGGTACAGAACTCGCTATTTCCGAATCCCAAGAACGTATGGCTTGCGTCATTGCACCAACCGATGTTGATGCATTTATGAAGTATTGCGATGAAGAAAATCTTGAATGCACAATCGTTGCCGATGTAACCGATACAAATCGCCTCATCATGACATGGCGCGGAGAAACAATTGTCGATATCAGTCGTGATTTCTTAAATACAAATGGAGCGAGTCAACAACAAGAAGCTGTAGTGACAGCTCCTACTGAAAAATCTTATTTCCGCCGTGGTTCTGCAAGTGCCGACAATTTCAAAGATCAATGGCTCGAAGCAATATCTATATTAAACACTGCTTCTCAACAAGGCCTTGTTGAACGCTTTGATAGCACAGTTGGGGCCAACACAGTGCTCATGCCATTTGGTGGTAAATATCAAAAAACACCTACCCAAGGTATGGTGGCAAAATTACCAGTTCTTCACGGTGAAACAACAACTGCTAGTATCATGACACATGGCTTTGTACCTGAATTGTCCGCTTGGAGTCCATACCATGGCGCACAATATGCCGTGCTTTTATCCGTTGCAAAACTTGTGGCACTCGGTGGTCGTCGTCAAGATGCATACCTTACTTTACAAGAATACTTTGAACGTTTACACTCCAAAGAATCTTGGGGTAAACCGGTAGCAGCACTTCTAGGTGCGTACAAAGCGCAAAAAGAACTTGAAATCGGTGCCATTGGCGGCAAAGATTCTATGAGTGGTACATTTATGGATTTAACGGTACCGCCTACCCTCGTATCCTTTGCAGCGGTAACAGCACCTGTTAAACATATTGTAAGCCAAGATTTAAAAGGACCTGACCATCGTCTCGTATACTTTGATGTACCTCGTACGTACAACGATACACCTGACTGGGATCACTTCAAAGAAAATTGTGATATCTTACAAGAGGAAATTGAAAAAGGTCGCGTATACTCTGCCTATGTAGTAGACCAAGGTGGCATCCCTGAAGCAGTTTCCAAAATGGCTCTCGGCAATAAAATTGGCGTTAAGTTCGACAAATATGCAGAACGAGCTATTTTCCAACCAGCTATTGGTTCTTTCATCGTAGAAGTAGATATTACAGCGGTTAACCATTTACTTGAATTGTCCGACGTTCGCGTTATTGCAGTTACCCAAGACAAACCTGTCATCGAATGGAACGGCCAATCTGTAACACTTGATGAAATCGAAAAAGCATACGAAAAACCATTATCAGATATATTCCCATTGGAAGCAAAATCCGGTACTGGTGAAGCGGTAGCTTACATTCACGATCAACACGCAAAGCCTCGCAGTACCTCCTTAGGTGCTAAACCAAAGGTACTTATCCCTGTATTCCCTGGCACTAACTGTGAATTCGATTCCGCTCGTGCTTTTGAACGAGCTGGTGCTATTGCAGACATCGTACTGATTCGCAATCAAACGCCAGAACAATTAAAAGAGTCTATTGACGTAATCAAAGCTAAATTAGCAGAGTCTCAAATTCTTATGTTCCCTGGTGGATTTAGCGGCGGCGATGAACCAGATGGGTCTGGTAAATTCATGGCTACCCTATTCCGCAACCCATATCTTGCAGAAGGCCTCGAAAACCTACTTTATAAACAAGATGGTCTAGTTCTCGGTATCTGTAACGGTTTCCAAGCGTTGATTAAATTAGGTCTATTGCCTGGTGGCCATATTGAAACATTAACGGCAGATCACCCTACCTTGACATACAATACCATTGGACGCCACGTATCTCGTATGGCTAACACTAAGGTTATTTCTACAAAATCTCCTTGGATGTGTGAAGCTAAGGCTGGCGAAATTTATACGGTTCCTATATCTCATGGTGAAGGTCGGTTTATCGCATCTCCTCAACAAGTATTGGAATTCAATAAAACTGGTCAAATCGCTACACAATATGTCGACTTTGACGGTATAGCATCCATGGATGGACGATTTAATCCTAACCAATCCGTGGCTGCTATCGAAGGTATTTATAGCCCTGATGGCCGCGTATTTGGTAAAATGGCGCACTCCGAACGCTGTGGTTCAGATATTAGTAAAAATATTCCAGGCAACTTAGAAATGCCAATCTTCACATCCGGCGTAAAATACTTTAAATAATCTATATGGCCCATTCTTCGGAATGGGCTATATTTACAAACTTTCACAATACACATTCTAATATGTGAAAGTTAACACAGTTATATCACATTGACATATATCGATATATTGATTTTTTTCTAAAAAAACTGTATTATAAGATGTCAATATAATTAATTAAACCGTCATCACATGGATGAGGTTAGTTATGTATATACATATGTGTAAGGAAAGGATATTACTATGTATTGTGCTCAAAAAATGACCCATAATATCTACTGGATTGGTAGTAATGACTGGACAACTGAACGTTTTGAAAACTTATTCCCTATTCCAAATGGTGTAAGCTACAATAGCTATTTCATCGATGATGAAAAAACTTGCGTTGTAGACTCTGTTGATGCAGAAATTCGCGAAGAATACTTTGACAACTTATCCCACCTTTTAAATGGTCGTGATCTTGATTACATCATCGTAAACCATATGGAACCTGACCACTGTCAAACATTGTTAGAAACATTGGAACGCTATCCAAATTGTAAAATGGTTGGTAATGCAACAACATTCCGCATGTTCGAACAATTCTACCGCACACCAAAGCCTGATCAATATTACACAGTAAAAGAAGGCGACGAAATTTGCTTAGGTAAACATACTCTTGTATCCTACACAATGCCTATGGTTCACTGGCCAGAAGTAACTTGTACCTATGAAAAATCTACAGGTACATTGTTCTCTGCTGATGCATTCGGTACATTTGGTACAATCAATGGCAACATCTTTGCTGACCAAACTGATTTCGTAGCAACCTATGAAGATGAAGCTCGTCGTTACTACACAAACATCGTTGGTAAATACGGTCCTCAAGTACAAAATGCAATTCGCAAGGTTTCCGGCCTTGAAATCAAACGCATTGCTCCACTTCATGGTCCAATCTGGCGCACACCTGAAACGATTGAATATATCTTGCACAAATACTTACACTGGTCCAGCTACACAGCTGAGAAAAAAGGTGTTGTTATCGCCTTCGGTTCCATGTATGGCAACACTCGTGACATCGCTCAACAATTGGCTAAACAATTGTCTAAACGGGGTGTTACAGATATTAAAATCTACGATGTTTCCAAAACTAATCCTTCCTACATCATCGCTGATGCTTGGAAATATACAAACTTGGTAACAATTGCACCAACTTATAACTTGAACCTATACCTTACTATGGAAAACTTCATTCACGAGTTAAAAGCGCTTAACTTCCAAAATCATAAGGTATCCATCATCGGTAATCATTCCTGGGCTTCCGCTGCAATGAAAACAATGGTTGCTCATTTCGAAAACGACTTCAAAGATATTGAAATCGTATCCCAACCTCTTGATATCAAATCCTCTTTAAAAGAAGAAGATATCCCATTAATCGAAAAAATGGCAGACGATATCAAAGCATCCATCGATGCACAAGAAATCAAAGAAGTATTATAATATACTTACTAAAAGCCGCCCTTCGGGGCGGCTTTTTAAAACTCTTATGAAACTATAATAATTCTACTATTTTGTTCTTGACATAAATCTAACTTTTTCATATACTATACAAGTACCTGTTACACAACAGAATACATGGAGAGGTGTCCGAGCGGCTGAAGGAGCATGATTGGAAATCATGTGTGCGGTTATACCGTACCCAGGGTTCAAATCCCTGTCTCTCCGCCACATATAAGAAGGTTATCCGATGGATGGCCTTCTTTTTCTATATACAAGCAAAAAGGGACTGTACTTATACAGTCCCTCTCATTTATTTTACATGTATTTGTTTTGCTACTTCACGAATGATATCAGGATTTGTTCGACAACACCCACCGATTATATTAGCCCCGGCCTTGCGCCATACATCAACATAGTCAATAAAGCTTTGTTGTCCGCCTGACCATGTCTTGGTTTCTCCATCATAGGTTTCACCAAGATTTGGATATACAGCAATCGGTTTATTAGTTACAGACCGTATATCTTTGATTAAGGATTCTACATATTCCGGCGCTGTACAGTTAATCCCTATCCCCGTCACTTGACGCACCTTATCGATCATTTCAGCGCATTTAATGATGGTCTCTCCGCTTGAGATATGATGTTCATCTTTACAAGAGAAAGAAATCCATGCGGGAATGCCTTTTGTCGTAAGCGGATCACACAAGGTACGGGCAATGGCAATGGCCTCATCATAGCACGGCACAGTTTCACAGGCTAACACATCTGGGTTTTCTTCGCAGAATAATGCAATGCGAGGAATATGGAATACTTCTAAATATTCGGTTTGTACACCGTAGTCGCCACGATATTCAGAACCATCTGCCAAGAAAGCACCATATGGGCCAACAGAGGCGGCTACCAATGGTTTTGGTAAGGCCCCTTCAGAGAAGTAACGGACACTGCCATCTGGCAATTGTTCACCTAATGTAATGCCACGCAATGTAAGCGCATCATTCGCTTTAGCTTCTAAAAATTCATTACGTGCTTGCACGGCTAAACGAACGGATAACTTCACCAAATCTAGTGCTTCTTCTGTACCATACCCATGAGCTTTAAACCCGGCTACAGTTGCTTGATAACCAGAACTTTCAATAATATCTGCACCGGCTGCCAAGTAGGAAATGTGCACTTTTTTGATGATTTCTGGATTTTCAATAAGCATCTTAGACGACCACAACTCATCATGAATATTACATCCATGACGCTCTAATTCTGTACCGAATGCACCATCTAGTACAAGAGGTCCATTTTCCTTTACAATCTTCAAAAATGCTTTCCGTTTAGCCATTCTATCACCTATTTCAAATCTTCTGCAGGTGGTTCTTTACCAAACCACTTTTTATAAATCTCTGCATATTTACCATTAGCCTTAATTTTTGCTAATCCATCATTTATTTTACCAAGTAACTCCGTATTACCTTTTTTCACAGCAATACCAAGTGGCGCCGCATCATAGTCTTCACCGGTTACTTTAGCAATGATAACATAAACATATCATATCACCCTATATATCCTAGGTCAATAATTCCTACTATATAAATATGTTTTATTTGATATAGATTATATCTATATCCCAAAGACAATCCCCCAATCATCTCCATATAAAAAACGCTCTCTACGAATTGTATTCATAGAGAGCGTTATTCATAATCCTCTTAGAGAGGATTCATGTTATTTAGCTGTTTTTTTATCTTTAATGTACATAGCTACCTTGTACAAGAATGCACAGAGTAACAAGTACATTACAATACTGAGGTATGTTGCTTCTGGTGTTTCTACCCATTCTTGAGCAAATACATCAATACCTGCAATACGAAGTACGGCACTGAACAAGGAACCAATAGCACCACCGGCTACAAGACCGGATGCAATTGTACTACCTTTGGAGAATCGAAGGTCTGCCAACGCTTTATCGTTTGTACTATTTTGTACAAAGTATGCAATCAAACCACCAACTAGTAATGGGGTGTTGATTTCCATAGGTAGATATGTACCTAATGCAAATGCCAACGGTGGAACTTTCACCATCCATAAGATGATTGCAAACAATGCGCCTGCCATGTATAAAGGCCATTGTGCACTACCACCAGTCATCATAGGTTCGATGATAGCAGCCATTGCATTCGCTTGAGGAGCATTCAATGCATGGTCCCCTACAAAACCATAGGCACCATTTAATAAGATCATGACACCTACAGAAAGTACAGCACAGAGAATGGTACCAACGATTTGCCATTGTTCCATTTTTTTAGGTGTAGCACCTGTCATGTGCGCTACCTTAAGTTCTGACATAAAGTTACCAGCCATACCGATGGTTGTACCGATAAAGGATGCCATCATGAGGACTGCAATCATACCGACTTTACCAGTCATACCAGCAGCTGTTAAGCATACAGCAGAAATGATAATCATAAAGATTGTCATACCGGATACCGGTTCTGTACCAGTATAGGCAATGGAGCTAATACCTACTACAGCAAGTAAGAAGGACATAATTAGAACGATTAAGAATGCTACGCCTGTTTGCGCTAGGCTTTCAGAATACATAAAGTGGAAGTATACGGCAAATAAAACGGTACATAACAAGATACCTGCACCAATCCAAGATGTAGGAACATCACGTTGCGTACGGAGCAAGTTAACTTCTGTAGTTTTGGATGTGAATATATCTAAAACTGCTTTTTTAACAACGCTGCCAACCACCTTAGACATGCTCAAAAGACCAATGATGCCGGCCATAGCAAGCATACCGATACCAATATGACGCACATAATCAAGGAATACCTTACGAATTGGAGCATCCGCTAAAAATACAGATTGACCATTGATGTGCATCACATGTTCTGGTGCTAAGAAGTATACAATTGGAATACATACGAACCAAGAGAAGAAGGAGCCCGCTGCAATAATCGCTGCATAGCGAAGGCCTGTAAAGTAACCAAGACCGAGCAACGCTGCATCAGTGTCTACGGCAGCCGTCAATTTAGTTTGGTCTGCTAAGGCAGCGCCCCATTTAAACGTAGCTGTACGAATGACCTCTTCCCACCAGCCAAGGCTGTTTAGAATAAAGTCATATACGAGAGCAATAAGGCCAGAACCTAACATCAATTTAGCTTTACTACCTTCATTACTCATCAATACTTCAGCTGCAGCGCGACCGCTTGGGAATGGATACACATAGTGCATTTCTTCTACAAAATAGCGACGGAACATAACGCATAATAGAACACCAAGTACGCCACCGAGAATAATTGGAATTGCCATTTGTGTAAAGGTTACATCTGTTACACCCCAAATGTAAAGGGCTGGCAAGAAGAACATAGCCCCAGCTAATGTGTTTGTACTAGAGCTGGCGATTGCTTGAATGTGTACAGTTTCAGCAAACGCATTTTTCCGTTTCAAAATAACTGCTGTACCCATGGCAAGTACAGATACTGGAGCAAAGGCATCTACTGTTTGACCGATTTTCAAGCATAGATAACCAACAGCCAGTGTAAAGATTGCTGCATAGAACAGGCCCCAAAATACTACGTATGAATTAATTTCTTCGTAGTCCTTTTTAGGATCAAGTACCGGTTCTACGGGCGGAATAGAACGAGTTTCGTCCGACATAGTAAAACCTCCTCATAAAAAACACAAACGTATATCTATCCACCTTTATACTATCACGGCATTATATACGATTCAATTGCTTTATATGCATAATACGAATATTTTTACACATTATGCACCGATAGACTTTGCATTTTATGTACTACTAGTCTACAATTAAGATATATAGGCTAAATAGGTCTAACTATGGTATCAACCAATTATATATTCAATACATTCTCTCAAGGAGGCTTATTATGGAACCAATGGTTGAACGTTTTGTACGCTACACAAGCATAAATACACGGTCTAACGAGGAAAGTACAACGATTCCCAGTACGCAAACGCAAGTTGATTTTGCTACCAATGTGCTTGTTCCTGATTTGAAAGCAATTGGTCTTGATGAGGTCATCTACAATCGAGAAAACGGATTTGTCATCGGTACATTAAATGCTAACACAGATGCAAAGGCCCCTTCTATTGGTTTTATCGCCCATATGGATACGGCCGACTATAACGCAGAAAATATTAAGCCACGCATCATTGAAAACTATGATGGCAACGATATTTGCCTCAACGAAGAACATCAGATTTTCACACGTCGTACAGATTTTCCTAATTTAAAGAACTATATTGGTAAATCCTTGGTCGTAACAGATGGTCTCACACTACTCGGCGGTGACGACAAGGCTGGCATCTGCGAAATTATGGAAGCCCTCTCCTATCTCGTGGCTCACCCAGAAATCAAACACGGTAAAATCATGTGTGCCTTTGGCCCTGATGAAGAAATTGGTACTGGCGCAGATCACTTTGATGTGAAACAATTCCCTGTTGATTTTGCCTATACGATTGATGGTGAAAGCCTAGGTCAACTCGAGTATGAAACATTCAATGCGGCTGGCGGTACTGTAACGCTCAAAGGCGTATCGGTTCACACGGGTACAGCAAAGGGTATCATGATTAACTGTGCTAAACTGGCTATGCAATTTGACGCGTTATTACCTGGGGCGGCCGTTCCTGAACACACTTGTGGTCGCCAAGGTTTCTTTATGCTCATGAGCATGGAAACACAAGTAGATACTGGTAAGATGAACTACATCATCCGCGACCATGACAAAGAATTGTTCGAAGCGAAAAAAGCATTTTTCCTACAAGCAGGTCAAACATTAAATGAAATCTATGGCCGTGAAGTTTGCGAAGTCTCCGTAAAAGATCAATATTACAATATGTACGATATCATCAAAGATAATATGGAATGTGTAAACGTAGCCAAAGCAGCCATGGAAAAAGCAGGTATTACACCTATTTGCGATCCTATCCGCGGTGGTACCGATGGTTCTAAAATTTCTTTTATGGGCATTCCAACACCTAATATTTTTACTGGTGTAGAAAATCTCCATGGTCGTCATGAATTTGCATGTATTGACGATATGAAAAAAGCTGTTGAAGTTATCGTTAACATCGTAAATATCGAAAAATAGTACCATAAAATAGCAAAATGACTATTCGAACAATGTCTCGAATAGTCATTTTTTATTACTCTATGAAATTATATATCCAATGTAAAACATTGTTCTACGCAAGTTTACCATTACGTTTACGATTTCTAATTTGTTCTTCTTCAGCACGTGCTTTCAAGGAAAGGTCTTTGTCGGTTCCTACATATCGGCCGTAGAATAAGTAATATGAAACTAAAGCTACAAGGGCAACTACTACAGTTACATGGAACATGCTTGTATAACCGACTACCTCCTTAATGGCACCTAAGATATATGGACCAAAGCCAAGGCCCACATCCAAGGCGATAAAGTATGTTGATGTGGCAACACCAATGCGGTGAATTGGTACAATTTTAACTGTTACCGCTTGACCATTAGACATGAATGTACCATATCCAAGTCCGACGAATACGGCGGATAAAAGTACAAGCCATGTAGAGTGAGCAATGGATAGTAAGAAAATACCAAGCGCTAAAGATACGAAACAAGGATATAAAACGAAGTTTTCCCCTTTCATATCAAATAGAATACCAAGTAAAGGTCTTGTAATAGTGATCACTACGGCATAGACAACGAAGAAGAATGTACCTGCCATAATAAGATCTAAGTCTTTTGTATAAGCTGCCATAAAGCCGATAACACCAGAGTATGCAAAGCCTACAAGCACAGAAACAAGGCTAATAGAATTCATACGAGGTTCAATATAATCGGAAATCTTAATACCCTTATGAGCTTCAGAATCGATATCAAGCTTAGGCTCCTTAAACTTCATAATTACGGCGCCAATGCCACAAATAACGATAAGTGCAACACAGAATGCGATGATAAAATCATAGCCAAGACTGTGAAGCATTAAAATACCTAAGAATGGACCTACTGCAGCAGCAAGAGAAGTAGATAAACCGTAGTAGTTAATCCCTTCGCCACGACGAGATTGAGGTATAATAGCAGCAATAATCGTACTTGTTGCAGTTGATGTAATACCGTAAGCAAAACCATTTATGAATCGAACGCTATCGAGCATTAACAAGTTAGGTGTGTAGAAGTACATGGCTGTTGAAGCCAAATAAATAAACAAACCTAAGTACAGCATCTTTCGGCAACTTAAGACACTAATAAAGCGTCCCGCTAATAATCGTGCCACGACGGTACCGATAATATATATACCAACAGCTAAGCCTGCTTGACTGGCTGTGGCGTGAAGGTTATCTTTTGCCACTACGGCAATAATAACAATTAATAAATAATAAATCAAAAATACTAAGAAATTAATCAAAGTATCGAGGACAAATGATCTTGTCCATAAGGCCTCCTTAGCCTTATCCATAGTATCAACTCCTATTTCTAAAATATTTGTCAACCATATAATGACATTGGTTAATTATAGACCTCTCATCATAAAAAACAAGAATTAAATAGTTATTTTTGTTATCACTTTTAATTATGACTAATCTCATAGATTTATATATAATAAGCAAATTACCATATCACCTATTTACGTAAATTTTTAATAATAAAAACACCTTTGATAGGTTCTACTCTAATTTACCAGTTAGAATAGACCATCAAAGGTATCCTACTATTATTCAATTATTTTGTTTCTAATCCACAAGCTTTAAAAAATGCTTTATAAGCCTCCGCCTTCTTCACAAGACTCAACGGATAGGCTCTAGAGGTAGATGGCAAACGCGTCAAAGAAAGTTCTCGACCTTCATAAACAAAAGGAGTCGTTTCTCCTGTTTTAGGTAGTTTTATCTTTTCAGGTAATAAACTAAGTAAGATTTCTGTAGCCTTGCCACCTGTTGTACCAATATGAGTACAATCTGGTATTTGTGCTAATACGTCAGCGAGAGGAACGGGCTCAACTACCTTTAAAAACGCATCAGATGCATTACCATGCTCACGAATAGCTTTCAATACCGTTGGACAAGAAGCTATACCAATTTGAGATAAAAAAGCTTTAATCTTTTCCGCATCAAATGCTTTTTCTTCCCCTTTTCTAAAATGTTCTTTATCATCAAAGAACACCAAACCGAAAACACGCCACATATCATTTTGAAAATTCGGATAATGAAATTCCATGGCTCGCTTTTCAGATGTTGGTGGAAATGTTCCCATCATCATAACCGTTGCATTCTTCGGCAAGAATGGCGGAAATGGTCTCGTCTCTACAACTTCATTAGAATGTACTTCAACAGTAGTATTATCTTTCACGATACACATCTCCTTATTGTTTATGTTAACTATCTACTCTCACATTAACAAGTTTAGATGATTGATACTATGATAAAACTCACCTTTTATTGAACCATAGGTTGGGTCATAATCGTATTGACCGCATCAAATCCTGTTGGTACAGGAGATACGAGATATAAACATACAACGGCAGCTATAGCAAATCCAATTGCTAGGTAAGAGAAGGTGCCGCGTTTAGGGAACTCGTACAAGCCGAACAAGCGTATACCAATGGCCGCACCAATGGCAGTAATAAAGGATGGCAATGAGAACATGCCATATACGCCAAAGATAACCATCAATCCCGCATAACCGCCTACTACAGTAATCATTGGTAGCATACGATCCATAGAACTCTTATAGTCTCGAGTCAACCCAGATGGATAGTTGGAGCTTTCAATACCGAATAAACCAAGCAAAATGCCGAAATCAACCCAGATAAATTCCCAAATGCCTTTAAATGCATTTCGATTACGGCCTGCATACCAAGCAAAGGCAGTAATGGCCAAGATGGCTAAACCAACTAAGCCAAAATAGTAATCCCCACTAATAGTAGGACCTACATAGGCGCCAATAGCGGTTACAATAGCACTGAGAACGGAAAGTACAATAACACGATGAACAGCAGGACGTTCCGATTCAGGAATGCGTTTGAACACGGTTGCTAGCAATTCCAATACAAAGCAAGCCATAAAGACAGCAATACCAATAGCTGGATTAATGAAGATACCAACTACCGTCAAAACTAAAGGAATTAACAAGCGCCATTTAGGAAATAATACGAGATCCTTGTAATCAAGGCGTACATCTTGTGTTTCAGATGTGAAATTATTATACACTACAAAGAGGAGCATAAACGCAACCACATCTAGTGGTGTAGCCCCCCAAATCAACAAGGTTGGTACGATAATCATGGATAACGCCACACCAGATATTCTAGATAGGCCGGCGGCGATGAACCCTAGCAGTAAAAATGGTAATAATAATGTTAAATATTCGAACATAATAAACCTCCCATCATCATATAAATCTAAGTATATAGTAATTAACTACAAATTTCTATACCGAATGAGTTGAGGTTTATACAGATTTACCATACGACACCATACAATACTACGTCTTTACTAAGTTTGTTGCTGCTTTAATCGGTTTCTTATAACAGACGGGGAACATTCGAGTTGTCGTGCGATAGCTGCAATGGATAATCCTTCCATCCGTAATCTACTAATCTCATTCGTATCTACCTCTAACCGTTTACCACGCAAAGCAACACCAGATTCTCGTAAATATAAGGCAACCGTATTAGCTTGCAGTTGATAGGCAATACCTATATCCTTTGTACTCAACCCATGATAGCTATACAAATAGCTCATTTCATCGATAGGCATCACCTTACGCCGCCCACCGCGTATATTGACCCCCATGTGATGTAAGATATGTAATACCTTCCATCGTGAAAGCCCCATCATATGGGCAATACGAGTTGTACTATTACCACTTTCATAAGCCTTTTTAATACGATCTGGTTCTACACTATGTATAGAATGGTCATGAGTACACAGCAGTCCATACTCATGTAATCGATTAGATATGGTCGCAGTGGATACATTAAAACGACGGGCCAAGGCTTCAATACTAGTATGACTCACTTCATATAAATTTACCAAGGTTGCGCGATTGATATCTTTACGCGTTTCACGTCGCGCAATCTTATACATCTGCATACGCCTTACAATTGTATCTACACTACACCCAATATAATCGGCAATATCTCGTAAGGTCCATTTCTCTTTAACATATAGATTCTCTAATAATTGTTTTGGAATATTTCGTACGCTGCGATACATATAATCGCTCCTTTCACATAATTTAGGCGAACTATATTCACACACCTATTACACTTATTATGAAAGGCTAATTATAGTCTTAGCAATAGAAAAAGGGTTCCCAATAGTCACCCCGGTGACCATTGGGAACCCTGCCTTTATCAGGAACAGATATACATTATCGAGCCCTATGACGCAATGCCTTCGGCTTTTCTAATATAAAAGCCCATTTCATACCTTCTTTAATATCATGACACGACTTGCGAGCCTTCTTCGTTACAGGCTTCGTATGAGTCTCTACATCAACAAGAGGAATCTTTACTTCTTCCATTGCTTTTTGGCGCTTAAATTCTGCTAGGCGCTCAGTCAATGTAGAAACTGCAACCGTTTTACTAGTAGATACTTTATGTTCTTCTCGTTGTTTAGGTTGCTCTTTTTTAGATTGTTCTGCAGATTGATTATAAGAAATCTGAGTATTAGACGACTGATAGCCAGCATCATTAGATGTAGCATTAACCGGAGGTTCTTCTATTTTACGTTCAATAGAAATACCGTATTCACGCTCCATATCCTCCCAAGTCTTTTCAGCACCTGAGGTTTCATACTCATCAGCATCTTCAGTCTTTGAGCTTTTCAAAAAGGAGAACACGATATAAGCAATTATAGCTAGAACAAATATAGGATTATGCGTAAAGGCCGATAGTATTGTAGACAAAATAGAGTCCATAGCTACTCCTATTCACCATCTGCTAAATTCTCACGCATCTTAGTGTCTGCAATAATATTATTCATATTGTAGTAATCCATAACGCCAAGATTACCGTTTCTGAAAGCTTCTGCCAATGCTTTAGGAACTTCAGCTTGTGCTTCCACTACCTTAGCTTGCATATCTTGTGTTTTAGCACGCATTTCTTGTTCTGTAGCAACTGCCATAGCACGGCGTTCTTCGGCACGAGCTTGTGCGATTTTTTTATCTGCTTCCGCTTGGTCTGTTTGCAATTGAGCACCAATGTTACGTCCTACGTCTACGTCAGCGATATCAATGGATAAGATTTCGAATGCAGTACCCGCATCAAGGCCTTTACCCAATACAGTACGAGAAATGTGATCTGGATTTTCCAATACATCTGTATGCTCTTCAGAAGAACCTACCGTTGTTACGATACCTTCACCAACACGGGCGATAATTGTAGCTTCACCAGCACCACCAACGAGGCGATCAATATTAGCACGTACCGTTACGCGAGCACGAACCTTAAGTTCAATACCATTTTTTGCCACTGCAGAAATGATTGGTGTTTCAATCACCTTAGGATTAACGGACATTTGAACCGCTTCCAATACATCACGACCAGCGAGGTCTATAGCAGCAGAACGTTCAAATGTCAACGGAATAGATGCGCGTTCAGCAGCGATTAATGCATCTACAACGCGGTCAACGTCACCGCCAGCAAGGTAATGTGCTTCCAATTGATTTACATTAACCTCAAGACCCGCTTTATTCGCCTTAATTAAAGGCATTACAATTTGAGATGGATTTACACGACGTAAACGCATACCAACTAATGTAAAAATGCCTACGTTAACACCGGCTGCCAACGCGGATACCCAAAGGCCTAATGGCACAACATACAAGAATACCATAATCCCAATCATTAGAATGGGAATCAAAATTAAAATACCTACATCCATAATAACCTCCATTATTTACGACGATGTGGTGAAAGCTTAATCGCGCTTTCTAACAATATTGCGGCCACCTACAACACGAAGCACCACAATGGGTGAACCGGCATCGATGAAGTCCCCTTCGGTTACAACATCCACTAAATTACCATCAATTTTAGCAATACCTGCAGGGCGTAATGTTGTATGCGCTACGCCCTCCTTGCCAGCTAGATCCTTTAATACATCATTAGACACATATCCAGCTTTTGTGGTAGATCGTTGCCCTAAGGTAAAGAGCTTGCCAATCCAGGTTTTTGAAAAGTGATTAAAGAAGGTTAATAATACCACGACTAATACAATCGTGATACCGAGCACCGCATATAAGGCTATATCTGTACCACCAAGGCCGATAAATACGCCCCACATAAACAAACAGTACCCGATAAGACCCGCAATACCACCAGGTATAACTAGTTCAATAGCCATCAATACGAGACCTATAATAAGCCAAAAAATATAATCCATATAAACCTCCTTTCACAAATCATTTCATACAATATATTATACAATAGACATTTATATTTTTCCAATAGACACGCTTCTATGATATATATAAAGGCCCACTATACAAAAACGCGTAGCCGAAAAGCTACGCGTTAATTATAAGTCTTGCTATATAGTTAAATGTATAATCAATTATACATCCGTTTTCTTTAATTGATCATTACCAATACCTGTTTTTTGTAGGATAAGAAGTACAATGCTCATCCCCATACCTACAACAGTGGCCAAGCCCATTCCTTTTAAAACAACAGGACCAATTACGAGCTGTGCACCACTAAGGCCTACAACAAGAATAACAGATGTAAGAATCATGTTAACAGGATTTGTATAGTCTACCTTGCGTTCTACGAGCATACGCAAGCCAGAAGCCGCGATGATACCGAACAATAGAATCGATACACCACCCATAACAGGGATTGGAATGGCATGAATAAGAGCGGCTACCTTGCCCACGAAGGAAATAATCATAGCCAATATAGCTGCACCGCCGATAACCCAAACGCTAAAGCACCGTGTAATTGCTAGTACTCCAATATTTTCACCATACGTTGTATTTGGTGTAGCCCCAAAGAAACCAGAAAGAATATTGGCAAGGCCATCACCTAATAAAGAACGTTCTAAGCCAGGTTCTTTCATAAGATCTTTTGATACGATGTTACTTGTAACAACAAGGTGACCCACGTGTTCCGCAAATACTACAAATAATGCTGGCATAATCATGACGATGGCATTGATATCAAATTCAGGCATACCATAAAACTGTGGTAGCGAGAACCATGGTGCCGCTTCAACAGCGGAGAAATCGACAACGCCCATGATAGCAGATAAGATATAACCTGCCACTACGCCGATAAGCACAGGAATTACAGCAAGGAATCCTCGGAATACGACGGTTCCTAACAAGGTCACAATCAAGGAGAACATAGATACTATGATAGCCTGCTCATGAGACATGCCAAGATTTTGATCACCGATAAGTCCAGCCATACCCATAGCGACTGGAGCTAGTTCAAGACCGATGATAGCAACGATAGCCCCCATCGCAGCTGGTGGGAATAATTTATCAATCCAACCGATACCAATATAGCGAACTAAGAACGATAAAATAACAAAGGATAAGCCAAATACAACAAAGGCACCTTTAGCGGCCTCATAACCCAAGCCTGCAGCCAATACCGCACTGACAGGAGCAATAAAAGCAAAACTAGAGCCTAAATAGGCTGGAATCTTGCCTTTACATACAAATAAGTATAGCAATGTACCAATACCATTCATAAATAATGCCGTTGCTGGATCGACTTTCAACAAATACGGTACAAGTACGGTAGAGCCAAACATGGCAAATAAATGTTGAAAGCTAAGTGGCAATAATTTACCCAATGATGGGCGTTCTTGAATATCAATAAAATCGTTCATAATTTTCCCTCATACACAACACATATATTATCATTTATTTGGTGGTACAAAACGTCCCGGTAATTTAGGTTCAACCGTTCTCTTCGGTCTAAACCGACTCTGCGTTTCCTCGCGCAACGAAGGTAACGTTTCCTTATTACCTACTGGTTTAACACCTTCTACGCCACGTCTCGCAATACTTGCTAAAATACCGATAGCTAAACAATTCATCATTAGAGAAGAACCACCATAGCTAACGAATGGCAATGGCACACCTGTTACAGGCAACATACCACAAACCATGGCGATATTGAAGAATGCTTGACCACTGATGAGAATCGTAATCCCAATGGCTAACCATCTACCAAAAGCATCGCGTGCTCTATTAGCAATACGGAATCCAAAATACGTAAACATGGCCATTAAGAATACGACCAGAATACCGCCTAAAAAGCCCATTTCCTGTGCCCAAACAGCGAAGGCAAAGTCCGTATGTGCTTCAGGTAGATAGAAATACTTTGACGTACCATTCAGAAGGCCTTGTCCAAAGAACCCACCTGAGCCTACGGCTAACAAACCTTGTACAGTTTGATAGCCTTTATCCTGTGCATAGGACCAGGGATCAAACCAAGATACAACGCGTTCCCACCGATACGAACTACTACGAGCAGCATAAATACCTACGACAATAGCCCCCATCAAGGATAAGCCAAATATACTTTTCTCAAAGCCAGATAAGAATATTAACAGGTAGGAGAAACCTATAATCAATACGGCAGTCCCCATATCCGGCTGTTTAATGGTGAGCAAAGCAAATATGATTGGCCAAAGCAACATATAGCACATATATCTTACGCGTTCAAAAATATAACCTAATGCTACCTCTTTTTGAGACAAACCCTTCTTAGGTTTAATCATAGATGTAAATCTGGGTTTTACCCACGGTTTATCCGCCAATTTAGCTGCTGTCCACATGAGTGCAGCCAATTTAGCAAACTCTGATGGCTGGAACGAGAATAGGCCAAGAGAAATCCACCGGCGCGCACCATTGACCTCTACACCGACCAAATATATAGCCACTAAGGATACTGCGGTCAATCCCATTATCCAAGTCAGTAATTTAGCATTTTGTAATCGACGATAATCAAATCGATATAAAAGGACACCCAAAATAGCAGAAGCCAATAAATAACCTAAATGTCTCGGTGCATAGCCCAACAATCCAGTATCTGTTGTAATCGACCCAACATAGGTGGCACTAAAGATATTAATGCTACCAATCAAGGCCATAAGCGCTATAGGCAATAACATGCCTTGTAGGTCGTTCTTAAACACTTTCTCCCAAAAGTGTCCCTTCTTTTCCCTTTTTTGCACCATATTATGCCTCCTTAGTAACAGTCGGTTTCACTGCTTCTAATCGGAAAATAGGTTGTCCCTTTGCGCTAAATTTCTCTTCATATTCCGTTTTTACATTCGGTAAATCTGTACTATGTAAATCATAGGTGACATTCTTGAGTTCCCACCCACAATTTTTGAACTCCTCTAGAGAGAACATAAACAAGTCTTCATTATCGGTTTTAAAGTGCACTTCGCCATTATCTTTTAACAAACGTGCATAGCGGTCAAGGAATGTATGATATGTTAAGCGACGCTTAGCATGCTTAGCCTTAGGCCATGGATCACAGAAATTGATATAGAATCGATCTACTTCTTCAGGGGCTACAATTTCTTCAATTCCTGCAATATCAAACAAAGATACTTTTGCATTGTCCCGTTGAGCTTCGAAAATCTTTTGCGCTGCATAGTAAATTACACCGATTTGAACCTCAAAACCAACAAAATTTGCATCTGGATATGCTTCAGACATGCCCGCAATGAATCGTCCCTTACCAGTGCCTAGTTCCATGTATAATGGTCTTTCTGGATGCGAAAAAGCCTCTCTCCATTTGCCTTTGTAAGCCTCTTGTCCAGATAAAATAATGTGTGAATCATACTCGTGGATAGCCTCATCAATCCACGGTTTTCTACGAAGACGCATCGTTACTCCTTATATATCTATTCTGAAAGTACTATATTACATAACTAATTGTTACCTATCCTTATTATTATAGAAAAATGCTTTACTTTACGTCAATTAGTAATATAAAAAAGCCCCTGTCATTATGAAAAGACAAGGGCTCATCATTAATTAGAAAGCATATTTTCTAAGTATTCAATTTGTTGTGGGCTCAAACCAAGCTCTGTTAAACTTTTCTTAGATGTAGCAAACACCGCATTTGATTTACCAACACGAGTACCTAATGCCGCTGCTGCTACGAGTTCACGATCAAGTTTACCTAGACGTGATCTGTTTCTATTTTGTGGTTTTGGCTTTTTAATACGGAATGTATTATATTTTACAGCTGTTGATGCTTCATCAGCTTTAATTTTGGCAGCCATATTTGTACTATTTGAGCCATTACCTAGTAGAGCACTTAAGCCCACTCGCTTTGGCACAAGTTTATCATAATCTACACCAAACTCAGGGCGTTCTTCACGAAGTTGCTCAAATGTAGCAAGAGCCGCATTCATTTGCTTTAAACCCGCTGCAGAGTACAACTGACGAATAGCAATACTTACCTCTTGAGGTGTCAAAGTACCACGTTCAATAGCAGAAATAATCGTTTCTCTCAAGGAGTCAAGATCTCCGCTAGCTGTATAACGTCCGATTTCAACAAGATCTTTTTGACGTTCATTGAGCTCTTTTGGCACATATATATTAAATTCTGAGATGGAAGGCGCTTTTTTGGTTATCGGTTCTGCGGCACCATTTACCTCACACAGATAACCACTGCTGACTACAGCCAAAGCCACGGCCAAAGTTAAAACCTTTTTCAATGTTTCCAAATCTCCCTTTACACACCAACAAAAGCACATTTACGTTCATATACTAACCAATACAGATTTATAAATTAGTAAAACTGTATCATACATCCAAATGGGTCAGTCTATTTTTATTATATACTACTTCATCTATTATTTATAGTCATATTGATAAAAAACTATAAAATATTTTATTTATAAATACTATTTATAACTCATATTCATATATTCAAAAAGTAGTAGTTTCTATGCTAATTAGCAAGGACTACTACTTTTTAATTCATTCATAAACAATATTTATATAAGTTATATTCTGTAGCGATTTTAACTTAGTAATGCTTTTACATCAGCTACAATTTGTTCTATAGAAACACCGTATTCCTGCAAAACATACCACAATCTAAGAAAAAGAGCCAGTCCATACAGAACCAGCTCTTTATGTAGCAAAAAGGCGGTACAACCAAATGGTTATACCGCCTTGATTCATCAATTATTCTGCAGTGAATGGCAATAAAGCGATTGCACGTGCACGTTTGATAGATGTAGTCAATTTGCGTTGATGTTTTGCGCAAGTACCGGAAATACGACGAGGTAAGATTTTGCCGCGTTCAGTCGTGAAACGACGAAGTTTTGCAACATCTTTATAGTCGATTTGATCGATATGGTCTGCACAGAAAACGCATACTTTTCTTCTTGGCTTTCTGCCTCTATCTCTTCTCATTGCGAATCCTCCTTTTCGAATTAGTAGGAGTCTCGGACACTAGAACGGGATGTGTTCGTCATCGCCGCCTGTACTGAAACTATCAAAATTGGACCCACCATCGAAAGAATTAGTATTCATATCAAGGGATTGGCCCACGAAGTTCGCTACCACTTCAGTAACGTAACGTTTTTGACCATCCTGAGTCTCGTAGGAACGAGTTTGCAAGCGACCTTCTACAAAGCAGCGACTGCCTTTACGAAGATTACCTGCCGCTTCACCAAGTTTACCCCATGCAACACAATTAATGAAAGCAGTTTGTTCTTTCGTTTCATTGGTCGTAGAGTCAACATAAGTATTAGTAGCAGCTACTGTGAAAGTTGCCACTGCTCTACCAGTTTTAGTAAAACGTACTTCAGGATCACGAGCTAAATTACCTAGAATTTGTACAGAGTTCATCTTTTCTCCTCCAGGCTTTAATTATGCATCGTGTTTAACAATCAGGTGTCTTAAGACATCATCGTTGATTTTCAACACACGGTCGATTTCTTTAATTTCAGCTGGATCAGCTTCGAAATTAACCAATACGTAGAAACCGTCAGTGAATTTTTTCACTGCGTAAGCAAGACGACGCTTGCCCCAACGATCTACCTTTTCTACTGTGCCGCCTACACGAGCAATTAAAGCTTCCACTTTTTCAATGACAGCGTTAGTTGCTTCTTCTTCAGCTGGTTTCACAATAACCATGACTTCGTATTTGTTCATACAAAATCACCTCCTCTTTCGGACTAATGCCCCTATCGACACATAGGGGTAGGAAGTGCTTACCATTAATAAGCTCTACTATTATAACCTATAAGTAAAATGAAAGCAAGTGGGTCCTATATAATAAACGGCTCATTATCATCAACTACATAAATACTCCTATGAGATGCTATTTTCTCTAAGTTCTCAGGACTATCAGTATGAACAGGAATAATAACATCAGGATTGACCATATCGATAAACTTAACTAAATCAGCCTTACATACATGACCACTTGCATGGCATATATAAGATGGATACGTATCTAGCAAATCTTTTAACGCCAGATTTTCCTCAATATATCCTGTCCACATAGAATATATAATACGTACATCATCTTTAGGGAATTTTTTAATTTGAGAAATATAATTTTCTGTTCCTCTTACTAAGGAAACAAATCCATTATCCATATAATATTTAGGATATGCCCCCATATCAAGAACTAGTGGACTATCAGGTCTACGATACAATGAACTATCATAGTACACATTATCAATCACCGTATCTAATATTCTTTTCTGATACGCGTCACAAATTAATACCTTATCAGTCGGCATATTATGCCAAATCCCCATAATACGATCAATATTCGTAGAGGAACACATAACAAAGACATATTTTCCATCTTGAATATATGAAGAAATATCGTCTAGCACTTCTCTTTCAGATATCCCATCATGAGCATTTCGAGATAATGAGGTGCCTTCTGTAATTAATACATCAACGTCACCTATATACGTCCTAATTAGCTTTTCTAATACATGACCTCGTACCCCATGCATTCTAAAATCACCTGTATATAAGACACGTTTACCTTCTGCTTCAATAACAAACATATAACTATCCACAGCACTATGGTCGATAACCAAAGGTCTAATATGTATATTTCCTATAGTGAAGGCTTCGCCTCCACGAAATGTATTTGCATCTAACAAACGTAAATATAAATCTTTATCTTGATGTTGAGTAGCTATCATAGCCACTTCCTTACTCAGTTCCCCCATATATAATGGTATTTCTGGTAATGCAGAGGTTAGTTGTCCTAAGTGATCCATATGATAATGTGAAATCACAATACCATCACAATCTAGTATCCCTTTTGTAACACCGTCTATATCTAAATTTATAGGTGTGTACTTTTCATCTAAACTTAATTCATTACCAAAATCCAGTATAATGCGGGTAGATGCTGTACTAATTTCTATGGCACTACCGCCAATCTGATGAGTGCCACGATGGATAATTATATTCATACTTAACCTTTTCTAGAAATTGTTAGCAATGTTTCTGCTCGGTATGAACGCTCTATGTTATGGGATTCATCGACCGTCTCCACACGTAATACAGCAAAACGAATTTGTTTTAAATGAGGCTCTTGCTTTAAGATTGTTTCACACAAGATTCGCAAAGAATCACGTTTATCAGTTGTAAGTAACTCTTGGCACTCTTTATGTTGTTGGCTTTCAACTGTTTTGGATGGATAAACCGCGTTAGCAATATCCTTCGGATTTAGGCGTAACATTAAATTTGTTTTATATCCGCCATCGTTTTCAGTACAAGCCTTCTCATCAAATAAAATAACTAATTCAGCGTTCTTGGTATGCTTATACCCCTTTAAATTTCTTAAAACACTTATACCTTCATGACTATCAGTAGATACGATCTGATCTAAATCAAGTAATTTATAATATGTATAAGCTTCTAAAACACATCGTAGTAAAGTTTCATCACTACCAGATGGACGATATTTCAATTCAATAACAGAGTAGTATTTATCATCCGTGTTATAGCCTAATAAATCTATTTTTCCATAAGAGTCGCTTCGAGCTGCTTTTAATGGTGTTTGGTAATCAAAAATATAACCTAAATCCTTAACCTCACCTTGATAGAATAATAATTTTGCTAAAATTTCTTCTTTTCGATTGGTGATTGATAACTCATTTTGAGTAAGCGTATGGTCTGTATCAAAATGATTAGGTCTTACAGGTTTCAATTTATCCCATTCTTTAACGAGATCCTCTGATACAAGAGTTTTCGCAATAATCTCACTATAAAGATTCTTAGATCCGTTTATATAACCTTTGTAATTTACAATAGGAGCCTTATAAAAGTTTGCTACAAATTTTAATAAATATTCTTCTGTATTAATCTTATTCAAACCAAAGGCTTCTTTAAATTCCTTTAATTTATCCTTCCTCTTAATACAAAGAAAGAGCTCATCAATTGACTTCTTATTATCTACCATTATCATTTCCCTCCCCATAATAATAATTTACTACACTACACATAATTACTAAAAAATTCCTACATACAAATAATGCTTTTAAATATAAATTCATTATATCAATAGACATTTTATGAGTAAATAATGAAGAGCCCTATCTGTTATAAAGAAATTATAACTATTTCATACTTTCATTATACGCCATAAAACGAGTAATAATTTCCCCATTAAACATTATTTACTATAGGAATACACTATAAAATAATTAGACCCAAAAATAACTTCGACATTCTATAGAAACCTCTTGCGTCAATCCCTTATATATTTTACTATATATAGAGAATTCTAATTATAAAAGGAGTCATCATGGCTAATATTAATGAAAACTATTTAAACCTACAAGGTTCTTATTTATTTGCTAACATTGCTAAAAAAGTAGCGGATTACCAAGCAGCTCATCCAGATGCTGACATTATTCGTCTTGGTATCGGCGATGTAACATTGCCTTTAGTACCTGCTATCGTAGATGCTATGACTAAGGCTGTTCAAGAAATGGGCAAAGCTGAAACATTCCGCGGTTATGGCCCGGAACAAGGTTATGATTTCCTTCGTAAAGCAATTATCGAAGGCGATTACAAACCATATGGCATCGAAATAGGTATGGACGAAGTATTCGTTTCTGACGGCGCAAAATCCGACGTTGGTAATATCCAAGAATTATTCAGCGAAGATAATATCATCGCTATCACCGACCCTGTATACCCTGTATACCTTGATTCCAACGTTATGGGCGGTCGTACAGGTCAAGCTGTTGATGGTATGTTCGAAAAGGTTGTATATCTTCCTACATTTGCAGAAAATAATTTCTCTCCAGAATTTCCTGCTGAACGTGTAGACATCGTATATCTTTGCTCCCCTAACAATCCTACAGGCACAGTACTCAGCCGTGCACGCTTAGCCGAATGGATTAAATGGTGTAAAGAAAACGACGCGATTTTGATGTTCGACTCCGCTTATGAAGCTTTCATCAGCACGGAAGACACTGTTAAATCTATCTATGAAATCGAAGGTGCACGCGAAGTAGCTATTGAATTCCGTTCCTTCTCTAAAACTGCTGGCTTTACAGGTACACGTTGTGCCTACGCAGTCGTTCCAAAAGAGGTAACAGGCAAAACTAAATCTGGCGAACGTCAACCTTTGAATCCTATGTGGAACCGTCGTCAATGCACTAAATTTAACGGCGTACCTTATATCGTTCAACGTGGTGCTGAAGCAGTATACTCCAAAGAAGGGCGCGAACAAACGCAAGCTAACATTGCGTACTATAAAGAAAATGCTCGCATTATCAAAGAAGGTCTTGAATCTATTGGACTTACTGTTTACGGCGGCGTTGATGCACCATATATTTGGCTTAAAACACCAGGCAACATGACAAGCTGGGAATTATTCGATCTTCTTCTTGAAAAGGTACAAATCGTGTCTACACCAGGCTCTGGTTTCGGTCCACATGGCGAAGGTTACCTTCGTTTAACTGCATTCGGCAGCCGCGAAAATACAATCCGTGCCGTAGAACGCATCAAAACTTTACAATTCTAATACATTTATAACTAAAAATATGTAATACAAAACGGTTGTGAAACCTTCTCTCCGAATGTTTCACAACCGTTTTTATTTTAAATCTAGATACTAATTAAAAGTTATGACGAATACCCGCATCTACACGATAGGATGTATCAACAGTACTACCAAAGTTTTTAGTAAATGTTCCATATAAATATGTATTTGGACGGAAACTCCATGAACCACCGAGTTCAAGATCAAGCCAAGTATCCTTCAAATCTACTACGCTATTAGTCGTTGGTTCGCCGGCCATGCTATAGGTTGCTTTCATCTTGCCAGAGAATTCATGCGCCAATGCAGCTTTAAGGAAAACATTACTATTCTTAGCTTCCTTACCGATGCCAATGCCTAAGCGGCCTATAGCGGAATTAACCGCATCAGAATTAATATGAACGGTGCTACCAGTATTCGTACGAGCATCAAAGCTTTCACCAGATAAGCGACTAAAGATTAATTCAGCACTAGGATCGATATAGAAACCATTATTTCTTTTGATACGTTTACCATATTCAAGGCTCAAAGATGCACCCGTATTACGGTAGTCACCACTCAACGACGTTCCTAAGCTGTTATGTACGGTAAAATCATTTTTCAAACGATTGCCTTTAGCAATAATATCTAAGTAACGGCCATCATTAAATTGTTTAGCCCCATAGATTGCTAGCCCCGCAGTTTTACCAGAACCTGAACCTAGTGCATAATCACTGTTGTTTGTACCATACAAGAAGGCACCACCTACAATCCAGTTTCCTCGTTTCGTATCATAGCCAATTTGCGCCATATTATAATTTTGATTTACATAGGCAGAGTCTGTAATTTTAGATTTACCACCAATATATTTGCCCCATACGCCTTGATTATCGGAGTTAAGACGCACATCACCTAAGCGGCGTTGTAAATCATTGGTATCAGCTCGCATTTGCATAACAGAAGATGCTAATGCACTCTTAGCACCGGATACAATTTCACTTTCACTAGTGGATAATACAGTTTTATCAGACACCATAGCACGTCCAGCTGCATCAAAATCATCCGGGCTAAGTTTAGCATTTAATGTAGGGCTGATCACACCTGTTTCTAAATGCACATTAACACCAAGGTTTCGCTCACCCTTCGTATATCCAGTGTAGACTATTTTCTTCACAAATTGATTTTCTGCTAATCCTGGAATCTCGGCATTAGCATGTTCTTTCAAAGCATCTACGGAGCTACGCAATGTAACAGAAGAACCAGGATCAGCATGGTTGATAACCACTTCACCCTTTCCGTTTTCTGCAGCAGGTGCACCTTTTTCATAATCAATAGCTGTATGACCAGCATAATTATTAATCGTAATAGGCCGTGCATCTACGGCTTGGATAATGCCGCGGCTACCTTCTGTGGCACCACCTATAAGATGCTCTACCTTACTACCTGTATAGAGATAATTTGCAGTATCTGGTCGGCCTTGTGTAGGGTATTCACGTTCAGCTCCTAACCATTCATTACGCCATGTAGCACCATTTTGTAAATACAATCTCAAACCGCCATGATGAGGATTATTGTTACTTTCATCAAATTCATTAAGTACACCACCCACTAATTTAGAATTTGGTGTCGTTAATCCCAATGAAATTTCTGATCCATGATTGTGTGGATTTTTATCAATACCATAGTTTTTATTGATAAAACCAATATTGCCATACATATTGACGTCCTTAGCACCTGCTTTCAATCCATCCATGCCAGTATTCACATAGACAAATCCTTCTTCTGAAAGTGCAGAATATGTATCAGATGTCGTTAAAGGATGTGTCTTTACATCTGCCCCACCTAGAATCCGAATGTATCCATCCTTATTAGCTTGCAAACCTACGCCAATGGCATCTACTTTGGCATTACCTTGTACGGTAATACGGGTATCATCATTATTACCATCATTTGTAACCCCACCATAACCAGCATATATACCACTCATGTAATAGTGTGCTAAGTCTGGTCTGCGCTTCTCTCCACTTTCCGCAGGTGCTGGATTTACAACCGTTACATTTACATTTTTATCTATGGCAACCTGAGATCCATCAAGAGCATAAATACCGGTAACGTTATTATGGTATTTGTTTCTATTTACACCAAGGCCAGATACATTGACGGTCAAATCATCGGTATAGTGTTTATTTTCACCCCACAAATTCAACCCAATGGATTTTCCATCCGTATGGCTTTCAACTGTAGTGGCTGACACCATGGCCTCTGCACTAGCACCGGTAATAATTAAAGCAGCAATAACAGCAAGGTTTATCTTTCTTCTCATCTCATAACCTCCTCAAACTATACACAATAATATGCATATATTCATTGTATATATAGTAGGGGTATATGTGTCAATTTTTGCACATATGATGTTTTCTTTTATGTATATTCCCATACGCAATGTATCGATATAATGATGAACAATAACAAACGAATTATTCTCTCCACAGAATATATGCTGTATAACTCTATAGAATATTATAAAAAGAGAAATTTCTATGTTATAATAAGTATATTAGTTATTACACTACATTTTATAATTATATAGGAGGCTAATATGAGCAAAATTCGTATTGGTATCGTAGGCTATGGCAACTTAGGCCGTGGCGTAGAAGCATCTGTTAAATTGCAACCAGATATGGAACTCGTAGGCGTATTTTCTCGTCGTAAAGGCTTAGAAACAGTGTCTGGTGTTCCTACATACACTATGGAAGATCTACCAAACTTCAAAGGTAAGATCGATGTTATGGTTCTTTGCGGTGGTTCTGCAACAGACCTTATCGAACAAACTCCAATGGTAACTAAATACTTCAACTGTATCGATTCCTTCGATACACATGCACGTATCCCTGAGCATTTTGCTAATGTAGACAAAGTAGCTAAAGAAGCTAAGACTGCTACATTGATTTCTTGCGGTTGGGACCCAGGCATGTTCTCTTTACAACGTGTTTACGCTGAAAGCATCTTGCCTCATGGCAAATCTTACACATTCTGGGGCCGCGGCGTGTCCCAAGGTCACTCCGATGCTATCCGTCGTATCGATGGTGTTCTTGATGCTCGTCAATACACTGTTCCTAAAGAACAATACCTTGAAGCAATTCGCAACGGCGAAACTCCAGACGTTGATGGCTACAAAGGCCACCTTCGTGAATGCTATGTAGTAGCTGCTCCTGATGCAGACAAAGCAAAAATTGAAAACGAAATCAAAACTATGGAAAACTACTTCGTAGGTTACGAAACTGTAGTCAACTTTATTTCCCAAGAAGAACTTGATCGCAACCACAAGGGTATTCCACATGGTGGCTTCGTTCTTCGTTCTGGTGAAAGCACTGACGGCACTCGTCATGTTGTTGAATACTCTTTAAAACTTGATTCTAACCCTGAATTCACAGGTTCTGCACTTGTTGCATACGCTCGTGGTATCTACCGTCTCGCTAAACACGGCGGCACTGGTTGCTACACAGTATTCGATATTCCACCAGCTTGGATTTCCACACATTCTGCTGAAGAATTGCGAGCTCACTCTCTATAATTCTATACGCACATTAAGAGGATAACTTCGGTTATCCTCTTTTTACATTTAACAATAGCGTATGATGACACGAAAAAAGGACCGCCTTAAGACGGTCCTTTTTTCGTATTAAAATCTATCTATTAATACCAACGTGTTAATGGCAATTCATTATTAACATCTTTTGTCATAAGGATTTGATGCAAATCCATATTGCCAATATAGAAACCTGCTGCACAACCACAGAGGTATAAGTCCCACATACGAACAAATTCAGTACCGCGATCTTTTTCTACTTGGTCACGTACACCTTGGAAATTATTGTACCAATGCATCAATGTTTTATAGTAGTGCAAGCGCAAGCTTTCAACATCGATAACATTAAAATCATAGTCATAAGCAATAGAAACAATTTCACGAAGAGACGGTAAGCATCCACCTGGGAAAATATATTTACGAATCCATGCACTAGATTCTTTTTCTGATGGATCACTGATGTAATGGAGCAAGAATAAACCACCATCATTTAACATAGTGGATGCATCCTCCATATACAATGGGAAATTAGGACGACCTACATGTTCCAACATACCAACGCTGACGATACGATCGAATGTACGACCAGATGCCGCTACATCACGATAATCAATGAGTTCGATTTCAACTTGACCTTCAAGTCCGAATTCTTTAATCCGTTCTTGGCCTTTCTTCCATTGTTCTTCAGACAATGTACAACCATAGCCTTTAACGCCATATTTACGGGCTGCTTCAATTAAAAGGAATCCCCAACCACAACCGATATCGAGTAATGTCATACCTTCTTTTAAATATAATTTATCGAGAATATGATGAACCTTTTGGTATTGTGCATCTTCTAAGCTATCATCTTCATGTTTAAAGTACGCACAAGAATAGCTCATCGTCTTATCAAGCCATAAGCTATAAAAATCATTGCCAAGGTCGTAGTGAGAAGACACTTGTTGTTTTTGATCTTTCTTTTTAAGACCTACATTAAAGAGAGAACTAAGTACCTTTTTATTGATAGAATCCTTATTAACATGACCTAGTACAACACAAAGAGCTTTGAATAAATCGCCTTCTATTTCAATATCCTTACGCATATACGCTTCGCCAAGTGCAAGTTCACCAGAAACGAGCAAATCTTTCTTAGGGATATCGCGGTTTACACGAATGGTAAACTCAGGTGTACCTTCGCCAATGGTATATTCATTGTCACCCACTTTTACACTAAAGCAGTGATCATTAAAACGTTCTAAATAGTGAACTAAAAAACTATCAAATAACTTAGAAAACATACTTAACTTCCTTTCCTAGTAGCGTTACATGACGTTTACGTTCAATCAAAATGACACGTCCGCCTGCACACTGACATAGTCATATCTACTCATCAAAATTTTCTATAAAACAAATCATAAGAAAAACTTATATTTTTATTATATAAATACATCTACTTATCATTATTTTTTATAATAAACTTCAACTTTCTCTCTAATATTATAGCACTTCTTGATAAATAATCTAGACCAATTCTATAGAAATGTATATATCCATTAGAATATGATATAATATGTGTTTGACAAGGCTTTTATAAGAAACAATATTTCTAATGAAAGCTTTCACAAAGAACGAAATTAATTTTAATAAAGGTGGTACCATGAGCACAAATTTAGAAGTAGGCATCGTAGGCCTTCCAAATGTTGGTAAAAGTACATTATTCAACGCTATTACAAAAGCTGGCGCTGAGGCTGCCAACTATCCATTCTGTACAATTGAGCCAAACGTAGGTGTTGTTGATGTTCCAGACAGTCGTCTAGCTGTATTAGCGGAAATGTTCGGTTCCAAACGCATCCTCCCTGCTGCTATGCGATTTGTAGATATTGCAGGTCTCGTTGAAGGTGCATCTAAAGGCGAAGGTTTAGGCAACAAATTCCTTAGCCATATTCGTCAAGTAGATGCAATTGCACAAGTTATTCGTTGTTTCGATGACCCTAATATCACTCACGTTGCAGGTTCTATCGATTCAATCCGAGACATCGAAATCATCAACACCGAGCTCTGCCTTGCAGACCTTGAATCCGTAGAAAAACGGAAACAACGCATTGAAAAAATTGCAAAATCCGGCGATAAAGATGCTCGCGCTGAGTTACCATTGCTAGAACGCATTATCGAAGGTCTCGGTGAAGCAAAACCAGTTCGTGCCCAAGGTCTTAACGAAGAAGAGTTAGAAATGATTAAAGAGTTGACATTACTTACAGCAAAACCATCTCTTTATGTTGCTAACATTTCTGAAGATGAAGTATCTGATTACTCCGCTAACGAGCACGTAAAACGCGTAGAAGAATACGCGAAGAACGAAGGTGCTGGCATCGTTGTTGTATCCGCTCGTATCGAATCCGAAATTGCTGAGTTATCTGATGAAGAATCCGCTGCCTTCCTAGAAGATCTCGGTCTTGAAGAATCTGGCTTAACTAAGCTTATCAAGGCAAGTTATGCACTCTTAGGTCTTATCAACTACTTCACAGCTGGTGAAATGGAAGCTCGTGCATGGACAATTGTAAACGGCACAAAAGCACCTCAAGCAGCTGGTAAAATTCACTCCGATATTGAAAAAGGCTTTATCCGCGCTGAAATCGTATCCTTCGATGACTTACAAGCTTGCGGCAGCCAAAATGCGGCTAAAGAAAAAGGCCTTGTTCGCCTAGAAGGTAAAGATTACGTTATGAAAGACGGCGACGTAACACACTTCCGCTTCAACGTATAATACAAATTAATAGCAATAAAAAACCAGTAAATCGAACGATTTACTGGTTTTTTGTTGTCTCTTAATGAGATTTTCTTTATGTGATTGTTGAATAAACACGAGTTTATTCTTTATCGTTATCAACAGAGTTTTTCAAGCCGTCAAGTGCGCCTTCTACAGCATCTTTAACATCTTCTACAACGTCTTTAACTTTAGCAGTTGTTTTTTCTACAGCACCTTCTGATTCCAATTTTTTGTCACCAGTTAATTTGCCAACATTTTCTTTTAGTGCACCTTTAGCTTGGTTGAGTTTTTCTTCTAATGCCATAATAGTGACTCCTTTCATGTAAAATCACGTTTAGCTATATTAGACCTACTTTTATAAGTAGATTACTATCCCCTTTTTCCGAAGAAAAATGAGACTACAGCAACAACAATGACTGCACCTAATACAGATGGAATTAAGGACATACCTGCTAAGCTAGGACCCCAGGTACCAAATAGGGACTGACCTACGGACGATCCAATTAAACCAGCAACAACTTTAGCGATAACGCCCATTGCACCGCCTTTGTTAGTGATGGCACCTGCTAGGAACCCGATAAAACCACCAACAATAATTGACCATAACATATAATCACTCCTTTACGCTTATATACATGTATCTTAAAAATCATCTAAATATACAGATATGTTAAATATTGTGTATATTTATAACGTACCATTCATGTTTAAAGGTTAAATGAAGTGCGATATATAAAGTTGGCATACTTTAGCAAAAGTAGTGTTCTATGGTCCTAACATTCTTCTTGTAAATATTTTGATATATTCTATTCAACGACCTTTACAATTTCATCCATTGTACGACGTGTTTTATTGCGATGTGGTTCTTCATCACGGTACCCAAAGGCTGCCATTACAGAAATACCGAAATGTTTAGTATCGAAAAGACCAAGTTCATCGCCTAAGAATGCTGTCATCTTGTCTTGGTTGAAGCCTTCCAACGCACAGGAGTCAAGCCCTTCATAGGCAGCCATGGTCATCATATTCGCCATAACGATATACGCTTGTTTAGAGGACCAATCAAAAGCAGCACGTTCAGACTCAAATGTTTTATAGTCTTCCGTAGTAAACTGCGCATATTTTTCCTTATAAATAGCATCTACTTCAGCAGGTAATTGTTTAACCTCTTCCTGAATATAGCGTACATAAGGAGAATCAAATTCTAAATCAACCTTTTTACGTGTTAAGAATACTACAAAATGACTTGCTTCCAAACCAGCCAAAATACCCCAGCCGTAAGCCTTCATTTTTTCGCGAATCTCTGGATTTTGAATGACTAACAACTGATATGCTTCAAAACCTAAGGATGTTGGAGACAAACGCGCTGCATTCAGAATCGCATTCCAATCATCGTCAGAAATCTTTTTAGTGCTATCGAATTTTTTACATGCATAACGATATGTCATAGCATATTCTAAATCGTTACGATCCAATTTAGGGGCTGTTAATTTTACGTTTTCTATTTCATATTTGCTCATTGAAATTCAACCTTTCATTATATTAATTTCAAAAACTTAACCTAGATACATAACATATGATGCTCATTAGCCAAAATTTTGACCAAATAGAATCATACGTTCTTTTTCCTTATAAAATAAATCAAGACCTAACTTATATAAGCCATTTAAATCACCATCATTTAACAGAGTCATATATTCACCTCTATCAGCTTTGTTAATGATAATAGGCGCTAATTTCTGTTGTAAACAAGCGTGTACAATAAGAGCTCTTCCTGTACGGCCATTACCATCAACAAAAGGATGAATACGTTCAAATTGCAAATGTTGCTCCATAATGGTACGCACCCGCTCTTCATCATTTTGGGATATCTCTAAACGATATTGCAATGTATCACACCAGTTTTTTAAAGCTTCTTGTACTTGATATGGTTTTGTTGGCTCAAAATCAGCACCAATAACCATGTTTGGAACAACCTTAAATTGCCCATTATCATCACGGATATGTGCTAGTAACAATCGTTGTGTGTCTCTTATGATATCTATCGTAATTACTTCTTGATATGATTCCATCAAGAATACTAAATAGTCGCGATAATTAGATACTTCATAGAACTCACGCAAATCCATTTTACGGGGTATCATATTATCTAATATGATACTCTTTGCTTCCCCTTGTGTTAACGTATTCCCCTCGATTGCTGTACTATGATGGGCCATACGGACGACCATATCGTCTATATATTCGCGAGGCAAGGTAAAATCAACCATGTATATCTCCTATACAATACGATTTTTATATATTAATGTTATCATATATAGATAAATTTCGATACTAATAAATCGATTTAATCTTTATAAGCTAAAACTGGTTTCCCTTTTTCATACCAAAATAAGCCTGACGTACTAATCTTATGTTCTTTTAGGATAGTCTGAACTTGTTCTACAGCATTCAAGTCTATTTGAATGGACAAACCACACATATCATTCAATTCTGGCGGTGTAGCCATCAGTTGGTGAGGCACCGAAAGTTCTGTTAATATCTTATCTGCTTTATCCCCAAAATAATAGGATGTAAAAACGACAAGCAACTTTTTATTGTTCAACGCCTCACCCCCAATAATATTGCTTAATCATTTACAACATAGATACGAGTATTATAGTTTAACAACATTTTCCCCAACGATAGCATCTGTAATCGCATACATGTTTGTAATAGAGCCTACCCCCACTTGATCTTTTAGACCATAATAGTCGAGACAAATGCCACATGCAGCAATTTCAACACCAAGTTCAGCCAACTTTTTAATATTGTCTAAATGAATAGAATCGTTGGTTACCATTTTAACGCTACTATTGATGAAATAAATTGTAGATGGCTTCACGTCGGCTTCAACCATGCACACCCAGAAGGTTTTCATCAAATTACGGCCAAGCTCTTCACTACCTTCACCAAGATAATCTTTCGTCATCAAAATGATGCGGTCACTATAATTCATAGGTTTGCAACCAATTTCCGGTGCAGGTTCTACATTCGGCGTAAGTTTAATAAAAAAATCTATACCATCTTGTCCAATTGCCACATCATAGCCACGAGACTTCCCAAATTTCTCTACATTATCGCGACTCACCTCGTTATCTACAATGGTCGTAATAATCGCGTCTGGATTTGCATCGCTTACCTTCTTCGTTTCAATCACAGGTTTTGGACACAAACTGCCACGCACATCTACAGTTAATTCATTTGTATTACTCATTATTTACCTCAATATTATTATATATTTTGTGAAAGCATCAACGCACAACTACTCTATATACTATTAAAATCAAAATTGTAATATATCTTATTTAGTGACGCGTACCGCTAAGCCACTAAAGCTTTCAACAGCACCAACTATAGTGGCACCTTCAACGCCCACATCATGTAAAGCTTTCACAAAATCCGGTCCTTCTGTAGCAGGCACAGAGAATAAAAGACCGCCTGATGTTTGTGGATCAAATAAAATATCCGTCCACACAGAATCTAATATTTTATCTACTTGTACATCTGTAATAGCCTTACGATTGCCATAGGACGCCGCTGGTACAAGGCCCATTCGAGCCGCGTCAATGACGTCATCAAAGAGCGGAATATCATAAATCTTGATATGAATTGTTACATTAGAGGCACTCGCCATTTCTACAGAATGCCCCATAAGGCTAAAGCCCGTCACATCAGTACACGCATGAATTGTAAAATTATGGGCCACCTCAGCAGCCACACGATTCAACGTACTCATGCTAGCAACCGCCTGCGCAGTACCAGTAGGAAATAAATCAGCTTTCAACGCATTATTCATAATACCTGTGCCGATACGTTTTGTTAACACCAATACATCCCCTACTCGAGCGCCTTTATTCTTCCAAATCTCATTAGGATTAACTTGACCTGTGATCGACATGCCAAAAATAGGTTCCTTATTTTCGATGCTGTGACCACCTACAATGGCTGCACCAGATTCAGAAACAATGGACGCAGCCCCATTGAGTACATCCGTCAATACGCCTTGTTCTACTAAGGGAACAGGAAATCCAACGATGTTCATCGCCGTTAGGGGTATCCCCCCCATCGCATATACATCGCTCAATGCATTAGCCGCTGCAATTTTACCGAATAACGTAGGGTCATTGACAACAGGCGTGAAAAAATCCAATGTTTGTACAAGGGCAAGTTGATCAGAAATTTGATATACCCCTGCATCATCAGCACCAGTCATATCAGCTAGAACATGTTCATTTGTAACAGGTGTAACGGCCTTTAAAACACGTTCTAATATATGAGGACCAATCTTACACGCGCATCCTCCACTCGTAACATAATCAGTGAGTCGCACCATAGTCCTACCTCATTCATTTTCAGGCAAGCGCGATACTATTTTCTTCGCTGCCTTTTCAAATTTAGGGCGAGGCATCAACAACTGATGACCACAACCTTTACAAACGATAAGAAAATCTGTACCTATGCGCTTGACCTCCCACTCATCACTGCCACAGGGATGCGATTTTTTCATTTGTACTATATCGCCCACATAATATCTAATAAACGCCATAGCGCCTCCTTATACTATTTCTATTATATATATCTTATTATACTTAAAATATGTTCTCCAATATAGGTAAAAGTACACTTTGACTAATAAGATCTATCGGCTTAATCAGAATTGTTACCAAAAACAAACAATTCTACAAACAATAATGATTTTCCATGTAATTATCATTCTCATTATCAGTAATTCTATTTTTAATAAACCCATTACTTAACAAGCTTTCAAAAACCGCTTATTTACTACATTGATAACATTTATCATTTAGAAAATTCTCGAAATAAATTTTACAAAAACACTTGCATTTCTCATTTAGTATGTTACAATATAGTCAACAATGATTATTCGTTAAGTATACGAATCAAAAACATTGTGGTGTAAATTATAGGCAAGTGCCTCTTTACAACTATAGGTAAGTACTCATTTAAAAGATAAGCAAGTGCTTTTTTCAAATATAGACAAGTGTCTATCTAATCAGTATATAAATAAGTTTTTATTTAACTTAAACTCAAGTGAGTTACCCACTATTGCATTCACAACCAAGTGGTTATGAATATATAACTAATTAAAAATTTTGAAATTTGATGTAAGTACAAAGGAGTATTAAAATGGCAGAATTAAAAGGTTCTAACACTGAAAAAAATCTTCAAACAGCATTTGCTGGTGAATCCCAAGCATACCAAAAATATACATACTATGCAGCAGCAGCTCGTAAAGCTGGCATGAACGAAATCGCTGATTATTTCGAAGAAACAGCTCACAACGAATCTGCACATGCTAAAGTTTGGTTCAAAGCTCTTCATGGTGGCGACATTTCCGCTGATATCGAAGCTAACCTTCGCGATGCAGCAGCTGGTGAAAACTATGAACACACTACAATGTACAAAGATTTCGCTGATGAAGCAGAAAAAGAAGGCTTCACTGCTATCGCTTTCAAAATGCGCGAAGTTGGTAAAATCGAAGCTCGTCATGAAGCTCGTTACCTTGCATTAGCAGCTCGTGTTTCTGGCAACAAAGTGTTCCACAACGATCAACCAGTTGCATGGATTTGCGCTAACTGCGGTTACATTCACGTTGGTGAAGAAGCTCCTAAAGTTTGCCCAGTATGTGCTCACCCACAAGCTTTCTTCCAACGCCACGTTGAATCCATCTAATCTATAAGTTTAGATAAAATAATATTTTAAATACAGATATTTGATACTGCAAGTGCAGTTCTTCCTAACTGTATGTACAGACAACCTCAATATAAAAGACGATGACTTAGGTCATCGTCTTTTTTGTGTTCTATTAGTTATATATGTATTAAGAGTCGTAAGTCATACTATTTACTATTAAAGGCTAGATGCTAATTCTTTAAATTGTCGAACCGCTTCATAAGGCTTTTCTGCATGGGCAATGGCGGATATAACTGCTACACCACAAGCGCCAGCACGGAGTACTGCCATTGCATTGTCTATGGTAATACCACCAATTCCAACGCATGGTAAGTTTAATCCTTGTGCCTGTAGTTCAGCTATACGTTCCGGGCCGCATGGTTCTTGCGCATCAGGCTTGCTACTAGTTGTATACATAGGACCTACGCCTACACAATCAGCATACAGTACATCTGTCTTATGGAGTTCCTCTATGGAATGGATGGATATCCCCACTACCTTATGACCTACGATATTACGCACATCTTCTAAGCACATATCGTCTTGCCCTACGTGAATACCATCCGCATTAACAGCGACCGCTAGCTCTACATCATCATTGATAATATAGAGCACATGATACTTGGCACAGATATATTGTAACTGTTGTGCTAGTTCTAACTTCTGTTGACCTTCTAATGTACCATCGCCCTTCTCTCTAAACTGAAAGCAGGTTATACCACCACGACAAGCATCTTCTACGATTTCGAGCAACCGTTTTTTGTTAAGCGCTGTATCTTGTGTACCACACACGAAATACACCTGTAATTGATCTGGTACAACTACAGACTGCACACGATTTTCAGATACAAGCACCTCATCATCTAGCGTATACAAAGCATCCATAAAGGCTATGCTAAAGCTACCTGGTTTTATTCCACTTACCTTAACAGCACTTTCACCAGCTAAACCATAGTACGCCAATGCATAGGCAAGAAATTCACCTGTAGACAGGCTATACTTAAAGGAATCATAAATTCCAAAAAAGGCTGCTAATACGGCCCCCAAGAGACAGCCTGTTCCCGTTACAGCAGTCATAATCGAATGACCATGAGGCACTGCAAAGACTCGAGTTCCATCAGATACATAATCCTCTTCGCCCGTTGCTACTACAGGACAGTTAATAAGACGCGCTAAACGATATGCGATAATGGCACTATCCGCTACCTGCGCCCCATCAACACCCTTACCTAACGGAGAGTTTTCATCCTTATTATCAGAACTCAGTGCATCATAAACAGCCTTAACTTCGCTTTGATTGCCTCGTAATAACGAAATAGAACCAGTCTTAATCAAATCTAAGACCACCGACAATCGGTAAGCTCCTGCATGACAGCCCACAGGATCAAGAATAATTGGTACATCATATTCCTTCGCTAGTTTAATAGCCTCTTTATAGTAACCAACCTTCTCAGGTGTAAGTGTCCCAATATTGATGAGCAGTGCTGATGCATACACAATAAGATCCTTTAAATCTTCACTACATTCGCTCATGATAGGCGATGCCCCAATAGCTAGTAGTCCATTAGCAGTAAAGGTTCGTACCACATCATTGGTAATACAAATCACAAGAGGATTTTTCTTCCTCAATGTGTATAATATATTGAATTCAGGCCTAATTTGATTATGTATATATGGGTTCATAGCATCATCTCCTCTCATCTTTTTTCAAGAGCTCATCCATCGTTTCAGTTCCATTCGCCAATAAACCATAGGCCATGTGGTTAACTGGGCCACACCCATTGCCTAACGCTGGATTGTACTTAATAGCAAGAGCAATATAGTCCTTGGCAATACCGATGGCATCCATTACATCACGGCCTTTAGCAAGCTCCGCTGTAATAACCGCTGAGAAGGTACAGCCCGTACCATGAGTATGCACCGTATCGTATTTAGGACTCGTCCACGTACGAACGTGACCATCTCTTGTGAAAGCATAATCTGTTGCATCTTCGCCAATATGGCCACCTTTAATGATGACCACTTGGGGCCCTAAGTCATGTAAAATTCGATTAGCCGCCGTTGTTATGTCACTTTCACAATTAATAGACATGTCCGCTAAGACCTCAGCCTCACTGCGATTAGGTGTGATAACTGTAGCGGTAGGAATGAGTTTAGATTTTAAGAGATGTACAGCCTCATCTGATACGAGTCGGTCACCGCTAGTAGCAATCATAACGGGGTCCATTACGTACGAAATATCCTTGCTTACATAAGGATAAATGAGATCCATCATTTCCGGTAAGGCAATCATACCAGTCTTAACGGCTTGGGGCATAATATCTGAGTACACATCGTGTAACTGTTTTTCTATACTCTCTAAGGATAGATGTTCTACGTGGTGAACACCCGTTGTATTTTGAGCTACCACGGATGTAACCACGGCCATGCCGTATACGTGACGACTTTGAAAGGATTTTAAATCAGCCATAATACCAGCACCACCGCTAGGATCAGTACCAGCAATTGTTAATGCAGTATGTAATTTCATAATACCTCCAAACATATAAAATGAGACCACTCCCAATGGAATGGTCTCGTAATAGTTTAGTATTATGTTGCACTCCACTTCCCTACGCCAGTATTATCTGGATCAGGTCTAGGGTTTTGAATGGTCAATCTCAGCATAAGCACCCCTAGTGGCAATATATTTTTATACTCTAGTTATAACATCATTATACAATCTATGCAAGAAAATAATTGACGGGGTTCTCTTAACAGCCTATAATGAAGCCATAACGGGGTGCTCACATGAGTGGGCTGAGAGTAAGCTAATGCTTTAACCCATAACCTGATTTGGATAATGCCAACGTAGGGAACATAGAGGATTAATAGCCGAGTTCCTATGAACTCGGCTTTTTCTATGACTTCCTGGCAAGGAGGACGTATGAAAGACACATACATTACACAACCACAGTTCGCCATGATATGGTTTGGTGCCGCTCTATCTATAGCGGAAATTATGACAGGAACCTATCTAGCCCCCTTAGGACTCACCCAAGGTCTATATGCCATCATCTTAGGACATATCATCGGCGGCATACTGCTCTTTGGGGCTGGCCTTATCGGTGGACGTTTACGGCAAGGCAGTATGAATACTACTGCCTTCAGCTTTGGCCCACTAGGGGCTAAAGGCTTTGCCTTTTTAAATATGCTTCAACTTATCGGCTGGACTAGCATCATGATCTACGATGCTATGCTAGCCTTACAAGAACTAGCACCTCTATCCCCTATCATTTGGACAATAGCTATCGGAGCACTTGTCATCTTGTGGCTTTTCATCGGCCTTCACAATACGGGCTATATTCAAGCTATCGTATCCGTTCTATTGTTAGGCCTCACCCTTTACATGGGTGCTCACATGATATCGCAGTGGCCTAGTGAAGGTGTCATTCTAACTAGCGGTAACATGAGTTTCATCGCTGCCCTTGAATTATCTATCGCCATGCCACTATCTTGGCTACCTCTCATCAGTGATTATACCCGTGAAAGTAAAAAACCTTTCTCCGCATCACTTACAAGTGCTACAGTCTACACTGTAACAAGTATCGTTATGTACACCTTAGGTCTTAGTGCCGCTATCTTTGGCGGCGGCGACTCCATCATTACTATCATGATGAATGCAGGACTTGGCCTTGCGGGCCTCATCGTTATTATTTTCTCTACCGTAACTACAACCTTTATGGACGCTTACTCTGCAGGCGTATCTAGTACGACTATCTACAAGAGTGCTTCTAGTAAAGGCATAGCCGTTGTAGTTACTATCGTTGGTACAATCGCTGCCATCCTATATCCGATGGACGATATTACAGACTTCCTATACCTCATCGGCTCTGTATTTGCGCCGATGATTGCCATTCTTTTGGCGGACTACTTTATCAATCGCCAACAAGTACAAACGATCTCAGCATATCTCGTGCGCGGTTTAATTTGGGTAGTTTCCGTTGGACTCTATCACTATATGTTACATAGTGAAAGTACTATTGGGGCTACACTGCCAGCCTTTACAACGGCATTCGTCGTAACAGCTATCGTTGGATTTATAAGTCATACAGAAAACTCATCTGTCGAAATAAAACAACACTAAAACAAAAACACCTTCGTAAGCAATCATGCTTATGAAGGTGTTTTACTACTCAGGTATAATAATTTGTCCGTCTTCACAGATCCAGTGTCTATCACCAACTGCATCAGCTTCGCTTTCATCATGGGTAACCCATACGCAAGGTACATCCCATTCACGAATGATGGAAACAAGATCCTCACGCACTTGTTTCCGAAGGTTCCAATCTAATGCAGATAAAGGTTCATCAAGAAGCAATATAGTTGGTTTTGAATAGAGTGCACGACCTAAAGCCACACGTTGTTGTTCACCACCAGATAAGCGCCCCGCCTTAGTGTTACGGTATTTTTCTAATCCTAAACGTTTTAATAGAGAATCACACATATCAGGTGTGCCTCGTTTACTATATGTAATATTGTGTTCCACGGATAAATGAGGAAATACGATATTGCCTTGTGGCATATATCCTACCTGACGCTCTTGAGCTGGCACCCATATATTTTGATCTCGGTCAACCCATGTTCGTTCATCGCATCGAATGATACCAGTTGTAGGTTTCACTAACCCTGCAATACATTTAATAAACGTACTTTTACCACTTCCAGATGAACCGGTTAACACCGTAATTCCTGAAGATAAAGTACCATCGGCTTTCACAATCATAGAAGGTCTTGCTATGGTAAAAGAAAATGTAATCATAGTCCCTCCTAATTACGCCCTAAATTACGGAACAAGGATCCTTTTGTAAGGATGTGAATCCCGCTCAATAGCGCTAATGTAAGCACACAAATGTAAATAACGAGTTCAAAGGCATCCATGTACTGTCCTGCCTCTACATAGGAATAGATAGCAAGTGGCATGGTACGCGTAATTTTAGGAATATTACCTGCGATTAATATGGTAGCACCGAACTCACCCATAGCACGACAAAATGCCAATATGCTGCCCGTTAAAATCCCCTTCCATGCCAATGGTACAGAGATTGTAAAAAATATGCGCAGCTCTGAAGCGCCTAATGTACGTGCTACGTCCTCCATATTATGGTCTACAGACTGCAATGCGGACCGCACCGTTTGATAAAACAAAGGAAAGGCAATAACAGAAGAGGCCACAACGGCACCTGCTGCAGTAAATACGACGCCTAAACCATGTGATTCTAACCAAGCGCCGAATGCATAGCCCGGTGTAAATACCATAAGCAAAGCAAAGCCAACTACTACTGGAGGCAATACGAGCGGCAATGTTATTAGGGCATCTAGAATAGCGATACCACTCCACTTACATCGATTCATCCAGTAACAAGCAGCTAAGCCAGTCAATATAACAATAACTAGAGCTAAACTCGCCACCCACAATGACAACCAAAATGGACTCATATCGGGCCTCCTTTCTTTGCCGAATCTCTGCCGGATAATAAATTATAACTCTATTGTATCATAAGAAAACGCTAGCCCTAAAAGCTAGCGTTAAATTCTTATTTAGACGTAGAGAACCCATATTTTTCCAATACTTTTTGGCCCTCTGGGCTCATTACGTATGTATAGAAATCTTGAGCCAAAGCATTATCATATTTCTTAATAATACCGATAGGGTATATAACAGGATCATGAGAATCTGCAGGTGTTACTGCAGCAATTTCAACTGCATCACCGGCTGCAATAGCATCCGTCTTATAGATAAAGCCCGCATCACCAGCCGCTTGGCTAATAGAAGCCGTTACAGCTTTAACGTCTTTAGCATATACCACATTAGGTTCTACTTGGTCCCATACACCTAATTTTGTTAGTACTTGCTTACCATAGTTACCAGCGGGTACGGTATCTGGATTACCTAAAACAATACGTTTTACAGATGCAATTTGATCTAACTCAATTTTAGGTTGTCCTTTAGGAACTACAAGAACGAGTTCATTTGTTACAAATGGTTTTACATTTGTTACTAAATCTTTATCTTGTAACATCTTCATATTTTTTTCGTCTGCAGAAATGAATAAGCTTGCAGGTGCACCTTGTTCAATCTGTTGACGCAATGTGCCAGAGCCAGCAAAGTTAATTGTGATTTGATCATCTGCTAAGTTATGCTCTTTCTTATACGCATCTGCTAATTCAGTAAGAGCCCCCTTAAGGCTAGCAGCCGCTTGAATTGTAATCTTTTCAGACGTACTTGGCTTTGCGCTATCCGTAGTTTTACTTGCATCATTACCACAGCCTACTACAAAGGCGAGCATACAAATACTCATTAAAACTAATAGAATTTTTCTCATACAACCTCCTACTCTCTACGGAATTAATACATATAAATGCTTAAAAATATAAACCTAAACTCTACGTCCTATGGTATGATATTGATATAAAGTAATTCAGTTACATATATATTCTATGTGTATAATAGATATATTATATTATATTTTGTCATAGTTAATATATACCATGATTTTAATCACACAAAAATATATATTAGAAAACTCTAGGTGAGACCATGAATTTATTAACATTAATAGGCCATATCTTCATGAATTCCATGATTCCTATATTTATGCTTATAGGCGTTGGATTTGTATTAGATAAAAAATTTAAACTTGACTTATATACACTGAGCAAACTTAATTTCTATATATTATTGCCCACCTTCGTATTTAGGGCGATGTATGAGGCTAAATTCACTTCAAGTACATTGGAAATTGTTTTCTGTGCACTGTGTGTACTCATACTAAACTCTATTATTTCTGAAATTATTGGGCGCATAGGGGGCTACGATGTAGCTAAAATCGCAACATTAAAAAACTGTGTCATGTTCAATAATGTAGGTAATATGGGGGTGGCCCTTGCCATCTTTGTATTTGCTAATGTACCATATGTCATCGATGGGGCTACGCCCTATGCTAACTTAGGACTCGTGAGTGTAGTATCTATCATGATTATTCAAACCATTACGAGCAATACTTATGGATTCTATCAAGCAGGTGCAGGTCGATTAAGTACGAAAGATGCACTAAATGTCGTATTCCACATGCCCATGGTATACGCCATTCCACTAGCCTTACTATGCCAATTATTGCCATTTGATCTTCATAGGCTCTTCTTCTTTGCTCCCCTCAACATCTTTGCTAACGCCTTTGTTGGTGTAGCCATGATAGCCTTAGGGGTACAAATTAACCGGACCCCATTGAATTTCTTTAAAGCTGACGTCATGTTAGCCAGTGCATTACGACTTATCATAAGTCCCCTATTAGCCGCTGTTATGACCATACTATTTATTATCTTCTATGGTCCTATGCATCCAATTGCGGCACAAACAATCGTCATTACCTATAGCGTACCAACGGCTATCAACATGGCCCTCATCGCTATCGAAATGAAAAACAACCCAGAATACGCTACGCAAATCGTAATGGGTACCACCATATTATCGGCAGTGACCATGCCACTCTTTATCACATTCGCTTATTATATATTTCCATTATACTAAAAATATATACATCAAAAGGGAGCCCCGATAGGCTCCCTTTCTTGTATCTAATTCATATAATGCAATATGATAGACCAGGTACAGTACTCTATTGATGTGATACGTGATCCATACCCATTCGTACAAGGCCTTCTACATGATCATCATTTAAAGAATAATATGCAGTTTTCCCTTCCTTGCGATATGTTACAAGACGAGCTTGTCGCAATACTCGCAACTGATGTGAAATAGCAGATTGTCCCATGCCCATTGTCTCTGCAATATGATTAACACACATCTCATTTTCTAGCAGTATCTCAACAATCTTTAGGCGCGTTGGATCGCCAAGAATCTTAAACAATTCTGCTAACTTTAACAATGATTCGTTCCCGTCGATCATAGGGATCCTTTCTTTTAAACTAACACTAATAATCTATCTAAATTTAAATACTATGTCTATGATATCTATTATATACAAAAAAAGGCTTTGTACACAATGACAAAGCCTTTAAATTGTATGATATTATTTAACGACCAATACTGGGCAAGAGGAATGACTAGTTACATAGCTACTTACACTACCCATGAATAAACCTTTCAAAGGTCCAAGACCACGGCTACCCATTACGATAAGATCAGCATTGTATTTTTTAGCAACAGCTAACAATGCTGGGCCTGGGGAACCAACTTCAAATACAGATTTAACTTTAACACCTGTAGGAATTTCTTTCACTACATCGTTCAAAATTTCTTTACCTGTTTCTTCCATGTCTTCTGCAATTTGTTCAGACACATAGCCACCAGAAATTGGTGTTTGATCAAAGTTGGAAATAGCAGATACAATATTTGCTACATGAACAACAATCAATTCTGCTTTGTTACGATCTGCTACTGCAAGTGCATGTTCTAGTGCACGTTTAGCATTTTCAGAACCATCAGTAGGTACGACAATAGTTTTGTAGGTAACCATATTAACCCCTCCTATTTCTAATCCCCATGAAGGGATATGATTAAAAATCGTTTAGTCTATTTATAATATTCTAGACGAATTAGGAAAAATCCTCTTTTTTCGATTAGGATTTATATACATTATAGCACATTTTTTTACAGATTAAAGAACTTGAGACGAATTGTTGATGTTTAAGGAATTCGATAACTTAAATCCATCTAAAATATCGATTAGTTCAGGTGTGGTCAATACAGTACCTATTGGAGCTATCATGCGAGCTACACCGACATTGCCATTATTGCCGAGAATAATAGTACCACTAAATGCAACAGTTTCAGCTGTATCCGTATCTGCTACTTCTGGATTTTTCATTGTCCCTGCTACATAAAACATAACAGCGCCATCAATAATATGTGTTTCATATCGTTCAATGGTTGCCTTATTTACATCCACCAAGGATTTTACGTATTGATCACCTAACATTTGCTTGCCCATCATCGTAGGCATAGCACTGCTCACCGCTTGTACGGGAACGGAAAAACTTTCTACGTCGAGACGGATCTTATCCTTTGTGAAAGTAATCTTTTTAGGGTCATTAATGCGTGTAAACCCTTTAGGACTAACGAATTTCAAACCTTCTGCTACATTGATATCACTGGAACCTGACAATAGTTTCTTAACATTATTTAATGTAGAGCTACTCTTCTTTGTATCTAGCAAGGAAAATGAAGGAACTGTCGTTTCCATAAGTCCTTGTTCCATAAATTTGGCCTGAATAGGTGGATATGTACTTACGAGATTATAACGATGCGTTGGGTCCTTTTCCATAATGAATTCAACTTCAAAAATAGAGTGAACCTGTTCCGTAGATGTCATCTCTGCATAGGACTTCGGTGTCGTACGACTCCAACGTGCGGCTTGTGCCCCTTTCTTAGGGAAGAATCCGCCCACTATATCATTAGTGTCAAATACATTGCTATGTTGTCGCCAAATGCGAAGATATTCCTCATCTGTCATGCCCTTAATAGGTACATCGTACCACGTTGTATTCCACACTTTTTGCGATACATTGCCTTGCGGTGTATTATTTCTCTTTGTAAAGGATACAGTATATGCATCATTCTGATTTGGGCCAGACAAATTAAAGGAATACCCCTGTATATGTTCACTTTCACTCCGTACATCCATATCAATCATAACACCATCATTTACACGCCAAGGAATGGTGAAAGTATAACCGTGTTTCGTATCCTTTACAACCGTATTCATCTTAGTAGCATACGATTTATATTGCTCTGGCAATACGGAAAGAGCATCTGCTTGCGAGGCTACGATAGACTTTGGCGTAGCATGTTCAGGAGAGGCTCCGTAAGCAACGCTAGATACGATGGACAATCCAGCTAATACTAATGCGATAGGTAATTTCATAAAGTTCCTTTCATATATGTGAAGGTACCACCTATGATTACATAGGTGGTAAGGATTATAACATATTTTCTAAAAAAGCTTTAGTTCTAGGAGATTGCGGATTGGTAAACAATTGTTCCGGTTCCCCTTCTTCTTGAATGATACCATCTGCCATAAAGATGATACGATCTGAAACTTCTCGAGCAAAGTTCATTTCATGGGTAACAATAATCATAGTCATCCGATCATCGGCTAGTTGTTTAATCGTTTTTAATACTTCTCCAGTCAATTCTGGATCAAGGGCAGACGTCGGTTCATCAAAGAGCATAATTTCTGGGTTCATGGCTAATGCACGAGCAATCGCCACACGCTGTTGTTGACCGCCAGACAATCTAGAGGGATACATATCTCGTTTATCCCAAAGACCTACTTTATTAAGTAAGCGTTCTGCGATTGGCATAATATCGGTATCTTTCATACCTTTTACCATACGCGGTGCCACCATAATATTTTCAAGAACAGTCATATGGGGGAACAAATTGAAGGATTGGAATACCATCCCCATGCGAAGTAATAGATCATGCATGGTATGTTTATCAGCGTAGGTAACGACGCCGCTAGCATCTGTAGATGCCAACGTTACACCATCAACGGTAATAGTACCACCGTCAATCGTTTCCAACTGACCTAAGCAGCGCAAAAATGTAGACTTACCGGAGCCAGATGGACCGATGATAGATACAATTTCGCCTTTATTCATTTGCAAGGAAACATCTTTTAATACCACATTATTATTAAAGTGTTTCTCTATGCATTCCATATTTACAAAAGTCATAATTACCTCTTACTCATCATATACAGAGAAACGTTTTTCTAAATAATTAAAGATATTCGTCAAAATGAACGTGAAGATTAGATAGAAAATAGCGGCCACAAGGAACGCAGAAATATCAAAATCACGTTGAACAATGGACTTTGTGATACGCAAAATATCATTCATTGCCAATACATATACAAGAGATGTATCTTTTAATAAGTTAATCGTTTCATTGGCAAGTGGAGGTAATACGCGCTTAAACATTTGCGGCAAAATGATGGTACGCATCGTTTGACCATAGGTAAAACCAAGTACTTTTGCCCCTTCGTATTGACCGCGTGGAATCGATTGAATACCGCCACGGAAGATTTCACATAGGTACGCTGCATAGTTGAGTACGAAGGTAACCACTGCCGCTGTTGCATCATCCATTTGAATAGCACCATCAGTCATAATCGGTAACGCATAATACATAAATAGAATTTGTAACATCAATGGCGTACCACGCATTAGATATACAAAGGCTTCAACAATTTTATCGACTACAGGAAGCTTAGATAGTCGAAGTAAAGCTAATATGATACCACCAGGTATAGATAGTACCCATACGACACAGAACAGTGCAATGGTGACCTTAAGCCCATCCGCAATGGTCGGGATAATCTGCAATAAATAATCTAACATGAAATACTCCTTCAAAACACGAATAGAGAAGAGGCACATGGCCTCTTCTCTAGTGTACATTTCGTTCTTTAATTATCAGTTGTACATACTGACCACAGTACTATTAGTATATCACGAATCGTACTATTTAGCATCGCTCTTATCTAGATCTGCACTAGAGCCCAACCATTTTTCAACAATTTTATCAGCAGTACCATCTTTTTTCATTTCGGCTAAGATACCATTGATTTTATCGCGTAATACGGTATCATCTTTGCGGAACCCTACAGCAAAGTTATCTACGCCGTAATCAGTGCCTTCTACAATTTTGTATTTGCCAGGTTCTTTTGTCATGAGGTAACGAGCAATAACACCATCAGCGATAACTGCATCGACACGACCAATGCCAAGATCCATGAATGCACTTACGAAATCAGCATAGGATTTAATTTCTTTAACAGTTTTGCCACTAGGATCGTTTTGTAATGCAGATTCACCAGTACTAGCTTGTTGCACACCTACAACCTTGCCAGCAAGATCAGATTTACCCTTGATAGCATTATCATCGTTACGAACAACGATGTATTGTTTATCTTTCATATATGTATCGGAGAACAAGATATTTTTCTCACGTTCAGGAGAAACAGTTAAACCATTCCACAATACGTCGATTTTCTTAGATTTTAACTCTGCTTCTTTGCTGGACCAGTCAATCGCTTTGAACTCAACGTCCATACCAGCGCGCTTAGCAGCCTCTTTAGCCAAGTCAATATCTAACCCTACGATTTCACCTTTATCATCTTTAAAGCCCATTGGTGGGAAGCTATCATCTAGGCCAATAACAATTTTCTTAGGTAATTGAGTATCAGCCTTCTTTGTATCACTACCACAACCGCTTACAAAAGCCATCATAGAAACTGCAGCCAAACCTACAGCCATAATCTTTTTCCAGTTCATAATATCCTCCACACAATATGTTATAGGTCATGTTTTAACTTATGAACCTATTATACTTTAGCGTGTTAAAGTTGTAAATAGTTAAATCAATAAATTTACAAAATTATATATCATGTGTATCTCTATAATGTTTTATGGCGGCTTGAAGGCGCATTTTATCCTTATACGGTGCAAGTTGCAGATCTAAAGGTACTACATAAATGCCACCATGAGTATTAACGGCTTGTAGTTCTTTCCAATCAGGCGTAAACCCAACTACGCTTTCAAAAGGAACATACACATAGTAATCATCCAAATTAATGGCACTACGGAAATAGTCACGTAAATTTGTCGGTCTCTGTTTGATGACAAAGCCTTTTTCACAAATATATACGAGCACTACATCGAACCCGTGTACCCACCATAACAAGCAAACGACCAATGCATAACAAAGCATGCGATTACCTATATCATGTGGGGCCCATTTAATGAGGGCAACACAAATTACAATGCCTAAAATCCGTCCTAGCCACTGTACGGCCTTATGTGTGGTGACCATGTGCTTTACATGGCCACCCGAAAATCGTTCGCTTACCTCTTGTTTTGTCATAATTGACCTCAAAAGTGTATGTAAATACTTATTTACGGCAAAGCCCCATCGCTTGTTCAACCTTGCGATACATCATAGATGCTTTTGCATGTGCTTTTGCAGCACCTTCATCTAAAATGACATCTAGTTCAGGGCTTGTTATGAGTTCATTGTATCGTTGTTGAATTGGTTCAAGTGTTGCTACAAGCAAATCAGCAATATCCGATTTAAATGCGCCATACCCTTTACCAGCATACATTTCTTCGATAGCTTCATAGCTGTCTTTTGTAATAGCACAATAAATGCCCATCAAGTTAGAAATGCCAGGTTTGTTTTCTTTATCGTAACGCACCGCGTTATCAGAGTCAGTTTGAGCGCGTTTCAATTTTTTCACGATCAAGTCTGGTGCATCCAAAAGACGGATTGTAGCATTTTGGTTATCATCAGATTTACTCATTTTCTTAGTTGGCTCTTGTAAGCTCATAACGCGAGCACCACCTTCGCCTACCTTGATATCAGGTACTACGAAAGTTTCGCCAAATCTACGGTTAAAACGCTCTGCCAAATTACGAGTCAACTCAAGATGTTGTTTTTGGTCCTCACCTACTGGAACATAGTTAGTACCATATAACAAAATATCTGCCGCCATCAATGGTGGATACGTAAGCAACGCTGTAGGAATAGAGTCACCTTGCTTTTGAGATTTATCCTTATATTGTGTCATACGTTCTAATTCGCCTACATAGCTAATAGATTGCATAACCCAACCAAGTTTTACATGTTCAGGTACTTCGGATTGAACAAATAATGTTACCTTTTTAGGGTCGAGGCCAACAGCGAGGTATAACGCAGCCAAATTACGAGTATTTTGGAATAACTCTTTTGGATCTTGTGGTACTGTAATCGCATGTTGATTAACGATACAATAGTAACATTCATCAGTATCTTGATAGTCTAAGAAATTACGTAAAGCTCCCAAATAGTTACCAAGTGTCAATTCACCACTTGGTTGGATGCCGGAAAATATAACTGCCATAATAGTCTCCCTATATTGAAATAAACCAACAGTGCCGAGGCACTGTTGGTTATATATATTATTCTACGGTTACAGATTTAGCTAAGTTACGTGGTTTATCTACATCTGCGCCGCGTGTAATCGCTGCGTAATACGCCAATAATTGCAATGGTACAACAGCGAGGATTGGAGCGATGAATTTATTGGCACGAGGCACATAGATTGTATGGTCTACGTGTTTAGACAATTCTTCGTCACCCTTCATACCAATACCGATTACAACCGCTTCCCGAGCTTTTACTTCGCGGATGTTGCTGATCATCTTATCGTACACATCTTCTTGTGTAGCCAATGCGATAACAGGTACGCCTTCTTCAATAAGAGCCAATGTACCATGTTTCAACTCGCCACCAGCATATGCTTCAGCATGGATGTAAGAAATTTCTTTCAATTTCAAAGCACCTTCCATCGCTACTGCATAATCGATAGCACGGCCCAAGAAGAACGCATCAGATTTGAAGCCATAATGTTTTGCAAAGGCTTTCATATCTTCGTCTACTTCAAAGATTTCATGAATCAATGTAGGCAAGCTTTTAACACCGCAAAGGATTTCTCCGCCTAAAGCCGGATCCATTTTACCATTTAATTGGCCAAGATATACAGCAAACAACAAGCCTGCTACTAATTGAGTCGTGTACGCTTTTGTAGACGCTACAGAGATTTCAGGACCTGCCCATGTGTACACAGTGTTATCTGCTTCACGGGAAATACTGGAACCTACTACGTTTGTAATTGCCAAGGATTTAGCGCCATGACGTTTAGCCTCTTTCAAAGCAGCCAATGTATCGGATGTTTCACCGGATTGACTGATAACGATACATAATGTTTTATCATCAGTCAACGGATTGCTATAACGATACTCAGATGCGATTTCTACATTTACAGGAATACGCGCCAAGTTTTCAATATATTGTTTTGTTACAAGACCTGCATGGTATGCTGTACCACAAGCAACGATAAGGATTTTATTGAAAGCTGCTACATCGTCAGCAGTCCAATTCAACTCATCAAAGATTACTGTTTTACCATCTTCGGAGATATGTGTACCGAATGTATCACGCACAGCTTTTGGTTGATCATGAATTTCTTTCAACATGAAATGTTCATAACCGCCCTTTTCTGCAGCTTCTGCATTCCAATTAACATGGAACACTTCTTTATCAATAGTATTGCCTTTACGGTCAAATACAGATACATTATCGCGTGTTACGATAGCTAATTCACCATCGTTTAAGATGTATGTATCACGTGTGTAGTTAATGATTGCTGGAATATCGGAGGCAACGAAGTTTTCCCCTTTGCCAAGACCGATAACCAATGGGTTTTCTTTTTTAGTACAAATGATTTTGTCCGGCTCATCAGCACAGATGATTTCAAGAGCATACGCACCATCAACACGATCAAGCATGCGACGAACAGTACTTACAAAATCGCCATCGTACATATCCTCTAATAAATGAGCTACTACTTCTGTATCAGTTTCAGATTTGAAATGGTACCCTTTTTCGATGAGCTCTTCTTTTAAAGGCATATAGTTTTCGATGATACCATTGTGAACAACAGCAAATTTACCATCTTCAGATGCATGAGGATGGGCGTTCATATCGGATGGACGACCATGAGTAGCCCAACGAGTATGACCAATACCTACAGTCCCTTCATTAGGATCTGCTTTTACAATCGCCTCAAGATTAGCTAGACGGCCAACCTTTTTTTGAATTTTAATTACATTTTCAGGGCCGATAACAGCAATACCTGCAGAATCATAACCACGGTATTCTAATTTCGCCATACCGTCCAATAAGAAATCAGATGCTTGATTAAAGCCAATGTATCCTACGATACCGCACATAAGTATATCCTCCTATAACTGGGGGCATTCTAGCCCCAGCCAACAACTAAGGCTAACTAATTAATATTCTAGATTAATGTTCTAGATTAATGTTTCAATTATGTATTAATTATTACTTTAATACAATTCATTCAGATACACTTTGTCTCCATTGTTACCAATGGGCTTTTTAGTATCTGTTACGACATGAATGTGCCGGAAGAGCATCCGCTGATGATTCGATCACTCTTCCCCTCGTCTACCCTAACGACTGCCTTCGCGGGTACTTGCGCTATTCGCCTTTACGAATTTGGAACTCCTTTCACTCATATGTGGCAGAACTAGTACAATTGTAATCATACTAAATTATATTATACTAAATCGATGTAATGAATGTAAAGAATCTAGGCCTTATGAAAGCATTAAACACAAGATATAACGCTTATTTTCATAGGGGTACATAAAGCCAAACGATTTCATAGATCACTCATACACCATTATTATACTACTTATTATAAAAATTTTATACAATCATATTTATCGAAATTTATATGATGCATATTTATTGTCTAACAGGAGAGATTACAATGAATACACAAAATAATAAAACACATAAAAAGACAACATCTCTAAACCATAAACACTCATATAGAAAATTACGCCGTTGGGTACTTCCTGCCGTATTAGGTGCCGCCCTTTCTACATTGGCATTCCTTCCAACCTTTGCAGAAGACATACCAAGTGCACCACCAGCTGGAAATCCACCTATGAGTGCACCTAATGGGCCAGTTCCAAAAGCTGAAGCTAATCCTAATACTTTCACAGGTACTACGGTAGTAACCGAAAATAAAGCCATTGCGCATGAATTGATATCTAATACAACATCAGATCAAAATGCGTTCATCGGCAAAGATAAAGCAGTTGTAACCATCGAAAACAGCGTATTCGATAAAACAGGCAATACGACAAGCGATGACAATAGTAATTTCCGTGGTCAAAACGCAGTAATACTCGGTATCGACGGTAGTCAAATCAACATCAAAGGCAGCAATATTACATCCAATTCCAATGGCTCGAATGCAGTATTTGCCACTGATGAAGGTTCTGTCATCAATGTAGAAAATACTAACATTCACACAAAGAGCGATTCCTCCCGCGGTTTAGATGCCACTTATAAAGGCACTGTAAACGGCAGAAATCTTACTATTACAACCGAAGGTGCTCACTCTGCTACATTAGCTACAGACCGTGGCGAAGGTACCATTACAGCAGAGGCTGCCAAATTAACAACATCTGGTGAAGGTAGTCCTATTATCTACTCTACTGGTAATATCACAGCTGACTATATTACGGGCGAAGCTAAAAACAGTGAAATTGGTGTTGTAGAAGGCAAAAATTCCATCACACTTACCAACTCTAATGTAACAGGCTACAAAGACAATGGTTTTATGCTATACCAAAGCTTTTCTGGTGATGCTGAAAGTGGTATTGCCCGTTTCAAAGCAGAAAACAACTCACTCACCACCCATGCTACAGGCGCTTTCATCTATGTGAACAACACCACTGCAGAGGTAGACCTTACTGGCAATGCTATCTCTACTCCCAATACTACAACACTAGTGAAAGCAGCGGCCGACTCCCGTTGGGGCAAAACCGGTGAAAATGGCGGTCACCTTACACTTCGCGCCTCCAACCAAGCCTTAAACGGCAATATTGTAGCCGATGCAATTAGCACCATTGCGCTAGACATGACAAATGAATCTAGTTTAGTTGGCGCTATAAACACTGACAATACAGCAAAAGAAATTACACTGAAACTCAGCAAAGACTCTACCTGGACACTTACTGGTGATAGCTATGTAAAATCCTTAACGAACGAAGATACTACAGGAGATAATATTCACTTGAATGGATATAAACTCATGATAAAAAACAAATAATAAGAATAATAGGAGTCATCAAAGTAATGATGACTCCTATTACTCTTATTATATTATATCAATCCTAAATAGATTTAACAAATCAGATTTAGGGTTTTCTGATACCGCTTTATCAGAATAGTGTTTAATAATAGCTTTATATTCTGATGGTTCTACATTATCATAAAAAGCCATTTGTAAATATGTACTTGCTCTTGAGCATCCAACATATACCAATCGCTTATGAAGTTCATCATTAAGCTTATCTACATAAATATCAATAAGAAGTACTGCCTTAGCTTCTAATCCTTTAAATTTTCTTACAGATGTAAATAAAATGTGACCTTTCTTTGGAGTTGTAGAAATCGAAAGCCCCCCAACACTCTTAACATTTTGCAATATACTGTTTTCAATACTACTAGTCGTCAAAATTACAATATCCTCAATTTTTAACTTATCTTGTATCATTCGAATTACAAAATTGGATACAATCCGCATCAACTCTTTTGCATTTTGATAGAAAGAACCTTTCGGAATTATACCAGATAAATCATTGACATAAATATCTTCCTTTATATTCTCGACAGTAGTACCAATAGTACGAGCAATTTCTGCAGTATTCCGACAGTTCTTATATAAGACTAAACGACAATCACCATATGTATCCAACCAACATGTTGATTTATGCATCATAATATATTGATTCTTATCATAAAATACATAAAAATGACCATTTAACATATCTGTTAATATCGAAATATGTTCAAGAATAGATTCCGGAATATCCTGCCCTTCATCAATAACTACATTATCATAAGGCCATAAACAATCATCATATTCAGTCAAAAAATACTCAATAAACATCGGGATAATTTCTGAAATTGAATATTCTTGTTGTGGCATTAACTCCTCTGCAAGAGAACGGACATTGTGAAATATAATACTACTCTGTTTATAATGCTCCTGTAAATAAGACAATAGAAACTCATTAAAGCAAAGATATAGGACATTTTCACCCTTACTTGCAAGTATTTTAGCTTTCTCTATAGCTAGCATTGTCTTACCCGTACCAGCAGGTCCATGAATAACAGCAGTAGGTTGCTCCTGTAAAAAATATAATATAGATGCTTGTTGTCTGTTCATTAGAATATAACTACGCTTAGACTCAAATGCAGTACTAGCAACTGACTCCGCAATTCTAAAATTAGGCATTAATAACTTGATTACATCTTTAAAATCATGCATACAAAGCTCTGTTTGCCTAAACCCAAGATTTTCTTTCCAGAATAAAAACGCTTTATCTAGATCTTCTGATGGGTTAATTAATGAACCTACATCAAATATAATATCGCGATTAACTTCTAAGGGTAGTGTAATTTTATCATGAATAGATACTGATGGGAACCATACCGCACGCCCAATTACAGGCATTGGCCCATGATAATGTTTACGTAAATAGTTCTGAATCCTAAATTGACTTTCTGCAGCTTGACCGAGTGGGTCAATTATTTTATTTTCTTTTGTATAACGATTCGTTTGAACCCAATTACCATTGCAATACGAGATACCCCCAGCTTTAACTTCAATAGATAAGATACCTTTCTTAGGGTGCAAAACAACAAAATCTGCTTCTCCTTCACTCCGCCGTTGGTTTATTTCACCTAACCAGTGGTAAGAATGGAAAATAACATACTCATTATTTAATTTTGAGAACGCCTCATATACAAGGCGTTCTCCTTCACTAGAATGAAAACTATTTATTATCGTAGGATAAAATTTAGCCATATTTTATACTATATTAAATCTTCTTTCTATGTATTGTTTCATACTGTTTGCAATCAATACAAGTTGAGAATTAGGAGCACTTCTATATACCTTACCTGAATTCTCTTGCCAAATAACAATCCCATCTACATGTGTATCCTCTATCACATAAAATCTATGAGGTATATTTGGATTTAAATTCCAGGCCTCTTTTGTTACTGGTACAACATGTCTATGTTCTGAATTAGCAATTCCAGTTAACTCAATCCCTTCTGCAATAATTGCCCCAAACTCCCTCAAATACTGTTTAAATTCATCAGCAAACTTCAAATCCAATTCTTCTTCAGCACTATTAATCATTTCTTCTGATGCTTTTTTTAATGAAAGAAGATCTGGCAACGAATTAATTGTAGTAGTTATATCAGTTTTCATCAATCTACTCCTTTATATTTTCACTTCTTGTTTTCCAATGACTCTTACGCTCTTCATCCCAAGTATTACCCTCACCATGAACTTCTGTTACTTTTGTATTATCATGCCATAGAGTCTGATTTTTCTTACCATCTACATATTCACCTGTCCGATGCTCTTCTATTGACAATTCGACAAGAGGAGAATCCACTTTCTGCCCAAGATGATGTAATTCTAATGGCTTTCCTGTTTTTTCATCAATAGGTGCTAATCCCCTCTTTATACGATCTCTATTACTAATTCCATCAGCATCTGTATAATCTAAATTGATATCTTTCTTAATCAAACATGGACGTCCATTAATCTCAACTTCTACAAGATCTGCTTCTTTTAAAATCTCATATTGTCTCATATTTTCAATATTATCAATAATTTCATTAGACCAACCTGTTTCTGATTTCACTTTAACCTTTTCTTCTTCAGTCAATTGTGAAAGCAATGGATCAGAAAATTCAATATTATTTATTTCAACGTTATCCACTATTCCCTCTTCGTTCTGAGTATTTAATACAGATTGCCAAATAACATTCTCATCATCAAAGATATAGTTTAATTCTTTAGGTGCGGTAGTAAAAATAAATTCTGAATCTATCTCTCCTATCGATTTTTGAATAGTTTTACTCAAATCGATTTCATTGAGTTCTGAAACAGTTAGTGTCTGTTCAAAATCATCCAATCTAACATTATTAGCGTTTATCATATTCAGACACCTCATCTCGTATCTCCATTAAACCTCTATATATACGACTCTTTTCCGTTTTTGAAATAACTATAAAATAATTATCTATAGTTCTCATTAAATCTAAGTTTTCAATTTTATCCTTAGCAATCAAACTCATCACAATAAATCGTCCGTATAATAAAATATCTCGTTTATAAGACTTTTCCAATAAGTTTTTCAACCTGACAATGGCTTCATCAGTACGTAAATTCAATACATCTTTTATAGCAGAAGCTAGATCATCTGATGGTAATTGTTTTACTGAATAAATACCAGTTACAAGTAACTTTAATATTGATATAAATAAATAATCTCTAATGAGAATTCTAATATTGTCGCAGAATAACAATGATAACGACTTCCGATTAGCTATTTTTACTAAATTTACAAATATTTCTTCTATTGATAATTTTATATTTTCTTTTGACTCTACTAAAATTGTATTAAAAAATGCAATAATCAAACGCTGCACTTTTATATCATCATCAAATGCTCTAGTTACAGTACTCAAATTCAATAAATTAAATCTATTATAATTATAACTATATATATCTTCATCAGTTATATATCTGTTCAGTCCTGTAAAATCTCCTGATTCATCAACTATAGTATTCTCAATTTTAACACGCGTAGGATTAGACATGCCTTCTCTATGACAATATCCATACCCAGATTTTAAAGTTCCTAACTGTATAGCATCTTCACTAAGCATACCAATAGTATTAGCCATCACATTCTGATCATCCTTTGATACAAGGCGTTGAACTACTTTATTAGATGAATTCTTTATTACATCAGGAGCCAATTTTGATGGAATTTGCTCCGCTACAATAACACCTTGACCATAAGATCGCATCTCAGCAAGAATATTAACAAAATGCTCTACAGCCTTGCCTTTCGCATTCCCATTAAATTCCGAATTTACTTCTGCTACTGTGTTTTTTAATAAGCGATGAGCTTCTTCAATAACTAAAAGATGTTGTAAGCCTTCACTATAAAATCCTTGCAACTCTTTTTTTATTTTTCTATATTCATTGACAAAAATAATAAGAAGTCCCACTCCAAAAGCTTTATCTGCATCATCAGCTAAATCTTCAAGTTCAAATACAACACGTTTATTTAATAATTGATCAAAATTTATACATTCTGATGTATTAAATGTATAGCCTTTAGACCCATAACATAGATTTTCTATACGAACTAGCATTGCAGACTTTATATTATCTAAAATTTCACCTTTATATTCAAGTTCATCTTCTATATAACGAATTATCTCATTTTTTAAATCCTGCATAGTTGGAAATAAATAGCGATGTGCACTGTTTTGATATTGTTCAAAAATATATTGTTCATCATATAAATACAGTTCTGAATCTAAATTTACCAATAATGGATGACAACCTAATGTTAAATCCCAACCTTTCTTCTGATAAATTGAATAGAGACATTTTTCTAATATATATGGCATAGGTCCATATAATCCAAACGATGCATTGAATAAGTCTTTTAATAAATCAATATGACTCTGTAAATTAACTCCTGGCATGATATAGAAAGGATTAATTTGTGGGCAATTAAGCTGTGGGTTCCCCATCGTATATATTCCATTTATATCTACATCACTAAAGCTTCTATACTCTTTTTTGGCTGACTCTATAACTAAAAAAGGCATACCAGCTTCATGTAGTATCTTTTTTACAGTTGTAGTCTTGCCACTACCTGTCAGTCCACAAATAAAAGTATGTTTATTCAAATCACGTTTACTAAAAGTAAATGGCATATTATTTAAAACACGACTACCATCTAATAAATATCCAACTTTAATATCATCTTTTTCAGTAGACGAGCGAACTAAAGGATATGATTTTTCATAACGCACTTCAAAATCAGGAACACTTTCAGTTGGTAATGTGCATAATAAGCCTAACTCTGTTGAAGTTAAAGAAGAACACAGTGGATTTTCTTCATAACTATTAACTTTATATCCGTTCAAGAATCTTGGTATTTGAATTAATTCTCTACTCTCTTTATCAATTGTAAATGTAATCATAGGTAATTGCTCTATGCTAGGTTTTGAAAGTTCCCCTAGCAAGCAAGCTTCTATAACTTTTTTTGCATCTAAAGATAACGCAGAATATGCGATTGATACTTCCCACATACCACAAGATCGGCCTATTTTCATTCTATTTATAGCTGTATCGGCATACGACATTAATTCCAATGCAAAGCCATTTTGAATTTCTCTTGAAATAGATTTATTCTCAGATATAGTTTGTCCTATACTTTCACTAATTGTTCTACTAGTGCTATAAGATTCTGTCTTTCCAGCACCCGCTACAATACCTAATGCATTTCCGATAAGACCACCTAATAGCATACCTGTCGCAGTACCAATTACGGGGACTACTGAACCTATAGCAGCACCTCCAGCAGCTCCAAGCCCTCCCAATATATGTCCACTCATATTAGCTTTACTAATAGATTCAGACTCCGAGTTACTTGTACTTACAGTTTTAGAATTAGATGTGCCAAATGAATCCGCCATCGTATGTTTACTTAGAGCGAACGCTCTATCGCGAATATTAATTAAACTAGAGATCCTATTTTCTGTCGATACACGAGGAATAGGTTTTGCTAAAAATAAAAGTGTATAAGATTTTCCATTTAAAGTTCTTAGTATAGAGGATATACTAAATTTTTGTTTTTCACCATCAATATTTATCGTCGGAATTCCAGCTAATACACCATAATAATTCTTTTCTGATACATTCTCAACAAATTCTGGTCTATAATGCTCAAGTTCAATCCCAGTTAAACACCCTTCAGTAATGGATTTTACAGTATCACTATCCCCCAAAACACCAATTACTATATTAGCAACCCCATCCTGACTAATAATTCCATATGTAATTGGAACAGCTAAAGAGTTCAAACTAATAAATAATTTTTCTATTTTTTCATTAAGTTCCTCTCCAACAGAATTTATTTCTTCAGTAGTGCAAGACACAATTTTATAAAATGTCATATTTTTTATCAGAACAGAACTTTTTTCTTCTAAATATTGATCTATATTATCTTGGCTTATAGTATATGCTGGGCACACTAACTGTAAATATTTAAAAGTATCCTCACTAAGAATATCAATTTTATTGGATAGTGTATTTATTTCATTGTCAGCCATTTTAAACCTCATGCGATTCAATAGAAGACTCAAAAGCATCTATACGTCGATAAAATTCATTTTCAGCACAGTCTAAATGATTAATAAATTGTTCTCTTAAATTTGATAAATATATTGATATAGCTTTTTTTAGTTCCTGTTTTTCTAGTTTATTTTTAACAATAAATTGATCTAATAATACTGTAGCTACTAAAGAACTTACTGTGGTAATTACAATATATCCCCCTATAAAAGAAGACTCCGTTAGAGATTTTACAAGCCCTCCACTTATTACAGATAACCCTAATAGCACACCAAGATCAACAATATATCTTTTTTTATTATTAGAGTTAAAACCTGTTCTCTCTGGTAATTGGAATTTAAATTGCTCTAATAATACAGTTGTCAAATTTAAGCTCAAAAACTTATTCTGTGTCATAATATCCTTAGGATCCATATTACTCAAGTATTTTTTTGAAGCTAAATATAACAAATCACTTAATATTGATTTACTCCGTATAGATAATTCCATAGAAACCAAGCTATAAATCTCTTCACTAAGTTTTTTTGAATCATCAGATAAATCTACTATTTCGCATGATTTTTCACCTAAATCAGTAAATAAATCATTAATTTTAGAAGCTATAATATCACTATACATATTATAATATCCCCTTTTCAATAGCTTTTAATTTTATTTGTCCTCCCTTCGAGAAACTAGAGAGCTCCTCTATTTTCTCAATATATTTCATTATCTCAGTATTTTCTACTCTTACCTCATTAATCTCTTTCAACTCTTTAATCTTACTATCAGCATTATTATTTAACTCAAATCTATACTCTATAATCGCATCAGAAACAAAATCAATTAACTCATTCTCCAATTCAGCTCTTATCAAATTAAGTCGTTTATCAATACTATTAGAATAATTTTTAAAATATTTTTTTTGCGAAAATACTGATGCATATTTTGCATCTGAAAATGTTCCTGCTTCTTTAATTTTTACACGTTCTTCAGCATTAGATTTACTTTGTTTTTCTATTTTTTCAAAATCGATGGATTCATAATCCGGCTTTATAAAATCTATCAAATCTAATTTTTCTGAGATTGATTTTAATAAATCATTACAATCCTCTATCACCTCTTGTTGGATTTTCTTAGAAATCTCTTTGCATTCTTCTATAGTTTCCAAAGAAATAGATTTTAAACTATCAATAGACCCTTCTTTATCTGGATTTAATGAGGCTTTCTTACTTTTATAATTACAAACTATAGTATCAGCAACCTCTTTTATTTTTCCCTTTTCATTACTAGTATAATGATAGCGAATATCTTCAATACCAACTGCTATCCTATTTAAAATTAAATTTTTCTCTGCTTCTAACTTTTTTATTTTAGCTTCTATATCATTAGGGTTTTTGATTTTTTGTCTCCATGACTCAATCTGATCACTAAATTCTAAATCTAAGCTATTATATAAACGAATCATTGTGTTTAATACATCTTTCAATAATATATAATGCGATTTTCGACCAAATTTCTCTAATAAACTGTATACTCGTTTAAATCTAGATTTCGCCTCTAAAGATTGAATAAAGTCACTAAGACTCCCATTCGCCAAGCCGCCTATCGTATCGTAATAAGATAGTTTTATAAAATCCTCAAGTTCTTTTGAGTCATCTAATTCTTTCAACTTATTCGTCACAGCTTCTATCGACTCCAATGAATCAAATACTTTCGCTGACATTTCAGCTTTACTATCTACAAAAAGTATATTTTCTTTATTCAATTGTTTGAACTGCTTATAAGCTTCTTCTTGCAAACGCATCAAATCATTCTCATTCATTTGTGCTACTCGAGTGAATATTAAAAAAAGAGCTTCTTTATTTCGTCCAACAATTGTATTATTCATAAATTGAGAAAACTGAGTTGACTCTATGGCTTGTCCTGTTATAGGTTTCAAAAAAATAATAGCATTAGCATCCTTTATATACTCTGTTGTAACTTCAGAAACACCGCCTCTTGCACATACACCCGGGCTATCTATAATTTCAACTCCTTTTAAAGAATCACTTAAAGGATAAAAAATCTCAATTTTAGTTACTATATTAAACCAATTATCTATATAACTAGATATATATTGCCTAATCTTACTTTCATATTTTTCTAAAGATAAATGATATATATTAGCTGCTTGAACTGACTCAGACGCAATCAAATTTTTAATATCTTCCTCAAATATCTTTATTTTTTTTGTCTTATTATTAGCTTTTCTACCTGCTTTTACCAATATTTCTTCATTAATCGTAGGTACCGGAATATCTCTATAGTCATCATCCAAGGAAGCATTCTTCTTCAAAAAAGATTTAACAGCTTCTGGTTCATTAATTACTTCTATCCGCCCATCGGCATAAGTTGCTACAAGCTTAAAATTTTTAGCATATTTTATTTCAAGTAAGACACTAGTACACTGCTTCACATCTACAGGCAATAAGTCTATGCCTAAATATGCATTAATAAATGTAGATTTCCCACTTTTCGCTTCTCCTGCTACTATGATTTTAAACTTATCTTCTTTAATCTTCTCTATATCAGCCCGAATTTTTTTTATAAGTCCCTCTTTTCTCTTTAATGGATTACTTATATTTATATTCTTATAATATTCCAAAACCTCCTGCAAAAAATTTTCCATATCATTATAAATTGATAAAACTTCTTCTTTCTTTTTTTTATAACTAATTACCATGTCTCCGCGCTCCTTCATATTAAATTCATGAATTCTCTATGGCTAAATTATAAATTACATAATACTATCAGTCAACATGCTCTAGATTTGATGAGACAAAACTTACATATCTATGTTTCATTAAACTTTATATGTAAAAAATCCTGTATAGATGCTATCTCATCTTTTACAAAGATAGTACCTATACAGGATTTAATAAATTATATTTCTTAATCTTATTCCGCTAACCCTTGTTCTCTACCGATAATATCGGCAATTTCTTGACATAAGGCTTGTAGTGCTGCTTGGTCTGGACCTTCAGCCATTACGCGGATGAGTGGTTCTGTACCAGATGCACGTACCAGTACACGACCTTCGTCACCAAGTTCACCTTCAGCTGTTACAATAGCAGCCTTAATAATATCGTTTTCTTCCCAACCAGTCTTTGTGGCAACGCGTACGTTTATAAGAACTTGTGGGTATTTTGTCATAATGCCAGCCAATTCAGAAAGTGGTTGGCCTTTTTCTTTTACAAGAGCCGCCACTTGAACAGCAGTCAACATGCCATCACCAGTTGTGTTATGATCGAGGAAAATGACGTGACCAGATTGTTCACCGCCAATGGAAAGGTCGTGTTCACGCATATATTCCAATACATAGCGGTCACCAACAGCAGTAGAAACGGTTTTCATACCAAGTTCTTCAGCTGCTTTGTGGAAGCCGATATTACTCATAACGGTACCAACTACGGTATCGCCTTTGAGCTTACCTTCTTCTTTCAATTTAAGAGCGCATAATAGCATGATTTGGTCGCCATCGAGGACTTGACCTTTTTCGTCTACTAACAAGCAACGGTCCGCATCACCATCATTGGCAATACCTAAATCAGCATGGTGTTGTTGAACAGCTACTTGCAAGCCTTCGATATGGGTAGAACCGCAATGATGATTGATGTTCAAACCATCTGGATTGACATTGATATTGATAACCTTTGCACCAAGACCAGACAAAATTTCAGGACCTACACTAGAAGCGGCACCATTCGCGCCATCATAAACAATCGTTAAACCTTCAAGGGATGTATCGATTGTATGACGAACAAAGTGAGCATAGTGATGTGCAAGATTTGCATTATACTCTACACGACCAATGCCAGCACCTGTAGGACGAGGTAATTCGTTATCTGCACTTTGACGTACATATACTTCTAATTGATCTTCTACTTCATCTGGTAATTTAAAACCACTACCATCAAAGAATTTAATACCATTATCTGGGAATGGGTTATGAGATGCAGAAATAACAGCGCCCGCATCAAAACCTTGTTGCTTTACAAGGTATGCTACAGCAGGTGTAGGAATGACTCCCGCCATAACTACATTACCGCCTACAGAACAGATGCCAGATGCCAACGCGCATTCCAACATGGAACCAGAGATACGCGTATCTCTACCAATTAAAAATGTAGGATGTTCTTTTTCTTTACCAAAATGTGTTGCCGCTGCACGCCCCAAATGGTATGCCAATTCAGGTGTTAAAAATTCATTAACAACGCCACGTACACCATCAGTACCAAATAATCGAGCCATATTCTCCTCCGTCTACAAACGAATGTATTTCAATCTATGTTGTGTGTATTATATCACACGAGTTTGTACAATTTATAAAATCCAGGTTGAGCTTTCACCATAGCACGTAAATGTATAAATCTATTTGTGAAAGTATCATTCATTAGGTTTTGCATACATGCTCATGCACGCAATCGCCGTTTCTGCACCATCCAAGGCGGCACTCATGATGCCACCCGCATAGCCTGCACCTTCCCCCATCGGGTAAAAGCCACCGACTGTAGTGGATACGCGATTATCATCACGTCCCATACGAAGCGGTGAAGATGTGCGCGTTTCAACGCCGGTCATACAGATTTCAGGGCTATCAAAACCTTTGATACGGCGTCCCCAATACGGTAAGGCCCGTTCTAAAACAGACGATACATAATCAGGTAAACACTGGTGCAAATCGCAATCTACGATATGAGGTTCATAACTATGTATACTGCTTTCAACAGACGGCGCATCAGACTGTCTCAAGAAAGAACCTACCGTTTGAGCCGGTGCATTAAAGTTTGAACCACCCAATTTATAAGCCTTGCGTTCCCATTCTCGTTGAAATGCTACGCCATCTAAAGGATGGGTACCAAAATCATCAGGGCCTACGTTTACGACGATAGCACTATTTGCAACGCCACTGTCACGGGCATACAAGCTCATACCATTGGTTACAACACCGCCCGGTTCGGACGCAGATGCGACCACTTGCCCACCAGGACACATACAGAAGCTATAGGCCGTACGCCCTGATTCTTTATCATGATATACCAAGGAATACTCAGCAACCCCTAATCCTAGGCTCTTTGGATCCACACCGTACTGAGATTGATCGATGACATCTTGAGGATGTTCAATGCGAACACCGATAGCAAATGGTTTAGCCACCATATCGATACCGCGTTTAAATAACATTTCATACGTATCTCGTGCACTATGACCTACACCAGATAAAACTAGAGTCGTATCAATACGTTCCGCACCATTCACCTCGATACCGACCACATAATCCTGATCAACAAATACATCGGTTACCTTAGCTCCAAAGCGGACTTCGCCGCCCCATTCGATAATGCGCTCACGCATGGCTTTTACCATATGACGTAATTTATCTGTTCCTACGTGAGGTTTATGCTTGTATAGGATTTCTTCCGGTGCCCCGAATTCTACAAAGTATTTTGAAATTTCATGCAACCGCGGATGTGTGACGCGCGTAGTCAATTTACCATCAGAAAATGTACCGGCCCCACCTTCACCGAATTGAACATTCGATTCCGGTTTAAAGGTTCCCGTTTTCCAAAATGTTTCCACATCCTTTGCACGAGTATCTACATCTTGTCCCCGTTCTAACACGATAGGGCGATAGCCTTCACGGGCTAAGTAAAAGGCCGCCATCATACCTGCAGGACCAAAGCCCATCACAACAGGTCTATGTGCTAGAGGTCTATCACCAATGGCAATCGGTTCTGGATTCTCAGGTGTAAATAAGGTAACATCCTTTTGCTTACCTAGTTTCTTAATGATTTTTTCTTCATGTTGAGCCTCTACAAAAAGAGTATACACAAATACAATATTGGGTTTCTTACGAGCATCTACGGCACGTCTCACCACATGAATTTTCTGTATATATCCCTTTAGTTGAGGGTATTTCTTTTCTACTATTTCCTCAATCGTAGCCTTTACGGTAACGGCTACGCGAAGATTTATTATTCTTATCATATCTATGCTTTTCTTTGTATATCCACTGTTACATGAACCGTAGTCATCTTACTAGTAAGGCCATCAGGAATTACTATATTATAGGTACCATCAATAGGTGCCGTAGCATTACTTATATCAATAGATTCCGTCTTAAGATCCGAAACAGAATCTACCATTTCTTCACGACCTGTAATTGTTACTTGTACAGGCTTAATCGTAATACCTTTGACTTCATAACCATCCGCTACTTGACCTACGGTTATTGCCGAAATAGGTACGGCTTTATCTTTTCTAAGTAAATTTAATTCATACTGTGCTTGACCTTGTGTTGGGCTAATATTTACATCGAGCACATTGCCCGCATTATCCCAAGCTTCCAAATCAGCAACAGCACTAAAGTTTTTAGTTTGACCGGCCACATTAACCTTCATGACAACCCGTGTGGCAGCCATTACTTGTTGTTTGCGACCAGATACAGTGACTTCCTTAGGAATCACAGTAACCGATTTCATGGCCACATTATCCGGAATTTGTCCAATTGGCACAATTTCAACAGGTAATTTCTTTGACGCAAATTCATCAACATTAATCGTTACCGTATCAGGTTTGATTTCAACTATGTTCATCCCCGATGGTGGATTAAAGTGGATGGTTACATTATTTTGTCCCGTCGAAACCCCTGACGCATCTATATAAGCCTTAAGGTTTTCAGACTTTAAATTAATAATCGTATCGCGTGGCCCACTAAGCGTAACGCGTACATATTGAGGTGCATCTTCTATGATGTAATTAGCTGCCAAATTTTGCACCTGTACAGGCACCGTATAGGAAACCTCCATCACAGGATTTTGGTCGCGCATAATAAAAAACCACATGACGATGGCTGCCAATAATGAAAGTATTTTTGCAGGCCAGTTGCGTTTCAAATGAATCATCATTTCTTGCCACCCCATTTCCACATGCTCGTAATATTTTGACGAGGTCTTTCCATAAATGTACGAAGGGCCTCTTTAATTTGATCTTCTGGTAAGTGACGATAAATATGTCCGCCATAGGTATAAGAAATGACACCCGTTTCTTCGCTGACAACAACGACAACTGCATCTGTTTGTTCAGACAGACCAATAGCCGCGCGATGACGTGTACCAAGTTCGGTACTCAATGTACGGTCCTCGGTAAGAGGCAATAGACAACCTGCAGCCTGAATGCGGCCATTACGGATAATCATAGCCCCATCATGAAGAGGTGTACTAGGAACGAAAATATTTTTAATCAATTCCCGACTAAGTACAGCATCAACAATAATGCCTGTATCAATAAAGTCGTTTAAGCCTACCTCGCGTTCAAATACGATGAGGGCCCCTGTATGTTCACGAGACATAACGCGAGCCGCCGCCATCACTTCATTGATAGCCATATCCATTTCTTCTTCGTTTACATTCTGTGCTTTACTAAAAATACGGCCACGCCCAAGTTGCTCTAGGGCACGACGTAATTCCGGTTGGAACACGACAGGTAACGCAAAGAGGATAACGGTCATCCCTTGTTGGAGAATCCAGTTAATAACATACAGATTCATTACATGGCTTAAAACATTCAAAATAGCCAAAAATAATAACCCTTTTAGCAAGGCTACAGCGCGTGTATCCTTTAAGAGTTTATACATATAATAAATACCGATAGCAACCGTCAAGATATCGATGAGATCAAGGATTCTAAAGGTATGTATGAGGGCTTCAAAATGCATATGTGCAACTCCTTATACAAAATAATAAGGTACAGCCATTACATTAGCTGTACCTTATATTTTATCGCATTTTATGAGCACTGTAAATTTAAAACGAAGTCATACATTCTGCGTTTTAATCCATACATCCATGCAACCGCCACAAACCATACCTTCTTTTACGGCTATATCATCATTTAATTTTACTTCAATACGTCGATGTTGCTCCTTCTTCTTCATGGAATCAATAGCACTGAGGCGTATTTCATTTTCTGCGCGGCCACCGCCAATAGTACCAAAAATAGATCCATCAGGGAATACAACCATCGAGGTACCTGCTTTACGAGGTGTAGAACCAGCCGTATGAAGAATTGTTGCCACTGCTAGTGTTTCATCTGTGCGTTGACTCAAATATTCTACAAACTCACGCTTCATGACTTACAACTCTCTTTCTGCGTAAAAACTGACCTTGTTTACCTCGTACAACAGCAAGGTACTCACTGACGATAGATAAAGCAATTTCCTCTGGTGTTTGAGCACCTAAATCTAGACCAATAGGAGCATAGATCATATCGAGTTCCTCTTGCGTCCAACCTTTGGTTTTCAAATTTTCTAATGCATAATGAATACGTTGTTGACTGCCCATAACACCCATATAAGTAGGCAGTTGATCTCTCAATTGTTCAAGGCATGTGTTATCGAATTCATGGGCTCTCGTAACGATAATAAATCCATTATATTCATCAAGAGGTAACTTGTCTCTAAAATCATCCAAAGGCAAACATTTTCTTGTTACACGCTCATCAAAGAATTCAGGCACCACATATTCAGGTCGATCATCAACAACAGTAGCACGACATCCGATAAATAATAATAAATCCGTAATGGCACGGCTTACATGGCCTGCCCCAAGGACAAGTACAGATGGATCCTTTTCAACAGGTTCAACAAAACATTCAGTGCTACCAAATACACATAAAGCATTCGGCTTGACTCTATTTAGTGTAAAGCCTTCTATAGCGTCACCATATAATATATCCCCATCCTGATTATAGATAGTTCTATCCCCTTGACGAGGCCCCGATAGGATGGTCACCAAAAATGTTGGCTCCGTCACCTGTAATCGGTCTTTCATAATCTCATAAATGATTTCCATCTTTATTCCTTTCATAGTCCCATGCAGTAACGGCCTCTAAAACACCGCCGCCAACAGCGAGGGATTTGTCAGAAATACTATAACAATGCGATTCCTCACAACGAGCATCCACATCAGCCAATTTAAAATGGTCAGATACGATAAGTCCCGTTTTTAAAATGCCCCGTAATGTACCGGTAATCTTAGCCCGCACCGGTTCTTCATCAACATAACCAATCACTTCGTTAGCTTGCACCTCGTCACCAATATGACGTTTAGCTGTAAATACTCCTGCCTTTGGCGAATGAATCACCCGTTCATGGGTATAACCACCCACATTGCCAGGAATACCTGTATTCGGTTGCGCTTCACCATCATAAATACAGCGTCCTAAATTATGTCCACGCATAGTTTCGATGACTACATTCACATCGCGGCCAGCGCTAAATCCAGGACCTACACCAATAACAAAGGGTGCATCGAGTCTAGTAGTTCCTACATTCTTTTTAGCCAAAATGGCATCTACAACAACATCCGGATGCAGTTGATCTAATAGCTCTTCATAGGACGATGTTACAACAGGAATCACACCTTGTGATAACGTATCCTGAATTTCACCGATACACACATGACGTGCAACCAACCGTTCAAGAATCATTTCACCGCAATGAACAGCATTACCATAACTCACCTCTCTACGAATCATAGTAGGTATAGCAATTTCATTAACTACTACAGGGTACCCTGCACGTCTCAATCTATAAATTGCACCGGAAGCGATATCGCCGCCTCCGCGCACAAGTATTAAAGGCTTCATACACCCTCACTTTCACGATATTGCAAATCGTTATAATCCTCTGGCGTATCTATATCAAATCCCCATTCAGGAATAATACTTACATATTCTACAAAATTATGCCCCACACCACGAATGATCGTTCGTCCACCTTGGTCACCCTCGATGTGTTGCAAGTCCTCAAACCAATGGGCACCAAACAAAACGGGATTGCCAGGGTGTTGAGTTGTTCCATATTTAGGTACTACGATTGTTCTATTTGTTTCATCCCTATGCTGTTGAAAGCTAGTAATGAGTTGTTCAACAACCATTGGATTCAGTAACGGTTGATCAGACACAGAGCAAATAATACCATCTAAAGCGCGTGTGCCAAATTCATTCATCAAGTATTTCACGCCTAATGCGATGGATGTGCCTTGACCTAAATCAGAATATTCGTTATGAATAATGGAAAATCCATAACTGCTAGCAATATGGTCAATATCATGGTCCCCACCTGTAACGGCAACCATTGGATAGATTTTTAAATTCCATGAAGGATTAGTTTGTTCCCAGCCAATTTGTAATGCATGACATACAGCATCAAAAATCGTCTTTCCGCGCCACGGAAGTAATTGCTTATTTGTTCCCATTCGTCGAGACTGACCTGCTGCTAACAAAACAAGGCCAATACGAGGTGTTTCTCGTGAAAGGGCGCCCCCTAAGGGAGCGCTTTCACCTGTCTTATATTCCATTTTGCTACCTAGCGACATTGAATAATGCGACGAATTTCACAACTAGCCTTATACCCATCAGCCAACACAATGGCCGTGATATCACTATCTACCACATGACTTATGAAATCATCAATAATACGATGTTGTACCGTGTCATAACCAGTGCAGAACAAGATTTTCTTGCCCTTACTATATTGGAATAGCCCTTGTTTATGAAGCACGATTTGAGCAAGCATATGAGGTGTTACAATGGCACCTTCTTCGCGATGTACAATGGATTGAACTAATTCTAAATTATGTACATGATCTTCATCAAGGGATGCGCCCAGCATTTGAAGGTTCACCACCCCTATAGTCGTCTTTGTTTGACTTGGGATAACAGGTTCCGTATGTTTTGGTGCCTTAAGCCATTTCTCTTTGGCTCCATCCGCTTCAACAACGATTTGCCAGTTTGGATGTAACGCACTAAGGCCATCTATGCTTTCACAATCTACAGCATCAACCTTAGTTCGTGTAATACCATTAAACCAGGCACCACAATAACCTTGTTGAATACGTTTTGTACAATATTCATCAACATCGTTGATATCCTTTGTATAAATAGGTTCATATTGAGCCACTTGTGATTCATACAACTGTGTTGTAGTCGTCACTACGATAGGTTGTCCTTGCAACCGACCATACTCGACTAGCTTAGATAAGACCGTTGTTTTGCCGCCAGCCCCAACCAATGCGACAATGCCAGGTTGGATAAGACGATTCCAGTACTGCGTTTGTGATGTCATAGCACGAGGCCCCCTTTAGGAATGTAGAAATGGTTATACTTTATATTTCTCGTCCATCCCCATAAATACCTTCTCTGGTGTCATAGGTAATGTACGAATATCCGCACCAACTGCATTTTTTACAGCATGTTGTATTGCGGGACAAGCTGTATTAATAACAATTTCACCGATGGATTTAACACCATATGCACCACTTTCCTCATATGATTCAACAAAGGCTGTATGTAATTCACCAATATCTTGACGTGTAGGAATTTTATAGGTCATAAAATTATTAGTTTCTAAACGACCATTACTAGAGTATCTAACGTCTTCATACAAAGCCATACCAATAGCTTGTACTGCGCCGCCTTCAACCTGTACACGCGCTAGTTTAGGATTCACAACGGTACCACAGTCTACACAGTTATACATATGTAACGGTATAATTTGTCCCGTTTGTTTATCTACCTTAACTTCAGCGATAGACGCCATGAATGGTGGTGGAGATGTATGACTACCCCATGTTGCGAACCCCGTTAATTGTTCGGATGTAGTTCCTACTAATAGCTTAGGTGCTAGTTCTTGAATGGACATTTTCTTTGTACCATCCTTAGTCACACCTACTAAGCCGTCAAAATCAATATCTTCTGGTTTAACCTCCATAAATTGCGCTAATTTATGGATTATCTTTTCTCTCAGTTCTTCAGCCGCCATTTTCGCCGCAGTACCCGTTACATAGGTCGTGCTCGATGCGTATGAACCTGGATCAAATGGTACGATATCCGTATCAGATTCGACAACCGTCATAGATTCCATAGGGCAACCAAGGGCTTCACAAGCCATTTGTGTAAGAATTGTATTAGCCCCCATCCCCATATCGGAAGAGCCCGTATACAATGTGTAGTTACCATCATCGCCAAGACGAATTTCTACGGATGCTACATCGATATTAGCAACACCGGACCCTTGTAAAGCAAGAGCCATCCCCAAACCGCCGCGATAGCGCTCATCAATGTCCCAACTATGAGGACGCTCATCCCAACGAGCCATTTCCTTGACCTTATTTACAGTTTCTTGGAATAGGCCAGAATCCATGATTTCATCAGGGTCATACACTAAACTACGTTCACCGGCAGCAATCAAATTCTTTTGACGAAGTTCCGCTGGGTCGATTCCCATTTCGTCCGCCAAACGGTTTACTGCACATTCTAAAGGCCACAAAGCCTCTGTAGCGCCATAGCCACGGAAGGCTCCGCCCGGCGTATGATTCATGTAAACCCCTTCGGTGCCATAGTGTACTGCTTTTGCCTTGTTATACAATGGCACGGACTTATGTTCCCCCGCTGTGGTTGTCGTAAAGCAGTGTGTTGCATGAGCGCCTGCATCGGTAATGGAGTCCATATCGATAACTTGGATAATGCCATCCTTGGTAGCCCCTACGCGAATATACCATTCACGAGCATGACGTGTAGTAGAACAAGTTTGCGCTTCTGTTCTATCATATAGCAAATAACATGGCTTTTGTAATTTCCAGGTTACAAATGCTGTCATCAATTCGGTACAAGCCGTTTGTTTCGATCCAAAACCACCGCCAATGCGAGGTTTAATAACGCGAATTTTAGATGCAGGAATTCCTAGTGCTCGTGCAATATGACGACGCACATGGAACACTATTTGCGTAGAGCTAACGATGACAATACGGCCTAAATGATCAATATAGCCAAAGCTTTGGAATGGTTCCATTGCAGATTGACGCGTAGCTTGGTCGAAATATGTGCCTTCTACGACATAATCGCATTTAGCAAGTTCCCCTTCAATATCACCAACACGCTTATGGTACGATACACAAATATTGCGTTTATAGTCTTGTCCTACTGGAATGTGATTGAGAATATCATCTTCTGGATGAACTACTGTTTCATGGTCCATAGCCGTGCGTAAATCAAGCACCGGTTTTTGCACCTCGTATTCAACCTTAATGAGAGGCATCGCCTTCAATGCAGTAGCTTCATCTTTAGCCACGACGAGGGCCACTTCATCACCTACATAGCGAACTACAGAATCGAGAATCAATGCATCATAGGCAGATGGCTCTGGATAGGTTTGACCTGCTAAAGTAAAACGCGTATTCGGTACATCTTCATAGGTAAAAATAGCCTCTACACCAGGGATTAATTTAGCTTTAGATGTGTCAATAGATTTAATTTTCGCCTGTGCATGTGGACTACGCAATACCTTAATAATGAGGGCATCTTTTGGCACAAAATCCCCTGTATAAGAAGGTTTACCACTGAGTATACCCTTGGCATCGACTTTATCATAAGACTTACCAATGTGCTTCATTATAAACCTCCTTGTAGATACTTACGAACACCGCGGAGCTGCGACTCATAGCCGGTGCAGCGACAGAGATTGCCAATCAAGTATTCTCGGATTTCATCATCACTAGCATTAGGATTTCTACGCTTCAATGCGATAGCGCTCATCATCATACCGGTAGTACAGAAACCACATTGGTCAGCCCCTTCAGAAGCAAGACAATCTGCTAATAATGAGGCTTCTGCTTCAAGACCTTCAAGGGTCGTAATCGTATGACCGGGCGCACGGAATGTAGGATATGCACAGGATAGCGTGATTTCATCGTCGACCCAAACAGTACATAAACCACAGTTTGTCGTATCACAGCCACAGCGTACGCTATAATAGCCTAAGTTACGCAGCGTAGTTAATAGCATTTCATCCGTTGGCACATTAACGATTACATTCTTATTATTAATATTCAATACTAATTCCATTATTGTGCCACCTCCTTAACTAACCGACGAACCATGGCTTTAGCCATCTCAATGCGATATTCCTTGGATGCATGAGAATTTTTTTGATACACTAATTCCTCTGATGCAATCTGTGCTGCCTCATCAAATGCATCTAATCCTTTTTCTGAAAGCAAGGCACTAGCTTTCTCAGCCAATTGTGGCGCACCTGGACGAGTCCCTATATAGACTTCATAATTTGTATCATCACGGCGAATAGAACCGGTTAAATACGGAAAGTCACCACGAGAAATGCGCAACGCCTCAACCGCAACAGGCACTTCGCGTTTAGGGATGCGAATTTCAACTAAAATATCGCGTTCCCGATAATTCATATAATCCTTCATGGACATACGACCACCTTTATAGGTTACGATGTCTGCATGAACAGCTAACAAGGCGGGAATAATATCAGAGAACCCAAATTTGCTAGCTACGGATCCGCCCATGGTAGCCATATTTCTAAATTGGACGCCTAGAATTTCTTTGACACCACGTACTACAGCACCGCTACAAAAGCGTTGTAATGGTTCAAATCGTTCTACATCGCCTTGTGTCGCCATAGCGCCAATAACAAATTCGTTATCTTCTTCACGAACATATCGTAAATCTAGTCCTGCCATATCGATTACTGCAGGCCATGTACGACGACCCAAGCGTAGCCAACACCCACCAGCAAGCATCGGTGCCGTCTTATTTTTCACGGCCATTTCATAGGCCTCTTCCACCGTCTTCGGTTGTAATACTTTCAAAAAGGCTAACATAATCTATCCTCACAATGGTATACTAAAAACAATCATTATCTTAAGCCATTTACTATTAGCAATGTTGCCATAAAACCTTTTATTTTTGCTTATATATATAATTGTAACAACTATTACATCGTAAATCTATGACAAACAATATAAAATTACAAGAAGTTTGCAAACAATTACATATACCCGTAGTAGGCACCACGTCATGGCCACTCCCTATAGAGGCCCGTGAAATTTTGCAGGAATCCAATCCCTGTCCATTCACAGCAGCCGACATAGACGAACGACTGATAGGCACAACAGACTTTATGCCACACAGCGCCATCGTCTGTCTATTTCCCTATCATATGCCACATGAAGGTCCTACGAATCTATCCCGTTACACGTGGGCCACTGATTACCATCTAGTGGTGACAGACTATTTACAACGCCTCGTAGATGAACTTAAAACGACTGCCCCAGATGCATCATTCTCTATCCATTGCGATACGAGTCCCTTGGCTGATCGATATATGGCGTATTTAGCAGGTCTTGGATTCTACGGTAAAAACAAGTGCTTTATCAATCCAACTTGGGGTTCTTATATCGTTATCGGTACTGTGCTCACCACATTAGAATTCGAGTCCAATACGCCTATGACCGATACGTGTATGGGCTGTAATCGGTGTATTACATCCTGCTTAGGTCAATGTCTAGATGGCAATGCATTTAATTACGCCACCTGTAAAAGCTATTTAACGCAAAAAAAAGGCGATCTCACCAATGACGAACAAGCCATCATCAGGAAATCACCCTTGTTATTCGGTTGTGATGTATGCCAAGAAGTATGCCCCCATAATAAGGACTTACCTACAACACCCATTATTGAATTTCAATCTATCGAACCTTATGTGGATGTTGATGAATTAGAGTCTATGACCAATAAGGAGTTTAAGGCAAAACACGGCCATCGAGCCTTCTCATGGCGCGGTAAAAAGATATTGATACGCAATCAGGAATATATTACAAAACCTTAATACTACCTACTATATTTTATAGTAATTTAGTTTATCCAAGGACTCACTCAAGGCCGGTACATATTCTTCGATGAACATGTCCACCTCTGGCATATTTAGAGCTTTCAACTTGGCCAAAATCGTATCGTGCGCCTCCTTGAATTCATCATTGCCCGCATGTAATTCATTAACGCATTTCATATAGGCGGACAAGGTATCGGCAGCTTTCACAATCGACCATTCAGGCAATGTTTCAGCATCTACAATATACGGTTTATAAACGGATTGCAATCGTTTCGGCAATGTGCTTAACATTTTTTCTTGCGCTAAGGTTTCCACCTCGCCATACAAGGAACGAAGCTTAGGATCAAAGTATTTAATAGGCGTCGGCATATCCCCTGTAAAGATTTCACTCACCTCATGGTACATGGCAATGACGGCCACCTTGTTAATATCTAAATTTCCACCGAAATATTCATTTTTAAGAGCCGCCAAATTATGGGCTACCATAGCTACCTCAAGGCTGTGTTCTTGAATATTTTCTGTTTCCGTATTGCGCATCAAGCTCCAACGGTTAATAAAGCGCATCCGTTTTAAAAAAGCAAAAAATGAACTCATACATATCCCCCTTACAATGAAGGTCCCACCAGAAGGTAGGACCTTTTATAGTATGTATAACTAAATAGTTATGATATTAAATGACACCGCGTAATTTAAAGCCATAGTCTAGGAACTGAACGGCCTCATTCCAACGGTTGTCATCATTGAGCATCACCACAATCATAGTGTGCCCATTTCGCGTAGCCGATGCGATTAAACATTCACCAGCCGCATTTGTAAATCCCGTCTTTAAGCCATTAGCACCAGGATATTTATTACGGATAAAATGGTTTGTAGTGCGAATCGTTTCAGGCGCACGGTTTTGATAAGGCACCTTATAGTAATCATTGGCCACCTTGTCGCGGAACATTTGATATTTCATCCCATAAGCTGCAATCAAAGCCAAATCTCGTGCCGTCGAATGATGACCCATTTGGGTCAATCCATGAGGGTTGAGGAATACGCTGTTTTTAGCCCCCGCCTTAGCAGCTATGCGATTCATATCCTTCGCAAAATTTTCTACAGACCCACTTACGTTCTCTGCCACCACTACGGCCGCATCATTACCAGATGCTACCATCATACCTTCAAGAACACCTTCCAAGGTGATTTGGTCGCCTACTTGTATACCAAGATTAGATTCTTCCATGCTCGTCGCATAGGGACTAATCGTAGCTAACTCATCTAATTGCGTTCCTTTTAACTCAAGTGCTGTTAATAAGGTTACCATTTTCGTAGTACTTGCCGGATGCATCCATTTATCGGGATTCTTAGCGAATAAAATCTCCTTATTATCTGCATCAATGAGTACCACTGCTTCACCAATGGTAGATGGTGGCGTAGGTGCAGCACCATGAGCAACAGTACCTAAGAGCATGGCACCTATGAAAGCTAACGCCAATATAAAACGTTGCCATACTAAGTGCCTATGCATTATTAAATCTCTCATATCAATCTCTTTCTACATATTATTAACTTGTAAATTCATGATTTATCAGATTTCTTGATTCGTGGTAGTTACTTTTTTCTCAGTTTCTTTAGTTTCATCTGTAGAAGTATCTGCGTGTTGTATATATACAACACGTTGTGGATATGGAATATCTATACCATGCTTATCAAAAGCATCTTTTACATCGGACATAATACTATATCGAACATCAATAAACTGACTAGTTTTAACTTCTGCAAATGCAGAAATACGCACAGAGTTATCACCAAATTCAGAAATACCAATCTCCATATATTTAGCATTTAGAATACGTTTATCCTTGGCAAAAACGTTCTTTAATATCTTAATTGCTTCATGATGATCATTGTTATAGCCAATATCAAAAACAAACGGAATCATTCGTTCAGTCATATAGGAATAATTCGTTACTGATTGAGATGTAAGAATCGAATTTGGTATGTACACCCGTTTCTGATCCTTTGTAGTGATAATGGTATTCATAAACTGTATGGATGTAACGCTACCTGTAATGTCCCCAACCTCAATATAGTGTCCAGCGCGAAATGGTTTAAATATTAAAATCAATAATCCAGATGCCAAGTTTGACATATTATTTTGTAATGCCAAGCCGATACCTAAACCAAAGGCACCAAAGGCAGCCACAAAGGATGTAGTAGGAACACCAATTTGATTAAGACAGATTAATAATAAACCTACAAGCAATACATAATTAATAATTTGAGATACAAAGCCCATTGCGGCAGTATCATAGTTGGCCCGTGTCATAACACGAACAGCAAGAGTTTTAATCCACCGAATAATATAGCGGCCTACCAAAAATATAATAAGAGCAAGCAAAATATTGCCGGCTTGGCTAAAAAACCATTCTCTTAATTTTAACAATACATTGGCATCTTTAAATAACAGCTCTGATGCGGTTGCTAAGAATTCGTACATGTATACCCCCACAATGCTTAAGGTGACTTACTCAAATCTATGGTAAACATATGATATAATTTCACATGTAAATATTATGTATTATAAACAACTTATATGAAGATAATAAAATATTATCTTTTATTATAGCTTTATATTCTATATCTAACAATGATAAACTAGGGAGTCCTATATGTCTAATAATCCATATACAGCGCCAGATGAATTAATAACAGGCGGTCATGTCACTAAAGAATGCAACTCTGTAACCGTACTCTTTGACGACATTCACTATTCCTTAAGCAGCGGTCAACTAAATGGAGGCTTTCACCATACATTAGGTGTACGCAATCAACAATTAACCTACCATATTGAAACAGAAAAGGATTTACCAGGTGGCTCTGTAGCAAACTATTTAGCTCAAGAATTTGAGCATATCGATGTGCCTGTACATTTCAGCACTGCACTGTTAACCTCTGCTACACCATCCCTTCATGCGTACACAATGGTACAAGAAAGTGATACAATCGTTGAAACCATTGTCACTGGTGGTTATAAGAAAACGGCCCATCGTGCAGGTACAGGTTATTGTTATGAAGAAAAAGATGGTGAATTCCACACCCCTGGCACAATTAATATCCTCGTATTTACCAACAAGGCCTTAACAGATAGTGCGATGGTGAAAGCCATCATGACGATTACCGAGGCTAAAACAGCAGCATTACAAGATTGGAAGGTAGAAAGTACCAAGGACTTCCACAAATACAATACACATATAGTTCACAGTTTAGCAAAAGAAACGAATACCTCCGCTACTGGAACTGCTACAGATGGCATCATCTTAACCATCAATGCAAATGGCGATGTATTAACTGATGCAGGATCCTATTCCCTATTCGGCGACACATTAGCCAAAGCTGTATACCTAGGTGTACAACGAGCATTAGAAAATGCCATCGGTACCGAATGATTTATACAAGCAAAAGGCCCTTTGTGAATAATCACAAAGGGTCTTTTTATATCTGTCTCATCCGCATACAATCGCTTGTAAAGGTTAGTATTCTTTAAAGATTCGTTCCAAATCCTTGCAAGTGCGTTCCTTTTGTAAGGCCAACATCAACAAGATACGAGCCTTTTGAGGTGACAAGCTATCACATACAAAATAGCCTGCCTCCACATCTTGGGGAACCTTAGATACTATACCACTTCCCGTTCTGGATGCGCGTACAACAGGTATTGGTAAATTGGATGTTACCTTGCGGATAGGTTCTGGTATCGTACCATGGCCTAAGCCAGCTAAGATCAAACCCGATGGGTTCGTTGCCACTATGGCAAGCCCCATAATTTCTTCGATACCTGCATAACAGGTTAAGATTTCAACACGTGGTAAGTCATCGTCCTCTGGCAAGCCAAACTCAGATTCCATCGTATGCTTACGCAACGGACACATATAGTATTGGGCTATACCATCTTGTACAATACCAAGATGACCTGCATTAGGACTACCAAAGGTTGCCACGTTAGTTGTATTCATTTTCGTTACATCACGAGCACCATCAATATAGCCATTCATAACTACCAGTACGCCCTTATTATATGATTCTGGTGTTCGAGCCACTTGTATAGCTTGCAACAAATTAATAGGGCCATCGGCACTGATAGCTCCTGCTGGACGCATCGAACCAGTTATAACGATAGGCTTATCAGTATGGACAGTAAGATGCAAAAAGTACGCAGTTTCCTCCATACTATCCGTGCCATGTGTAATAACAACACCCGCAATATCATCATTATCCACACATTTTTGTACTAATTTTGATAGACGGACCCATTGAAATAGCGTTATATCTGAACTTTCAATATTACAAAATTGATTGCACACAAAAGGTCCATAATCTCTAACGCCAGGTACAGAGGATATAATTTCTTCTAAGGGCAATACACCTGCTGTATACCCCGTCAAATCAGTATCCGAAGCACCTTGTCCCGCAATGGTACCACCAGTACCAATGATTGCAATTTTCTTAGTCATCTTATCCTCCTATAGGTATCATAATGTAGAAGGTTTAAAGGAAGGCATTAATTCGAGTTTATGCCGATTAATTCGTTGTAGATAATCAATGCGCTCCTTCGTTTGTATATCTTCAATTTCGCCGGTTCGAATATATCGATCGAGAACGGCATAGGTAAATCCTAGTTTATCCTCATCAGATTGACCACTGAGCCCATCACTAGGCGTTTTGTCTACTAAATGACGCGGAATATCCAAAAGGCGTCCAATTTGACGCACCTCTTCAACCACGAGATTCGCCAATGGACTAAAGTCACCCGCTGCATCGCCAAACTTGGTAGAGTAGCCCACATAGTCTTCAGAGCCATTACATGTATTAGCAACACGTGCACCATGTGGCAAATTTTGACCTACCGCATATAATGTGGCCATCCGCAAACGAGGTGGCGTATTGATTTCTGCATCTCGCGCTAAAGCTGTACGGCCCGTTACATTGGAAAAGCCCTCTCCTTGTACAATGGCCTTCGTTAATGCACGATAGGCATTACCAATATTCACAATCATATAGGGGATACCAAGATGCGCCACCACCTCTTTTGCATCATCTATATCGGATTGTACATCATTTGGCATAAGGACGCCTACAACGCGTTCTGCACCAAGCGCCTCCTTACAAAGAGCGGCTACTACACTAGAATCCTTACCGCCCGAAATGCCGACTACAGCGGAGCATGCAGGTCCATTTTGTTCAAAATAGTCCCGAATCCACGCCACTAATTCCTCTTTTGTTCGTTCTGGATGTGTAAGCATAGGCCCTCCTATTTTTTACGACCAATACGATTCAATAAGTCCATCTTCATATGGTAATAGTCAGGGCTCATATCTAGATAGTGACGATGTGGATTTTCAAAGCGCTGTTCTTCCGGCCAAATCTCATGAGTTAATTGTTCTTGTACATAGGCGCGTATCGATTCCAATGTTGGGGATGGTACGATTTGCTCGCCCCCTTTAATCATGAGTTCCTGCATATTTTTAAATGTACAGTTTTCATAATACAATTCTCTCCACGGTTTTTCTGGATCGATATAACGATATGGTTTGTCTGTGGATGGCACTTCGCCAGGTAATGTCAATAATTCAGCAATAGCGCGACCATCTTCATTATAAACGCGATATACCTGTTTCAATCCAGGATTGGTAATCTTTTCCACAGACTCAGAAATCTTAATGCGCGGTTCCCATACGCCGCCTTTTTCAACGCCTGCAATCTTGTATACAGCGCCGAATACAGGATCCGTTTTCGACGTAATCAATCGTTCCCCCACGCCAAAGATATCAATAGGGCCACCTTGATTTAATAAGGATGAAATCGTATATTCATCAAGGCTATTAGATGCCATGATCTTGCAATCATTCATCCCCGCATCATCGAGCATACGACGCGCTTGCTTAGCTAAATATGCTAAGTCACCAGAATCGAGGCGGATACCTTTTAATCGATGACCATTCGGTTCCAAATTATCCTTGGCAACCTTAATGGCATTTGGTACACCCGATTCTAATACATTATAGGTATCCACCAAGAACACAGCGCTGTCCGGATACACTTCAGCATAGGACTTGAATGCTTCATATTCAGAATCGTGGTACATAACCCAACTATGTGCCATGGTACCATTTACAGGAATCCCAAATTGTTGTCCCGCTAGAACTGTGGCAGTCCCATTGACACCGCCTATGAAAGCCGCCCGCGCACCATATACAGCAGCATCTACATTGTGAGCGCGACGAGCCCCAAAATCGGATACAATGCGCCCATCAGCGGCGCGCACGATGCGGTTCGCCTTTGTAGCAATAAGCGATTGATGATTAATCATGGTAAGCACTGCTGTTTCCACAATTTGTGCGTCGATAAGAGGTGCTACGATGGTCATAATCGGCTCATTAGGATATATAATGGTACCTTCTTTGAAGGCATATACATCACCGGTAAATTTGAAGTTGCGCAAATACTCTAAAAATTCATCACTAAATAAATGCAATGATTTAAAATACGCCATATCCTCCTCATCGAAATGAAGATTCAAAATGTATTCTAAAACTTGTTCCAATCCGCCAAAGATAGCAAATCCACCTTTGTCCGGATTGCGACGGTAAAATACGTCGAAGGCAACGCGGTCTGTATTGTCTTGTTTCGTAAAGTACCCATGAGCCATGGTCATCTCATAGAGATCCATAAGCATACTAATGTTGCGACGTTCATGTTGCATACTTTCACCATCCTATATAAATAAAAGGTATATAATACAGCGCGTTCGTTATACATTACGCATGATACTATTATAAACTATATACATCGTCTTTTCTATTCATAGTACATGTGATATAACTATATTATAGATAATAATTACTTATTAACTAATGAATAAACATGAATAATCTCATAGCAACTAAGATAATTAGAATTATATGGGATATATTTTCAGAATGAGAGGTGCCAAATGGACGCAATCGTTCAAGCAAAACGCGTATTAGAAATATTTAAAGAAATGAGCCAAATCCCACGTGGATCTGGCAACGAAAAGGGCATTAGCGATTACATTGTCAATTTTGCTCACAATTTAGGTCTCGAAGCTACACAAGATAGCGAATGGAATGTAGTCATCAAAAAACCAGCTACACCTGGCTATGAAAATCGTCCATCCGTCATCCTTCAAGGTCATATCGATATGGTATGCGTAAAAGGTCATGATTCCAACCATGATTTTACAAAAGATCCAATCGCCAACATCATCGAAGGTGAATGGATGCACGCCGATGACACTACATTGGGTGCAGATAATGGCATGGGCGGCGCTATGATTTTAGCAGTCCTAGAAGATAAGAACCAACAACATGGTCCACTACAAGTATTGTTCACAACTAACGAAGAAACAGGTATGGATGGTGCTGCAGCGGTAAAAGAAGGTCAAGTAACAGGTGACTATCTAATCAACTTAGACACTGAAGTGGAACATGAGTTCTGCGTGAGCTGCGCTGGCGGCTGCCACGTTAATGTATCCATCCCACTATTGCGCGAAAATAATCTACCTGGTTATGATGCAGGGCTTTCACTAACTGTAAAAGGTTTAAAGGGTGGTCATTCCGGTATCGAAATCATCGAACAACGAGCTAATGCAAACCAAGTACTTGCTCGCGTTCTTTATGATTTAGAAAAACAATATTCCTTTAATCTAGCTTCTTTCGTAGGTGGCGTTAAACATAATGCGATTCCATCTAAAGCGGTTGCAACCATGTCTGTACGCAACGATGATATAGAAGCGATTAAGACCCTTATCAAATTCTACGAAAAAGAATACAAACATGAATTTGCAATCAAAGATCCTGATTTAACATTCGTAGTGGAAGAAATTCCTACACCGGCAACAGTGTATGCTGATGATACAGCAGAAGCCTTAATTTCCTACCTCTATCTTGCAGAAGATGGTGTTCACTCTATGAGTCAAACCATCGAAGGGCTTGTAGAAACATCAGATAATCTCGCTATCGTTTCTGAAGGCACACATACGATAGACATCCTCGTATCAGTTCGTAGCTCTAATAAAAACAGCTTAGAATACTTAACTAAAAAATTATTACTCCTTGCTGATACATTAGGTGTTTCTGCTACCCGCAGCGGTGGTTATCCTGCATGGGAATACGATAAAGGCTCTAAACTAGAAGAACAAGTTATCGCACTTTACAATACCATGTCCGACACCCCTGCCCGCGTGAATGCAGTCCATGCAGGCCTAGAATGTGGCTTATTAAAGAATGTTTTACCAAATACTGAAATGATCAGCTTTGGTCCAACAATCATTAGCCCACATACAAATACGGAACGCGTACATCTACCTTCTGTAGAACATGTATATGTATTCCTTAAAGCATTACTAGAAAAATTACAATAATTTTTCAAAGTTTTACATAATAATATTTATTCAAATAAGCGTATGTACTCATATATATCCTATGAGGCATACGCTTTTTTGTAAAATCAACGTTATAAATATATAAACATGTTCACATATACTCATATTAGTATAATATTATCAATTTTTCTTATAACTCGCTTATTACTTAACTTTGTAAACTATTGTTTATACCCTTATGGGTATTTTTATATGTTATGTAAGAGTAGTATACTATGTTTACATTTACAAGGGAGGCGTATTATGATACCAATTACGATCATATCCGGATTCTTAGGAGCCGGAAAAACAACGTATTTACAGCATATATTAAACTGTGGTAACACAAATGAACGTATATTAATTATAGAAAATGATTTTGGTGAAACCAGTCTCGATGCAAAACAATTATCTACATCGGGCGCAACTGTACGCGAAGTAACCTCCGGTTGTATTTGCTGCAGTCTGCAAGGCAACTTTAAAAATGCCTTAATCGATATTCTATCTACGCAAGATATCAATCAAATCTATATAGAGCCATCTGGTGTTAGTAAATTAAGTGAAATTTTATATACTTGTGATGATGACGATATCACCAGTAAAGCCTATGTCAGCATGATTATAACGGTCGTAGATGCCATGCAGGCACCTATGGCAATTAAGAACTTTGGCCCCTTCTTTAAGGACCAAATCAAACACTGTTATGCCATTCTACTTACTCATGTAGAGGATGAAAAACAGGTTGAAAAAACAAAACAACTCATCATTGAATTAGCACCACATACGCCAATATATACCGATGTAGATGCACTTCAACAGGATATACACCAACTAAAATCTAATACTCATAAGGCACATGAACATGATTCCGAAACCTGCAGTTGCCATACATGTAACGACAGTGAGGATTACAACGGTGCTCACCATGATAATCACAGTCATCATGACCATGATGTCCACCATCACGAGCACCAACCATTTGTGACCCATACATTCCATAATCTACAATCCCTCGATGATACACAATGGATTGATTTTTGTAATAATTTACCATCTACAATACTACGGATTAAAGGTATTATTCCTACCGCATCAGGCCCTATGGAATTACAATACACACCGCAATCCTGTGCTATAACAGCTACACACTTAAATGACTATCACCTAGTTGTTATTGGCACCGAAATAGATATTCCATCTATAAACGAGAAAGTGTGCAGTGCATCATGATTCCTGTATATGTCGTAACAGGCTTATTAGGGTCTGGCAAAACCACCCTAATCAATCTAGAGCTACGAGAACGAAAAAAACTAGGTTCTACAGAAATCATCAGCTTTGAAACAGGTAATACAGAGTTTATAAAAAGTCCTTTATCCATTGAGCCAGATGATATAGAAGAAAACCTATCTCATGTGGTGCAACAAATACAGGATTATATTTCTACAACAACACCGAAAGAAATATGGATTGAATGGAATGGCATGTTTTCATTTCAACAGTTAGAACTCATCTTCTTCAATTCAATTCTAAAAGAATTCTGTCATCTAGAACGCGTCATCTACACAGCAAAGAGCAACAGTATAACATCTATGATACAGGCACTAGGGGATAGAGTCGTATCGCAACTATACAGCGCCGATTATATTATGTTATATGCGAATGATACGACACAAATCAAAGCAGTAAAGAAACTCTTACAGTCCTATAATCCCGAATGTTCCCTTTTGGTCAATCCTACTGAAAAGGACATTCACAATAGACTCTCTCAACCGATATGGCCATGGTCATTGTACGGTATTGTGGCTATATTGACATTATATATATTACTGGTCACTGTATTCCGTCATAGTATTTCCTATTCCATCCATCAAGTCCTAGCCATTGCATCAGGCATCATATTTGAAGGGATACCGTTTTTATTGTTAGGAACCATCATTTCTTCTGCTATCACACTATTGGTACCGGATCGTTGGCTAATGCGTTATCTGAAAGCAGACTCTATTAAAAGCTATGGCATCGCCATTGGTAGCGGTCTTGTATTACCTATCTGCGATTGTGCTACTATTCCTATGTTTAATGCATTATTAAAGCGTGGTATCCCTCAACATATAGGATTATTGTTTATGCTCGCAAGTCCTATTATGAACCCCATCGCATTATTAGCAACCTATTATGCATTTCCAGAGACGCCACAAATAATACTAGCTCGCATAATTGGTGGTATATTAATCGCATGTATGGTGGCCCTCACATTTAAATGGAAACCACACAAATTATCTACCATCACTAACAATTTACCTCAGCCAAAAGATTATCAGTATGGTTCACCAAATCAAGAAGGCAATAAAAAGAAAATCTTTCTATTGCACGTAGAGCGTGAATTCAGTCAATTACTTATTTACTTCTCTGCAGCAGCTTTCACATTAGCCCTATTCCAAGTATGGATAAAACCTACCTTCTTCTCTGGTTCACTCGATGTAGCCACACCTATTGCTAATGCATTATTACTAGCTTTAGCTTTCCTCTTCTCCCTATGTTCTACATCAGATGCCATTATAGGCCGTTCGTTAAGCAATTTATTTCCTATATCAGCAGTTCTTGGTTTCCTATGGTTAGGTCCTATGATTGACATCAAAAACGTATACATGTTACGTCAGTATATCTCAACATCATTTATACTTCGCTTAGTTATTACTATAAGTATTATTACGTATATCATGACATTGCTATTTCAATTTTTATTTAATGTATAAGGAGAACAGACTATGTTATCAGAACTACGAAACAAAGACATACTCAGTGTCATCAAGGGTCTGCTATATACGGCATTAGGTATTAGTTTTTTATATCTAATCATTACGGGCCAATATAAATTATATGTGGCCCCTCGATATGAATTATTTTTACTCTTAGCAGGTATAGCACTATTATTGGGAGGCATTATTTCAATCCTTTGGTCCCCAAATAAACAATATAAACATAATTGGCGCTCTATTACACCAATCATAATCCCTCTTGTGTTATTTGTGGTTCCACCAATTTTATCGCCTAACTCTGTACAAGTAACTGGAAATACGGCCGCCACAGAAGATACTAATGATTTTAATTTTTCTCAAGACGATATTGGCGAAGTTATTACAATCAATAATGAGGCCAAAGATCCTGGCATTTCAAAATCCAAAAAGGAAATCGTATTAAACTCGGATAACTATTATCGCACCATCGTTGCACTCGGTTCTAAACCAGAGGAATATGTAGGGTACAAAATCTATATGACAGGTTATGTTAATCGAGAAGACAATACATTAAAATCCAATGAGTTTACACTTTCACGTATGGCCATGGCTTGCTGTATTGCAGACGTCGCCCCTATTGGTCTAACAATGCATAAGAATGATGGGGATTCTTATAGCAATAAACAATGGGTAACCGTAGAAGGCACTGTATCCACACGAGACTTTCACGGGCGCAAGCAACCATACATAGAAATTAACAAAACAAAAGATGCACAAGAAATTTTAGGATATGTATATCCATAATATAGTAAAAGGGCTACCACAAATGTGATAGCCCTCTATTACTATTTTGTATATATTATCGCAAATGGCCTATAATACGTTTCCCCATCACAGCAGCTACAGCACATAAAAATACGTCAGGCCCAACAGGAATCAAGAAACAAGACCAGATAACAGCCCACCAACCAATAGGTGTCCCTAAATATACATTCATTATCATATATAAATAAATCATGCCAAAACCATATACAATAAGCAGATTGATAATAGCACCAATGAGCAATGTTTTAACAGAATGTGTTGGTGAAAGCTCACTGAAGCGCCCCACCACATAAGCGCCAACCATAAATCCAATCAAATAGCCGAATGTAGGTTGCAATACATAGCCTGGCCCGCCGCCAGATGTAAACACAGGTACACCGATAAGTCCCAATATAATATAGATCCCTACACTAATGGCACCGAGGCGGCTGCCTAATATAATACCAGCCAGTGTAGTAAATAAAATCTGCAGTGTAAATGGACAGTTTGGAAGTGGCACACGAATAAATGCACCGGCTGTAATTAATGTTACAAATAAGGCTGTCATTGTCAACTCTCTTGTGCTGAGACGTCGATTGGAAATGGAACTCATGGTATACCTCCATTAATAGAATAAAAGAAACCTATCTAAACAAACTACATATCTATTCAAGGTTATTAAACCATTCCATTTTATTTATGTCAACCATATATACTTATATTAAGTTTACATTATGCAAAATATACAAATAAAAAAAAGGATATACATAATGTATGTCGAATATATTATGTATATACCTAAAAATAAGTATATAGTTTTAGTTTTCATTTTATATTCATTTTGTGATATTAAATTATGTATAAGTAGATTGAGTAAAATCTACTTGCACAATTGCTTTTGAGCAAAATCCTTTTATGGAGGTAATTAACATGAAAAAAGTAAATAATTTATCTAAAGTATTATGTGCTCTTGGCGTAAGTACTGTATTGATTGCAGGCGTAGCATCTGCAGCTCCTACTTACCCAGCTCCTAGTTCCTGGAATGGTGTTGGTAGCGTAGCATCTCCAATGCAAAGTAGCGAAATCGACTACGTAGGCGCTGTTACTACATTACATCGCTACTATCCAGATGCAATGGTAACTTCTATCTCCTATGATGCAAAACATCATCCAACTTACGAAGTAGAAGCATATACTAAGACACAAAAAGTGGAAATGAAAATCGATGAAGCAACAGGTCAAGTTGTTTCCAATCAAGCAAAATCCATTAGTGCATGGAACAAATTAAAGAAATCTCACAGCTTTAATCCACAAAACTCCATCACACCAGAATCTGCTGAAACAAAAGCTATCGAACGCGTAGGCAGCGATTTCCAAACAATGGAATGGGAATTGGAAATGGAAGGCAACAAACTTGTCTACAAACTAGACATGACTAACGGCGGCGACAAAAAAGCAGACGTTAAGATCGATGCTATTTCCGGTAAAGTTCTCAGTGCTAAAGTAAAAACTACAAAATACTAAGCATAACCCATATATTATATAGATACACCTAACCACTATATAATATATCTCTCCAATTTCTTAACACACTCATAAAACTAAACACTCATAAAAACTATACACACATAAAACAAACCCTTTTAAACACACATATACACATATTAAAAGACCTTGAATCGTTGAATTCAAGGTCTTTTTCTTTACAAGGTTTTCTTTTTATGTTCTATAGGTTTTTGGAGTTATGCTTTAAGGAGTTGAGAAGTTAAGGATTAAGCTTTATCCAATGCTTGGGAAAGATCATCGATAATGTCATCAATGTTTTCAAGACCAACAGATAGGCGAATCATATCTGGTGTAACACCAGCAGATTTTTGTTGTTCTTCATTAAGTTGAGCATGTGTTGTAGATGCAGGGTGAATAACAAGAGATTTAGCATCCGCCACATTAGCAAGGTTGGAGAAGATTTGCAATGCATCAACCAATTTAATGCCTGCTTCTTTGCCACCTTTTACACCGAATGTAAATACGGCACCTACCCCTTTAGGGAAGTATTTGTCAGCTAATGGTTTGTATTTGCTATCTGCAAGTTCTGGATAGTTAACCCAAGCAACTTTAGGATGTTTGCTCAAGAAATCCACTACTTTACGAGTATTTTCTACGTGACGTTCTACGCGCAAAGACAATGTCTCAATACCTTGCAAGATTTGCCAAGATGCTAGAGGCGTAATGCATGCACCTGTATCACGAAGCAATTGAGCACGGATTTTTACGGTGAAAGGAATTGGTAAATCGCCGTATACTAAACCATTGTAATGTTCGTCACCTTCAACGAAACTAGGATATTTACCAGATGCTTTATAGTCGAATTTACCAGACTCTACAACTACACCAGCCAATGTTGTACCATGGCCACCAAGATATTTAGTAGCAGAGTGAACGACTACGTCAGCACCATGTTCTAATGGACGGAACAAGTATGGAGATGCAAATGTATTATCTACGATTAAGATAATATTATGTTTATGTGCAATATCAGCTACTGCTTGAACATCGATAAGATTAATGCCAGGGTTACCGATAGTTTCGATATATACAGCTTTAGTATTATCATCAATAGCTGCTTCAAACTCTTCCAAATTATCAGGATTAACAAATTTAGTGTGAATGCCTAAACGAGGTAATGTAGCAGTAAATAAGTTATATGTACCACCATACAATGTAGATGCTGCAACGATATTATCACCTGCGCTTGCTACATTCAAAATGGAGTATGTAATCGCTGCAGAACCAGATGCTACAGCAATACCACCAGCACCACCTTCAAGTTGAGCTACACGAGCATCCAATACATCAGTAGTAGGATTGCCAAGGCGAGAATAAATGCCACCAGGATTAGTCAAGGCAAAACGGCCAGCTGCTTCCTCTGCATCTTTAAATACGAAAGATGTTGTTTGATAAATAGGTACTGCACGAGAACCAGTTGGATCCACCGTTTGACCTGCATGTAATTGTAATGTTTCAAATTTATATTGTTTGCTCATTAAATTCAACTCCCATTCATATAAAGGAATAAACTTCATTTCTTATGCCTATTATATTACTATGTATTAAAAAATATGTCTACCACTTTTTATAATACATTCTCCATAACTATAAGCTATAGCAAAAATTTTGGTGCCTATCTATGTACCGGTAAACCAAATCAATTCCCAATGGCTCCACCGGCCGGGTCTGACTCCGGCCTGCGGCCTCCGCAGGGCCAAAGTCGCCCTTGGAAACCGATTTGGTTTTCTTCATATATAACATATTCAAAGGGCGCCAAAATTTGGGTGCCTTCAACTTAAAGTTCGAGATGAGAAGAACCTACCAGTTCTCAAAACGACTTCGGGCTCTACTAAAATTTGGGTGCATCTTAAAATTATAGCTGATATGGAAAGAACCGAATGCGTTCCCAAAGACGACTTTGGCCCTGCGTAGGCCGTAGGCCGGAGTCAGACCCGGCCGGTGGAGTCTTTGGGAACACATTCGGTTCACTTACATACTCTGCATTTAAATATAAGCACCAAAATTTTTATCTCGTTCAAACTTCATCTTCTGAATTTGTTCAATAATATATGGTGTTTCTTGGTATACATAATAGTTCAACCAATTCGTAAAGAGCAATGTGCTTACAGATCGCCATCTTACGATTGGTTTTTGTTTTGGATCATCATCAGGGAAATAGTTTTCTGGCACCGCAATGTCTTCACCTTTGGCAAGGTCTCGTACATATTCACGATTGAGTGTATCCCAATCGTACTCAGAGTGACCAAAAACAAAGATATGTTTATTATCCAAACTACGTACGATAGCAGCCCCAGTTGGTTCAGAACCAGCTAACAATTCTAATTCCCTATGTGCTTTAATTTGCTCTAATGAAACTGTTGTATGTCGGGAGTGTGGCATCCAGAACTTTTCATCAAATCCTCGCAAGAGTACTGGTTGATCGTTGTAGATATCATGCTCATAAACGCCGAACAATTTAGTATCCATAATTTGTTTATTAATACCAAAATGATGATACAAACCAGCTTGTGCGCCCCAACAAATATAGAACGTGGAGTATACGTGTTCTTCACTCCAATCCATAATTGTTACGAGCTCATCCCAATAGTCAACCTCTTCAAAAGGCATCAACTCTACAGGAGCACCTGTGATAATCAAGCCATCAAAACACTCATCTTTAACTTCGTCAAAGGTACGATAAAATGTATCCAAATATTCTTCGTCTACATTTTTAGATTTTCGAGATGCTGTATGCAATAAAGTTAGGTTTACTTGCAATGGGCTATTACTAAGAGCGCGGAGGATTTGTGTTTCTGTAACCTCTTTTGTAGGCATCAAATTGACAAGTAAGATTTGGAGCGGCCGAATTTGTTGTGTTTCTGCTCGTTCTGTATCCATTACAAAAATATTCTCTTGTGCTAACTTTGTTATAGCCGGTAAATTCTTAATAACTTTAATGGGCATCGTGAAACCTCCTAAAACCCTTTAGCAATATAAGCGCGATGCAATGCCTCTAAACCTTCTGTCAATGTTGCACGAGGACAGGCAACATTAATGCGTTCAAACTTTTCACCATCTTTACCAAACATGGAGCCACTATCTAGCCATAGCTTTGCATCATTAAGTAGCCATTGTTCACGTTCTTCTGGTGTCAATGGCAACTGGGAGCAATCAAACCACATGAGATACGTACCTTCAGGTCGATACATGTGCAGCTTTGGTAAATGTTCTTTAAAATAATCAAGGGTATATTGAATATTACCTTGAATATATTCCTTTAATTCATCAAGCCATGGTCCACCGACTTCATAAGCGCCTTGACAACCTACGAGTCCCATCGTATTCAATTGGCTATATCCTGCACGGTCAATTTCTTTTATAAATCGACGACGCAAGGAATCATTAGGAATGAAAATGTTAGACACTTGTAAGCCTGCAATATTAAAGGACTTACTAGGTGCTGTACAAACGATGCAATGCTCAGCATAGCTTTCACCAAGATTAGCAAAAACAGTATGCTTGTGACCATCCCATACGAAATCCGCATGAATTTCGTCGCTAATAATAATGACATTATGTTTAATACAAATATCTCCAAGACGTTTTAATTCTTCTTCGGTCCACACACGACCCACAGGATTATGAGGATTACAGAGCAAGAATAATGTTACATTATGCTCAATAATAGCCCGTTCCACACCTTCAAAATCGATTGTGTATCTATCTTCACCTTGAATCAAAGGCACGTTAATCAAATTACGATTATTATCATCGATCACCATGCTGAATGGATAATATACAGGTTGATTAATGAGTACGCCTTCCCCTTCCTTTGTGAAAGAACGTACTGCCATAGCAAGAGCAAATACAACGCCCGGAGTTTTTACGAGCCATTTTTTATCTATATTCCAATTAAAACGGCTAGCAAACCATTCTTTTAGTACATTGAAATATGCATCATCAGATTCCGTATATCCGAAAATACCATGATTAACGCGATCTAACAAGACTTGCTTTAATTCACTAGGAATTTCAAAGTCCATATCCGCTACCCAAAATGGTAATACATCAGCAGGTTTACCACGTTGTGCAGCAAAATCATATTTTAGAGACTTTGTATGTTTGCGATCTACGATTTTGTCAAAATTATATCGGCCCATAATAGCCTCCTTTTATTTATTGAAAGCTTGTGCTAAATCAGCAATCAAATCATCTGTATCTTCAATGCCAACGGACAAGCGCAACAATCGACGTGTAATCCCTTTGCGTTCCGCATCTTCAGGTTTTAAATCTGGATGTGTTTGTGTAACAGGATATGTCAACAAGGATTCGGTGCCGCCTAAACTTTCAGCAAATTGAATCAATTGAATACCTTCTAACACTTGTTTAGCGGTCTCTTCACTATCTACTTCAAAGGACAACATACCACCAAAGCCAGTAGTTTGAGATTTGTTCACTTCATAGCCTGGATGGTCCGGAAGTCCAGGGAATAATACCTTTGTTACCTTCGGTTCTTGTTTCAACCATTCTGCGAGAGCAATGGCATTCTTTTGATGCTGTTCCATACGGAGCGCCAAAGTTTTAATGCCACGAATGACAAGCCAGCTATCAAAGGCAGATAAACACGCGCCTACTGTCTTATAAATAAGACGCAACTGAGCTGCCAAATCATCATCTTTCACAATAGTAAAACCAGAAATCACATCATGATGACCACCGATAAATTTAGTCCCACTATGAACAACAATATCTGCACCAAGATGTAATGGTTTTTGGAAATAAGGGCTTAAAAATGTATTATCTACGATAACAAGTGCATTACGGTCATGTGCCATTTTACTCAACGCACGTACATCAGTAATTTCCATCATCGGATTTGTAGGTGTTTCAATATAAACAGCTTTAGTATTAGGTTTAAATGCTGCTTGTACAGCATCAAGGTCAGATGTGCCTACATAAGTAAATTCAACACCATTCTTTTCGTAGATATTAGTAAATAGTCGAATGGATCCACCATACAAATCATCCCCTAAAATAACATGGTCTCCAGGGGAAAACAAATGGAATACTGCATCAACAGCAGCCATGCCAGAAGAAAAGGCGATAGCATCAGTACCTTCTTCAAGACCTGCAATTAAAGTTTCAAGGCGATCACGAGTTGGGTTAGATTCACGTGTATATTGAAATCCTGTGGTTTCACCTAAACCAGGATGTGTAAATGTACTGGACATATAAATGGCTGGAGAGATGGCCCCTGTACTATCTGGTTTACCACTACCGTGGACGCATTTTGTATTAAACTTCATCGTATTGTCTCCTTATATATCTGATAAGATATGTTTCTATCTGCAAACTACAACCGTAGATAATATAATTCCTGTATTTAACTAGGAAATAATAATCCCACTTCGAAACTATAGTATTATAATATATCTATTATAAAAAGTACGCTGTGCTTAGTCAATTAAAAAGGCTTGTCATATAGCTGAATACGTCTATTGAGTCATATGTATTTTGAATGACTTGTCATAACTTTTAGTTTACATACAATAAAGGTCTGTGAAAATGCAATTTTGCTCATTTTCACAGACCTTCTATTTTAATCCTGATGCTCTATACATATATTCAATTTGCTAACATCCAATCCACTAGTAACCATAATACAACTAACACCACTATAAGTACTATAGTCAATGGTGTAGATGGGGTCGCATCAATAAATCCATATTTATGTGCCATTTGCTTTGTAATGACTTCTACCCCTGTTGGATTTCCAAACCGGTTAGCCGCGGTCTTTCCAGGCAAGGCCATTAATATTAATACTGCCGGAATCCCGACAAAAGGTATGAGTCCCAATAGAACAGGCCACCCAGACCAACCAAGATCATGTAAACGTCGAACAGCAACGGCTACACCTGGTATGATAAATCCAATGGACAAAATAAAAAGGACTACCAAACCTAGTCCAACGCCCGTTGTCCCCGATACAGGTGTTACACAACTAATAGCAGCACATATAAACAATATAATGGCTATAATTAATTGGTACACAAGCATAAAATGCCAGTATTCACTGCGACTAGCACGTCCCTCAAAATCCGCATATTTATGAACCACACAGTGTTTAAAATTTTCTATAAAACCCAATTCATAGGCATCAAGTGGTAATGGAATATTTTTCATATGCCCACAATAAGGACAATAACGCTCTGAACTAGGTATTCTTTGTCCACACTTTGGACAAGCACGCATGCCGAACCTCTTTCTACAATATGATTTACATAATACTTAGTATCTAATTCGAATTATTTAGTTTCATCTATTATTCATTTTACAATATTTTTCAATATAGTCAATAAATCCATATTTAAACTTTCATAAAATTTTCATATAAAAAGAACCTCGTCTTACCAAATGGTAAAACGAGGTTTGACTAGAACATGCCTCTAGCATTAAAGGATACCCATGCACTTTCAACAAACTGCTGGGTAAAAATCCAAACGTATAAAATAATAGCCACCGCACCCATCAAAATATCTTCTCTTACAGTAGGCGTATGCTCTAGGCCTAACTGTTGCTCCATAACAGGTGTAACACAGGTATACCCTGTTTTTCCCCCATACACATTCATGGATACGTCACCTTTTTTCACAAGATTAGATAAGAGCACAAAGATACCAACAATAGGAATAAATACTAAAAGAAATGTTAATCCGCTCTTTCCAACATCATGCAATCGACGACAGGTAATAGCAAGACTAGGTAGAAAAAATACGAGCTGTAATATGACGAGCAGCACCATTGCATAATCACTAGCAGCCGATGTATTGCCGAGCACCATATCTACGATAAGACCGAAACAAGCTAGCCCGTCTAAAATAATTTCTCGGCACACCATAAAACGCCAAAACTCACTGCGGCTAGCACGACCAGAAAAGGTAACATATTGCTTGAATCCACGTTTAAGGGCATCCATATAACTTACATCATATATCATATTCTGATTCATAGGCCCTCCTTATCGCTCTTCATATTTTTGATCGTACGGCACAATCGACTCAATACGCCACGTATCATGCTCATATATCATCTTGACGAACATTTGATTAGGATAGGCTTTATCTGTGAAAGTCAGCTCAAAGGAAATATGATCTACATCGTCATCATCTCGCAACACAGCTTGTAAACGGAGCGAAGACATTTGACGATTATGAGTAGCTTTAACAGATTTAACCCATTGATCATAGGTGCCATATTTTTCACGTTCTCGATGAGCCAATAAACGATATGCCTCTTGATATTGTTCCTTATTAAGATATGTATAATAATTTATTACAACCTGTTTAGCAGATTCAACAGCTGTACTACTACCTAAGGTCTTCTGTGCCATAATCATAAACGCACCAGGTTGCATCTGTAAATACGCATCGATTTCCTTATCTGCAGCAGAGGAAAAACTATATATCCCAATCCCCCAACTAACAATAGTAAGAAAAACAGCAGCAATAATACTTATTTTCCCATATGATGTATGAGATGCATTGCTTAATATACCTAGGTTTTGTGGATTATCCACCGCGTTATCGCTAAATAAATCTATTTCTTCAAAGGATTCAACTGAGCTTTCAATAATAGGATGTTTCTTTGTACCTCGCAGCAATAATACGATAACGATTAGAATGCCTATATAGGGAATAAACCCTAATAGCAATAGCCATTCGCTATTATTTGTATCATGTAAGCGACGTACCATAGCACCCAAATTAGGCAATGTAAGGGCCATAATCGAAATAAACCACAGCGCAAAAACTATGCCTATTGTATATATAAATAGGGCACTATACAGGGACAGTAAACCTAGCACGGCGAAGCAAACACCAACAATCAAATGTTCAACAAGCATAAATCGCCAAAATGCGCCCCGAGAAATGGTGCCAGAAAAATCACAATACCGATCTATAATATTATCTTTTATTGTATCAATTACTAATTGTCGTATCATTAAACATCCTTTTTCTCAAACGACAGGGCAACTATATTATGCACCAGCCTTTAAAACGGCTTGCTTCATAGACTGTACATAATCAAATAATGCTTGGTCTGCATTATTGCCATGTTCTGCCACGATTTTTACAATAGCAGATCCTACGATAGCACCATCGGATACACGCGCCATAGCTTCTGCTTGTTCAGGTTTGGAAATACCGAAGCCAACGGCTACAGGAATATCTGTGTATTTACGAATGGTTTCAACGATGGATTTAATATCCGTCTTGATTTCGCTACGCATACCGGTAACGCCCAAGGACGATACACAATACACGAAACCTTCCGCTTCTTTTGCGATCATTTCGATGCGATTTTCAGATGTTGGGGCAATCAAGGATACTACTTCAACACCATGTTTATGAGCAATTGTTCCAAGTTCACCTTTTTCTTCAAACGGCATATCCGGCACAATAACGCCAGAGATACCCACCTCTTCGCAGAGGGTAAAGAATTTTTCACGACCGAATACATAGATAGGATTCAAATAGGTCATGAATACGAGTGGCACTGTCACCGCATCATCACCAGTACGCAAACGGTGTACCATATCGAAGATATCGTGAATTTTTACACCTGTAGACAATGCACGCGTGCTTGCCTCTTGGATAACTGGGCCTTCCGCTGTCGGGTCCGAGAACGGAATACCAATTTCCACCATATCAGCGCCAGCTTTCACCATGATGCGAATATACCGTTCCGTATTTTCAATACCATGGTCACCAGCACTAATAAATGGGATGAATGCCTTGCCCTTTGTGAAAGCGTCTTTAATTTTACTCATGAAGATCCACCCCTCTGTATTTCGCCATAGCCGCAACGTCCTTATCGCCACGACCAGATAAACAAATAATAATGATATCGTCCTTACTCATGGTAGGAGCAATTTTACGTGCATGTGCCACCGCATGAGCACTTTCAATAGCAGGAATAATTCCTTCTAAGCGGGATAGATATTCAAACGCATCTACTGCTTCATCATCTGTAACAGGTACGTATTCAGCACGGCCACTGTCGCGCAAGTACGCATGTTCAGGTCCAATGCCAGGATAATCAAGGCCTGCAGAGATGGAATATACTGGCGCAATTTGACCATCTTCATCTTGGCAGAAGTAGGATTTCATGCCATGGAAAATACCTACTGTACCATTTGCCATCGTAGCAGCATTCATATCTGTATCTACGCCATGGCCAGCTGCTTCACAACCAATGAGGCGTACACCTTCATCAGGAATGAAGTTATAGAACATCCCCATCGCATTGGAGCCGCCACCAACACAGGCCATAACAGCTGTTGGCAATTTCCCTTCCGCTTCGAGAATTTGTTCACGCGCTTCACGGCTGATGATGGATTGGAAATCGCGAACAATCATAGGGAATGGATGAGCCCCCATAACGGAGCCCAACACATAGTGTGTATCGGACATACGATTTGTCCATTCGCGCATAGCTTCGGATACAGCATCTTTCAATGTGCTAGTACCTGTTGTTACAGGATGTACCTTTGCACCCAACAATTCCATGCGATATACATTGAGCGCTTGGCGTTCACAGTCTTCAGCGCCCATAAATACTTCACATTCCATGCCCATCAACGCAGCTACCGTAGCTGTTGCTACACCATGTTGACCAGCCCCAGTTTCAGCAATAACGCGTGTTTTACCCATCCGTTTTGCCAATAGCATCTGGCCAATTACATTGTTCAATTTGTGAGAACCAGTATGGTTCAAATCTTCACGTTTCAAATAAATTTTGGCACCGCCGAGGTCCTTTGTCATGCGATCTGCATAATACAAAAGGGATGGACGACCTGTATATTTTTTATGTAAATCCTCAAGTTCGCGCACGAACTCTGGATCATCTTTGTACTTGTTGTACGCCTCTTCCAATTCGATGACTGCATTCATCAATGTTTCTGGCATAAATTGACCACCAAAGGCGCCAAAATAACCATGTCTTTCTTCACTCATATAACTTACCTTCCTATACTCTTCACAATCTTGATGAAAGCTGTAATCTTCTCATCATCCTTCACACCATTTGTTTCAATGCCACTGCTAATATCAATACCATATGGGCGAACAGTGCGAATCGCACGCGCCACATTCGTACTGTCGATACCTCCAGCTAGCATGAATGGACGTTCAAAGGCATCTAAAGAGGACCAGTCGAATACTTCTCCTGTACCGCCCCTCTCATCTTTATGATATGCATCAAAGAGAAGCATATCTGCACTGCTATCAATCCATTTTTCTGTATCTGCAGCAGTGCGGATTTGAATCGCTTTCCAAACCTCTACATTAGTACGTTCTTTTAAGGATTGGATGAAAGTCTCATCTTCATCGCCATGCAATTGCACAGCATCTAGATTGGCTTCATTAGCAATGGTAACGAGGTTGTCTACTGTTTCATTTACAAAAACACCGACAGTTTTTATTGTATCATTCTTATCATGTTCTGTATCTGAGCCATATTTTTTGGCATATCCTCTGTGTAGTTCTTCAACTAATATTTTAGCTTGGTCAACAGTAACTTGTCGTTTGCTCGGTGCAAATACCAATCCCATATAATCTGGCTTTGCCTCCACTACAGCAGGAATTGTTTCAACCTTGGAGATACCACACATCTTAACCTTTGGTGTGTAATAGGTTGGGCCATAAAGGTAGGCCAATTTTTCCACCTTGTTAGGAGAACGCATAAAGGTTTCCCCCATCAAGGCTACACCGATATTGTTATCCCGCAATACTTGGATATCCTCTGGTGTTTCAAGACCACTTTCAGATACGAAGATCACATCATCTTGAACGAGATTACGCAAACGCACACTATTTTGTACATCTACGGTGAAGTCTTTCAAATTGCGGTTATTAACGCCAATAATGCGTGCCCCACAATCGATAGCCATTTGTACTTCCTGTTCGTCATGAGCCTCTACTAAAGAAGATAAGCCTAAGGAATCGGCTAACTCACGGAACTTAGTCAATGTAGGCACATCGAGGCATGCACAAATTAATAGAATTGCACTAGCGCCCCACACCTTCGCTTGATAGATTTGGTATTCATCGATGATGAAGTCCTTACGAAGCACAGAGATTTTGACAGTGCTTGCAATTTCTTGCAAATATTTTTTATCGCCTTTAAAGAAGTCTGGCTCCGTCAAAACAGAGATAGCCGCAGCACCAGCCATTTCATATTCTTTGGCGATGTCTAAATAGGGAAAGTGCTCAGCGATAATGCCCTTAGATGGAGATGCCTTCTTTACTTCGCAAATGAAGTTAAAGTCTTGCTGACGAAGGGCTGCTTCAAAAGGAAATCCTGTATCAGAGGGTAACGCCAACGCCGCTGCTTTTACAGCCTCAGGTGATTCCACCTGTTTTTCTTGGGCTACCCGAATTTTGGTAGCCTCTACAATTGTATCTAAAATCAATGGTTATACCTCTTGTGTTGCTTTCACAAATTGTTCCATTGTAGCAAAAGCCTTGCCAGAATCGATCATATGTTTTGCCTCTTCAATGCCCTCTGCCAATGTAAGGCCCTCTTTTGCAAGATAAATCGCCATGCCTGCGTTAAGAAGAACTGCGGTGCGTTTACCGCCTTGCTCACCACTGAGAACGCAGCGAGTAATCTCAGCATTTACCGTAGCATCGCCACCTTCAAGCTCAGTTTTATCAGCGTATTCGAAACCATAGTCCTTAGGATCGAATTCGTAGCTTGTGAAAGTACCATTATTAATTTCGCATACGTACGTTTTGTTGGTAGCCGTAATTTCATCAAGGCCATCGAAGCCGTGTACCACAGCACCGCGTTTCACACCAAGGTTAGCCAATACATGAGCCAATGGTTCTACCAAAGATTTATCGTAAACGCCCATCAACTCAACCGTAGCGCCTGCTGGGTTCGCCAATGGTCCAAGGATGTTGAATACAGTCCGAACGCCTAACGCTTTACGTACAGGTCCTGCATATTTCATAGCTTGGTGGTATACAGGAGCAAACATGAAGCACATATTGGCTTTGTTGAGAACTGCCTCGTTTTGTTCACCATTAAGCTCTAATTTAGCGCCTAATGCTTCGATTAAATCAGCAGCACCACATTTACTAGATACACTGCGGTTGCCATGTTTCGCTACAGGAATACCTGCTGCAGAAATGATAAAGCCAGATGTAGTAGAAATGTTGAATGTATTCGCTTCATCGCCACCAGTACCAACAATTTCAACTACTGTTTGCTCGTGCGGAACAGAACCAGCCTTTTCACGCATAACCTCAGCAAAAGCTGTAACCTCATCTACAGTAGGGCCTTTTGCTGCTAGAGCACACAAGAAACCAGCCATAGGGACTTCGGCTACGTCTCCACTCATAATTTTGTTCATTGTATCTTTTGCAAGGTCGTAGGATAAATCTTGACCATGGGTTACTTTATATAATGCTTCTTGGATCATTTATAACTCCTTACTTGTTGTTCATTTTGCTTCTGTTCAACGGTAATAGGGCATAGACTCTCATTCATATCGCTTGTGGATTCACAGGGACCTATTCCCTCCACCGGCCGGGTCTGACTTCGGCCTGCGGCCTTCGCAGGGCCAAAGTCGGGACTAGAACCCTGTGAATCCACAATAACACTACGACATTTAGTCCTCTATATGCCCTACTACCTGCTTACACTGCCATCAAAATGAACAACAATTAAATATTTAAAATTGTTTCTGCGGCGCTGGGAAGGAAAACGGCGATGCCGTTTTCTTTCTTTTTGCGTTTAAGGAAACAAATGATTCGCAATTTTTATTAAAAGTGGTCATAGGACCGGATTTGGATTTAAATAAAGATGAAGTCGAGATGGTGGTCCTAAAACGACTTTGGCCCTGTCCCGCAGGGACAGATCTGGCCGGTGGAGGCTTTAGGGCCTCCATCTCGACTACAAATGTATATAAGACAATACCGGTCCTGGTACTACTTAGATAAGAAATTGCGAATCATTTGTTCCCCATTTGGTGTCATGATGGATTCCGGATGGAATTGCACACCGTAGATTGGGTAGTCTTTGTGTTCTACGCTCATTACTTCACCGTCGTCTGTAATGGATGTAACGATGAGTTCGCTTGGCATGGTTTCGTCAATGATCGCCAAGGAGTGGTAGCGTGCTACTTCAAATTGTTCAGGTACGCCTTTAAGGATTTTGGATGGGTGTACTTGTTTAGCTACGCTTTGTTTGCCGTGCATAACTTTTTTTGCGTAGGAAACGGTGCCGCCGAATACTTCGCCGATGGCTTGGTGACCAAGGCATACGCCGAGGATTGGGAATTCGCCTTTGCATTCGCGTAATAGGTCTTCGTATACACCCGCATCAGCTGGTCTACCAGGTCCTGGTGAAAGTATCACATAGTCTGGTTTCAACGCGCGGATTTCTTCAACTGTTAATTCATCACTGCGGATGACTTTAATGTCTGGATCGATAGAGCCTACTAATTGGTATAAATTAAAGGAAAAACTATCGTAATTATCTATAAGGAGTACCATTATTCTACCTCCTGTGCATCTGTAATTGCGGAAATCATGGATTGGCCTTTGATCAAGGTTTCGTTATATTCACTAGCAGGAACACTATCGCGAACGATACCTGCGCCGGCGCGAACATAGACCTTACCGCCTTTATTCATAGCCATGCGGATACCGATACATACGTCCATGTTACCGGAGAAGTCGATATAACCTACAGCGCCGCCATATACACCGCGCGGGCTTTTTTCAAGTTCGTGTAAAATCTCGATAGCACGAATTTTAGGAGCTCCGGACAAAGTACCTGCTGGCAATGTAGCACCGATGGCATCGAGAGCATCTTTACCGTCTTGAATATCACCGCTTACAGTAGATGTAATGTGAATTACGTGGGAGAAACGTTGCAACATGTGTAACGCCTCTACTTGTACGGAACCGAATTTAGCAATTTTACCTAAGTCGTTACGGCCAAGGTCAACGAGCATGTTATGTTCAGCCAACTCTTTTTCGTCATTAATGAGTTTTTCCTCAATAGCGAGGTCCTCTGCTTCGGTTTTACCGCGGCGCATAGTACCTGCAATTGGGAAGGTGTACATTTTACCATCCGTCAATTTTACCAATGTTTCTGGAGAAGCACCTGTAAGCTCTACATCGCCACCAGATAGGTAGAACATATATGGAGATGGGTTCAACGTACGCAATACGCGGTACGCATTTAACAAGCTGCCATCGAACTCAGCTTCACGGCGATTAGATACAACACATTGGAAGATATCCCCTTCTTTGATGTAATGCTGTGTCTTTTTAACAACTGCTTCAAACTCATCCTTTGTAAATTCAGAGGTAAACTCTGTTTTAAGAATACCTTTTGGAACATCTGCCTCTTTCCCGTTTACTACGAGATCAGCTAATGCTTTAAGTTCAAGCTCAGCCTTATTGTAGTTACGTTCTAAATCATTTGTGCTGATGTTAGCAATTAAGTAGATTTTATTTTTATAATGGTCAAAGGCGATTACCTTATCAAAGAGCATAAGGTCTACATCGTTTACCATGGCGGAGTCATCGTCTGGTGTTGGGAAATCCAATGTTGACTCGATGTAGCGAATGTATTCGCAAGCAAAGTACCCTACAAAGCCGCCTGTAAAGGTTGGTAGCTCTTCTAAGCGAGGGCTTTTATATTGGCTCAAAATATTGCGAATCTCTGCAGCTGGGTCAGAGCATTCAAAAGTACGCGTTGTACCGTCTTTGATAGTCATTTTATGGTTTTTGCAAAAGAGCTCAATCTTAGGATCGTAGCCTAAGAAGGAGTAACGGCCCCAATGATTACTATTATCCGCACTTTCAAGCAAGTACGTATGACTACTCACTTGTTTTAACGCTTTCAACACACTAATCGGTGTGCGTACGTCGGATAAAATTTCCATATATACAGGCACGATATCGTAGCCCGGTGCGATAGCTTTCACACGGTCAAGACTAGGAAAAATCATGAGAACCTCCATCTGGCATTTGCCAATAAAAAAACTCGCCCATGACAATGTAACGTCAAGGACGAGTCTATAGTTCTATTATTACAATATGATTGTATGTGCTATAAATCGCGGTACCACCTTGTTTGAATGCAGCGCATTCCCCTTTCGCAGGATACTAACATATCCCTCACGACTAACGCTCGTGTGACGTCGCACCATACTAGGAATGAAAATTCATTCTGTTCCATGCGCCCTCGGTGGTCCATTTAATAAGCTGCGTACTACGGGTTCTCAGCTAATCCCGCTCTCTGTGAGTGCATTTCCTATTTTTATCTCCACCTCATCGGTTTCTTTCAGGCGAGTATAAAATTATAATCTGATTATAATGTTTCTATAGAATGAAAGTCAAGAAAAATCTCAACTAACATTATAATTTCTAAACTTATTTGTAGATTTCTTTCCTATGTGCTACTTCAAATAAAAAGATAACAAGTTTATCATCTTGAATATCTGCAAAGAGCCGATAATCCCCTACACGATAGCGCCAAACACCTTTAAGATTGCCTTTTAAGGGTTTTCCATGCATTCTCGGATCAACACAATCAACAAGGTTCTTAACAACCCAGTTTTTTATAACTCGTACTACCGGTTTATCTAACTTCTTCAATTCTTTTAATGCCGAATCAGTAAATATAACCTCGTACATGTTCTATACCCCCAGTTCTTTCCAAACTTCCTCATGGGAGTAGTGTTTTTCTTTATTAATCCGATTACGAGCCCTCAAAATACGCTTTTCATCTAGTGCTAAGTCATCTTCAATTTTATCAAACACGACTTGTCTAATGAACGATGAAATATTTAAGTTATGTGCAGCTAAATAGGTTTGTAATAGTTTTTCTTCATCTGAACTAATACGTAATGAAATCGTTGCCATATGCTCACCTCCAAAATCATAGTATTAAATTAATTCTATCCACTCTCTTTAATTCGTATTACTTGTATTACAATTATATCTAATTATATATTATTTTTCTAATATTTATAATGCATAACAACCTATATCACGTTATACTATAAATTACATACTAGTATTCATTTATCGATTTAGGAGTTTTTATGGAAACGTGGAAACGAACGGTATACATCAGTTTAGTCTGTGTATTCTGTACATCCTTTGGGGTTAGCCAATTAGGTCCAATTCTCCCGCTCTATTTTCATGATCTAGGTGTCAACACACCAGAAGGGATGTCCTTATGGTCTGGCTTAGCTACAGGGATTACATTTCTTATTGTTTGCTTGGCTGCACCATTTTGGGGCCGTCTTGCAGATAGAAAAGGGCGCAAAATTACATTAATTCGTTCTAGCTTTGGTATGGCTCTCTGTAATGTATTAATCGCCTTTCAAACAACGCCAGAAGGGGTTGTTTTAATTCGATTAATCCAAGGTTTAGTCAGTGGTTTTTACTCGGCAAGCATTACATTAATTGCCTCAGAATCACCAATTGAACGGACTGGCTGGGCTTTAGGTCTATTGGCATCGGCCAATCTAGCAGGATCGCTCATTGGACCGTTATTAGGCGGATACATTGCAGATACTGTAGGTATTCGCAATGATTTTATCATCGTCGGCATCCTCATGGGCTTAGCTGGTGTATTAGCCACAGCATTCATCCATGAAAACTATGTACCAAAGCCTAATATAGAAAAACTTTCTATTAGTAAATTAAAGGAACAAATTCCTGAATTTAGTAGTATCGTAGCACTATGTGTGGCCTCCTTTATCTATGCTATCTGCATCATGTCCTTACAACCTGTTATCTCCGTATATATTAAGGGCATTGTACCGAGCAACACCGAGAATTTAGCATTTATTGCAGGCGCTGTGTTCTCTGCTATGGGGATTGCCCAATTGATGAGTAGTTCACCTCTTGGAAAACTCGTCGATAAGGTAGGACCACGTAAGGTACTCGTAGTATCGCTTATCTATGTAGGTTTATTCAATATTCCTCAAGCGTATGTTACAGACGTTTACCAACTAGCACTCATTAGATTCCTACAAGGCTTTGGTTTAGGCGGTATGCTTCCTGCATTGAATACATATCTATCCTCCAAAACACCTAGAGAATTTACAGGACAGGTTTTCTCCTACAATCAATCTTGTTTGTTCTTTGGATATTTCCTTGGTGCCATCGGCGGCTCTAGTCTTATGGCTCTACTAGGTTTCACTACACTATTCTGGGTAAGTGGTGGATTATTCATCCTCAGTGCCCTATGGATTGCCTTTAAACTAAAATAATTCATATAACAAAACCTTCAACATATGAGAATAGATGTTATAACTACATCGACGATCATCATTGTTGAAGGTTTTTATATTAATCTAAGGCATTGCCAACTAGACTTATATTCTTTATCACATTTTCTAATACTTCTGCACCAGCTACTATATCATCCATAGCAGCAAACTCTGCTGAATTATGACTAATTCCATCACGGCAAGGAATAAATATCATCCCTGTAGGTGCCACCTCAGCCCAATGCATCGCATCATGGCCAGCTCCGCTAGGCATAATCATATATTCTAACTGTAGAGATGTAACGGCTCTTTCAATCTCCTTAACCATAAGCGGATGCATAGATACTGGATGGTCCTTTGAAATAGGCTCAATAGTATAAGATAGACCTCTTTTTTCTGCAATAACATCGATTAATTCTTTAATAAGAAATACTACAGAATCTCGAGCTACCTTTGAAATACTTCGAATGTCTACACCTAGTTTTACAGCTCCAGGAATCACATTCATAGCACCAGGCACAACTTCGGCAATACCAACAGTGCCTACCACAGGTGGTTCCTCTTGCATCGATGTTACCTCTTCAATACCGAGAATGATTTTTGAGGCCCCACACAATGCATCATGGCGCAAATTCATCGGCGTCGCACCACTATGATCTGCATTACCACGAATGGTCACATAGAATCGTTCAGGTGCGGCAATGCCAGATACAATACCAATCTGTTTCTGTTCATGTTCCAATACTTTACCTTGTTCAATATGCATTTCTATAAAAGCTTTTACAGGCCGATTATATGCCATACTTTCAATAGCATCGGGATGTAATTTACGCTCTTTCAACGAATCGTATAAGGATATGCCTTGTGTATCGACTAATCGGTGTAAATCATTTAATGTCAATTTGCCCCGCATAGCCTTGCTCCCCAATGTGGCAGCTCCAAATCGACTAGACTCTTCACACATAAAATCTACTACAGCAATAGTGTGTTCATGTTCAAAACCATCGTCTATCATGCTACGCACTGCTTCAATGGCTGATAAAACGCCAACTACACCATCATAATTACCACCATTGGGCACACTATCTGTATGTGATCCAACCATTACAACTGGTAAATCAGGATTTGTACCAATCTTATAACCGATAACATTACCAAATCCATCTATCTCTACATCAAGGCCCGCATCAATCATACAATCTATAATATATTGACGCCCTTCCCAATCTGCATCGGTGAAAGCAAGGCGATTAACGCCTTCTCCAAGTCCAGTCAACTGTGCCATAGCAGCAAAATCTTTTTGTAAACGTTCTTTTTGTATCATATGTAGCCTCATATACTAAATACCATCATATAGCTTACTATCTGTTCCTATACATTTTACTATAGGAATAGATATCTAAATAGTCAACCAAGTGAGGTATGTATATAAAATTAAAAGACTAACTATGATATAATAGTAGTAATAAAGGAGGTACCTATGACGTTAAATGTAAGCAAAGAAAAACTCACTATTTTAGATGTACAATTTGACAACTTTGAAGACTTTGATGCAGTTTGGTATGCCATAGGTTCATCTATGATTGAGGACTTTATACCTACTACTGAATCTGTTCTAGAATTAAAAAACTACGTTGTAAATAGAAGAAAGGAACTACAAATTGGCTAAAAACCAATACGAGGGTTACCAATATATAGATTTAGATAATTTCTATACCTATAAAAACTCAACGGTTTTAATAAACAAACAAAATATTCTAGATTCTAATTCAGCCAAAAATAATGAACATCTACATGTATCAAAACGGCTTGCAGATTTATATATACAGCCGATTTTAGTGTATTCCACTGATGATATACAAAAAATTCATAAATATCTTTTTCAAGACGTTTATTCTTGGGCCGGTCAATACAGAAGAGTTAATATCTCTAAAAGTGGAAATCCTTTTATGTCGATTCAATCATTTAACTCTGCCGAGGAATATCTAAATGATTTGCTCAATACATATCATCAAAAGGCCAACACAAAAGAATGTATTATTCGCTCACTGGCTAAAATTTTAGATTCGCTAAACTTCTTTCACCCCTTCAGAGAAGGGAATGGTCGAACACAACGCGAAGTAATTCGAGCACTTGCCATATCAAAAGGATATCGAGCACAAATCCGTGTTGCCGATAATGACATCATATATAATACCTACATGGACGGTACGGTATATGGAGACTTACAAAAACTAGAGAATTTATTTGAATTAATATTAGAAAAAATATAATATATTATAGCAATAACAATAAAACACATATGTCACGATAATTAACTATCGAGCATATGTGTTTTTCTATGTCTACATTATCTCTTTCTTATTCAATTTCTCTAACACTTCTCGTTTGATTTGTCGTTGTCTATCCCAAGCAATGATGAACACTGTGGCGATGATACAAATCATACCAAAGATACCCACTAAAGTGAATTCATTGCCTAAAAGGGCCCATCCAAATAATGCGGCCGAGATTGGTTCTAAGGATGAAAGAATCGATCCTTGTACGGCACCGATACGGCGCACACCTTCGATATAAGCATTAAAGGATACAACTGTACCGAGTATGATAATCGTAAACAATCCACCCCAAGTCATACCATCCCAAATAGCTTCTGATGCCACTTGACGGAATACGATACACGCCAAAATGCCAGATATAAACATCCCAAAGCCAACGATGGATGATGTACTGTATTTTTTTAAGAGTTCAACAGGTTCCAATGTGTAAACACAAATACTCGCCGCAGAAATGAGGCCCCAAAACAAAGCAACCCCATTAAATGCAGATAGATTTAGCCCCTTTTGCATGATAATACACACCGTACCAATCATAGCGAGGGCTACACAGTATAATTCTGGTAAGGATGGCTTTTTAAAATATCGTAAGAATAAATAAATAATGAGCAACGTCGGCGCCACATATTGAAGAACAGTAGCCACACCTACACCCGAAATAGCGATAGCTTTAAAGTACGAGTACTGTGCCAACGCAATGCCCAATAAACCGAATATGAGGAGTTTACCAAAGTCTTTTGGATTTTTAAATATATCAAAAATGCGTATCCCATCCTTCATATAGGTGAGTAGAATTGTTAATAAACCTGCTACAAGTAACCGCACTTCTAACAGCCACTCTACATTTAAATGCTTTGCATTTTCGAGGAATTGCACCGATGTACCTGAAAGCCCCCAAAATAGTGCCCCCATAATGGCAAGGCCCATGCCTATCCACTGTTTTTCTTCCATACAACCTCCGCATAAGGATTGATTACTATTACAAAGAGTTTATCATTAAGATGATTGACCTCGTTTCTCTAAGGCAATGATGATAACTGTAGCAATAATCATGGCCATCCCTAAGATACCAACCCAATTAAATTGATTACCTAACAAAGCCCATCCAAAGAAAGCTGCCGAAATCGGCTCAATCGATGACAAAATAGATCCTGAGACAGCACCAATACGTTTAACCCCTTCAAGGTACGCATTAAAAGACACGATGGTGCCAAGAAAGACTACATTAAAACAGCCTACCACAGTCCATACATCCCACGTCGCATACGAATGAGGTTGCTGGAAAAGGACCGCTGCCACGAGACCACTAAGGAGCATACCAAAGCCTACAATAGGAATTGTCCCATAGGTAGCTAATAATCGCACTGGTGAAACACTATATACGGCTACGCCCACGGCAGATAATAAGCCCCAGAACAACACGTCACTACGAAAGCTTTCAAAAGAAAAACCATTATTTCCCATCAAACAAATAGTGCCGGCTAAAGCAAGGATAACTGAAATGATTTCTCCTGTGGATGGCCGTTTTCCATAGCGCACCAGCAAATAGATGATAATCATAGATGGCGCCAAATACTGCAATACCGTCGCAATGCCCGCACCGGCGATGACGATGGAGCGGAAATACGTGTATTGGCACAGGGCCATACCAAATACGCCGAATATTATGAGGCCTAATGTATCTCGCCAATTACGGAATACATTAAAAATAGCATTGCCTTGACGAATCCACCCATATAAAACGGTTAAAAGGCCGGCCGTAATAAGACGCATCGTCAAGAGCCATTCTAGGTTCATATTGCGGAAATTACCTACGAATTGGACAGATGTGCCTGACACGCCCCATAAGGTGGCGCCTAATAATGTTAATATAATACCGATAATTTCATATCGTTTCATCATGTTACTCACCTAATAGAGACACATGCACCTTTACAACAACCTTACGAATTTTTATAGGCTTATCGTCAACGGCTAAAAGAGGACGATGAATATCCGATGGGAAAAATACCGTATAATACCCTTCTGGACAGTGGATGTGTCCTTCATCGACAGATTCATTAGGATAGAAATAGCAATCTCGTTCAGGATAAGATTCAATCGGTTTTACACGACCACGATCTACAAAAAAGCCCATATTCTCTTCACCCTTTACCATAAACTGTATATCTATATAATTTTTATGAGATTCTGGTTTTGTAGTTTCAAACAATTTTGTTTCCACATCATCCACATTGGCATACATCATATCACCTTCGATAGCATGACGACCTCCTGGCAATGCTTGTAAATCAGTGTTTTTTAAGAAATCAAGGGCTCGAATGATGGCTGCGGGATAGCCCATTTTTGTATAATCTGCATGTATACTGGAGAAAAACATAACTATATCCTTTCTATAGGAACCATACTGCATAGACATACTATACTAAAATACAATAGTAATACGATCTTTATACCTCTATCGTAGCACATAAAAAGCTTAGCTTCCACATAGGATTATATAAACACAAACCCTCCATACGCTACATATATGGAGGGTCCGTAAAATACTATTCAGTTTTATGACTTACGTCAAGACTGTTATACATATGAAGTTGTCTATGAAATTGTATATGTAGTTGTTACTTACATGTTAATTCATATTAGAATTAACTACGTGGACAATTTTATATTACTCTTTTTCCTTAAAAGCAGCGATAATCTCATCGGCTTGCTTATGAGGAACCTCTTCATAACTATAGAACTGACGATTAAATACGCCTTGTCCTTGTGTCATAGAGCGCAAAACAGTAACATAATCTGACATTTCTGCCAATGGTACTTGCGCTTTAACAACAGATATACCAGTTCTTTCACTTTGTTCCATGCCTAATACGCGACCTCGACGACTATTTAAATCGCCCATGATGTCACCCATGAAAGCATCTGGTGCAAACACGTTAACTTCATAGATTGGTTCTAATAGGACTGGTTTCGCCTTTGGAATTACATCCTTGATAGCCTGTGACGTAGCTACTTTAAATGCTAACTCTGAGGAGTCTACACTGTGGTAAGATCCATCCAAGAGTGTCACTTGCACGCCAATCATAGGATATCCCGCAATTAAGCCTTTATCTAGGGTTTCTTTGGCACCCTTTTCCACTGCTGGTATATATTGTCTTGGTACAGCACCACCAAAAATCTTGTCTACAAAGGCAAATTCTTGACCATCATATAATGGATCAACTTGAATTTTAACATGTCCATACTGACCATGACCGCCACTTTGTTTTTTATATTTCGATTCTGTTTCTGCAGATCCTTTAATTGTTTCACGGTATGGAATATATGGTGTTACAAGTTTCGCTTGTACGCCGTATTTACGGTCCATCTTGTTAAGGATATGTTCTAAGTGCACTTCGCCCATGCAGTCAATTTGCAATTGGCGAGCTTCCGGATTTTTCACAACTACACAAGTTGGATCTTCTTCGGCTACTTTTAACACAGCGCTAGCTAATTTTTCCTCTTCACCTTTTTTCACAGCTTCCATAGCTACGGTATATAAAGGTTGAGGGAAACGAATTGCATCGTACTTCACCTTAAAATCAGGAGCTGTTAAGGTATCGCCTGTTTTTGCATTAGCTAATTTCGGTATCACTACGATATCGCCAGCTTTTGCGGCAGTCACTGGAATTTGTTGCTTCCCGATAAGGGTAACCATCTTATTCCATTTTTCCTCAGTTCCTTGATTAACGTTGAACAGCTTATCACCTTCTTTGAGTTCACCAGAGAAGATGCGTACAAAGCTTTGTTTGCCTGCGAATGGGTCAAGCAAGGTTTTAAACACGAATGCGGTTAGGGGTTTATCCACATGCACTACAACTGGTTCACCAATGTCTGCTGATTCAGCAGTCATCACTTTTTTTGCTGCATCTGGCATATACCGAATCATTCTGTCTAATACTTGATCTAAGCCAATACGGGATGTGGCGCTGCCACACATGATTGGACACACACGGCCTGTAATCATCCCTTCGCGTAGACCTTGGCGAATTTCTTCCAATGAAAGTTCTTCACCTTCTAAATATTTTTCCAACAATTCATCGCTACCTTCAGCCGCGGCCTCTACGGTCATTTCCCGTATTTCTTGGGCCTTTTCGATAAGATGAGCCGGTACAGCAATCTCTGTTGGTTGGCCGTCTTTGTAAGTAAACGCAGTCATTTTGGCTACGTCTATAACGCCTTCAAAATTGGCACCTTCGCCAATTGGAATTTGGAGTGGCATAATTGCCTTGCCAAATAGTTCACGCATACGTTCAATAGTACCGAAGAAATCAGCACCATCAACGTCCATTTTATTGATAAATGCCATACGTGGCATTTGTAATTCAACAGCATAATCCCACGCGCGCACCGTATCTGTTTCAACGCCAGTCGTTGCAGATAATACCATTAACATGCCATCACAAGCACGCAATGCGGCACGAACTTCGCCATGGAATTCATTGTAACCCGGTGTATCAATAAAGTTAACCTTATGGTCATGCCATTCACAAGGGGCCATCCCCAATTGAATCGTTACATTCCGTTTAATCTCTTCTGGCTCAAAGTCCATAATATGTTTATTATCTTGACCACGGCCAACAAAATCAACAGCACCAGAGGTTAATAACAAGGATTCTACTAAAGCCGTTTTCCCCGCCCCATCGTGGGACACCACAGCTACATTACGAATCTGATCACTACTATATTCTTTCATCGGAATCGCCTCCTTATGTGAAACTTTGAGTTCTTGATATATGATTTCGACGTAATACTATAAAAATCCTCTTTTTCCGAAAAAATATTTATCGAAAAAAGAGGATTTTTTATAATAATGAAATTATCGGCCTACCAAGGCTGCACAGCCACCAAAAAGAGCCATGAAAATAAGCGAAATAATGACGAAGATAACAAATGTTACGATACCGGCAATGAATACTTGCATCTTAGTCAACGTAGTTTGTCTTGCCATCAATTCAAGGCCTACCCACACGGATAAGACAAAAATTACTAAAGAGCCTAAATTAGAAATAAGCTTGGATAATGTAGAGCTACCAAATAGGCCACCGAAGATAGCCATGAGAATAAAAACAATTGTATACACACAAGTACATAATAATACTTCATAACCTTGTAGATACCATTGGACCTTCATAACAGACTGTACATCGTCAGTACCGCCCATTTTTACAGCCACCCAGTTAAATACATAGGACCCAACAGCCACCATGACAAAGGACCAAATGATACTAGCAATATAGGCTAGAATAAAGAAGAAGCCTACGCCAGCCCCAAGGAGCATGCCCATAGCAGAAAATTCGTTTCTAGGAAGCAATGGGAACAACAAGGCCCCAAACAAACCTAGTAAAATGTAAGGAATCGCCCATAAGAGCGCTGTCCCTAAGAAGCCCTTTTTCAATGTACCATACTGTACGACTTGATCGATACCACCCTTGAATGGTTGAGTCAATAGATTCCAAAAGTCAGAATACCATTTTGTTTCCATAAAATCACCTCATATAATAAAACAAAATAAACTATGTTCTTATTATATCTAGGTTTTATTTATATTTCTACATAAATATAACAATTATAAACAATTTAATCAATAATCTATATCAATGTGTTTAAAATGACCCAGTTCTCTTACCGTAATGCTTAGAATCCCCATTTTTCTTCCATCCAACAGTATCACCAATGGACATAACGCGACGCGTCAAGCAATCTTTACATTTATCTGCATTATCATCCACACATGGTTTATTATCATATAACAAATATTTGGCACGATGTTCTGGGATTGTAATGATAGGCATCAAAATATTGGCACCTGCAGCGAGCCCCTTTTCACGACCTAGTGGATCTAATGCTTGTAACGCTGTAGTAGCTGCAATATTTACGTCTTTCAAGAATAGACGGGTTAAGGCAATCATCTTGAGCCCTAGTTGAATACGGCGCAATTTACCAGCCTCATCATCAATGCCCATTGCTAACGCCTCTTGGCCTAATGGCGTATCATGATGCACCACATAGGGGCCCATGCCAATCATATCGATATCCATATCACGGTAGAACAAGATATCGTTCACAAGGTCTTCCTCGGTTTGCCCAGGCAGACCAATCATAACGCCTGTACCCACTTGAAATCCTACACGACGCAAACGGCGTAGACATTCAACTCGAGTTTCAAAGGAATGTAGTTCATCGCGAGGATGAATTTTGTGATATAACTCTTTATTCGTCGTTTCAATGCGCAATAGGTAACGGCTAGCACCCGCCTCACGCATGCGGCGGTACGCCTCTTCACTTTGCTCCCCTACGCACATCGTAATACCAAGGGAACCATCGCCGATAGCTTTGATGTCGCGGATAAGATCGACTACATAATCGACAAATACATCATCACAACGTTCTCCAGATTGAAGCGTAATAGAACCATATTCATGGTCATAGGCCCACTGTGCCATCTTGATGATATCTTCACGATTCATATCAAAGCGTTCCGTCTTATCATTTTCGCGGCGAATACCGCAGTAATTACAGTTTTTAATGCATCGGTTCGAGAATTCGATGAGGCCGCGATAATACGCTACAGGCTGTACATATTTTGCCTTCACTTCGTACGCTTTTTTATATATTAGCTGCAACTGTTCTTCATCAGTTACAGACATGAGAAATCTTAGCTCATCCTCTGTCAGCCATTCATCGCCGACGAGGTCTTTTGTGAGAATATCTTGCACTTGCAAATCATCACTTCCTTTCATAACGAATCGTCATCGATTCGCTTGGTATGGTAATAGATTCAATATCAGTAACGCAGATAAATCCATTAATTTCGCGTGGTAAATCTCGCACATGCTTCACTTGGTTCGTTAAACATGCATGCGCCATCATACCACGACTCATTTTGGAGGACGTACTCATCTGTTTATATGTATCGCCTCGTAATTCCCAAAATTCAACGGTTACCACCTTTGGATGATTCACCATTTTTGCATATTCTTTAGACGCTAGATTTAGGATCCAATCCTCCTTGTGAAAGTATGCATCCACCACTTCACGCCAGATTTCATATAAATTAATCCCTATCTTATCGACCATATCTAATCGATAGTCACGTACGCCCATCGTAGGCTCTACAACGCCGTATAACGCAGACATGATAACGAGATGCTTCTCACCAAAGGCTTTAGCCTCATCAGATAGTCCTGCCCAGTCTAAATATTTAAAAGCGATCCCATCGTAACTTTCACAAGCGACACCTACTGGATGAAACTCAAAATCTTGATAAAAATCAAAGAGCGCTTGTGCCTTATCATCCTTTAATTTCAAGGCCTTGCCAAGTGATGCCACATCGAGAGATTGTACATGATTTACAATCTCTTGAGTAATATGAGGCTGAAATTGACTGTCACGGATTACTGCTGCAGTATGGGAAATTGTTTTTGTCTTACTAGGAGAGAGGACGATTTTCATGGGACAATTCCGCCTTGATACTTTCCTCTGTCAAATTGTCAATAAGATCTGGATTCCACAACATGAGAGGCACGGCCACAACGTGACTAGCTTTCATTTCTTTACACAATTTAATGCATTCTGCCAAATAAGGAGATTCATTATCGTGGATATCACAAATGATAACTACATGGCGTCCCTTAAGATTAACCCCTTCGTAATCGATGCTTTCACCAGACACGGTAAGCAAACCTGTTTCCAAACGACCTTCGCTCATATCATTTACGCGAGACATTAAAATATGCTCAAGCATTGTGGATACAGGTGTTACAACAGGGCCTGTACCAACGAGGGCCTCCGGTTGAGCATGAACGATAACGGTTTTCTTGCGTTTGTCCGTTCTAAACTCCATAAGTGCATGTTCTAATGCGGAGAAGAACACAAATAATTGCCAAGGATCTAAGGAGCCTGTTTGAAACATATCGATAATAGCGCCATCCTCTTCAATGTTAAGACGCGCTAATAATTCTTCTGCAATGTCGCGAACAACCTCTTTATAATCAGATTGTAATGGTGCATTTAATTCATTCATATCTTTTTCTGTTGCCATGAAATCCTCCCAAAAACATATATAAACTGCTATAGTAGCAAATTAAATTCCATTCTTTATTGTACCATATTTCACAGGCTTATACGTTACTACAACTACATTTCATAAATCTATTTGGTTCTGGTTCTAAACAAAATAAAATACCGCCTATTTCTGTGAAAGCTTTCACAAAAACAAGCGGTATATATTAGCCTATAACTAATAAGTAAATATTCATCAATGTTACGATAATACCAATGCCCCAAAGAATAATCCCCGTAAATCGGCGGTTCGTATAAGCGCCCATAACACGACGACTACTCGTCATATATAATTGCAAGAATATGGTAATCGGCAACTGTAAACTCAAGAACATTTGTGAAACGAGCAAGGCTTGAAAGGAATCCGTAATAAACAGGATCAATAATAGTGCAGGAATATATGTTAACCCCAATCCTAAACGACTATGAAAGTCCTTCATATCATAGGACTCGCCAAACATGCCGGCAAATATGCTCGCCCCAGCCATACCAGCTGTCGCCGATGATGCAAGGCCGGCAAACAGCAAGGCCAATGCAAAGATAGTACCTGCAGCAGGTCCAATTAAAGGTCTCAATAATTCCTCAGCCTGTTCTAATTCGGTAACAGCAATGCCATGACTAAAAAATACGGCCGCCGCTAGTATAATCATGGCGGAGTTAATCATCCAACCAATGCCCATAGATAATAATGTATCTACGAATTCATATCGCAACTGGCGATGCATAATCTCCTTATCTTGTCGATTAAACTGACGACTTTGGATGACCTCGGAGTGCAAAAACAAATTATGAGGCATAACAACAGCCCCTAAAATGCTCAAGATAACGAGCATCGATTCATTAGGTATGCTCGGATTGACCCAGCCAATACCCGCTGCAGCCCAATTGACATCGACCATATTGACCTCCACAAGGTAGGCCAATGCGATAAGGGATACAAACCCGGCTATGATACGTTCTAATTTACTATAGGAGTTTGTAATGAGCATAATTGTACATACGATAGCCGTCAACACGCTACCGATAACGAGAGGGATACCAAAGAGCATCTTTAATGCAATAGCAGCACCAATAAACTCCGCCAGCGCCGTTGCTACGGCCGCAATCCCTGCCGTACTAAGCACCGTACGAGATAACCATTTCGGTAAGAATTCATAAGCACATTCTGCTAGGCATTGCCCCCGCACAATCCCCAAATGGGCCACATTATGCTGCAATAAGATGAGCATAAGCGTAGATAGTGTTACAACCCATAGCAATTCATAACCATAGCTAGCACCTGCTGCTAAGTTGGCAGCCCAGTTGCCAGGATCAATAAATCCGACGGTTACTATAATACCGGGTCCGATATACTTAAATACTTCACTAACATGTTGTTTGCCATTCTGATGGACGGTAAACAACTTATTTTTAAGAAAATTAATCATGTTGTTCCCTTACAGGGATTATAGAGTGAACGTCATTTCTGTTTGTACACGCGCATCTGCTTTAGATTTTCCATTCTTGGAACCTGTATAGCGAATACGAACATCACCGTTAGTCTTTACACGAGAGTCATCAATTTTGAATTTCTTCATTTTTTCCTTAATTTGTTCATCTGTTAAGGTCCGTTCTTTGGTGATTTTCTTATCTCGTTCAATGCGATAATCCATGACATCACGCATGTTTTCTTGGTAGATACGCAACGCAAATTGACGATCATTGTCGTTCATTTGTTCCCGTTTTTCCACAACTTCATCAAGTAACGGCATCAACTCATCCTTTGTATAGCTAGTGCTATCATCGAATGTAAATCCGTGTGTATCTGTAATGGCCCCATGTTTTACCAGTGTCTTTAACGCTTTGTATGTCCAATCATTTGGTGTAATAAGGTTAGCGCTACCAGGATGTGCAGCAGATACGACTTTAACATCATCAGTACTCATACCATCTACCACAGGACGGGCACTAGGAATTGTAAAGTCTTCTGCATGGGCCACACCAAAGGATGCCACCAAACAAAGGGTTCCAATACTAAGGACGCGACGAATCATCGATAAACGACGTATATATTGTGTATTCATAAAAGTCTCCTTAAATTAAATTTTATACAATTCATTATAAGCAATCAGATATGAATACGTCAACTCTATCCCTATTCCTTACACTGTATGGTTAATAAAAAAGACCTCACATCAGACGATGTGAGGTCTCAGCATGGCGGAGGATTAGGGATTCGAACCCTAGCGACGGTAACCCGCCCTAACGATTTAGCAAACCGTCCTCTTCAGCCTCTTGAGTAATCCTCCATGCTTTACTGGGTAATCATATCATACCCAGTAAGGCGTTGTCAATTGAATTATTTCAACATAGATTCAATGAACCAAATTTGTTTTACATAATATTCAATATGGTCTTCCATCATGTTGGAAAGCAAGAAATTATCTTCCTCACCAGCAGCTTCACGGATAGCAGCAGCTTGATCCTTCATATATTTGAAGTCGTGAAGTAAAATTTCAATAACTTTATGTTGAGGAACATCTTCTTGACCTAGCTCACCGATTTTTGCTAATTTAGCATATTCAACAGAATTTACCAATGGAAATTCACCTTGCATTTTTACATGTTCAGCGACTGCATCAAAGTATTCAAAGGCTTCATCATAAATGGATTCTAAGTATTCATGGATAGATTTGAATTGTGGACCAGTTACATTAAAATGAAGGTTGTGTAATTTTACATTCCATACGGAAAAATCTGCTAAATATTGATTTACTTGTTGTACGTTTTTCATAATAATTACTCCTTTTTCATTTAATTCTCAATTACAATTTGTCCTAACATCAGGACAAATCCAGTCAGCGTTTATGCCTGTTATTTATTTCTGTAATTTATAATCAGTATTTATTACATAATCATATTAACAATAATGATTTTCCTTGTCAATAACTTTATCGATTTTTTTCAATGAATTTTTTATGAAACAAAAAACCTCTTACCATCAGATATGCATCTAACAGCAAGAGGTCTAAGCCAGTCTATATTATATATAGTATTCTATGTAGTTTTCAGGATATGGACTATCATTAGATGCGCCATTTTTATTCTTTCGTCTAGGCTTCCGAACATACATATTTTCTGGATCTGTTTCAAAGATAACCATATCTTTCGGAATATCGTGTTTTATAACTAGATTACAACCGATTTTAGTGCGCGCCCCAATCGTAATATCCCCTAAAATTTTTGTACCTGTACCAATGAGTACATCATCTTCAATGGTGGGATGGCGCTTTGTTTTCTTAGAGGACATACCGCCCAATGTTACTTGGTGGAACAATGTCACATTATCTCCGACGACGGCAGTTTCACCGATAACAACACCCATACCATGGTCAATAAATAAGCCTCGACCAATGGTAGCTCCCGGATGAATTTCAATACCTGTTACATGACGAGAATGAAGTGCTATACGGCGTGCCAATGTAGGCCATCCCGCTTTATAGAGACGATGTGCAAAGAAATGCCAGAACAAAGCTGTAATATGAGGATACGTCCATATAACCATCCACACATTAGTAGCCGCCGGGTCAGAATCCATGACGCGTTTAATATTATATTGAATTTTGCCCCATAACTCGCGCAAACCTTGCATCATAAGTACTCCATATCTACGTTCATTACACGAACAGTGTGTCTATCAAAAATATAACGCCCTTGGATACTCCCAAGGGCGTAAGTCACGGTTTTAATAATTACCAAACTATACACTGGGTATAATCATTTGTACACTCTATAAATATATTCCTACTCTAACACCTAGGAATATATCTGTCAAGAATTTTGAGGGTCTTTAAAGTCCGCAGTTTATAGGAAATAACTGAGTTTATCGTATCTTACTAAGTGTGTTAATTATCGAATCCCACGTAACAGGCACAGTCACAATGGCAACGGCAATTCCTATCCATAAAAGACTGCCCACGATAACTATAAGCCTAGAGAGCACAAACTGGAAAGCCCTGCTATTGCCATATAAGATGATGTTCTTTCGTTCATGCAATACAATATGACCCCATAAGAAACCAGCCAAGGTATACGTTACAATATGTGGATCTAATATCAAATAAGAAACCACATCTGGCATATGCTCTTTTCTAGATATAATCGGTGAAAGCAAGCCATTCACTTCAACAGCCCATAGTTTATACCAGAATAACATCAATATGGCAGGCCACATAGAACGCCATGTCATCCATAAGACATAACAATAATTTACCAACGCCCCTGCTACTTGACCAGGATGCTGTTGTAAATATCGTTCCATCCAAGAGTTTAAACTGTAACCCTGCTCAACTTGCCAATAGTGAAACTGTACATTTCGTTCCCCATGTGTAAAATCTACGAATCCCAGGGTTTGTAGTAGGACGAGAGCAAATATAATAATGGTGACAAGCTGAAACCATTCACTAAACATCCAGCTAGACGGCACCATACTGTCTGTTACAGTAATGTCGATTCGCAATACTAATAGTATCAACGATACGTAAGCACTCCACCGTGTCCATCGGCTGTATGTATGTAGGGAACTATGATTACCAACAACGAGCGCTGTGGGATGCAATGACAATAATAGGCCAAACACAAAGCAAAATATGATTGCCGAGATGACAGCTATAAATTCGTAATTCATCTTAACGGTACGCTACGCGTTCAGGTTGCATATCGTGGAAATGAAGGCGCTCTTTTGCCGTCTTTTCCCAGTCTGTACCAGGCTTGCCATAGTTTGCGTATGGATCGATGGACAAACCACCGCGCGGCGTAAACTTGCCCCATACTTCGATGTATTTAGGATCCATCAACTTAATCAAATCCTTCATGATAATATTAATGCAGTCCTCATGAAAGTCCCCGTGATTGCGGAAACTAAATAGATATAATTTCAAAGATTTGGACTCAACCATTTTCTTATCTGGCACATAAGAAATATAGATGGTCGCAAAGTCTGGTTGCCCTGTCATAGGGCACAAGCTAGTGAACTCAGGACAATTAAACTTAACGAAATAATCGTTATCAGGGTGTTTGTTATCAAACGCCTCTAACACCTGTGGTGCATAATCAGTAGGATAATCGGTCTTGTGACCTAACATCGTTACGCCTTGTAACTCTTTTTCAGATCTGCCGGATGCCATAAGGAACCTCTTTCTATAAAATAATATAATATATGGAGCAATTCATGCGATACTTAATTATATCATAGGGGGTTCAACCTCATTATATTTACGCTTCTATATACGTAATTAATTGTTTAAGATGTTCTAAAATAATGATTATATTGATCTCCAAAGATTAATACCACCAATAGTAAACGCGATTAGTTTTATCAATATACCACTTTCAACTTGTATGCCCCAACCAATAAAACAAATGCCTATAATTATACTTGATATACGGGTAAAATAACTTGTTTTACTATATTTCAATAAACGTATAGCCTTTTTTATACCTTCCCCAAACCGTCCTTCCTTTATATATCTATAAATGACTTTTATTTCCCCAAAATTTAGATATATAAATACCGCATTAATAGCCCCAAAACAGACTATAGCATCTATCTTACGATACGAACCATTTCCTAACTGAACTAGTGAGTATACAAGAGCCACATCCAATAAAAAAAGAACAACAAACATATATATAGCTTTAAAAAAATTTTTATTGTTAGAAGACATTCCTACTTCTCCCTTGATTCTAATTTCTTCTAAGGCTAGCATATCATTTCCAGCTCTAGCTTTTTCTTCAAATTCAAGGAGACTAAATTTTACTTCTTCTAAAAAATTTATATTCCCAGATTCTATTATAGCATCTAGTTTTCCCTCAATCACATTATCAACTCTTTGAAATACATATACTTCTCCTATCGTTTCAAGGTCCGTACCTGCTATAGTTTTAGTAGGAGGCCTGTCTGTAAAATAAGCTTTACCACCATATAGAATATATTACTTAGAATAATAGCCATCACTATGATATGTACCCCCTTTACTGGTTGTCCAGTAAAGGGGGTACATATAACTCGTATGGTACGTATGCTAACTAGAAAACATGATATAGCGCCAGTATTGGCACAATTAAAGTTGGTTTATACTGCCAATACAACACTATTAGCTGAAGCAGCTTTGTATAACTTTTTAGGAACGTGGTCGTCTAAATACCCTAAGATTAAGAATACATTATCCGACATACTGATTTATCCACTTTTTTGACTTTCCTGAATCCATTAGACCGTCAATATATTCTAATAATCTAATTGAAGAATGGAATAAACACATAAAAAGACGAATAAGCCATAAAGAACAATTTCTCTCAATTGAGTCATTAGATAGTTTTGTATGCACATTTGCAAGTGAGTATAATACTAAATACTTTGGTAAAATACATCGTGGATTTGGTGTAGCATTTAGCCAGTTACAAAATATATTGGGTGATTGAAAATAAAATGACATTTACACAAAATTATTGATACTACCTAATTTTCTAATACCTCATAAGTTTTATAGCTATTAATATCATAAAAAATACGATTAGAAAAACATATTTCATATTAAATAGATTATTAATCTCTTTAAACCCATTTTTCTTAAATGCTTGCATTAATAACTCTACTTGTTTACGACTTAACATATATAAAACTATGTGCAACGCTATCACCGCTAGTATTGTTGCTTTTAGATTTCCTTCGTATCCACCAGTTATCATTGAGCTGATAAGAGCTATATCCATAAGAATAATTGGAATAGTACATATAATAACTCTGTAGATAAAAAATTTACTATACATTAATTTACACCTTCAAAATAGGATACACTTTATTGAATAGTAGTATTAGGAAAATAAAATCGTTTCTTTTTATTTTCATCAGCCTCTTCAAAAATTTTCCCACCTATTGAAATTTCCCCTTCAACATAAAGACCCTTTTGAGAAATAGCTCCAACTATTGTAGGTTTAACCTCGTCCTTTTTATCGCTTTTGGTTGAATACATAACCTTTCCGGCCCCCCCAATACCGCCTCGAATAGTTCCCTCTAAATAAAAATTATCATTTCCTAATTTATTAACAGACTCAAGTTCAACTACCGCTAACTTCCCTCCTGCTCCTATCCCAGGGTTTTCAGGGTTAACTACTGCAAGCCCTTTAACCTGTATTACACCAACATTATTATTTACTTCAGAAGAAATTAGACCATTTTTATAATGCCATAAATTTTCTTGCCCAGCTATAATAGTTTTTCCTCCATCAAATATAACTCCCGACTTTAAGTCTGTGAGTGGGACCTTCCCATCAAGGCCTGGGCCTTTATTTACTTCCTTAAATCGACCTGTAAGCTTACCATGGATTACCTCCCCACTGTGACCAAATGCATAGTCTTCACCAATCGAAGCTAAATTAGTATTTGCAACAGCTACGGTCGCTTCACGATCAGTATAATAAGCTTTACCACCATAAAGAACATATCTTGTAGTCATATAGGGTGGATTAGGAGGGTATACAGGGACCATTTGATCAGCCAAGGCATTGCCGAACTCCTTTTCTGTATATTGAGCTGGATGAGTCGTATAGTGAAATTCTATATTATCTTTACCAACTATCGCATAATTCTGCCCGCCAATAGTAATAACATGTGCTCCCTCATCAGCAAATCTATCTCCTTCATTTGCATAAACTTTAGGTTTGTTTTTTTCATATTGCTTAGAGTAATAGCCATCACTACCACTATGTTTTTCCATATGAATATTATCTAAATCATTTCGCCAATCAGATGAGGCTGCCCGATTATTTCTAGACTCTAGAAAAATCACATCTGCTTTATCTCTTAATATTTTATCACTTTGCACAGCTTTTTGATCTTCAAATTCAGCTATAACAGCATCACCCTGACTATAAATATACTTTTGCAGAATATTATACATAACATCTGAAAAAGCTGTTTGCCGCCCTGAAGTTAATACATCTGGATCACTTTGACGTAAAGATTCATAAACCTCTGATGATAAATAATTACTAGTTTTGTAGAATCCATTATAAGCATGTTCAAATTCCATCAGACTATCATAGTAAGCAAGTTTTTTTATCAAAATGTCTTGGCTTGATTTAGAAAACATAAAATCTATTGAAAAATTCAACTGATCTCCATGCGTTAACCAATTATTTGTGGTCGCAGATAAAGCAATCCCACTTTCTGTGCTCCCTAATGATTTTCCAACAACTGTACTGAACCACTTATGTAAATTTCCATCTCTATGCTTATCTAATACTTTATTTAAGTATTCATTCCCTGCACCAATTGCTAATCCATTTAAAGAATTCCCACCGGACAAATTAGAAACAAATGCACCAAAAGCACCATGTAAGGCAACTTTATATACACCACCCTCACTCCAATTCTTAGCTTCTTTCTCATACCTAGCTTTCATAGCAGCATCAGTTTCTGATTGTGCTTTTAATTCGTATTTTGTCTTTTGAGCAAATGCTAAATCGCCAATTAACTTAAAGCCTTCATCAGATACAGCATTGACATATTCCATACGTTCTTTTACATCAGCCTTATCAAATATAGGTTTAATACTATTGAGTGCATGTTCAGTATCTCTGTTAATAGCAGTAAGTGGTTTACGCTCTACTTCTACCAATATATTATTACTAATAGCAGATTTTGTTGTAGATTGGGCTTCATCTGATACGGGAATAGAAACTACCGGAGATAGTCCCAATGGGTTGATTTTACCGAGAACACCCTTTGCTGTCAATCCAGATGTGTTCATAGCTATCCCAGACTTTTTAGCCTTATACGAAGCTTCATTATGAATATCTTCCATAACTAGAGATTTAGTAGATATCTTATTTTTTTCAGGTGTAGCCTTACTAGTTATAGTGGCTCCTTTTAATGTTGTCGTATCGCCAACAACAATATTTACACCATCACTACCAGCATGAATACCAGATTGTTCTGTAACACTCTTATAAGTACTATCAATATTACCTTTTACATTAACACCATTAATCGTAGGTTGAGATATAAAGTTTGCACCAGAGATAGATATCCCCTTGTTCTTAGATATTTCATGATAGATCTGACTGTCTTGCAAGCTCTCTACAGTCAGATTATTACCTACATTCGCCGTTACACTTTTCCCAGAAATAGTAGTTCCGATAAGGTTCGTATCATTTCCACTTGTAATAGATACGTTGTTAGAACCTACAACATGTGTACCAGTATGAGTAGTACTATCTTCTATACCATTTTCTGTCCCTTTATAAGCTGACGCCGACCAGCCTACGAGCCCGCCAGTTCTCATACCAATATTAGCAGAAATATTCCAACCGCTAGACTTACTATTTGTTTCAATACGTTGCGTATTAGAACCTGCCTCTAGATTAATAACATTGGACGCATCTAATTGTACATTCTCCCCTTTGATTTGTTCACCAATTGCAGTAATATTACCTTTAATTGAATCTGCACTATTAGCATGAATCAAAACAGTTCCGTCAGAGTCAATAGTCCCACCAGAGTACGTATGGCGTTCTAACTTCGACTCAGCTACACTTTTACTAGATCCAATACCTATTTGTACATTAATAGCTCTATCAATGGCTCTATCAGTAGCTTTATTTATATTGTCCTTATTCTCTTCTAAAAGGCTTCGTTTTTTCAACAAAACATCTTGTTTAGCTTTAAGCTCAGCTAATTTAGTCGTATCAGTTTCCGGGGTATTAACTATATCAGTATTAACGCGCTCCAATTGCGATTCAATGGTCCTCATCTGACCATTATAACTTCTATCAACAATTTGTTTGGCTTCACCAAGGGCAGAAAGCAACCTATCTCTCGATTGTTTGCCTTCTAATGATTTAAAATGATTATTTTTTCTATTAGATGCACTATGTTGTTTTTTGACAGCACTATCTAATTTCTCAACAACACTGCCACCTAAACTTACTGTTAAACCAGAGGATTTGCGTTCATGACGTTCCTCTTGTTTATATACGTCATCTTTACCATCTAATAGTATATCTTGTCCGACAATGATAACACCATTTTTGCCAACCGCATTTGTGGTAGTCAAATGAACTGTATCACCAGCTTGTACAGTAACCTCACCATTAGTAGATCCTAAAGTAGTGGCTTTATGAGTAGTTTCATCGATATAATAGTTATCTTTAGATTGTTTTTTACCAATCATGATCCCCATACCAGCACCCATAATACCAGATTTTTTTACATCTTTAGAGGCGGTACTTAGCGTATGCTCTGCTGCTGCATCAGTTCTTACATCATGACCTGCTAATACAGATGTTCCTGCAGTACTCACCACATTAGAGGATGTAAGTGTCACATCATTATTAGCACCCACCACAACAGTATGACCACTAACGGTACTCATTAACGCATGTTTAGATTCATCATTAGTCTTAATTTTAGTTGCTTTCTTATTAAGAAACCCTTTTTCTTTATAGGATAACGCAAAGGCATCCTTAGATTCACTATATCCATTTTCAATGGATACGTCATGTTCACCGATCACTTTTACAGCACCGGAATCACTACTAACAGTCAGATTACGAGCCTTGATATCATTTTTGGCGCCAATAGATACATTGCCACCAGCCTCTACTGTCGTTCCTAGTTCAGTTTGACGATAGGTTCGTAAATAATTATCCCCATCTTGAGTCATATCTTTTTTAGCAGTAAGAGTATCTGTAGTGCTATTAATATCATGTCCAGCGGTAATAGTGATAGCGCCTTCTTTACCTAATGCTTCGATAGTCGCACCACCTAAGTTTACATCATTGCCAGCAGATACAATCATAACGCCTGTATCGCCAGTTACAGCAATACCAGCTGTTTTATGTAAAACATCTTGGTTTGTTAAATGCGCAATAGAGTTGTTAAAGGTAATATCCTTTTTTGCTTGTAATTCTACAGCATCACGGCCAACAATTTGCCCTTGTTGGTAAATAGTTGTATCCGATTGCAAACCAACTTTGTCTGCATTAATATGACCGCTATTAATAATATCTTGATTAGATGCAAGAATGACTGTTTTACCTTGAATCACACCTTCATTACGGATACTATCCTTTGCATTCATAACTAATGTATTAGCACTCATTAAGGTTCCATCAGTATGTAGCTGCAAACCATTGCTTTGTTTAAGATATACTTTAGGATAGATTACCTCAACAGGCTTACCCTCTACCATAACAACATCTTTTACAAGCCAGACCATATCACTAGTGAGACTAGCTGCTTGTTCTGCCGTCAGTGCTACACCTGGAGCAATACCATGTTGTTTAGCGTATACAATACCAGCATCCATTAAAGCTTTAAATTGACTTTCATCATCTGTATACCCATCAAGGAATCTATACCCTGTACCAGAGACAATCTGATTTCTAACTAAGGTCTGCTCATACAAGCCATCGCCTAGTCGTTTTTCAATATTCTCAGGCTTTGTCTTCATCTCTTTATACATATAATCGGATGATAAAAAGGCTTTTTTATTCGTAAATTGCGGATCTGTTTCAACTACATAGTTAGCAGTGCTTTCAGGATGTATTCTATACAAAGATTCTGTAGGCAATGCCAAAATATTAGTTTCTGCTGTTGGTTTAGATGTATCATTACTGCTATCTTGTGCAAATGGATTTAAGAAATCTTGTACCTCTTTACGGTGATTAGCACCAACCTCACCTTTAGCCTTACCATTTTTATCTTCTTTCTTAGCAACCCCAAGTGCTATTGGGTTTTCTTTATTCACTTGTGGTGTCATAAACACTTGACCCTTATAACCTCGACGCCAAGATTTATGAGGAAATTTACGCTTATATCTATAGGTTGCTTCAGTAGTCCCAAAAGTATTTGTTACTTCTTGATTTTCCTTTGCAACTTGATTAATTGCTCCAGTAGTAGCTAACGTACCACCTACAACCATTTGACTATTTTCATTAGTACCAGTTCCGGTGAATGACATATCTCCACCAAAGCGTACTACACCTGGTGTACTATTTTTTACTTCTTCATGAGAAGTCATAGTCTTAGTTCGAATTATAGTATAATCGTCTATTTTTTCATTAGCCACACCAGAAATCTGTTGGTTATATAGTTTAGCCTTTTCATTATGCGCTTTGATTTTATCATTTAATGATGCCAAAATAGGCTTAAACTGTGCATCCCACGCCTCTTGTTCAGGACCTGCTATTTGAGGGCGCTCTGTCGTCATAGATGTAATGCCAAACTCATTAAAAATAGGGTCATTATAGGCATATGATGGTACTTGTGTACCAATATATTCTGCTGGAATGGGCGCTTCACCAGCCGCTTGCTCTTCTGGTGTAATCTGTTCTACAGTAACATATTCTGCAGCCTCGTATATAGGCATTGGTGCCTTACTACTATGACTATGATAGGCACCATAGCCACTGTTTAATGAACTAAATTCAGACTTTTTAAAGGTTTGACCTCGCTCGCTATGATCTTTGTCTGTAATCAAGATTTGATCTTCTTGTGCTGTAAGCATAGTGTCATTACTTGTACCAGAAAGACCTTTTTCAATTTCAGGACTAACACGTTTTGCTGTAAAAGAAGAGTTCTTATTTTGATAGTCTTTGCTTCGAATAACACCATTACCCATTCCATCAATAGTACCACCGATATTGTGCAAAGTATCGTGGCCATCTAACGTCATAGTGCCACCACTATATATAAGAGATTTTTCTCTATTCAAAATAGAGTCCGCTTCAATAGTTACATCTTCTCGACCTGCAATAGTACTCCCTTTATGAGCAGATAATTCCTCTTGTACTAACTTAACAGCTTTTAGTTTTTCATCATATACTTTAGATAGTTCTTTGATTCGGTTCAAATAGTTATCTTGTTCAGTTTTTGATGTAAAAGCTGTAGTATCTACAGCATAGGCTGCTTCAAGCTTATCTTCTGCTGCTTTCATATCTGCCATAGCCGCATCTAATTTGGATTCTAACGCTACATTCTTACGGTTTTCGAGTACCTTCGTTTGTATCGCTACTTTTCCACCATAAATACGACCATTCTCTGTATTATGTAGGTCTTTACTGTTAATTGTCGTAGTACCACCAGATACAATCACTGCATCAGTATTACGAACGGTACCTGCCACAACAGACAAGGAACCCTTACTTGTAACAGCGCCTTGCGTGTTAGCACCAGCTGCAATTGTATTTTTGTTAGTTAAGGATTCTTCTACCTGAATATGTCCATTATTAACAGATGTAATATGCCCTGTATTTGTTAGTTCTTTTGTTTCTAATGCTAACTCTCCACCAGAGGCAATTATTTTTGTATTCTGTATAGAGTTTGCTTTAGCCACGAGACTTGTATCAGATTGAAGTGTACCATTAACAGATAGATGACCATTAGCATCTACTGAAACAGACTGAGTGCCTGCCACTACACCATTAAGATTAACACCTACACCAGCTTCAGTGCCAACCATAGTAATATGATTCGCGTACATCCCACCTACTGCCGCCACATCCAAACCAATCGTTGGTTTTGTTTCCACAGTTGAAGCCTCTAAAGCTGTAGCCTTTAAGTTGTTAGCATCAATGTGATTTTGTCCTGTACGAGTATTAAGTTTGTTTGCCCAAACACCTGCATTTACATCAATAGTTCGTGCCAAGATAGACACAGAATCTGCACGTTTCCCATCAAGGCCTTTATCTTCAATAGAAACATTTCCTTGTTCTACACGGTAATGTTGTAAATTTCCAGCATCATCTAATTCTGGTTTACCTGTAGTTAACACAGCATGATCTGTATTAAGGAAACCCCCTCCATTAACGGTAATGCCATTAGGGTTAGCCACCACAACGGAGGCTTTTTGTCCCGCCACTTCTAAATAACCATTCATAGATGTTGGTGCATCTGATGTAACTTGGTTTACGATAACCTTTGCAGTACCATTCACCAGGTTACTATTGCCTTGCACATAACCAGCAAGTTCTGTTTTACTCGTTACATATGAGTTATTTAGAACAGCACCCTGTTTCTCAACATTAAATTGGTCATACTTATTCATAGAGATGCCACCATTAGTAGGTGCCGTAATATTAACCAATGGAATGTGATTAGCTGTTTCCTGAACTAATGGTCGTTCCGTAATCACTGCATTATTATCAGGCATAATAGGAGCTGCCAACACCATCGATTGAGATGCTACTACTACGCCAAAAGTGAGCCAAGACAATATCTTTCGTCCCAGCGTACGTCGTTCTTGATTTGTTTTACACATACAACTCTCCAACTATATATACAAAAACTCTCTTATATTAGGGGCTGTATCAACACATATGAGCCCTCTTCTAAAACATCATCACTAAATAGATACTCTCTTTTATGATGCCACTCTACCTAGAAACGATAGCCTACAGTAAATCCTACATAGAATTTCTTAGTGTGGTATCCAGCAGGTTTATACAATGGTGTACTAATAAATGCATCGACCATGAGCCCTGATGCATAGTTACCACGTATACCTAATGCTGTACCAGCAATACTTTTCCCAACTAACGATTCTGTACTTTTACCATATACGGCTCCTACATCAAGGCCAAAATATAGTTCCGTGTTTAGCCGCGGAATAACTGAGGATACTTCATTACGTATATACCAGCCACTATCGCCCATAAGTGTATATTCACCATCGAAGCCATAAATACTATATCGATTACCAATATTGATAGTATCTACACTATATACTCTTTTTCCCCCTTGCACCCACTGTCCATGGAATGAAGAGGTGAAGGATGCCGGTCGACGGCCCATAACAAATGGTTTACGATAATCTACATCAACAAGCCACATATGATATCTTGAGGTAGGCCCACCCATGGCAACAGAAGCCTTATGTTCAGGTTGTGCACCAAGTGCACCTATCCCCCATTGGAACCCTAAACGAGAATACAGCGTAGCATTCCCAATATATTTACGGTTAGAAACACCAAACTCCATTGAAGTAGTACGTAATGCTTGCACAGGTATTTCCATATCATTGATAAAGCGATGATTATGCCGTGTGCTAATAGAAATATCAAATGCTCGCTTTTCACGTTGTGTACGCGACCAAACATGATTCCATTTCGCCTTCATAGTAGTGGACTTACCACCGTATGTGAAATCATAAGGATTAGATTGAATGGTTTGATGATATCTTGATTTAGAAAAGCTTAAACTAAACGTATTTTTTCCATGAGGTATCACATAATTAAGACTGGCTGCACGAGTTCCTTTTATACTCCCTGCACCACTTAAATCACCTGACAATGACATGGTTAACGTATCGTTAGCTCGAAATACTTGATCTAACGATGCAGTAAAGCTACCTTGATACACACCTGTTGATTCCAGTCCACTATTATCGATACTAATTGATCCGTGTACTGGTTTCTCTTGTTTAATCGATAACTCAATAATAGAAGTACCAACAGCTGTACCTGGAAGTAACTTCATTGTTACCGATTGAGATGATACACGTTTCATCTGCTCTAAGCCTTGTTCTACATCTCGGATATTAAGAATATCTCCTGGACGCACAGGAAATGCAGTGTGCCAAGGACCATGAGCCGAAGAATCACTATATCGAATATCTTCCACTCGTCCCGGTAGAACCATAAACTGCAACGTGCCAGAATTTACATTTTGTTCAGGAATATATACTTGTGAGGTAACGAAACCTCTATCTAGCAACTTGCGTTGAAGGGAATTACGTATATTAGTAATATCTGCTACTGTTACTGTTCTTTGCTCATTTTTACGTGCAATCTTATGTAAGAAAGCAAATTCCTTAGGTACACCATCTAACTGAATATGATGAATAAAAAAAGACGCACCATTCTGATTTGAAGGTACGTCTATAGGTGCCGGTTCACTAACAACGGTTTCAACGCGCTCAGTATCTAAACGAAGGTTCCGTTCCTGTTGAACTTCTCGGTCTTATTGTAATTGTTCTTGCTGTGCCATAGGCATAATCGGATTCTCTGCATATGCCTCAAAAGGCATAGATGCACCCAATATACCTAGGCTAAGAAGAACTAAGCGTTTTATCTTCACAAAACTCTCCTAAATACATACTCTAACAACACCAATCATGATTAAATCATAATTTTTTCTATCAACATAATAACATAATTAAAGTTTTTTTGTAAAGTATAAATTATTATTAAATTTATACTTTATGCAAAATAAACTAACAACTTATATAGCTGTACTATTAATTGCATGAAATTAAAGTTTATAATAAAATATTCATATACATTTGGTAACATTACTACATTCAGAACGATATAACACCTTATGGAGGTCCCTTATGAAACTAAAACAGCTTATTTTATCTAGCATCGCTCTAGGTGCGCTAGCTTTCACAGTAGGCATGGCACAACCAGCACATGCAGCAATCGGCATGGAAACACCAGCGCCAGCTCAAAATTTAGAAAAACCTGCATCTGTAACGACACAACATCACATCAATGTAGATGGCAAGGTATTAGAACCTGTAAAAGACCATCAAAACGTGGCCTATGTTGATGGCCAACCGCTCGTAGCATTGCGCCAAGTATCGGAAGCGTTAGGCTATAAGGTAGCGTGGGACGCACCAACAAAAACTGCATTGGTAGACATGAGCATTGCTACACTAGCCATCCAACCAGATCAAGCGCAAATCGTAAGAAAAGGCAAATTGCAAATCATCAACCTTGATACATCTGAATCTATGCTTCCTACACCGCGCATGATAGATGGTCAATTATTCGTAAGTCCTAGCGCATTCAAATTACTATTGAATGACGTAAAAATTACGAAGGATGAAATTTTCATTGCTCCACAACGGGCGCAACTAGCATCCACAACCAATACGAACGGGCCTCACAAAAATGAAATCAGTACATTCTTGCCACCATCAGATAATACGTCTGCCAAGGTAGAAACGAGTTCTAAAGTGGAATCCAACACAAAATCCGCTGCAAAGGACGAACCTCTTATCAAGGTTAAACATACACAAACAACTGACAAAAACACAAAATAATAATACAAACAGTAAAGCCCTTCGGACGCAACCGAAGGGCTTTTGTATATGCAACAACGGCGGTTCCAATAAGGACCGCCGTTTTGTTATCCCCTATTATTTAAATAGAGTGTTAAACAAGTTTTGCAACAAGGAAAGCAAAGAGCTAAGAATATCTTGTGCTGTTTTATCTGTATTATTTGTAGTATTAGCTGTTGTTACAGAACCAGCCGCTTTAGTAGGCTCTACTGTTGTTGTAGTTTTAGCAGCAGGAGCTGGTGTAACTGTAGTGGCTACAGGTTCCACAGGTGTTCTACCAGTAGATGGTGTAGGTGTCAAAACTGGTGGACGAATGGAATCAGTATATTTATAGCCATAAGATGCGTTAGCTGGTTGTGCTGTAAATGCTATAACGCCTAAAGCCATAACAGACGCCATAAGTGTTAAAGATAATTTTTTAGCTTTTCTCATAAGAAACCTCCTAATAAAACACATATATAATCCACTATGTTATCAAATGTTTTGATAACATTTCGCATTTTATACTTAGGAGATAAGCTGAACATGAAAATTTTCAAACTTCATCGAATCTTAATCGATTTCAAGCTATCGGAAAATCCTTTGATTGCTTCTTTGGCATCATCTAAAACGCCTTTTGCATCACTTGATGGCTTTATACCTTCTTGATTCATCGATTGACTATTACCTTGAGCGCGTTTCATATTCTGATTTGCCTGCGCCATGTCACTTTTTATACCATCCATCGTACGCCCAAGCTCGCCAAAGGTACTTTCATCATAAATGGCAAAATTACTACCCCCATTGGATGTAATATTCAATGGTCCCAATGTTAATTCGCCATTATCGATATGCAATGCATCCGTTGAGATAGTTGTTACCGATGTATGTACTTTCACATCAAAGAACGATAAATGACGTCCTTGATTGTGAAAGCGCCCCGTAATAGATTGTATAGGTATGAGTATGTAACGACCTGTACCAGATGTAAAATCGCCCCACACCACCATATCTTTAGGCTGTCCCTTACTTGAAAAATTAAGGTTCGCCGATACAGGAACAGCAAAATCCGGTGTTTTTAAGGCCATGCTACTATCTAGATCCGTAGCGACCCCCGTTAATTCATAGGCCCGCGTATCTAGATTATATACACCTTTAGCCTTTAACTTACCGCCAAATACATTCGCATATACCTCTTTAAAATCCAGTATGCCATCTTGATAGGTTACATCGCCTACCACATTTTCAAAGGTTAGTGCAGGGATTCTAAGGATTGGCATGGTAACACGTCCCGATGCAAAGGGCCGATTAATATCCCCCGTCACTGCTGTCAGCAAGGTCATCTTATCGTGAATACTATCACCAAATCCTAAGGATGCCGGATCTACACCATAAATATTTAGATTCATATTCAGCGTAGGCATACGATGCTTAAGCACATCTTTTAGATCGATACGGCCTTCCAATGTGAGGCCATCCCCAATGGCGGTGCCTCCGAATTTACCAGTTGTTAGATTCATGCGAATGGCACGATTCGTATCAATATCAAATCGAGCATTCACATTCTTCATCACATAATGTCGATTCTTTTGGAATATTTCCAATTGGCAGTCTGAAAGCTTCACAATCGCATCGATATGTTGACCATTCCAATTAAAGTTACGCACCTTTTTCCCTAGCTCTTCTTGACGTTCTAGGGTCGTTTTTTTAGGTGCTTTAGGTCGCTGTTCTACTTCAGATAAGGGTTTATTAATATCAGGAGAAGCCGGCACAAAATCGACCCGATTATCGTCATCTAAATCTACTACAATGACCGCATCATTTAATTCTATGCCTCGTATGGCAGATGCCTTAAAATTACGAGTAATCACATCCCACATATTAACGCGTATCTTACCGGAAGGTACGGTCATCAACTGATGTCCATCGTCATCAGCCCATTGCAAATCCTCAAAGGATATAGTTCCCCATGGGGTAGCACTCAGGCTAGCGACGGTAATAGTCCCTCGCATCATGGTCTGACGTGCTATTACCTCATTAAAAATAACACCCATGCCTCGACTCGCAATAGTAGCTAAGATGGAGATAATGACTACCGTAATTCCAATAAATGCAATGATACCCAGTATACCTCGCTTATATAGTTGTATATATTTGCTCCAATACGAGCGTAATCGTCTAGTCATACAATTATTATAGCATTAAATTTTACAAAACCAATCACTCACAAATATATAAACGCAAAGAGCTGCTACACACCAATGTATGTAGCAGCTCGCGTATTACATATATGATTAATTAAGCTTCATCGTCAGTAACGGCCTTCGTACCGCGCGTACCGGTTCTAATCCGCATGGAATCTTCTACGTCGTACACAAAAATCTTACCGTCCCCTACCTCGCCAGTTTGCAAGGTATCGCGTGCCGTATCCATTACAAGATCAACAGGCACGTCACATACAACGGTTTCAACCTTCACCATTGGTACAAGATTGACCGCATACTCTTGCCCACGATAGACTTCGGTATGCCCTTTTTGCAATCCACAGCCAAATACTTGGGAAACCGTCATCCCTTGAATGCCAATGCGATTCAAGGCCTCTTTTAAATCTTCTAATTGCTCTGCCCGAGCAATGATATCTACTTTCTTCATCCGTTTCATAGTATCACCTCATCTGCGTTTTCATTACTTCTATTGTACCATCTGTGAAAGCTAGCTTTCACCATGAATACGTTACACCAAGGAATGTTGGTCAGAGGTAATAAAACGTCCACTGCTCTTAAATTCAGATTGATTATACGCACCTTCGCCATGTTCACTAATGTCGATTCCCAAGGATTCGGCACTAATGCTAACGCGCATATCCATAAAGTAGCTAACCACCTTGAAGATGACAACTGTGCCAATAATAGCAAGGGCAATGGCTACGACGAGAGAAATCAATTGAGGAACGAGCAAGTTACCACCATAGAACAATCCATCTGCGCCATCAGGATTTACAGTAACCGTAGCAAATAAGCCTGTTGCAATAGCGCCCCACGTACCGCCTACACCATGAATACCAAAGGCATCGAGAGAATCATCATAACCAAACTTGCTCTTTAAAATTGCGACCGCCACATAGCAACAGATGGCGCCGATAAAACCGATTGGAATCGCTGCTACAGGTGTTACAAAACCAGCTGCTGGCGTAATAGCAACAAGGCCAGATACACCGCCAGATACAGCACCTAACACGGTCGGTTTACCACGGTGATATCGTTCTACCAATACCCAACCAACGATGCCGATAGCAGCAGACATTTGCGTCGTCAACACTGCATTTGCAGCCAAGGGGCCAGCCCCTAGAGCAGAACCGGCATTAAAGCCGAACCAACCGAACCATAACATGGCACCGCCGAGGACGGTCATTGGCAAGTGATGCGGTAACATTGGCATGCGCCCATAACCGCGACGACGACCTAAGAGCAAACAAAGTACGAGACCTGATACGCCAGACAATACATGGATAACAAGACCTCCTGCAAAGTCGAGTGCCCCAAGATTGGCGAGGAATCCACCGCCCCATACCCAATGGGCCATAGGATTATAAATGAGTACGGACCAAATCACAGCGAATACTACAAAGGGTGCAAAGCGCATACGTCCCGTAATAGAACCGCTCATGATGGCTGGCGTGATAATAGCAAACATGCATTGAAATGCAATAAAAGCCATTTCTGGAATATTCGCACCTTCCATGATGCTATTCTCTGTGCCCATAAGACCAATTTTATTGAGGCTACCAATAATACCATGTACATCGTCACCAAAGATCAATGTGTAGCCTATGAGCATAAACTCTACAGAAATCACACCTATCAGAAAGAAGCTCTGCATGATAGTGCTAAGTACATTTTTACTGCGTGCCATACCTCCATAAAATAAGGCAAGCCCTGGTGTCATGAAAAACACCATAGCAGCCGCTATGAGTATCCATGCTGTATTACCTGTATCGATACCTATCATAATAGACTCCTTTCATAAAAAAAGCACCTAGTCTCAGAATATTCTGAAAACTAGGCACCGTTACCTAACTATTTTATTGTTGAAATACATCTTTACTTACATCCTATAGCATTTCTAACTATATGTCAATAAATTCTATAGAATATATGAAATGACAAATGTATCTTAATTGACACTCAAACAAATAGAACACGCACCCACTAATGTGAGTGCGTGTTCGTATAGTATAGCAAATCAGAATTATGCTTTTGCTTCTTTACCGTATTTCACAAGGCTTTCAGCTTCAATTTCAGCTTGTGTACGGTAATCTTGAGGCATACTAGACAAGCGGATCCAGCTACGTACAGCCTCTACTAATACGATGAGAATCATGAGGAACATAGCAGCACTGAACGCTACTAGGATCCATTTACCAGCTGGGATATAGCTGTTAAATACGTTTTCAAAGTCGGCAGCGATAGCAACGATAGCCATGAGGATACAAGGAATACCTGTTACCCATGCATAACGTTTGTGACCAAGACGCATAATAACTGTAGTACCTACAGCCAATGTCATAGTACCTAATAATTGGTTAGATACACCGAATAGAGGCCAAATAATACCGATATTACCTTGTAGAACTAGGTAGCCCCACAAAATACAAATTAAAGCTGCACAACCATAAACGCCAGGAGCCCAATGTTGGTCGTTGAATTTAGGATGGAAATGACCTAATAATTCTTGAAGCAAGTAACGACCTACGCGAGTACCAGCATCGATCAAAGTCATGATGAACAATGCTTCGAACATGATACAGAAGTGATACCAGTACCCCATCAAGTGATCCATGTTAGGCAATCTAGAGAAGATATGAGCCATACCTACTGCAAGGGATACGGCGCCACCAGGACGGTGCATCAAGTCTTCACCAACCATTGCGGACAATGCTGGCAATTCATGAACTTGAAGTCCTAACGCCTTGAAGGATTCAACTGTAGAGTTAATAGCAAAGTAATCATCTGGATGCAATGCAGTAGCTGCAATCAACGCCATCATAGCGATGAAGCCTTCTGTTAACATTGCACCATAACCGATAGGTAAAATTTCTTTTTCATTAGTAAGCATTTTTGGTGTTGTACCAGTTGCGATAACAGTATGGAAACCAGATAACGCACCACATGCAATAGTAATGAAGATGTAAGGGAATACAGAACCTTTCAATACAGGACCGCCGCCCCAGATATAAGGGGTAACAGCTGGCATTTGGATTTCAGGCATTACGATGATAATACCAAGAGCCAATGCGCCGATTGTACCGATTTTAAGGTATGTGGACAAGTAATCACGAGGAGCAAGCAATAACCAAACTGGCAATGCTGCTGCAAAGAAACCATATACTGCAAGCATGATTTCGATAGTTTGCAAGTCATATGTAAACCAAGAAGCATATTCGCTAGCTGCTACGTTTGGACCGTAGATAATAGCTGCGAAAATCAACGCTACACCGATAATAGTTGCTTCTTGAATTTTACCAGGACGCAACCATTTCAAATAAATACCAATGAAAATAGCGATTGGAATCGTAGCAAATACGGAGAAGAAACCCCAAGGGGAATTATGCAATGCGTTAGCTACTACTACGGCCATACCAGCAAGGGTAATGATCAATAGGAATAATGTAGCAAGCATAGCACCGAAACCAGCAAATTTACTGATTTCTTCGCGGGCAATATCCGCGATGGATTTGCCATCATAACGAACGGACGCAAATAAGATAACCATGTCATGTACAGCACCAGCGAGTACGGAACCGATGAGAATCCATAATGCGCCAGGCAAATACCCGAACTGGGCTGCAATAACAGGACCTACAAGAGGGCCTGCACCAGCAATTGCTGCAAAGTGATGACCAAATGTTACCCATTTGTTTGTTGGCACGTAATCGTGACCATCATTGTGGACCATAGCCGGCGTTGGACGATACTGATCGAGTGTCAGCACCTTGGCCGCTATGAAAGCCCCATAAAAGCGGTACGCTAAAATTAGAATACACGCGGAGGCTATAACTAAGTAAATACCATTCATAACCATAAAAACACCTCCAATGTACGTGACATCGGAGGTGCCGAATAAATAGTTCTAATAAAATTAGGTCTCCAATGCCACTGTAGCTTATAAATTGATGAGTACTTACATACTTATTGTATATGTAAACAAGAATATGTCAATTTACACTTAATCATTTTAGATACTCATTATTCGTTAAAAGCATATATCGAAGACTATTTTATTATTTTACTATGATATTTCCAAAGGTTCGTAGTAGATCAAGCCCTACATTACCGCTTTTTTCAGGGTGAAACTGCATGCCATAGACATTTCCTCTCTCCACAATGCCCGGTATCTTAATCCCATAATCCGCGGTTGTTGTAATATATTGAGAATCTGTATCTACGTAATAAGAGTGCACAAAATATGTATATTTATCAGTTACATCAGAAAAAGCACTGTCTTTGCGGCATAGTGTATTTTGATTCCACCCCATATGAGGTACACGAAGGCCGAGGTTATTAGGAATGGCTTTCACAGTGCCCGGTATAATACCCAATCCGGGAGTCGGTCCATATTCTTCAGATTCATCAAATAAAAGCTGCATCCCTAAACAAATACCAAGCAATGGTATGTTGCGCTCCACCACCTCATGAATAACGTCAATAAGACCGCGCTCACGAAGGACGGAAACAGCCGATGCATAGGCGCCGACACCCGGTAGAATCACACCATCAGCAGCCAATATAATATCTCGATCAGCGGTCAATACCGCATCAAGACCGATATGTTGTAATGCTTTTTGTACATTAAATGTATTGCCCGCATCATAATCAATTATGGCAATCATAGTGACATCCTTTCTTTTACGCCTATGTAAATAGCAACATACGTCGCAATGTACATCGCTATATAAATGACCTACATTATTGACGAGCCATATACTCTTTCAAAATAGCGCGCATAATAGCACCATCACTAGCAGGTGGTAATGTTACACGCAACCAATTATCTCGTTGTCCACGACGTACTTGATAGCCCTTAGCGAGCCATTCATCAGCAAGGCTATCCGCATTAGGTACGGACATAAAGATAAAATTAGCACCGCTCTTATAATAAGTACCACCCACTTCATCCAATGTTTGTTCCCACAAGGCACGTTCTGCGGCATTCTTCTCTATAGTGCTGCGCAAAAATTCACGATCACCAAAGGCAGCCTCAGCAGCTACTTGGGACAAAGTATTCAAATTATATGGCAAGCGAATGGTTTGAATATAGTTCGCTAATTCAGCGCTACTCATCATATAGCCTACGCGATAGTTCGCAAGGCCATAGGCCTTAGAGAAGGTACGCATAATAAATACATTAGGAAATTCATCAAGCAAAGCTCGTGCCGTTGGCACCTCTACGGAGGTTACGAAATCGATATAGGCTTCGTCGATGATGACTAACACATCTTTTGGCAATGTACTGATAAAGTTACGAATATCTTCAACAGTTTCATAGGTCCCTGTTGGATTGTTAGGATTACAAATCCATACGAGGCGCGTCGTAGTATCTACGGCTTGACGCATCGCCTTAAAATCGTATTGACCTGTAGACTCGATGCATGGCACCTCGCGAATGACTGCCCCTTCTACAAGGCCGTTAAGGCCATATTCAGAAAAGGCAGGAACGCTAATAACGATAGAATCGCCAGCATTGATAAATGTTTTATTTACCATGGAAATCACTTCATCAAGACCGACGCCAATAACGAGTTGATTTTCCGCTACCTTCCAATAATCCGCTAAGACGCTTCGCAAAGATGATGCATTGCCATCAGGGTATAGATTGGCATCATTATTCGTCACATAATCTAGTACTGCTTCGCGCACCTTTGGCGATGTACCATAAGGATTTTCATTGGCTGATAATCGCACAAGGCGCTCCACACCGAGGCGAGCTTTGACGGACTCTGCCGGTTCCTCTGGCACATAGGGCTTTAATTGGCCAATAATTTTCTTCATACTCTACTCCTTACAAATCTGTAATCGCTTTGCGTTCCTGTGTTTTGCTGATGACGCCCTCACGGCTTGCCAACTCTTCTAAGATGGCTTCGTAAGAAACGCCCTTTTCTACCAATAATACGAGCAAATGGTAGAGTACATCTGCTGTTTCATACACGAGTTCTTGGGGGTCTTCGTTCTTAGCGGCGATGACAACTTCTGTTGCTTCTTCGCCTACCTTTTTCAAGATTTTATCGAGTCCTTTGTCGAACAAGTAATTCGTATAGGATCCTTCCTTTGGTGTTTCCTTGCGCCCCTTAATAATGGCGTATAATTCTTCTAATGTTTGTTGATTGGCCATTGTTCTTCTCCTTTGTGAAAGCTAACGCCTATGCGTCATCTCACCTCATATTTTGTATATTTCTACGCTTCTACATCGTAAAAAAAGCAGCTCACCGCTCCTGTATGACATGCAGGCCCTTCCGCATTGACGAGAACCAGTAATGTATCGCCATCGCAATCGAGCTTCATATCCACCACGTGTTGCACATTGCCACTGGTACCGCCTTTATGCCAAAGTTCTTGGCGAGAACGAGACCAGAACCAAGTTTCCTTTGTCTCCAATGTTTTGTGAAAGCTCTCTTCGTTCATCCACGCCACCATGAGCACTGCTTTTGTTGTATTATCTTGAACGACCGTCGGTAATAGGCCGCCACCCTTATTAAAGTCTGGTTTCATGTATGCTACAATCTCCTACCCTATCTAACAGCAATGCCCGCTGCCTTCAATTGTGATTTTAAATCGGGAATGCTAATTTCACCAAAGTGGAATATAGACGCTGCTAGCGCACCGGTAACACCAGTTTCGGTGAATACATCGATAAAATGCTGTACCGTACCTGCACCACCGGAGGCGATAATTGGTACATCTACGACCTCTTCCAAGGCTTTATATAGTTTAATATCAAAGCCGGATTTAGTGCCGTCCTTATCCATGCTCGTTACAAGTAACTCACCAGCGCCACGGCTCACAGCTTCTTTAGCCCACGCTAGGGCTTCCCAATCGCTACGCTTGCGACCACCATGGGTATACACATACCATTTACCCGTCTCTGGATCCGTTTTTACATCAATAGCTACCACCATACATTGATTACCAAACTTTTGAGCGCCTTCACTGATGAGTTCTGGGCGCGCTAAAGCCGCTGAATTCAGCGATACCTTATCGGCGCCAGCTTTTAGCAATGCGCTCATATCGTCCACTGTTTTAATACCACCACCAACGGTGAGGGGCATGAACACATGTTTTGAAATATCTGTAACCACATCGCGCATCGTCGTACGTCGGTCTACTGTAGCCGTAATATCGAGGAATACGAGCTCATCTGCCCCCTGTTCCTCATAGGTAGCTGCAATATCGACAGGACTACCTACATCAACGAGATTTACAAAGTTAACACCTTTTTTTACGCGCCCATTATCTACGTCTAAACAAGGAATAATCCGTTTTGCTAACATGATGCATTCTCCTTATTAAACGCAGCAATTTCTTCTAATGTAATAGTGCCTTCATATAGAGCCTTACCTACAATGCTGTCTACAACACCGCGTTTTTCAAGATTCTTAATATCCTCTAAATGGCGGACACCACCGGATGCGACAATACGGGCCGTAGGGAATTGTTCTTGTAAGGAACCCAATAAGTCTTCATTAGCACCTTGCATTGTGCCATCTCTATCCACATCGGTAACGATAAAATACTTCGCACCGGCTGCCACCATAGCACCAATAAGATCAGTCATAGGCACATCAGATTGGTCGAGCCAACCTTCTGCAGCAACCTTACCATTCTTACCGTCTACGCCGATAACGATGCGTTCTGGACCGTATTCAGCGATAACCTGTTTCGTCAATTCAGGATTTTTAAGGGCTACGGAACCGAGAATAACGCGATTGACACCCATTTCTAAATATAAGTCTACCGCATCTTTATCACGAATACCGCCACCGATTTCTAACACACCTGTAAATGCAGCGCGCACGCGTTTAACGATATCCACATTAACTGGTTTCCCCGCCTTTGCCCCATCTAAGTCGACGAGGTGCAAAGCGCCAACGCCAGCAGCCTCGTACTGAGATGCTTGGTCAACCGGATCTGGATTGATGATGGTTTCCTTTGCAAAATCTCCCTTATATAGGCGTACACTGCGACCATCTTGTAAATCTATAGCTGGAAAAATCATAGTATCTCCTCTATTCACGAGCCTTATGTGGCCCTGCTTTCACCATTCATAAGGGCTTTATTAAATCATACCCTTTGTAGAATTCACACCTTGAATGTCTGGGTTAATGGTAACCGCCTTACGCAATGCACGGCCCGTAGCCTTAAACATGCTTTCAATAATATGATGCGTATTGCGACCATATTCGTTGCGCACATGTAAATTCATAGCACCACTCACAGCCAAGGCTTGGAAAAAATCCTCTACCAATTCTGTTTCAAAATTACCACCCAATACAGGAGTCGTAAACTCACCATTAAACACGAGGTATGGACGACCGCTAAGATCGATAACAACCTGTGTCAACGCTTCATCCATAGGCACCCACGCGTCGCCATAACGCTCGATTCCCGCCTTGTCACCTAGAGCCTGTGTCAATGCTTGCCCTAAGGTCAATGCAATATCCTCTACCGTATGATGCGCATCCACGTACGTATCGCCTACGGCTTTTACAGCAAGACCAAAACGTCCATGCTTAGCCAACAAATGGAGCATATGATCAAGAAAACCGATGCCTGTATCGACGTGAATGTCCTGATTTCCATCTAGGGTAAGTGTAATTGTAATATCTGTTTCGCCCGTTTTACGAGTTACCGTAGCTGACCGATTTGTTCTCATCATAGTATCCTCTTATCATTAAGGAAGCCCTTTAAGGCGTTCCCATCCATACAATTATTTTTCAAAGCGCACTTCAATAGCACGAGCATGTGCTTCAAGACCTTCTGTACGAGCCAAAGTAGTAATATCCTTCGCAACCTCTTGTAAACGTTCACGGCTAAATTGAGTAAAGGAAATGCGTTTTACGAAATCGTACACACCAAGTGGGGACGAGAATTTTGCAGTACCACTCGTAGGTAATACGTGATTTGTACCGCCTACATAGTCGCCCAATGGCTCAGAGGCATATCTGCCAAGGAATACGGAGCCCGCATTTTCTACCATGCTCATATATTCCATAGGGTCCGGTAATTGAATTTCCAAATGTTCTGGTGCTACTTCGTTCATCACGGTAAACATATCTTCTACGCTATCCATAACAGCAATATAGCTATTGTTTTCGATAGCTGGACGAGCAATGCTTTCACGAGGTAATTGTGAAAGTTGACGTTCTACCTCATCAGATACGAGGTTAGCTAATTTTTCACTATTGGTAACCATGATGGCACGAGCTCGTGGATCATGTTCTGCTTGAGACAATAAGTCCGCAGCAAGATGTACTGGATTAGCACTTTCATCAGCGATGACACCGATTTCACTAGGACCTGCAATCATGTCGATATCAACTTGACCAAATACTTGGCGCTTGGCAGTGGCCACATAAATATTACCAGGGCCTACGATTTTATCTACCTTTGGAATTTGTTCAGTACCATATGCAAGAGCCGCAACACCTTGAGCACCACCCACTTGGTATACCGCATCAACACCAGCAAGTTTTGCAGCGCCTAGCACAGCAGGATTAATGCCATCCTTTTGAGGAGGTGTTACCATGATAATTTCCTTAACACCAGCGATTTTTGCAGGCAATGCAGTCATCATAATGGTAGATGGATATGCCGCTGTGCCACCTGGAACATAGAGACCAACACGAGCCAATGGCGTTACCTTTTGACCACGTGTAATGCCTGGTGTATCCATATCGACAAAGCCTTGTTCAATTTCACGGCTATGGAATTCAGTTATATTTTTCTTCGCTACCAATAAAGCGTGTTTCAAGTCTTCTGGTAAATTGTCCCATGCCGCATCGATGATAGATTGATCCACCTTGAAATCATCAAGCTTTACGCCATCGAATTTTTCAGAATATTCACGGAGTGCTGCATCGCCATTAGCACGCACGTTTTCGATAATATCGTACACGCGGCGTTCAATTTCCATATCTGTTGTTTGTTGTGTATATTGGCGAACAATGCTAAGCATTGCATCAGGAGATTCTTTGTAAATTTTCATTGTATATCCTCATTTCAAACTATGTATATGAATACTTCTATTGTAAACGTTTCTCATCACATCACGATAGCATAGGCAATCTATTTTTTATCAATAGCTGATTGTAATTGGTCAATCAACGCAAAGATAGTATTTCTTTTTTGTTTTAATGCCAATGGATTTGCCACAAGGCGCGTTGAGATTGGTTGGAGCCAATCATAGATTTTAAGATTATTTTCTCGTAGCGTTGTACCCGTTTCCGTAATATCTACAATGGCATCGGCTAGACCTACGAGGGGCGCCAATTCAACGGAACCTTCGATTTTAATGATTTCTACGTCTTGGGATCCGAAATATTGTTTTGTAATGGTTGGATATTTTGTACCAATCCGTTGACGACGGCCTTCCTTCGGATTGTACCCTTCTAAGGAGGCCAAGATAAATTGGCATTGGCCCGTTTTCAAATCTAGCATTTCATAAGATGTATTGTCTTGTTCATCCAGTACATCACTACCAACGATGCCTAAATCAACGACACCATTATTCAAATATGTCGTTACATCAGGGCCCTTCGCTAAGATAACCTCTACCGAATCTCCCAATGGGATAATCAACTTGCGCGCTTTGTTGCGTAATGGTTCGCAGTCAATACCACAAGACTCTAAGAGTGGAATAAAATCCTTTTCAACGCGCCCCTTTGTCAAGGCGATGCGCAATTTACCATTATCTTGAATGTTGCTTTCACCTTGCATAAGCACATCTGTAAGGACATCGATGTTGAAAGCCATACCAACGGATGGCATCGGTGTGCCATCAAATCCAGATAAGAGACCATCATAGCGACCACCGCTGACGATGTATTGAGATACGCCATCTACATAACCTCTAAAGGTAAGGCCTGTGTAATAGGATTGAAGTGGTTCTGTAGACACATCAATGCGAACTTGTTGGCCAGTCGCTTCAATTTGTCCCGCTAGAGCCATAAGACTATCTAAAATACGTTGTGCCCCTGCAGGCAAGATGACTTGACTGAGCTCATTTTTAATATCATTTACAGTGCCGAATAAACGAGGCCAAATCGTAAGGAATGGATAGAGCGCGTTATTTTTAAATTCACTGATTAATTCATTGTAGCGTGGCAAATATTTTGTAAATAATGCATCTAACAAATCGGCCCGTTCACCATCAGTCAAACCCAATGCATCGGTAATGGCACGAGAGAAACGAGCATCGCCAATTTCTAATAATAAGGTATTATTAAGCTGTGATTCATTCACTTCTTTAATGATCGCAAAGCATTCTAGTTCAGCATCAATACCTTCATAGCCGACCATTTCGATGCCACCTTGTGTGACTTGGTTGATATCGCCACGATGTTGCTTATTTTTCATCAATACGTCACCAAGGTAGTAGAACTTGCGAGGCAATTCAATATTCGTAGTCGCCAAAAAACGACCAATTGGCATGGTTAAATCGGGACGGATAACCACAGATGCATCAGAACTACCAAAGAATTCGTACATATGTTGACCACGGCCTAATGTATAACCATTAAACACATCTTTGTATTCTACAAGGGGTGTAGAAATTTTTGTATACTGACGATTGCGGCAAAGGCTAAGCAAATACTGACTCACATCATCCTTACGCTCCGCTACAGCCCCTATATCATCACGAAAACCTGTAGGCAACTGTTTCTGTACCATGAGGATCATCCTTTCTATAAACCATGCTAATATTTCTATTTAAAATATATAGATTCTTTTAGATTTTATCACTTTAGCGTATTAAAGCATAAAACTATAATAATACTCCTCTATAGAATTGTCAATAGAGGAGTATTATATCTAGTCCCAAACCTTTGCTACATCTGCTACACTATGCGCATCAGATCCTAGCACAAAGGGTACACCAATAATGGCAGCTATCCCTTGAATAAAACGGCTTGGATACATTTCACCGCAATCAGGTTTAAAGAATCCACTCATATTATAGTCTAGTTCTCTACCTTGAACGCGCATAATATGTAATATATCGCTCACTAATTGAGCATTTCGTTTATCTAAATGGTGTTCAAAACCGAAATGGTGTTGGTACTTCTTAATTAAATCAAAATGACCGATTCGTTTTGGCGTATAGGCACCCAAATCAGCACGCACCGCTTGGCGAATGATACTAAAGTATTTATAGTACAGTTCACTTTGGTTAAACATCCAAGGGGCAAAGCCCTTTGCAAATTCATCTGTATTATAATCAACACAGTAGTATTTTCCACCTACACCATCCATAAAGTGAACAGACAGTATATTATCATCTGTTAATGGACCATAGCGATCAAGAAAGTCTTGAATATCGCTTTCAAAGCCAGGAATATAATCTACCTCAAAACCTAATGAAATATCGATATGTGTTCCATAGGCACGTTGTAATTCTCGCCCCAATTCAAGATAAGAATCCACTTGATTGAGTTTAAGAGACGCCGTATCATAGGCAATCTTATCACCGTCATACTCAGCCTCAAAGGCCTTTGGTAACGGAGCATGCTCTGTTAAACACACCTTTTCGATGCGCAATTCAATGGCTTTTTCAATCATCAATGCCGTTCTATCACCGCTACCATGTGGACATAATTCAGTATGAAAATGACCATCTACCAATCGGCTACGATACGTACTATTGCCTATGAACTGCCGTTCTGCTTTCATATTTATCATAACTACCTAACCCCTATCTATGTGGAACATATAATCCGCAACCCCACGGACATATGAATGATTTAATATCTATTATTATACCAATAATGCGTAAGTTTCGGTATCCTGATATTTACCATGTTTAAAACCAACTTCAGGGGTAAGCCCACAATAGGTAAAGCCGAATCGATTGTGTAATTTTGTGCTTCCCTCATTACCTGCAGTGATAACAGATACTACATTATGAATCATCGTATCCGCTTTGGCCATCTCCAAAATACGTTCCATCAGCCGCGTTGCCACACCTTGGCCACGGTAATCTTGGTGAATATAAATAGATAATTCTACAGTACTTTTGAAAGCATCCTTTAATCGATATGGTGAAAGCGATGCATAACCTACCACTACATCATCAATGGTTCCTACAATGATGGGATGATGCTCATCGCTGTGAGCATTATACCATTCATACCACTCTTCTAATGTGCGTGGTTCAAGGTCTAAGGTAGCTACGCCGTGTTCGACCTCGTAGTTGTAAATAGTTAAACAAGCAAACACATCATCTTTTGCAATTGATCGAATTATTAATTCACTCATATATTCCTCTAAAACAGTTTATAAAAATAACCTTAGTTGTAACTACCTATAACAATTGGCTCAACAATAAGACAAAAAAATAAGCAAGAAAAAGGACGAGCTGCAACTCGTCCTTTTTTGTTATATTGTAGGTAATTTTGTACGCTTTACTACCTATTTGTAGTATATCATAAATATATAACACTGACTAGTAATAGAAGATAGTCAATTATATCTCTATAATACTCCAAATAGAATAAGCGTAACTACAACTAACGCAACAATAACTATATAGTCTAATAGTTTAAGGCCTACAGACGCGGCAAAGCTATGTGTCTTGCCACCAAAGCCTCTAAGTTCCAAGGACAATGCCATCGTTTCAGAACGGCCTAAGGATTTTAGCAGCAATGGTTGGATAACAGAGGCATAGGATTTGATGCGTTTAAAGATATTGCCTTCTAAAGAAAGACCTCGGCAGGATTGCGCCTCTTGTACAGCCTTGCTTTCACCAATAAAATCAGGTACAAAGCGGAGGGCTGCTGTAAACATAAATGCATATGCGTAAGGAATTTTGCATTGTGTTACAAGGGCCGCGGTTAAATCTTGTAATTTAGTCGTTGCCAAAAGTGCAATAAATACGAGTGTCATGGCAAGCATACGAAGACCAGATACAACGGCAGATACAACGTCCCCGCTACCTAAGTATTGAACAGCGCCTAGGAATACGGCGAACACAACTAAAGCAAACACCGCCTTGTATTGTTTCCATAATAAACCGGTCAACAACAATGCTACTAATTCTACGACAACTAATGCCATCAATGACATCCAGTCTCGCAAGAAGATGGCCCATACGGATACGGCGAGGGTCATCAAAATTTTTGTTAATGGTACTAATCGTTCCATGGTCCCCTCCTATTCTGCCAATTGCGCGATAAGGCGCGTCCGTAATTCATCCATCGATTTGCAGTAGCCTAGTCCTGGTACCGCTTGTGAAAGCTCTACACTTGGTGGTTTTGTGAGACCAAGATCATGTAGTTCATCGGTAGATTTCGAAAATAATTCTTCTGGTGTACCATCAAAGGACACAGTACGATGGCCCATGATGATGGCACGAGAGCATTCAGAAGCCATGATTTCCATATCATGGGTAATCAATAAGATTGTAATGCCTTCGCTGTTCAACTGACGTAACAAGGCTAACAATTCTTTTGTTTCCTTTCCATCTTGACCACTTGTAGGTTCATCGAGGATGAGGATTTTGGACTGCATCGCCAACGCCGATGCAATAGCAACGCGTTGCTTTTCACCGCGACGCAATGTAGGCGGATACTCGTCACGCAAATGACTGATACCACAGCGATCTAACACTTCGTCCACAATGTGTGTAACCTCGTCTTTAGAACGTCCCAAGGATTCAGGACCAAACGCCACCTCTGTAGCCACAGTAGGTCTAAACATTTGGCGATCTGGTTGTTGGAATACATACCCAATAAATTGGCCGCGTTTAGATGGTGGCATAGATGTAATATCCTTGCCGTTATAACGGATGTGGCCTTCAGCAGCCTTTTCGAGGCCTACTAAGAGACGGGTAATCGTCGTTTTACCACAACCATTTTTACCACCAACGGCAATAAATTCGCCTTCACGAATGGTAAAGTTTACATTTCTAAAAATATCTACGGTAGGCACATAGCCAAATCGTAAGTTTTCTACCTTAAGCATGTGCGCCACCTCCTGTACTTTCACCTACATGATTACTATATTGGACTTGGCTTTCACCAGCATCACTTGTATGTTCATAACGAGAACGATCGATGGCCTTAGCCATTTCGATGTGATGAAGGCCCTTAATAGCCGATTCGATACTAAGCCAAGGTTCATCGCTATGATAACCAGCCTTTTCCAATTCCATATACGTTGTAAATACGGATGGCAATGCTTCTACATAAATATTATGATTGTACATGTATTCCAATGTTGTAGCCACATCGCTATCACATACGATTTCACCATCCACCATAAGCGCCATGCGATTAGCATATGGCAATACGGCATGCAAATCATGGTCGATAACCACAACAGTGATACCATGATTGCGGTTCAAATCACCAACAAGGCGATATAGTTCGGCTGTCCCATCGGGGTCAAGTGAACTAGTTGGTTCATCGAGAACAAGGACAGATGGATTGGTTGCCAGCACGGAAGCAATCGCCAAACGTTGACGTTGACCGCCTGACAAACTCGTAATTTTACGATCCTCAAGGCCTTCAATACCAACTTGTTTAAACACCTCTGCACAACGAGCATCGATGGTTGCTCGATCGTAACCACGGTTTTCCATAGCGAAGGCTACTTCTTCGCGAACCGTCATCGTTACGAGTTGTGTATCATAATCGGCAAGAACAACGCCAACATGATTTGCTAACTCAGGAATCGATAATTGCGTTGTAGCCTTACCATCTACGAATACCATACCTTCTAGACGACCGCCATAGAATTTTGGCACCGCCCCAACCATAGCCATACAAAGCGTACTTTTACCACAACCGGCAGGACCTGTTACAACGAGGAAATCACCATCATGCACATCGAGGTTGATGTTCTTTAACGTAGGCGCAGTCGCCTTAGGATGGTAATAGTTCATATGCTCAATGGAAATCTTTGCATCCCGTTCTGGCGTAATAACGAGACCACTATGGTCGCTAGAAGCTTCGCTACCGGTAGGCAACATGCCTCGCTTAGCGAACATCTTTTGAGCTGGAATATATAAAATCGGTGTAATGGCCGCATTAACAGCAGCTACGGCGAGTACGGCTGGCCAAATCACAAAGAGATATACATTGTTAGGCAAGCCTGCAATTTGCCACAAAAGAGTAATAAAAATACCACCAGATACAACAGTACTTAAAAAAGCTGTTACGATTGGCGTAATTTCGAAAGAACCAATTTTGCTAATTTTCATAGTAGCCATAGTACGAGCAATAAGCGTTACCATCAATGCACCAGCAGGTTCTGAAATCAAGTTACCATATGGGAAACCAGATTTTGATGTCAACACCTCAATCAAGGCCGCCACTAAACCAATGCCCAATGCTTGAGATACACTAGGTTTCGTCAACAAGATCGCTACGCAGTACGCTGAAATCATCCAGTTTGGCGTAATCCCTGCAAAACTAGGACTCACCAAGTGCAAAATTGTACCTAACGCAAGCATTAAGGTGCTCACCGTTACCCATCTAAACTGTCCACCCTGGTCATGAGTGTACACAAGATCCTTTATTCGTTCCATAATAGCCTCTTTTCTAAAAATGAATATATAATCTATATTTTATCACTCTTCGAGGACTTTTGCACGCATGACGGTTAAAAGTAATATCTCAACTTGTATAAACTCACTTCAGATCTTTTAATCTTTCAGTGAGAAACGTTTCTACACATTCCTCAAAGCTTAGATCCATGCGTTCCGCGAGGATTGCTAACCACCATACACATTCGCCAATTTTAGATGGTAACAATTCTTTGTCTGCACTAGGCCAACGACCTTGATTATCCATAGTCAATCGCCCCACTAAGCCCGCATCAGTTAAAAATGCCAACGCATCTTCTTCTACCGACCAAACAGAACCATGTATCTCTTTTTCTAGTTCAAAATATTTATTTCTTATTTCTTTTGAAAGTAAGTTTACTTCTTTTAAATCCATGATGTCCTCCTAGAAAGATTTCTTAATACCCAAATCAAGTATAACCTGATTCGTCTTAATCTATTATCAATACATGCTAAATCAATTAAATAGCTAAAATCTAGATCTACCTGTTCTCTTGGTGTTAAAAATAGAATAAGAATGGCTTAATACCCAACTAAGAAATATTAAGTCATTCTCATTTTTATTTTCCTGAAGTTTTATCTTCGCTAGTTGTTTCAGCAACTTTCGCTCTAATGTCTTTTGCCGCTCCTGCGGATTTTTCTTTCACGGTATCTGTAATATCCCTAGCTGCATCAGCCGTTATATCTTTCACTTCTCTAGCCTTTTGTTTTAGCTCTTCAGCCTTCACCTTAAGGGGCGCTTCTAGGTCCTTTGCCACATCTGCAGACTTAGCTTTTACTAATTCATTTACATCATGTGCTGCATCAGCCGATTTCGCCTTTACATCCGCCGCCTTTTCCTTAACTAAGCCCTTTACTTCTTGCGCCGCATCAGCGGATTTAGCCTTTACATCTGCCGCCTTTTCTTTAGCCAATACCTTTACTTCTTGCGCTGCGTCAGCAGTTAAATCTTTCACAACACTAGCCTTGGATTTAGCTAATTCTTTTACGTCCTTTACCGCATCTCCCAATTGATCTAGAAATTTCATGTTAGTTCCCTCCAAATAAATTTGTAATGAATGCCTTCTCTCTTTCAATTACAGATTAAGATTAAATAAAATCTTACTTTTATATCATTAAATCACAATGCATTCAAATTATAAAGAGTGTTCACGCATCTTCATGTTACTATTAAAATCATTTTATAGCACCATCTATTAATGATGGTGCCTTTAAAAACTAATGTACTTCATCCAATAGTATTTTAAGATAATCACGTCTACTATTTAATATTCTATCAATATAAATAGTCCGATCTAAATAACGGTAAAAACTTAAATAATTATGACAAAGCAAATATCTATATTCAATTTTACTTCCCATGTTTATCAATAATCGCTGTCCCATTTCTGGAAAAGCTCTTAAAGAATCATTCGTAGTCACTATATCCGAAATAGTTTTCTTAGCTAACTCAATATCCCCGGTTTCTTCTTCTATAAAGGATTTTATTTTAAGCAAATCTTCTCGTGCTTTTGGTGCATAACTAATTTGATGATCCATAGTTAAATCCCCAATTCACTCTTTAGTTGCTCTGATGAAATCCACCCTTGTTCTTCACCAGATTTGCGACCTGTCTCTAAAGCGCCCATAAGTTTTATCGTAGCCATTACACGTTCATAATCTTGAATATCCATAATTGCATATCGGCCTCTACCATTTTTAGTTAAGAATACAGGACTATCTATAGCAACATCACGCAATACTTCAGAATAATTACGTAAATCTGAAATCGGTTTTATATTCGGCATACCATCACCTCAAAAAAACTTTAGTAATATAACACTCATTTTTCAAATATCTTATTATTATTGTAGTTAAATTATCATGTAAATTCAACATCAAATTTTACAGCTTTTCCCAAATTACTATCAACATATATGATACTGCTTTCTTCCTTTTCTTGTTATATACTTGTGATATAATGCGCATAGATACTTATATACGAAGAAATCGACAATAATTTAATAACTAATATAATAAATTCTAATTACATCCATGTAATACATATAATTTATCTTTAATAAAGGAAATCCATCATGGCACAAGCATTAATCGTAATCGACATACAAGAAGGCTTAGTTAAAGAAAATCCTTTCAATACAAAAAATTTTATCATAAATACAAAAGCAATCATTCAACATTTCAGAGATCAAAATATAGAAGTCATTTTTATCAGACACTCTGAAGCTGAAGGTTTATTAGCAACAGGTAGCGATAATTGGCAAGTCTATCACGAATTAAAGCCTCAAGAAAACGAAAAGATTTTCAATAAATATTACAATAGCATCTTCAAGGACACTGAATTAAAGGAATATTTAAACCGAAAAAATATTACCGATTTAACATTTGTAGGAATGCAAGTGGAATTTTGCATTGATACATCTGTGAAAGTAGGCTTTGAATATGGTTATAAAATCACCATCGTCGAAGATGCGATTTCAACCTTTGACAACATCCATCTATCTGCCGATCAAATCTTATCCTTTTACAAAGAAAAAATTTGGAGAAATCGATTTGCGCAACTAAGAACAACAAAAGAAATTCTAGCTATTAATTAAATTGTTATTCTCACTTTCTCGTCATATAGTTGTGATATAATGCATATAAATACTTATGCCTAGGACATAGGAGGTCTACATGTACAAATATATTACAATCTTAGGCGCTGCAGGCCAAATTGCACAACGCTTAACGGCGACGTTATTAACATATACAGATATGCACATTACTTTATATGGACGTCAATTGAGCACACGCATTCATCCGGAAATTTTAGAACACGAACGGATAACCGTTATCGAAGGATCGTTCCAAAACCCTAAAAAATTAGAGGAAGCCGTTAAGAATACAGAAGTCGTATTCCTCAGTGCTATGGAAACAGGCAGTGATATGGCAGCTATTGTGAAAGCACTTGCTCGCCAAAACATTCGTCGTATCATCGGCTTATCCATGGCCGGTCTATCTGGTGAATTTCCAAAAGCCTTAGAAAAATGGACCTTCGATAATCTACCAATTAGCTATGTACAAGGCGAACGTCAAGCGCGCAACGTTTTACGAGAATCTAACCTAAACTACACTATTTTGCGTTTATCTTGGCTCTATAACAATATGGAGAACACAAATTATGAATTTATCGCAGAAGGCGCTCCATTCAACGACGCACAAGTTACACGAGAAGCTGTGGTAAAAGCCGTGTATGATATCCTACACGTTGAAGACGAAACGCCATTCAGCCGTGCCAGCATTGGTGTGGGTGAACCGGGTACACACTACGATAAACCATCGTTTTTATAAACTACCATACATTAGGAGATATCTATGGGAAATTCAAATGATACAATCATCCTAGAAAGTAAAACATATAATAAATTAAAAGCCCAGTTAGAAATATTAACCGCTCTAGTGGAAGGACAAAATGATATCATTCAAGGACGTACAACAACCATAGAAGAAACTTTTAATCGTATTGATAAAATGATACATCAATTGGACTAATCTGATATTAATATCCTTAACGGTTTATAAAACCACCATATACCTTCGGTATACATTTCTTACTTAAGAAAATGTATACCGATTTTTTATTCCCATAATTTATGGTTATTTATGTAGATAAACAACGTTATTTACGCTATACTAATAACAGAATTAAGATACACTAATAAACAGGTAAGGAGATATCATGAATCGCATTGTTGTTATAGGTAGTTGCAACATGGATATTGTGGTCCTCGCGGATAAGCGTCCCGCAGCAGGCGAAACAATTATGGGCAACGAATTGCACATCGCTCACGGTGGCAAAGGTGCCAACCAAGCGGTTGCTGCCGCCCGCCTAGGCGCAGAGGTTACCATGGTAGGCTGCATCGGGGAAGATGCATATGGACAAATGATTTTGGATAACCTCAAAAAAAATCATATCAATACGGACTATATCGTCACTGTCCCAGATACGACAACAGGTACTGCTCATATCACGTTAGCCGAAGGTGACAATAGCATCATCGTCATCGCTGGTGCTAATGCTAAGGTAGACAAAGCTGTAGTCGATAATGCTTGGTCTGCTATCGAGCAAGCAGATCTCGTAATGGTACAAAACGAGATTCCTATTCCCACCATCGAATACATCGTTCGTCGTTGCCACGAGGCTAATGTAAAAGTCCTCTTAAATCCAGCTCCGGCAGCAGAGCTCAATCCTGAATGGTTGGAACTAGCAACCTATACTACACCAAACGAGCACGAATTATCGGCCCTCTACCCTAACAAAACTACAGAGGAAACATTATTAGCTAATGAAAATAAGATTATCGTTACTCTCGGCAGCCAAGGTGTAGGCTACGCAGACAATGGCGAAATTCACATTGTTCCTGGATTCAAGGTAGAACCAGTGGATACAACAGGTGCAGGCGATACCTTTAACGGTGCCTTCGCAACAGCTATCGTTAATGGTAAAAGCTTAGCTGACGCGTTGCACTACGGCAATGCAGCTGCGGCCTTATCCATCCAAAAACTAGGTGCTCAGTCCGGAATGCCTACGAAGGATGAGGTCGACGCATTCTTATCAGATAAATAGTAGGGAGCTGACTAGGACTTAAAAAGCTCCACCGGCCGGGTCTGACTACGGCCTACGGCCTTCGCAGGGCCAAAGTCGCTTTGAAAGTCCTAGTCAGCCCCAACAAACATTTATCTAATAACGAATACTTTCGATCTCTATATAATAAAAGGAACAATGAACGATGCTTTAGCAGCCTCATTCATTGGAATGAAAGGAATTTATATGCAACGACACGGTATTTTAAATAGCCATATTGCTAAGGTACTTGCTGATTTAGGTCACACAGATACAATTTGTATCTCCGACTGCGGATTACCAGTACCTGAAGGGGTTCAAAAGATTGATTTAGCCTTAGATTTTGGTGTACCAAGCTTCGAACAAGTGGTATCCATCATCGCTAAGCATATGAAATCCGAAGCGGTTCATGTGGCAAAGGAAATTAAGGAAAATAATCCTGAAGCTTATGACTTCTTGGAGTCTACCTTCCCATCCAATCAATACGAATGGATTGAAACGAGCCATGAAGCTTTCAAAGAAGCAACAAAACAATGCAAATGCATTATTAGAACTGGTGAAGCATCTCCGTATGCGAACATTATCTTGCGCGCCGATTGTATTTTCAGCGATCGTCCCTAGAGCAATAGATTAAGAGATACTTTCACCAATCATATAGGAGTAGTTATGGAAATTGTTATGTCAGGCATTGCAAAGGCATTTGGTACGAACCAAGTACTACGCGATGTAAGTATTACCCTCAAGGAGGGCGAGGTTCACGCCTTGATGGGCGAAAACGGCGCCGGCAAATCCACCCTCATGAATATCCTTACCGGGATTCACAAGGCAGACGCTGGTAAAATCACCATCGACGGCGTAGAGCGGACCTTCCCGAACCCAAGAGAGGCCGAGCTAAACGGTGTGGCGTTCATCCACCAAGAGCTCAACATTTGGCCAAATCTAACATTGTTAGAAAATCTATATTTAATGAGACCGAAGCGCAATAAATTCGGTATGCTCGATAAAAAAGCGATGCTCGAAGAAGCACAAAATACGTGCCGCGAACTAGGTATCGAATTGCCGCTCACAACGGAAGCAGGTCTTTGCTCCGTCGGTCACCAACAGATGACGGAAATCCTTCGTATCTTGATGTTAGATGCCAAGGTTGTCATCATGGACGAGCCGACAGCAGCCCTCACAGAACGTGAAACGGCGACATTGTTCAAAATGATGCGCAAAATGAAAGCCCGTGGCGTGGCAATCGTATATATCTCTCACCGTATGGAAGAGGTATTTAGCGAATGCGATACCATCACGGTTATGCGTGATGGTCACACCATCATTACAAAACCAACTGCTGAGATTTCTGTAGATGAAGTGGTACGCCACATGGTAGGTCGTTCTATCGACGAGTTCTACCCTGCTCGTACAACTACACCAGGCGAAGTTGTGATGAGCGTCGATAACCTCAAACCAGAAAGTTTCGACAACGAAATCTCCTTTTCATTGCGCAAAGGCGAAATCCTCGGCGTAGCAGGCCTTATGGGCGCTGGCCGTACAGAAATCATGCGCGCTATCTTTGGTGTAGATAAACACAATGGCGGTACCGTAACAGTTAACGGATCCGTTCTCAATTGTAAAAAACCAGAAGATGCCATCAAAGCTGGCATTGCTTTCATCACAGAAAATAGAAAGAGCGAAGGCTTGATCCTCGATTTCTCCATCGGTTCCAATATTACATTGCCGAACCTTGGCGACATTTGTCCATCTCATGTGCTGGATAAGGGCAAGCTCAATTCCTTTGCTAACGAATTGTCTAAAAAGCTAGGCGTTAAAACACAATCTATTCACGAACCGGCATCGTCCCTATCTGGTGGTAACCAACAAAAGGTGGTTATCGCTAAATGGGTAGGTAAAAAGCCATCCATTATCATCATGGACGAACCGACACGCGGTATCGATATCGGTGCGAAACGTGATATTTATGATTTAATGAACGAATTAACGAACGATGGTGTGTCCATTATCATGGTGTCCTCTGAGTTACCTGAAGTGCTAGGCATGAGCGACCGCGTTATGGTCATTCATGAAGGTCGCGTAGCAGGTATCTTGGACCGCAGCGATGCAACACCAGAATCGATTATGACATTAGCCACAGGAGGACAATAATGGACAGCAAAGCTCTACAATATGTGAAAAAATTAGGCCCCCTCATCGGCCTCATCCTATTATTTATCATTATCTCTGTCATGAACGACAGTTTCCTTGAATTCTCTAACTTGCGTAACTTGTTACGCCAAGTATCCATCAATGCGATCATCGCCTTTGGTATGACCTTCGTCATCTTAACTGGCGGTATCGACTTATCCGTTGGTTCTATCCTTGCCCTCTCTAGTGCAGTAATGGCCAACCTCATCGTAACTGGTACTGACCCTGTATTAGCTATTGTATTAGCCGCCGGTGCAGGCCTTGTATTGGGCGGTATTAACGGTCTCGTTATTACTTATGGCCGCGTAGCTCCATTTATCGCTACCTTGGCGACCATGACAATCTACCGTGGTGCGACGCTAGTATTCACAGACGGTAACCCAATCTCCGGTCTTACTCAAGATCCTCTATTCCACGGCTTTGGCCAAGGGGATATTGCAGGCCTTCCAGTTCCAGCCATCACAATGTTCCTTGCTTTCATCATCCTCTGGTTCGTATTGAGCCGCACATCCTTAGGCCGTAAAACATACGCCGTAGGTGGTAGTGAAAAGGTAAGTTACATTGCTGGTATCAAGATTGACCGCGTTAAAATCTTCGTGTATGCCTTGACTGGTATGCTCTGTGGTATCGCTGGTGCAATCATCACTTCTCGTCTTAACTCTGCACAACCTACAGCAGGTGCAGGCTACGAACTTGACGCTATCGCAGCAGTAGTTCTTGGCGGCACAAGCCTTGCTGGTGGTCGTGGTCATATCGTTGGCACATTAATTGGTGCCCTCATTATTGGTACCCTCAACAATGGGTTAAATATTCTCGACGTTTCCAGTTTCTATCAACAAGTTGTAAAAGGTATTGTTATTTTACTGGCTGTTCTTGCAGACCGTAAGAAAGCCTAGGAGGTTCCTATGAAAAAACTATTGTTACTGTTGGCGATGGCCGTTATGGTTATCGGTCTTGTAGCAGGCTGTGGTAAAAGCGCTGATAACGGCGGCGACAAAAAATCCGGCACTATCGGCTTCTCTGTTTCCACATTGAACAACCCATTCTTCGTATCTATGAAAGAAGGCGTTGAGGCTCAAGCTAAAGCGCTTGGTCTTAAAGTTAAAATCGTTGATGCTCAAAATGACCCTGCAAAACAAGCAAATGATATTTCCGACTTGATTGAAAGCGGCGTTTCCGTATTGATCATCAACCCTGTAGACTCTGCAGCTATCTCTACTTCCGTAGAAGCAGCAAACGCTAAAAACATTCCTGTAATCACTGTTGACCGTTCTGCTGATAAAGGCAAAGTAGTAGCTCACATCGCTTCTGATAACGTAAAAGGCGGCGAAATGGCAGCTCAACTAATCGTTGATAAAGTTGGCAAAGCTGCAAAAGTAGCTGAAATCGAAGGTATCCCTGGTGCTTCCGCAACTCGTGAACGTGGCCAAGGTTTCCACAACGTAGCTGACAAAGACTTAACAGTAGTAGCAAAACAAAGTGCTGACTTCGACCGCACAAAAGGTTTGAACGTAGCAACAAATATCTTGCAAGCTAACCCAGACGTACAAGCTATCTTCGCTCATAACGACGAAATGGCATTAGGCGCTATCCAAGCAGCTAAATCCGCAGGCAAAACAATCTTCATCGTAGGCTTCGACGGTACTGCTGACGCAGACAAAGCTGTTAAAGACGGCACATTGGCTGCAACAATTGCTCAACAACCAGACCAAATGGGTAAAATCGCTATCGATACAGCTCAAAAAGTTATCAAAGGCGAAGCTGTAGAAGCTAAAATCCCTGTAGATCTTAAAGTTGTTACAAAATAATTGTATATAGAAACTGGGTACAGAAAAAGAGTCGCACCATTTGGAGCGACTCTTTTTTATTGCTATATTGTAGGACAATAGGATACAAGAGCTCGAATACATCCCCTACTACAAAATAGAACAGGCCTGTTCTATTTTGTAGTACCCCTATATATCCTTTCTGAGAATTAGTACAGGCCTGTACTAATACTGAAACCACATGTATAGGACGTTCTGAGATTAGAACATAAAGTTCACGTCTGTACGCCAGTAATCACCTAATTTATTACCGTCCATGTCTTTATTGCCGAAGCCATAGTAAGCACCGATGGATACATTTTGGAATGGTACGTAGTTTACATTAGCTACAAAGCCTTTAAAACCATTACGTACATGAGCAACGCCCTTAGTATCCACATAGTGTTGATTGTAGAAGCTATAGGCCGGTGCAAAGGCACTACTGAAGACAGGCGAGTTAGCTTCTTCATAGTAATATTGACCACGTACGCTATAGGTACGAGCTTTACTAATATTGTAATTACCATAACCTATACTAGCCATCCAAGCTTGGGAATTGGATATGCCTGGTGCTGTAAGCCATTCGCCGAATGCGTTCCAACGGTTGAAGTTCATATTCGCGTTAAGGCCCCAAATATTTTTGTACGGGGATTCGATAAAGGATTTAACTTGTTTACCTGTAGCCGCATCAATGTCTTGACCTTGGTATAATTTACCATTATGGAATCGGCCATACATACCGCCAAGGGTAACATGTTTGTTAAGTTTACCTTTCACTTCTAGCATAGCTGCAGAGATAGTGTTTTCCTTATTTTGGTACGTACCTGCACCACCCCACCAGTAACCATAGCTAGCGGATACATCTAGCTTACCATGTTTATACATAAGGCGCGCCCCATCGATGAGGTCATCATACATGAGCCCTAGTGCAGGCGTATAGAGTTGACGGCCTACGCGCAATGTTGTGTCTTTACCAAAATGATGATCTACATAGGCAAGATTTACCTGAGCTATATTAGCATTGCTATTGCCGAGCTCACCGGAACCTTGTACACGAACAACGGCATCGGTTTTATCATTGACCTTAGCATTAAAGATCACACGCGCCCGATAATCAAAGGAGGAATGCTTTCCATAAGCATACGCATCATTTTTCAATTGGCTGCCGCGATAGCGTAAACGATAATTTCCTGTTACCTTCACATTACCCACTTGATCTTCTAATTTTGCTACACGCACGCCCAATGTATTGAGTTCATTACTAAATTCATCGGCCAAGCGATTAATCATAGCTTGTTGTTCCGCATTAGCGCGGTCTTGATTCGCCATGGCTTTCGCTACCATTTGAGCCATTTCATAGCGTGTAATATCTTTATTGCCTTTGAAAGTCCCATCTGGATAACCATTAATAATACCGGCAGATGCCAATTGTTCTACTGATTGATAGGCCCAACTAGAAGGCTCTACATCACTAAATGGATTGGCTGCATAGGCACTAACAGAACCCAATACAAAACAAGAAACTAAACTTGCTACTAATTTTCTATTCATAGAGATAACCCACTCTCATCTATACACAAACAAAATATATGACTCTATATTCTCTACACCGCATCATCATACTATATAACATGCGATACACGTATTAAAGATACCGCCTATTCATGAGGTGTTGTATAGTTAATATCTTGTGCCTTGTAGCTTTCACCATGAGCCAATACATGCACGATGGTTTCTAATGTGGCACGCACAGTTTCAACAGCCATACTTGGTTGATTTGGTTTATCCACCACTTGAGATGGCAAGTACGGAATGTGCATAAAACCAGCCTTGATATTGCCCTTTTGTGCCGCATAATGGCATACACCATACATCAAGTGATTGCATACAAAGGTACCAGCCGTATTAGAAACTTTTGCAGGAATGCTCGCTTGATGCAATGCATTGACGATATTTTTAATAGGCAATGTAGCAAAGTACGCACTAGGCCCATCAGCTACGATTGGCTCATCCTCTGGTTGATTGCCTGCATTGTCTGGAATACGAAAATCATCGCAGTTAATAGCAACACGTTCCACTGTAATATCTGGACGGCCCCCTGCTTGTCCTACACATAGAATAAAGTCTGGTTGGCATTTTTCAGCAGCTGCTTTCACAGTATCAACAGAAGTATAACGTACAGTTGGCACCATTTGAGTTACCACCTTGTAATCGCCATCAGTATAACCATCCATCGTTTTTACAGCTTCCCATGCAGGATTAATAGGTTCGCCACCAAATGGATCAAATCCAGTAATTAAAATAGTTTTCATCATAACACCTCATAAGGATATTTCAAAAGATTGTTCATCCACAGAACAAGGTCTTAAATAAAATAGTACATCAATAGGATGTTCAACAAGAGCATAATCAATGCAATTGGAAGTTGAGCTTTAATAACACCGTATTGGTCGCGCATTTCAAGAAGCGCTACCGGTACAATGTTAAAGTTGGCAGCCATCGGTGTCATCAAGGTACCGCAATAGCCAGCAAGCATTGCGATAGCACCAATAGCAGCTGGGTTTGCACCATGAGCTACAACGAGCATTGGAACACCGATAGCACTTGTAATCATCGCAAAGGCTGCAAAAGCGTTACCCATGATCATTGTGAAGATGACCATACCGATGCAGTATGCTACAACTACGAGGAATACATTATCTGCAGGCACCACACTAGCTACAGCACTGGAGATAATTTTACCAACGCCAGCCAAATTAAATAGATAGCCTAGGGCCGCTAATAATTGGGACAAGATAGCAGTCCAACCGATAGCATCGATAAGACGACGACCTTCATGGAAGCCTTGGTTAAATGAACCCTTAGTGATGTAAAGAGCAGCGCACATTGCGATGATGGCCGCAATACCAATGCCTACAAGAGCACCTAATTTAGTGAAGAAACCGATTACGAAGGTAATGATACCAACAAGTAAGGCCGGTACGAAAATAACATTACCAATACGAACTGCTTCGCCTTTTTTGAATTCAATAGGAGATTCAAAGTAATGACCTTTGCCGAGTTGTTTTACCAAGACGATAACAGCCATGGCGATAACGAGCCAGCCATTGATTTCTTTTGATAGATAAGAACCAAAGATAAAGGACACGCTGTACAAGAGCCAGAATAAACCTGTACCGATACGATATTTATGTTCTTTATCTAAAAATGATTGAATGGCAAAGATAAATAAGATGATCCCTACGAGAAGGTATACATAATCTAAGGGCTGCATTTTATAGATAAGTTCTAACATATTATTCAGCCTCCTTCTTTAATTCTTCTGGTGTAACAAGGATATTAAATTCATTAGGTACTAATTTACCAGCTTTCATATCCTCTTCGTCACGCGCTACAGAGGCTTGAATTGTTTTATCAAAGATAATAAAGCGAATGAAGTTAACGATATAGGCACAAACAGCAGTTGGCAATCCGTATAACACCATATCTGTTAACTCTACAGAATAGCCTAATTGTTCCATAACACCTTTGATAAGCAATAACCCACCAGCAGCAAGGAATAAGTTTTGACCGAAGAAATTGCCTGTATTATCTGCAGAAGCAGCTACACCACGCACCTTATCAAGAGTACGTTGAGATACTGGGCGACCTTGAGCTACTGCAGCTTCACTCATAGGTGCAATCAACGGACGTACCATGGCAACCATACCGGACATATTAATACCAAAAGCTACAGTTACTTGGCGCACAAATAAGTAAATCATAAAGATACGACCAGCCGTAGCAGCATTGATCTTGCCAATCAAAATTTCTGCCCGCTCACGTAAGCCATGACGTTCCATAAGACCAATAACAGGTAAAATCAAAATAAATAATGACATATAACGATTTTTAACAAAAGCCTCCCCAATGGCACCAACGATATCGTTGATACTGAGACCACCTGCAAGGCCCGTTACAAAACCTGCGGCTACGACAACTAACAAGGCATTAAAGCGCAGCATCAGACCGATGACCATCACTAAAATACCAGATAAGACTAACATAGTCTCACATCCTTTCAATAAACCATCTACCATTCAAAACGAACGCATAGATATGACATATATGTATATATTATATATCTAAATGTAAAAATTCTGCACTATCTTATACAAAAAAATACACCTCATGAGGAATATTCTCACGAGGTGCTTGTATTAGTTATATCAAGTCTTTTTTAAACAATACCGTTGTATGTTGTTTTCCTCTAAAATGTACTTGATCATAAGCTTTAAATCCAAAGGATTCATACATCTTAGGCAACCATGGGTGCTCTTTAGCCGTCCCCAATGTAACAGCTGGTGTCTTAAATTGAGTTTTTAACAACTCTTCTGCATAACCTAGTGTTTCCCGTGCAAAGCCTTTGCCTTTGAAAGCTGGTGCTGTTACGAAATGGGCAATATGTGGAAATTTATCCGGTGTAGAGTATTTAACCCACGGCATGCAGAATGTAATAGAGCTCACTAATTGTCCGTCAATATACAATCCATATACAGGATAGTTTTCAATCCACTCTTTAGATTCTTCTTCGGTAAAATCGATGGCATCAAAGGTAATTGGAAAATCTTTAATAGCTGCATAACCATCAATTAAAACCTTATGGTATTCCGCTGTATCTTCTACTGTTAATTGTCTGAATTCTTTCATTGTCTTGCCCTCATTTTATATCTTTATCAAACTACTATTTTTATATTTTATACATATATTCTGTATATTTATTATCATGAATGTAATTATACTACTATATGTATCTAAATGCAATAATTTTACATAAATATTTGATGAAGTTTTATAATCTTTATAATAAACAAAAACAGGATGCATCACGAGGATACATCCTGTTTTGGAGCTTTCACAAGCTCGAGGGGAAGTTATAGTCAATGTATTATTGGCTAATACGGGAACCATATACGTCGCGTTGGTTTTTAGGTTCGTTGTTAACGCGAACACGTTCTGTTTTATGACGGTCATTATCGCCACCAGAAATACGGTCAACACGGTAATGGTTAAGACGAATATTTTGTAATTCAGGTTGGAATTCATCCATAGCACGACGCATGTTATCATCGATAGGTGCACCGTTTTGAAGAGCACGGTACAACATAGTTGCGAATTCGTAACGAGTCATTGTTGCATCGCCTTTGAATGTGCCATCAGGGTAACCAACAAGGATACCATTACCAGCCAATTGGCTAATGTATTGGTAAGCCCAGTGATTGCGAGGAACATCTGGGAATTCAGCAGTTTTGCTAGGATCGATTGCATGTGGATTCAATACTTGTAACAAGTTATTGTATTTATTTTCAATATCTTGAAGACGTGCGTTCAATTCAGCAATTTCACGGCCCATAGCTACACGGGAACGAGATTCAGGTGCACGTTTGCCAAGACGAATGGATACACCTGCATTTAATTGAGGATTACCATTACCTACTGTGCTACCGATGGAGAACATTGTGTCTTCATTAGGACGGTAGAAAGCACCCAATGCAGCAGAGTTAGCATTATGGTAGTGACCATAACCAGCAGCTACTGTCCATTTATCATCTGGGTTAAAGTCTAATGGATGTAACGCAGCCAATGCAGCAGAACCTGCACCTACTTTGTTAACGCGTTGTTCTACATCACCTACACGATTATTCAAGTTAGTAATATTATTATTGATTTGACCTGGTGTGGAGTTGTTGATTTGAGTTTGTAAATCATTTGCTACGGAGTACAATTGGCTACCATTTACAGCGTCTGTGGAGTCAGCGGAAATTTTACCAGCTGCTACATTATGAATTTGACGTACTTCATTTGTATTACCAACAGATACAGAGCCAACAGGATTTGTACCTGCAAAGCCACCAAATGTATGACCTGCTACAACACCATTAGTTACACTAGTTGCTGCACGAGTAGTTGAATCAGCACCTAATGCGATGGAATTTGCAACAGATGCATTCGCTTTATTACCAATAGCAATGGCGTAATCTGCGTTTGCAATAGCGTCAGAACCGAATACATTAGAACGCACACCTGTCGCTTGTGCACCTGCACCAAAAGCTTGTGCATGGTTAGCAGTGGCTTGCGCAGAGGAACCAATAGCGGTAGAGTGATTATCTAATGCCCATGCACCAGAGCCAATTGCATTAGATTTGTATCCAACAGCACGACTTTCATAACCAACAGCTACGGCACGATCTGCACCATCTTGACGAGCAGACAATTTACTAGCCAATTGAGCATCTGTAGCGACATTAGGATTAGCAACAAAATCACCTGCTTGTGCACGTGTACCAATTGCTATAGTTCCAACGCGATTAGCAGTCGCAGTATTGCCAATAGCAGTTGCATTGCTTAATGTTGCTTGAGATTTGCTACCAATAGCAATTGCTGCATCACCACTTACAGTATTAGAATTACCAACAGCTACAGAGTTAGCGCCATAAGAACCCGCTTGGCGCGTAGCACTATCTGGCTCATTATCGCTTGTACGATCTCGGAAAGAATGGTCTGCAATAGATACTGTATTGCCTACACCAAAAGCTGTTGCATTTTCTGCACCACCAGCGATTTTATTTTGTACACCAACAGCAGCAGAACGATTTGCTGCAGTAGTTGGATTCACACGATGGGAATCTGTTGGTGTTGCTGCTGCTTGGAATTCACCTACAATGTTGTTATAACCATATGCTACGGTTTGATTACCATTTGCTTCATTTGTGTCACCAAATACTTGTGCATAACGGCCAAATGCTGCATTGCCATCACCAAAAGCATTAGCATCTTGTCCATTTACATAGTTTTGGTTACCAAATGCACTAGTAGAACCAGATGTGCTGCGCACTTCATTTTGTTGGCCTACTGCAATATTACCTGAACCTGTTACTACAGTTGTTGGTACTGTCACATTGCTGGATACTGGTGTATCACTAGTTACAATTAAACCATCAGCAGTATTAATTGGTGCCGCACTAACAGGAGCAACTGCGGATACACCAACAGCTGCTGTAGCAGCCAATACTGCAAATGCTAATTTTTTGGAATGTTTGTTTTCTCTCATCTTACACCCTCACTAAATTAAAATCCTTAACAATATACAATACAATTTTTCAGCCTCTCTATTCGCCTCTCTCTTTAGCCTAACCTAAACATATTTTTCTCTCTATCTCTAAATAATTATGTTTGAGTTAGTTTAAGAAAAATTTATATTGTTAATTACTTGCATAGCATATCAAAATTTTACGATATGCACAAGACTTTTTTCCATATAAAGTTCATTAATAACACTTCACATACATCAAAAATAGCTTGATTGCCATTGTTCTATACCCTATTGATATGTTCATCAATTTTTATGATGAGCTTTAAAATCAGAATATTTTGTACCCTTTTCATACGATACATCAATTTACTTATAAATAATCAATATTTTAATAAGCACAGCAAATCCAAAACACATCACCCTCACTATATTTTCATGAACAAATTATGAATACTAGATGTTTCTATTCATTTACAATACTGAATAATTAGTTGTTTTTATGTATTTTTAAATATATTTTAATATTAATTCGAACATTATCTCAACCACATCAAATCTCTATTTTTAAACAAACTATAAACGGTCTTTTCCCTTTTCCCTTTTCATTTTCACTAACCTTCCATAAGTACTTAATTACGAAAATCATATACAGAATTATTAATTTACATTTATATACATACAGGATATAATCAAGATGAACACTATATATCTTATTTCGTAATATATAAAGGAGAGGATATTATGGAAAAAGTAAACCAACGCGGAAAGTATTTATTCATTGCTGGTATTATTAGTTTAATTATTGCCATTGTAATCTTATTTGTCATTCCAGATCCATCAGCTAACAATGTGGAGATTGCAAAAAAAGCTACTAGTGCAATGCAAGCGGCACAAGAAATCTCTAAAAACAATCAAAGTAGTATTTTAATGCATACAATTGGCATGGGTCTATTAGGCTTTGGTATCACTGGGACTGTGGGTGGTTTCATCCTAAAATCTTTTAAGAAAAAACAATAGAATATCTCATATAAAAAGGTGTTACTACATCCCCTATTGAAACAGTATTAGCTGTTATCAATACAACGAGGATGTGTAACACCTTTTTATTATCTATTTGATTTATTATAAAAGAACTATCAAACCTATTTAACACGTTTCATAATTAGCAATGCCAAAATAATCCCTAATGAGGATGTCACAAGTTGTGGCCAACTAGATACAAAGAGCATGGCATTTACAATCTTTGGTGGAAGTTGGAATAAAGAAAAAAACAACGAATATCCACCAAATAGAACGCCTGCTTTCACCAATGCAGCCACAATGATAAGTAAAAGTTTTGGTTTATGTTGCAACCAATGTGCGACTAATACATAGGCTGTCGTGCCTAATCCTGTAATAAAAATAAATGGTGGCAATGGTAACATGCCTTGTAAATGTGCTACAACTGGCGCAACCCAGGCAATAACAAGACCATTTTTCCAACCATAACGCCATGTGGCAAGCACAAATGTAGCCGATGTGATAGACCCAATAAGGAACATGCTGATCTGATTCGGAATAAATGGAAACATAAGACGCAAACTTTGCGCTAACAAGGCTACGGCCAACAAAAGGCCGGTGCCTGTAATAGATTTTGTAGACATAAGAACCTCCACTTATACGATATAAATTTTACAAGAGGTACTTACCTCAAACAAATAGATTAAGCTTTCACAAAAAATAAACGTACCCGATCATACACCCAGTTATAGACATAGGTGTACACCAAGATAATCAAAGTCATAGAAATATCCGTAATAAAAGCCATCCACAGGGTGATACTCATCATATACATAATCATTGGCACCGTAGCCGCCAATAATAGACCTTCAAACAATACAGCATGAATCGTGCGAATTACAGGGCCTCGTGCCAATCGATCACCTGGTACTAATTTATCAAAGATCCAGTTAAATATGAAATTCCATATGACTGCAGTCAACGAAATTAATATCATCAGCAACAACGGTTGCCCCTCATGAGGAATAAACTCAATGACCAACATCCCTATTAAAATCGCACCCAGTTCAAATATTACTGATTGTATCGTACGTTCAAGAATAGACATATATACCTCGCGTTTATATGCAACCTCTATATGCGTTATTATAACACAATCTAGAGTTTCATTTTAGGTATGAAAAAGCCCTAATATATCTATCGAGCGACTTGCCTCTAAGTGAGTCACTCCACTTTAGGATAAAAAAAGACCCACGGAACATTCTGTGAGTGCGACTTGCGAAGAACTGGAGTGCGAATAGAATGTTCCGTGGGTCCCTATTTTATTATCCTAAAAGTGGCATTACGAACTGAATCCATGGAATACCCACTACGATAAAGATCGCGAGGTAGATAATCCCAAAGATAGCACCTAATTTCCAGAATTCAGGACCTTTGTTATAGCCACTAGCAAACCAAATTGGGCTGTGACCAGTACCATATGGTGTAAGGATACCCATAATACCCATTGGTACTAACAGAATTAACATAACTTGAGCTGGATCAACACCAGGAATTTGAAGAATTAGAGTAGCAAACAAGCCTACCATAGCTGTTACATAAGCAGTGCCAGAAGCAAAGAAGTAACGAAGTAAGCAGAATGCTAATAACAAACCAAGAACTGCCATTGTAGGATCTAAAGAAACCAAAGAACCACCAGCAGATTTAGCAAGCCATTCTAAGAAGCCTACGTTTTTAAGGCCAGAAGCCATCGGTACGAGTGTAGCAAACCAAGTCAAAACATTCCATGCTGGTTTGTTAGCAAGGAAGTCTTGCCATGTCATAATCTTAGTGAAAATCATCAAGATAATAACGATCAAAGCTGTTGTTGTAGGGTTTACTTTGAATGTAGAAGCACCAATCCACAACACAAGAGCCAATACAGAAATTAAGGCCATGAAGATTTCACTGCGTGTCATGGAACCTAGTTTCTTATACTCATCCTTTGCCCAGGCTGCAATTTCAGGAGAGCCTTTCACCTCTGGTTTGCAGAATACATAGGTCAACAATGGAGTGATGATGAACAAGATAAGGCCTACTGGCAAGAATGCCAAGAACCATGTGCCCCAGTTCGCCGCTACGATACCAGATTTAGCAGACAATTCTAGAGCCAATGGATTTGGCGCTGCACCAGTCAAGAAGATGGAGCTAGATACACATGTAGTTGCCAACGCTACCCAGTTCAAATAGGAACCAATTTTACGAGGGTTCTTATCTGGATAGGAGTCAAACATCGGACAAATACTAGATACGATTGGATAAATCGTACCACCAGAACGAGCCGCATTACTTGGAATAAATGGAGCTAACACAAGGTCCGTAATGGCAATGGCATAACCAAGGCCTAAAGAGGACTTACCAAGCTTTGCTACGAGGAACAAAGCAATCCGACGACCAAGGCCAGAGTTTTCATAACCAATACCAATCATGAAGGCTGCAAAGATCAACCATACGATAGCATTAGAGAAACCACTGAGGCCCCAGCTGATAGCTTGCGCATCAGTAATCGCCTTAGCGACACCGGTTGCTTTATCTACCACAGGGGCAGGACCAACCTTAAACAACATAGATACGGTAACAGCAATGATACCGATAAAAGCTGGTGGCATTGGTTCTAAAATCAAACCTACCACAAGGCCTGCGAAAATACTTACATAAATCCAAGAATTTGCGCTAAGACCTTCAGGAGCGCCGATGAGCCATACAAGAATAGCTACTACAAGCGGTGCGAATAATTTCCAATTCAACTTCATTAGAAACTCTCCTTACTACTTCAAAACAAAAATTGCAAAAAAATGCCTATTTAGTATATCAAAAATTTTAATAAGATGATATAAACTTAATCATAATACTTATTAATTGATAATAAACTTTTAGTAATAAATTTCATCCTACTAGATAATTTTAAATTTATGCAATATAATATATATCTAAAATTGTTAATTCACCTAATTTTACTGAAAGGATTTAAATGAAACCATTCATACACTATATAAAACCTTTATGGTTTCCTGCCATCATCGTATCGGTCCTTTCGTTACTCACTGTAGCAGGCACATTATATATACCAACATTGACGGCAACCATCATCAATGATGGTGTCCTTAAAGGCGACCTAGAGATGATTACCACCTCTAGCATGAACATGCTTGTTGTGGCATTACTAACCGTCCTATCCGCTATTCTAGGTGTTGCTATGAGTGCTCATATTTCAGCATCTGTAGGCAAGGTATTGCGTGACGATCTAGTAAAAGCATTACAATACTTTTCACTCCGCGACTTTACACACTTTGGTACTGGCACCATCTTGATGCGCACAAGCCGAGACGTAGAAAAAATTCAATCTGTTCTCGGGGAAGGTTTAAATATGATCCTCCCTATGCCACTCATGATTTGCGTCGGTCTAGGACTTACCTTCTATAAGAGCTGGCAACTAGGTCTCGTCATCCTTGCCGTTATGGCTTGCATGATATTTACCATTATCTTTATTGAAAGTCGCGCCTTACCAATTATCAAAGCTATTCAATTAAAGCTAGATGATATCACCGATATGGTTCGAGATCATATCGTAGGTATGCCTGTTATCAGAGCTTTCAACAGAAAAATCTACGAAAACGACAAGGAAATTGTTATTTTTACAGAATCCGCCCAACTGAACAAAAAGCTGCGCCAAACCTTTGCCATCGGGTTACCGACGATACTCATTCTATTTAATATGAGCACCGTTGCTATTCTCTGGCTCGGCGGCTACAACGTCAGCATGGGTTCCCTACAAGTAGGTGACATCATGGCCGTTATCGAGTATGCAAACCTCATCCTATTGAGTATGCTCATGGCCATATTCGTAATCATCGACATCCCGGAAGCTATCGTGTGTTACGCTCGTATTCGTGAGTTGTTAGAACACGAAAATACAGATTCATTCCCTGAACCATATGCTAGTAGTATGACAAATTCAATTTCTCAATCTACTAAGTATTCTACTAATCAAGGAAGCTACCAAAACTCTACAGGAACAGAAACAGAAACCTTAACCTCAACCTCAACCTCAACCTCAACCTCAACCTCAACCTCAACCTCAACCTCAACCTCAACCTCAACCGATAATACACCACTTCTGGAATTCCGTAACGTTACCTTCCGTTACGACAATGCTGAGTCCCCTGCGCTGGAAAATATCTCCTTTACGGTATATCATGGCGAGACGTTAGCGATTATGGGCGATATCGGTTCTGGTAAAAGTACAATCACCAATCTTATCCCTCGCCTCTTCTCTATTGAATCTGGAGATATTCTCTTTAAAGGTAAGTCCATTTATGAGTGGAATGTAGATGACTTGCGTGCCCGAATCGGTTATGTACCACAACGAGCTTATTTATTTACTGGTACAGTAGATATGAACGTACGATATGGTGCAGCACCAAATCAGGAAATTACCGCTCAAGATGTAGAAAATGCATGTCGTCTATCCAAGGCAGATGAATTTATCGACCGTCTTGAAGGTGGTTACCAACATATGGTCGCTCAAGGGGGCACTAATCTATCAGGTGGTCAGCGACAACGCCTTGCTATGGCTAGAGCCTTAGTGCGTAAACCTGATTTATTCATATTCGACGATAGCTTCTCTGCTCTCGATGGTACCACAGAACGTGCTGTTCGCAGTGCATTATACGAAGAATTGCAAAAGGATAATCGCCCTGCTCTCATTTCTGTAGAACAAAAGGTAAGTGCTGCTAAAAAAGCAGACCATATTCTAATCATCAACAGAGGTCAAGTTGCAGGATATGGCACACATGATGAGCTAGCAACTACCTCTACTGTATATCAACAAATTTTAGCATCTCAGGAGGTGACAGCATGAGCCCATTACGTCGTTTCCTAATAGAATCTAAAAGCCAATGGGGTTGGCTCGCACTGCTTATCCTAGCACTTATTACAGCTGCTATGTTTGAGGTATCTGCTCCGGTGTTACTTGGCAAGGTCGTAGATGCTATTGTTAGTGGATTACAAACAGATCAAGATATCAATACTATCTTTGCCTCTATTGATACAATCATCCTCTGGCTCATTGCCATCTATAGTGGACATGCCTTATTCACCTACTTTGGGGAATACATGATGGCCTCTATCGGTTCAAAAACAGTACTCGCTTTACGTACACGCATGAGTACTCATTTATACTCATTGCCTATCGAGTACTTTCACGATCACCAGCGAGGTGATTTACTAAGCCGTCTCACCTCTGACTTAGATACTGTAGCAGAAACAATAGGCCGAGGCGTGCCAGGCCTTGTATCTGCCATTATCGGCATTATTGGTGCTACTGCAATGATGCTGTGGATTAGCCCTATACTAGGCATCTCTATCATCGCTATTATATTCATAGGTATCGTATGTTTAACATGGTTATCTAAACGAGCGCGTCGCATCTATCTCAAAAACCAAAGTGCTCTAGGTGCTTTCAATTGTGGTATAGAGGAAATCGTAGTAGGAAAACCGCTTATCCAAACCTTTGGACTAGAAGAAACCACTACTCATCAAGTAAACATACTTAACGAGAATCTCTTTAAAAGTATGCGAAATGCTGCTTTCACAAGTCAACTAGTAGAACCGCTCGTTAAATTTCTAAATCAAATCACCTATTGCCTCGTTGCCATTCAAGGGGGGCTCATGGTATTACGTGGTTCTATTTCCATTGGTGATATCCAAGCCTTCTTCCTCTATGTCGGTCAAGTTTCGGACCCTCTATCCCGCAGTTCCTATATCCTCACAAAATTCCAAGAAACTGCGGCGGCCTTGGGCCGTATTTACGAGGTTATTGATACACCATCCGAAATCGATACGGGTAAGAAAACGCTAGCTAATACATCAACACATCCAGGCACTATAGATTTTGAACATGTTGATTTTGGCTATACGCCGTCCAATGTATTTATGAAGGATATCAACATCCATATTCCTGGCGGCGCCATGGTAGCTATTGTAGGTCCTACAGGTGCTGGCAAGTCCACATTGGTAAACCTTATTATGCGCTTCTATGACATTATAAATGGCCGCATCACCATCGATGGTGTCGATATTCGCGATGTGTCTCGTGAAAGCTTACACAACACAGTAGGCATGGTATTACAAGATGCTTGGATTTTTACAGGCACTATCGCAGATAATATTGGCTACGGCAAACCAAATGCTAGTCGTGAAGAAATTGAATACGTTGCCAAACTCGCCATGGCAGATCACTTTATCCGAACCTTGCCAGATGGCTATGATACAGTTCTCAAACAAGGTGGTGATGACCTATCTCAAGGTCAACGCCAATTAATCACCATCGCTCGTGCCTTCTTGGCAGACCCTAGTATTCTCATCCTCGACGAAGCAACAGCAAATGTAGATACACGCACCGAGGTGGAGGTTCAAAAAGCTATGAATACCCTCCTCAAAGGACGTACAAGTATCATCATCGCCCATCGCTTGTCTACAATTAAGAATGCGGACTTCCTACTCGTAGTAGAAAACGGTACCATTGTAGAACAAGGGACACATCACGAACTGATTGAACGCGGTGGTCACTATAAAGAACTATACGAAAACTATGTAGCAGGAATAAGTATGTAAAATTCATATAGCAATTAACAATGAATGAAGGAATTATCTATAACTTTTTGTGAAAAATGATATTCCCAACTTTATAAATATATACTTTATCAACCTCTATATTAATCATTTCTTTAATATACTCTGATGTAAATATTAGTACTAAAATAAAGATGTTACCAACCTTTCCAAATCCGGTAATGGAAAGGAGGTGCATTATGCGTAGTACGTTTGTTTCTCTTCTCTTAGCAGTCATGATAAATATAATTTCTTATTATATTTGTAAATGGTTAGACTTGCTATTTTTGTTAATTGGTAACTAGCCTCGGGTTGTTCCGTAAAAACAAAAGAACCACTGATAAGCTGCAACTTATCAGTGGTTCTCTTATTTGTGCATATGCATAGCACGTTTCTCTAGTAAAAGTATATCATGAACCTATCTAGAGAACAAGTAGAACACCAAGATACTTTATTTCGATTTAGTATCCCTTCTTATTCACCTTTTGGTACAAACCATAGGCCATTGTTATTTTTTTCCATGTAGTCTTTGAATTCTTGAGAGTGGTAAGCTGCTACGATGTCTTTTGCCCATTGTGCATCTTTGTTTTTCTCATTAACTACGAGTTGTAATAACCATTGTGGCAATACGTCTTCATTTGCCAATGCAGATTTAGGATCAATTTTTGCATTATAAATAATAGCGCCTGTAATAACGATATAATCGAAATCAGTACGTACAGAAGGAATTGTAAGGGATTTCATTTCTGTAAATTTAAGATGTTTTGGATTTTCAATAATATCTGCTTGAGTTACTGTTGCTAAATCTTTGTTAGGATCAAGCTTAATCCAACCGATTTTTTGCAATAACGCATAAGCACGAGCCATGTTGGATGCATCATTAGGTACAGCAATAGTGTCGCCATCTGCTACTTGATCTAAAGATGTTTTAGAACCACTAAAGATACCTGCTGGTACTGTTGGAATTGGTGTTAATGCTACAAGATGACCATTTTGTTTTTCGTTAAAGTTTTTCATGTATGCTGTATGTTGTTCAACGTTAAAGTCAACCTCACCATCACTTAACACTTGGTCAGCTTGTACCAAATCAGACATATCTACGCCTTTAAAGGTATAGCCTTGTTTCTCCAAAATTGGTTTTACACCTTTTTCAAACAATTCAGAGTAAGGCCCCTGAGATTTACTGTAGGTTAATTCTTTTTTAGCACCATTATCGCTATTATTAGAACCGCAGCCTGCGATAAAAGCTACGCTGAATACTAATGCTGCACCAAGGGCAAGAAGCTTTTTAAATTTCATAGTATTTTCTCCTATACTTTCACAATCAATATAACTAAAATCTATTTCATCAAATTAGGAACGACGCGCACGACGTGCAAAATAGTTACCTATTGTTTGAATAATTTGAACAAAAATAATCAAAATAACTACGGTAAATAACATCAATGGGAAGTTCAATCGTTCATAACCATAGGTGAGGGCCAAATCACCTACACCACCAGCACCAATAGCACCAGCCATAGCAGTAGCACCGATTAGACCAATAGTACCCGTTGTAATAGATAAAATAAGCGAACCCTTTGCTTCTGGTAAAAGAAAATGCCAAATCACTTCAAAATGAGAGGCCCCCATCGATTGTGCTGCCTCGATAATGCCTTTATTAACCTCTAAAATAGAGTTCTCAAAGAGTCGGGCAAGATAAGGTGCAATGAATATAACAAGTGGTACAATAGCCGCTGTTGTACCAACACGAGTACCTACAATCATCTTAGTTAACGGTAATATAAACACCATCAAAATGATAAATGGTACAGAACGCACAATATTAACAATTGTATTTGTAATGGTATAAACAATACTATTTTTAACGATACCATTAGGATTTGTTACTACCAGTGTGACTGCGATAATTAGACCTAGTACTGTACCAATGAATAGAGATAGGAACACCATATATAATGTCTGTTCTGCGGCTAATAATAACTGCGATCCTGGAACACCAAGTTCTTGCATGAAGAAATCCATTATAGTGTCACCTCCTGCCATTCAATACCTTGAGCGACAAGATACTCTTTTACCTTGCCCACCTCAAAATCATCGCCAATAAACTGAACAATAAATATACCAAGCACAGTATGTTCTAATTCTGTTACCGTAGCAAATAATACACTCGTTTCTAAATCAAAGGTTTTATTAATATGATATAGAACATTATCTGTCGTATTATTTCCTAAGAAATGCATCTTAAGAATTGTGTATGGCCTTTTATCACAAGCTAATGTATGTTTCACTGTTGATGGAATTTCATCAGGAATTACAGTCCTAACAAATCGCTTTGTTGTTTCGTGTTTAGGTTTACTAAACACCTCAAGTACAGATCCGCTCTCTATGAGCTTTCCATGCTCCATAACTACAACTCGATTACATATTTTCTGAATTACATCGATCTCATGAGTTACGATAACTACTGTTACTCCTAGTTCACGATTAACACGTTCTAGTAATTGTAATATAGAATCTGTTGTATCAGGATCTAGAGCACTGGTTGCTTCATCACAAAGCAATATGGATGGATCTGTAGCTAATGCACGAGCAATACCAACGCGTTGTTTTTGACCACCAGATAATTCTCCAGGATATGCATTTGCTTTATCGCCCAAATCAACAAAGTCTAATAAGGTTTTAACTTTTTTATCAATGTCGGATTTTGGCACTTTATTAAGAATTAGTGGGATAGCCACATTATCATACACAGATTTAGCATTCAACAAATTGAACTGTTGAAAAACCATACCGATGCGCTTACGAACCTTTCTAAGCTCATTAAAACTTAAACCATTGATATTCACACCATCTATTTCAACATGACCAGAGGTAGGTACCTCTAAGGCATTAATCATGCGAAGCAGTGTAGATTTACCAGCTCCACTAAAGCCAATAATGCCAAATATATCGCCTTTTTCTATGGTAAAGTTTACATCAGATAATGCAGTAACCTTTTGCTTATTAACGTCAAACTCTTTCGTTACATTTCGTATAGCAATCACTGTACCACCTATTTCCCTATACATTAGTAGGAATTAATATTTTTCTAAAACATATCTTTAAAGTATGTTTTAATTGTATACTTAGATTACTACAATTTATAATGACTGTCAAACACAAAAAAACCTCAAAACTAAATGAACTGCACCTCCAAAAATTGTGTCCAATTTTTGGGGTGCAGTTCAAAAAAGGTTGAGGTTCTTTTATTTATCTATATCGATTAAATAAGTACAATGATCCTAGTATAATTGGCGCTCCAATATAGAGTCCCATATTAGGATATTCTCCTAATAAAAAGGCTGCTACTACGGCTGCCACGATTGGCGAGATATACATAAAATTGGTTACATCCGAAACTTTTTCAGCATGTTCAAAGGCATAGCTCCAGAATACGAATCCTAATGCACTGGAAAAGAATGCTAGGTATACCATAGCAAGCTTCGCAGTGACTGGTGCGGCTACAATCATTTCAATAGCATGATCTGCAAAAGGTAGTGCCATAATAGCACCTGTAAACATGGACCACATAGCGATAGTAATAGAGTTATAACCTTTCAGACTAAGCCCGCGATTTAGAATATTATAAACCGCAAACAGTATCATACCAATCAACGTCCATATGGCCCCCATTGGAATGGTCAGAGTGGAATTCCAAAAAATAATAACGGCCACACCTATAAAAGCAGTTATGGTGAAGAGCCAACCTATAGGGCGTATTTTATCCTTATAGACTACCAATGCCATCAACGCTGTAGTCATCGGTGTCAAAGCCATAATAATACTAGATGTAGCGGCCGGTATTGTTCGCAATCCTTCATTAAAAACGACTTGGTAAACGAAGTTTCCTGTAGCCCCTAACAGAATATATATGCCCCACTCACGCCAAGATGTAGGTATATGTAATCCCTTAAATACACCAATAATTAGCATGAGTATAGCACCACCTACAACCCTCGCTACCGAGAGTGTCAATGCATCTACTGATTGCAATGCTACTTTACCAAAAGGAAACGCCGTAGCCCAAACGGCAATGGTGGCAGATGCCCCTAAAATGGCTTTCATACGATTTGTCATTAGCATCTACCTTTCTACGTAATTCCATAATCAATACTATCTAAATATTACCATAATAACACCCTACAATTCCAAGAAGATCCATCACAATATATCGAATACTTTCCATTTATTGATATAAGTTTTCATTATTTAAAGATAATACAAAAATTAGTTCTTTCAAATATACACACCCAAATAAAGCAAGTTAAGTACTACACTTTCAATATATTTACATAGTGTTTCCAATATTATTAAATTACAAATAACACCTATTCTTACGAAATTTGCATAGTATGTATTGAAAATCCATATCATTTATATATTGTGAGTTTTAGATAAACATTGTACACTAGATATATCAAAATCTATAGTTATATCCATTTATGGAGGTGCAAAATGCAACATACTGCATGGAAAGATTTTAACACAGGTGTGTGGGATAAAGCGATTGACGTACGCGACTTTATCCAAAGAAACTATGTTCCCTATGAAGGGGACGACTCCTTCCTAGTTGGTCCTACAGAACGTACTACAAAATTGTGGGACAAGGTAATGAAACTATACGAAGAAGAACGCGAAAAAGGTGGCATGCTTGATGCCGATACTTCCGTGGCTACACACATCACTGCGCATGCCCCAGGATATATCGACAAAGACCTTGAAACTATCGTTGGTTTACAAACTGATAAACCTCTAAAACGCGCTATGTTCCCTTATGGCGGCCTTCGTACAGCAAAATCTGCTATCGAAGAATATGGCTTTAAAATGGATCCTCAAACAGAGGACTTCTTCAAAAAACATCGTAAAACTCACAATGACGGCGTATTCGATGTATACACTCCAGAAATGCGTGCTGCTCGTACAGCGCACATCGTAACTGGCTTGCCAGATGCATATAGCCGTGGCCGTATCATCGGTGACTACCGTCGTATCGCTCTATATGGTATCGACTACTTAATCGAAGAGAAAAACCAAGAATTCAGCATCACTATGGGTGATATGCTAGAAGACGTAATCCGTGACCGCGAAGAAATCAAAGAACAAATCCGTTCCTTGAAAGAATTAAAAGAAATGGCTGCATCCTATGGCTACGACATTTCCGAACCAGCTAAAGACGTTCGCGAAGCTATGCAATGGATTTACTTCGGTTACCTTGGTGCCATCAAGGAACAAAACGGTGCCGCTATGTCCATCGGCCGTAACTCTACATTCCTTGATATCTATGCTGAACGCGACCTTCGCAATGGTACATACACAGAAGAACAAATCCAAGAATTCGTAGACCATTTCATCATGAAATTGCGTATGGTTCGCTTCGCACGTATCCACGAATACAACAACTTGTTCACAGGCGACCCTGTTTGGACTACTGAATCCATCGGCGGTATGGGTACTGACGGCCGTACATTGGTTTCCAAAATGTCCTTCCGTTACCTACATACATTGACTAACCTTGGTCCTGCTCCAGAACCAAACCTCACTGTACTATGGTCCCCTCGCATGCCAATCGGCTTCCGCCGTTTCTGTGCGAAATTATCCATCGAAACTTCTTCCATCCAATACGAAAACGACGAATTGATGCGTCCTAACTCTGGTGATGACTACGCTATCGCATGTTGCGTATCCCCAATGCGTATTGGTAAAGAAATGCAATTCTTCGGCGCTCGTTCTAACCTAGCAAAATGCTTGCTTTACGCAATTAACGGCGGCGTTGACGAAAAACTTAAGAAACAAATCGGTCCTAAATACCGTCCTATTACATCCGAATACTTAGACTTTGACGAAGTATGGGAAAAATTCGACGACATGATGGAATGGTTGGCAGGCGTATATGTAAACGCATTGAACATCATTCACTACATGCATGATAAATACGCTTATGAAAAACTAGAAATGGCATTGCATGACCGCAAGGTAACTCGTTGGTTCGCAACTGGTATTGCTGGTTTATCCGTAGTAGCTGATTCCTTGTCCGCTATTAAATACGCTAAGGTAAAACCTATTCGTGACGAAAACGGCATCGCTGTTGATTTCGAAATCGAAGGTGAATTCCCTAAATATGGTAACGATGACGATCGTGTAGATAGCTTGGCTTCCATGGTTGTTTCCACATTCATGAACAAGGTGCGTAAACATCCTACATACCGTCAATCCGTTCCTACTATGAGCTTGTTAACAATTACTTCTAACGTAGTATATGGTACTGCAACAGGTTCCACACCAGATGGCCGTAAAGCTGGTCAAGCTTTCGCTCCTGGTGCTAACCCTATGCATGGTCGTGATTCTCACGGTGCCGTAGCTTCGTTATCTTCCGTTGCAAAAATGCCATGGCGCGATTGCTCTGACGGTATTTCCAATACCTTCTCCATCGTTCCAGACGCATTAGGTAAATCTGGTGAAACATTTGTATCCGTAGGCGATTTTGATATTGAGTTAGACCCTTCTCAATTGCCTAACAGCAATACAAACTTCGCTTGCAGCGAACCAAATGTTACTATAGAGGAAGATAAATAATCTTCCACCGTATTGTATGCTTTCACCGGCGTCAATACTCGTATTTTGGTTGAAAGGAGGAATACCCATGAGCAACCAACAACAAGTGGATAACTTGGTAGAATTATTGGATGGCTACTCCCAAAAGGGCGGTCACCATTTGAACGTTAACGTGTTCACTCGTGAAACATTGTTAGACGCTCAAAAACATCCTGAGTTGTACCCTCAATTGACTGTTCGTGTATCTGGTTATGCAGTACACTTCAACAAATTGACGAAACAACAACAAGATGAAGTTATTTCCCGTACATTCCATCAACAAATCTAATCGAGGTTTTCTATGACAGGACGTATTCATTCACTAGAAACGATGGGTACGGTTGATGGTCCAGGCATGCGCATGGTGGTATTCCTTCAAGGATGCCCCATGCGTTGTGCCTATTGCCATAATCCAGATACGTGGAATGAAGAAAGCCAAGAAGCTAAGTTCATGACCGTTGAAGAAATTTGGCAGCAATACGAACGTAACCGTCAGTTCTATACGAACGGTGGCATTACTGTCACAGGTGGGGAAGCATTGATGCAAATTGACTTTGTCATCGAGCTTTTCACATATTTTAGTGAAAGAAACGTCCATACCTGTTTAGATACAAGTGGAATTTGTTTTGATCCCCACCAAGAGGTGGCATACCGTAAGTTACTGAGCGTAACGAGTCTCGTCATTTTGGATATTAAGGACATCGACCCTACTGTCCACAAATGGCTAACCGCACAGCCTTTAGAACCAATCCTTCAATTCGCAAAACTGACAGCTGATGTAAATGTGCCGATTTGGGTGCGTCATGTGGTGGTACCTACCGTTACAGACAATGCAGATCGTCACTATAGGCTAGGCTTTTTCTTAGGATCACTACGCAACTTACAAGCCGTCGACTGTTTACCATATCATGTGATGGGTGTTGCCAAATACAAGGAGTTAGGGATTACCTACCGCCTTGATGGCATCCCGGCCGCTACAAAGGATTTAGCCGCCAAAGCGAGCAAAACCGTTGTAGAAGGCATAAAAGCATATCGTAGACATTGGTGGAGTCCCATCAAAACACAAACTAATCATAATCAAGTTTGAGGATAACTACCTCCCTTGATATATATCATATATATATTAAAAACTTGATCTATGATACTAGCCCTAAACGAAAATAACCCCTGACCACACAACCGGTCAGGGGTTATTTGTGTATCTATTAGGAAACGACGTTAATCGGTTCACCTTTCAAAAAGGCTTGTACATTATCGCGAATAATACCTACCAAACGTTGACGCGTTTCGAGGCCCTTCCAGCCCATGTGAGGTGTGATAATGACATTATCCAATGTATACAGAGGACTATCCTCTGCTGGAGGTTCTACCTCTTGTACATCAAGGCCAGCACCGTGAATGCGTTTAGCTGCCAAGGCGTCACATAAATCCGCTTCATTAATAAGTGCACCGCGACCCGTATTAATGATGACAGCATTAGATTTCATCTTAGCGATTGTATCCTTATTAATCAAATGTTTTGTCTTATCATTCAATGGGCAATGTAAGGAAATATAATCACTTTGCGCGAGTAATTCATCAAGGCTTACATAGCGAATACCCTCGCTATCTTCCTTTGGCGTACGCGTATGAATTAAAATGTTCATATCTAAAGCCCTTGCTACCTTTACAACAGCCATGCCGATATGACCTGCACCGATGATACCTAATGTTTTACCATTAACTTCGGTGTGAGGGACTTGTAAATGTTTAGTAAAATTGCTACGGTCGCCTCTAGCAAGCATACCGATTTGTTGCTGCATAGTAGATGCAAAATTTAGAAGCATCATAATCGCCGTATGAGCTACCCGTTCCGTACTATAAGCTGGAATATTGCACACCGTAATGCCCTTAGCACGCGCCGCATCAAGGTCGATGTTGTTATATCCAGTACCAGCTTCTACGATGAGTTTCACAGATTCAGGAAATTGTGAAAGCAACTCTGGCCCTACAGGTATTTCTTTTGTTACCACTACAGTAGCGCCTTGAATACGTTCAATAAGCTCAGCATTTGTGCTATCGTCATACACTTGTACATCATTTGATAATACAGAAAAATCTAGCAAGTGATCATAATTCATCTTACCAGCATTAACCACTACAACTCGTTCGTTCATCATATCCTCCTCACGATTGTTATCATAAGTGAAATCATTTTATATACTAATTATACTACTAAATGCTACATATTATACGTCATATTCATTATCTCCTATGCTGATTTTGACTAATGACTCCTAGAATCTAAGTATAAATGAAATTTCAGCATAAACTTTCACAAAAACTATTGTTTAATTCCCTAAAAGTTATACAATAAAAGTAATGTATTTTAGGAGTGAAATAATCATGAGACCAACATATTTAACGATTGATACAAGCTTGGTTCGCGAGAACCTACGAAAAATAAAAGACAGCCTCCCTGAATGGAGTACATCCACAGCGGTTATCAAGGCCAATGGCTATGGTCACGGCAGCGTTATGATGGGACGTATTGCTGTTGAAGAAGGTTATGAATCCTTAGCCGTTGCCATTCCAGAAGAGTCTGTACCACTTCGCAATGCTGGCATTATGGTACCTATTTATCTATTGGGTCTGACGAGACCACAATCCTTTGAACTTGTAGCGGATACGAATTCCATTCCCGCCGTTTGCGAATCTACCGATTTAGAGGCCCTCAACAAAGTGGCGGACAATCACGATATGATTATCCGCGTTGCCGTAGCCGTTGATACAGGCATGCACCGCATAGGTATTAAACCAGAAAATGCGGTGGAATTCATTAAGCGCGTTGAATCCTATCCAAATCTTGCAGTAGACGGATTCTTTTCACACATGAGTAATGCCGATGCAGCAGATCAAAGCCACGCTCATGGACAGGCTCAAAAATTCCATACAATGGTGGATGAAATTCGTGCCTTTAGACCTGATGCGGACTATCGTTTCTCCCTCGCCAACAGTGCCGGCCTACTATCCGTAAAGGATAGTCTCTTCACAGATGCACGACCAGGTATCATCCAATACGGCATTATGCCATCTCTCGATGTGCCAAATCGATTAGGTCTAAAACCGGTTCTCTCCTTCCACAGTGAAGTCGTTCATGTGCAGCATCTCGAAGCAGGCGAAGGTATTGGTTATGGTTCTACCTATGTCACACCAGAACCGATGACAATCGCTACTATTCCTGTAGGCTACGCCGACGGGTATCCACGCAGCCTATCTAATCGTGGTACTGTTCTCATCCAAGGTACTCGTTGTCCTGTTGTAGGGCGCATTTGTATGGACCAATTCATGGTCGCAATACCTGATACAATTACAGTCAAACCAGGCGACAAGGTAGTACTATTGGGGTCTCAAGGTCATGAAAGCATCTCGGCTCTTGAAATTGCAGCCCTTGCCTCCACCATTCCTTATGAAATCTTCTGTGGCTTCTCTGATCGCGTGCCAAGACAATACATATAACACAAGAGGATGACACAATTTATTCTATTGTCATCCACAAAAGTAAAAGCACCACCGAAATTCGGTGGTGCTTTTATTCTCCTATACCATACACATATGGATTGTGTGTGTTGTGTGTGTATTGTGTGTTGTGAGAGAGATATTTTATATACATCATGTATATACTTATGAATTGGGAGGGAGCCCTTCATAAGGAGGCCCTAAGGAGACAGACGGCATAGGAGAGAGTCAATGTTTGTCTGATCCACCAAAGGGCCCGTATCTGGGTGCACTGGGAGATGTATGCACCCCAAGGCGCCGATGGGATGGCGCAATGTATGTGTATTGGTATAGTAGATTATTTATGAGCTTTATCTGCTTTTTCAGCTTTTACAGCTGGAGCAGATTGAGCTTTTTTATTGGATTTTACGACCTTAGTTGTTTTATGGTCTTTTGTATCCGCTTTTACAACCTTTGTTGTTTTTGCATCCTTTTTATCTGCTTTTGCAACTACAGGAGTTGTATCAGCATCCATGGATGCCGCTGCAGGGTTTGCTGCTGCAGGAACTACAACAGGTTGTGCAGTTTCGTTTACTGCAGGCTTAGCAGTTTCAGTCGCTACAGTTTTTGGAGCTTCAGGTTTAGCAGCTTCAGGGGCTACAGATTTAGCAGTTTCAGTCACTACAGGTTTAGTATTTTCATTTGCTACAGGTTTAATAGCTGCAGACACATCAATTTTTGGTGCTGTTGCTTCTTGTTTTACTACTGGTGCAGTTTGTACTGCTTCTTTTACTACCGGCACAGGTTGTACTTGTGGGGCTTCTGCTGCATAAGCAACTACGCTAGTGCCTAATACACCAGCTACTGCCAATGCAAGGCTAGTTCTTACGATAGATTTCTTCATCATGTCCTCCTAAGTTTCAAATAGTTAATTGCATATAAGCTATGGAATATAACCTATGTACAATCACATCTGTTTACCACCTAGGCCTATGGCGGCTAACTGAGACCATCTTAGCCACCGCGTATGAGATGCAAATTAAGATATCAGAACAGCTCAATTTATTGCATGAAATATATATGAATTTTCGGCTAAATTTCTATAGAATTTTTACAAATGTGATTCATGAATCATCAATTCATATTATGTCTGCTGATTTCTGTGAAAGCCCATAGCATGCAACATTTCCCATATTATTAAATACTAATTTTTTCAATATGACCCACAGCTAGATCATTCATGAGTAAATTTTTAGAAAAAATACTATATTTAGCTACCAAAAAGCTACCAATAGATTTGTAATTTTTAAAAAATAAATTTGAAATACTGGTTAGCAACTCTTGCGAGTTTTCCCTATTTATTGCTCGCAATATAAATTGAAAATAGGCATGGAAAAGACGATAGATTTTTTATTTCTATCGTCTTTAATACTTTATATTCCCTTCGACAAACTTGAAGTTGTTTACTTACAGTACTCCTCTATTTTGTAGCTATATTCTTTTAGAAGTCCCCGTGAATAAATCTTTTTATTTTTTGAATCTCTAACTTCTTTCCAAAGGATAGCCGCAACTTTTAACTTGTTAGAGTAATGATTGCTAAACTCATCTGCACAAAAATCCTTTAGAAATTGATTCCATTGGCAAGCTGAATTATCATACTTGGCGTAGTCTGACTCTCCATAGTATATTTTAATCATATCTTGGATTGTAAAATTTATGTTGTTGTCCCGTTTTACTTTTCGCCAAGCTGTTGCCATATCAGCATTAAATTTAAAGGGATTAACACCTGTTACAGCTGAAAAATAATCACGAAATTTCTGATTAAAGGAAAACCCACATTCAAGTAATGATGTATTTAGGGTTATTATTTCGGTTTGATTTTTATTTCTTTTCCTCAAAAATTTTTCTACTCTATTTCCCTTAAAATATTGTTCTATAATATGATTTAATTCTTTTTTTGTACATCTGTATTCTAATCCAAGGTACTTACAAATTTGTGAAAGCTCTTCTCGATACCAGTAGTATCTGTTAAATTCTTCAAATGATTTTATATCTCTAAAATCAGGTCTATTTTCTTCCAAATGCTCACCTCTACAACTCCAAATTTCTAAATGGGGTTTTTTTATATATTAGATACTTTCAACAAAACGCAACATTCCAGATACCCTAAAAAAGCTATTAAACATATATTGACATATATTAACATACTCTAATATATAATAAGAACCCCCTAGGCGATAACCTAAAGGGTTTTTTAGAGAGGACAAATTATAATCAACTTATAGACTATCATGAATATCTAAGAGTATCAATGAAGCTGGTATTATCTATATTTATTTAATCTATCCAATTCATTGATACTCACAGAAATTCATAAAATTAGTTGGAGCTGATAATAGGATTCGAACCTACGACCTACTCATTACGAATGAGCCGCTCTACCAACTGAGCTATACCAGCATGTGTATAGTAACATCCTACTCCTATTGCAGTAAGATGTCAAATACACCTATTTTACGCCTTTTACAGATACAAGTTCACCTGTGAAAGCGTCTACATGCACTTCAATTTCTTGATGATTAGCGGCACCAAATGCTACATCGTATACAAAACGACCTTTTTCATTTTTTACAGACCAGCTATTAAGGCTAGTTGCTTGGCCTTTTGTTTGAGCAAAGGCAAAGTTTACAACTGCGTCTGGCGTTAAAATACGAGTAGGATCAAAGGCCTTTTTCTCTAAACCAACCTTGTATGCGCCTTCTTTTGTTTCACCAATTTGATTTGTATTGTAGTTGTATTTCAACTCATACTTACCTGTTGAATCAAAGCCTTCAACTTCATATTTAATTTGACCATCTTCGCCATCAAATGCAATTTCTGTAATCGCTGCTTTTGGATGTTGTTGAATGAAAGCATTGAGCAATGTATTGGCGCCTACAATGGCTGCATGATTAGCATCAACAACTGCTACTGTCGGTTGTACCGGTACAATACTAGCCGCATCAACAACTGGTGCATTTACCCCAAATGCCGCTGCTAGTGCCAATGCAATACCGCCTTTTACGAACATAGATTTCATAAGTTCCTCCTACATAAATAGTATTAGTAAATATTCCATATACTATTATTATACACAATAATTAGGGCTTTCACGAACAAAATCATAATCTAAAATAACACCCACGAATAGATAGCATATGTTACAATTTAATTAGTAAAACAGTAGTTAATAATATATACAAGTGAGTACTATGATTTCTTTATATCCAACCTTTTACCATACATTTCAATGCAAAGCCAATCAATGTCATCATACATGTTGTCAAAAGTGGACTATCGATGTAGATGAGGAGACGGCTAAATTATATCAAACACTGCCTACACCATTAGGCGAAGACCTACGGAAATTTATGACCGTCGATGACGAAGGCTATTATTTCATGTTTAGCGACAAACAGCCTACCTGTCCGTTGCTACGGGAAGATGGATTGTGCCGCGTAGTCTTAGAACTAGGCGAAGATAGTTTATGCGATACCTGCCATATGCATCCGCGGTTCTATAAATATATCGAAGACCTCGAGCTCTGTGGCGTCGGTCTATCCTGCGAAGAATCGGTAGAAAAGTTACTAGCTACCGAAGGCGATCAATTGCTATTCACCATCGAAGATGATGACGGCGAATTTACTGCTGAAGACCGTCCCGTACTCGAAAATATCTTTGACCTCTTAGCATTAGGTATTAATCCGGCTATTTGTCAGTTTACACTCAATCATTCTATCCACTACTGCCAAGAGTTAGTTACTATATATAAGAAAACGGAGCCTATCGATGAGGAATGGACAAATCAACTAGCCCATTTAGAGGCCATGCTGTCATCGACAACGGCATCAACTACGATGGACTTACTTAAGGTCGACACCATCGATGTATCCGCACTCAACAAGGTGTATCAATACATCTTATACCGCCAAATTGATATGCTTGCAGAATACTCGTTAGAAAGCCTTGTGCGATACGCCTTTGACGCCACAGTATTCATAGCACTGCTAACACATCAATTCGGAAATCTACCAGAACAAATCAGACGATGGTCTGAACAAATCGAATACGATGAAGATAATGTAGCATTCTTATTTAATGAATATGAAAACAACAACCATGACAAATAAGAATTATCGGACAAATCATGCGTAGTTGCTATATAACGATGAAAAGACACATTCCAAAAAACGGAATGTGTCTTTTTAAAATAGTAGTATGCCTAAAAATTTTATGCCTACCCAGATGATGTACGCACCGCATATAACGAGAAGTCCTTCAAAGGCATTGCCCGAAACGGAGGCCCCCACAATACGTCCTACCACGGTGATTAAAGACATGGTAAGAAGAAGGCAAATAATCGTAAGAAATACGCCCAATAACAACACGAGGACGACAGGAGCTTTAGCGAAAGCAAAGAGTACACCAATGCTCAACATGTAGATACCGATTACCACTTGCGCATAGGCAATACAGTGGAATACACCGGTTAAAATAGTCATCGTATAGCAATGACGAGCACGCCATAATGCATAGCCGCTGATAAGTATAGCCATAACTAAAGCTTTCACAATCAGCAATAGCCATCTGCTCACATCCCACAGAGGTGTCGTCGTATTCAACTTTTGTAGCAATCCATTGATTTCAATGATATTAACCATAGGAAGTTGTTCAATTTTCATAAATGTGGTAGGATTCATGATGAAGTGTTTCATAGCCTCCGCATATACCGAATCACCTATAGCGGTGAATTGGTAACATATAACGGCTAGCACCATCATCACGACTAATTGAGTTATGCTGGTACGTTGACGATATATGCGTACGCCATCCGTATCGATAGGCCCTACTAATCGATCAAAGAATTCAATCATATGTCCTCTTAATACTTATTAATACAACACAATACAAAGTATGCGTCAATGCACATAAACAGTACATTATTTCATGAAACGCTCATTTATTATAACATAAAAGCAAGGTATAGAATATACCTTGCTTTTAATTTTATTATATTTTTATGTTATAAATAGTTTAATTTTACTCATAAAAAGTTATTGCAAACTTCCTAAGATTTTAGTCAAATTATCATCCATTCGTTCAAGATATGTTTTATCGTCTTCCTTGCTTTCGATAGTATAAATGGTTTCTACCTTAGCGCCTACTTCTTGAGCTAATGTCTTAGATACTTCTGGACTAGCCATTTCTTCTGCGAAGATTGTGGTAATCTTATTTTCCTTGCAGTATTCGATGAGTTTAGCCAATTGTGTTGCATTTGGTTCACCTTCTGCAAACACATCTTCTACGCTATTTTGTTCTAATCCAAAGTCACGGCATAGATATGCAAAAGCAGCATGACCTGTTACAAAGTTTTTGTGTGGAGCTTTTGCAAATTGACCTTCATATTTTTGAATCATCGCATCTAATTTTGCCACATAATCATTGTAGTTCTTTTCGTAATAATCCTTATTAGTAGGATCTACCTTTACCAATGCATCCTTAATATTTTTAACTTCGATCTTAGCATTTTTCAAAGACAACCATGTATGAGGGTCTTCAGCGCCATGTTCTTTAATTTCGTCAGGATCTGTGTTCTTAATAGCCTCTACACCGTCAGATGCTTTCACAGATACAAGTTTGTCGTTTTTAGCCGCATCAATCGCTTGTTGCGCCCAAGGTTCCATGCCGAGTCCGTTATAAACAAATACTTGCGCTGATGCTAATTGTTTCATATTCTCTGGTTTTAATTCAAAGTCATGTGGTTCCGTACCATCTGGAATAATCGTAGATACCTCTACCTTATCGCCACCGATAGCCTTCGCAAATTCAGACATAGCATTAAAACTTGTTACCACTTGGATTTTCTTACCTGCTTGTTCCTTTGGCGCATCATTACCACAGCCTGCAAATAGAGCAGCCATCAGCACGCCAACTACTAACAATACCAGTTTCTTGACCATAGTAGGCCTCCTTTTTCTAAATCCTGAGTGCTCATGCTATTATAGTATATATAGTATTCTTTAATTGCAGTTGCGACTCAGTTGCATTTGTAATATAGTTATAGTATAAACGTAGTAATAATTTTGTCAATCAGAAAAGTGGTTTTTATGTTATCAATTCAACATCTTTATTTTTCATACCAAGGTCAACCGCCCTATGTGCTAAATGATTTAAACGTAGAGGTGCATAGTGGCGATTATATTTCCATCGTAGGCGACAATGGTTCTGGTAAAAGCACCCTCTTGCGCCTCATTCTAGGTTTTCTAACGCCTGTAAAAGGTTCCATCACATGTAACACGAACAATATTCGTTATGTATCACAAAAGAATGATTTCTCCCATGCTGGATTTCCTATTACAGTCTATGAAATTCTAGATTCCTATCGCAAGCTATTGAACATCAAAGATAAACATGAAGTGAATCGCGTTCTTGAGCTCACACATATGACGGAGTTTAAAGACCGACTCATCAGCAAATTATCCGGCGGTCAAGCACAGCGCGTTTCTATCGCACGGGCCCTTATCGGTAGCCCAGATCTCATCATTCTCGATGAACCATCAACGGGCATCGACCGCAAGAGCCAAGAAGGTATTTATGCCCTCTTGCGCACACTAAATCAGGAACACCATATTACCATTATTTCTGTAGAGCATAATTTGGAAATGGCTCTTGCAAATTCGACAAATATCTATCACATTGCAAATGGTCAAGGTCATCTCTGTTCCCCTGAACAATATGCTTGCGAAATCATGCATAACACGGGATGCAATCCTGTAGGCCATGAAAACTGTTCCTGCTTTACAGACGTGACGGCTCAGGCTCAGGATACAACATCTAAGGAGGTGCGCCATGTTTAATTATGATTTCATGCAAAATGCCTTCTTCGTAGCAGTCTGCATTTCTCTATTATGCCCATGCATCGGTATATTTATGGTATTACGCCGGTCCAGTATGATTGGCGACACCATGAGCCACGCATCCCTCGCCGGGATTACCCTCGGTTTATTGACCAATACGAACCCTATATTAGGGGCTTTCATATTCACCGCTATCTGCGGCGCCCTTATCGAGTTCTTGCGAAAATACTTTTCTCATCATCTTGATTTAATTCTTACCATCATCTTATCTCTCAGCATCGGTACAGCCATTACCCTCATCAGTTCGGGCAAGCTGAAAGCTAACGCTAACGTGTTCTTCTTCGGTAGTATCTTAACCGTAAATACTACAGATATGATTAGCATTGCAGTACTCACTATATTATCTGTGTTAACCTTGTATTTCCTCTACAACTCACTTCTCTACATCGCCTACGATGAAGAGGCCGCACGAGTAGCGGGTGTAAAAGTGGATTTGATTAACTATGTATTTGCTATCTTAATGGCGGCAGCCGTATCCATTTCCATCAAAATCGTCGGCGTTCTCGTATTAAGTGCCATGATCGCCTTACCGGTAGCCTCTGCATTACAATTGGAAAAAGGTTTTAGAACAACCTTACTCTGCTCCATTGGATTTAGTTTACTGGCCATGATTATCGGCCTATTCGGATCCTATTATCTTAACGTGGCGCCAGGTGGCTTTGTATCACTTACATCGGTATTCATCCTATTGGTAGTACTCATCATCAAGAATATTAAATCCATTATTCGGAGGATGCAATTTAGTAAATAAATAGTATGTGTACAAGAGTACATACAGTTAATAGTTACCCCATGATAGAAAGCGTTATTATGAATACAATACATTGGCCAGAAGGCATAAAAAAGACCAAACAGCGCGAGGCTATTTGGTCCGTATTAAACTCAACGGATAAACCGATTACCGCCATCGAAATTGCTGAACGATTAGGCGATGGCAGCACCACCTGGATGTCTACCATTTACCGCACCCTTGAGTTATTAGAAACAAAAGATATCGTTACACGTACCACCATCATGGGTAGCGACATGGCGTACTACGAAATTACACCCCATACGCACCGTCACTATGCGGTATGTACGAAATGTGGAACTATGATACCTCTACATACCTGCCCCGTCGTAGAAATGCCACAGGAACTTACAGATGTAGATTTTACAGTAACAGAGCATCACCTAGAAATTGCGGGAATCTGCAAGGACTGTAAAAACAGATAAAACGCCAAAAGGGCCCCTAGTCTAATGTACTAGGGGCCCTTTCATATGGGATATCTAATATCAATCTATATAGTTTTTAATCGCTTCATTGAACAATGTTACCTTATATTCGCGAATCTCATAGGTTGCCAATTGCTCCGCATAATATGCGTCAAATTGTACCGCCTCTTCTAAGTCCTCAACTGTTCCTTGAGCGATAATAAGGCTTTCACCAGAGTTATCTGGTCTTGAGCCAAACATTAAAAATTTTCCTGCATCAAAATATGTTTTATACCAGATATGATGCTTCTCTCTCATTGCCTCGAATGCTTCCGGCGGGATGCGATTCATATCTAGCTTGATAGAAATCGTATACATAATAGGCTCCTATATCATCTTTCTCTACCATACTATATATCCCTCTCTTATGTATAGTATAGCATTTTTCCAATAATGTATCCATTGCACAACAATTAACAGGGCCTAGTCGTATGTGACTAGGCCCTGTGTATTATGCATAGTATAGGATTTTATACGCTTTCACCAATTACAACATCAATGGAGCAACAACGAAACCAAGTGCTACAGAAATAGCAATGGCAAGTACGCCTGGGATGAAGAAGGGATGGTTAAATACGAGATGACCGATTCGGGTCGAACCTGTATCATCCATTTGTACAGCCCCCAAAAGTGTTGGGTATGTAGGTAGTACAAAGAGTGCAGATACGGCCGCAAAGGATGCGATAATGATATATACAGACCCCGTATTTTCCGGTGTAATACCTAAAGCAAGGATTACTGCCGGTACAAGTGCTTGTGTAGTCGCTGCTTGGCTATACAAAAGCGTACTAGCGAAGAAGAAGGCCACTGCTAACAAGAATGGATATGCCGTTACCATGCTAGAGGCCATGGCTTTAATTTCAGGGATATGACCTTTTACAAAGGTATCGCCTAACCACGCTACGCCGAGAACACAGACGCAAGCAGATAAACCAGATTTGAATGTACTTGTGTTGACAAGTTGTGCTGTATCTAATTTACAGAAGAATGTGATAGCCGCTGCAATAATCATCATGAATCCGACGATGGCATCGTTTCGGCCGAAGATAACCGGTTTAATAATACCGATATTCTTAGAAATTGCTGTTGCATAGAATACGATACAAATGATACCAATTAAGAAAATCAAAACAGATTTTTTCGCACCTGGTTTTAGATGGAAATCCACATTCTTTTCGCGAGGTGGTGCCACATGGCCTGCTGCCAAACGTTCTTGGTAAACAGGATCAGAAGACAAATCATTGTTCGTAAAGGTCGACATGATAAAGGCAGTAATCATAACCGCAATAAATGTTGTGGAAATACAAATACCAAGCAATGTTGGATAGCTAACACCGAACGGTTCAAGGAATCCGCTCATAGCAACAACCGCTGCGGATACAGGGCTTGCGGTAATACCAATTTGGCTCGCTACAACGGCAATCGATAGTGGTACGGACGGCTTGATGTTCTCGCTCTTTGCAACCTCTACAATTACAGGAATCATAGAAAATGCCGTATGACCTGTACCAGCTAAGATTGTCAAGAAATACGTAACTGTAGGAGCTAAATAGTTGATGTGTTTAGGATTTTTACGCAAGATATTTTCCGCAATGCGTACTAAATAATCTAAACCACCAGCCAACTGCAATGCACAAATTGCGGCAATGGCTGACATAATGATTAGGATAACATCCCAAGGGATTTGCCCTGGGAACATCCCCATACCGAGGCTCAGCAATACAACGCCGAGGCCGCCAGCATAGCCGATGCCCATGCCACCGAGGCGTACGCCCAAGAAGATGGCACCGAACAAAATAATGACTTGCATAATTACATAAATGTCCATACGATGACCTCCTTTGAATATATATACTATACATATATAGTATCATAGATATGCAGAATAATCATCGTATTTTGAGAATGTATAGAATATATTTTACATTATGCAAGTAAAATGCTTTTTATTATAGAATGATTGGCTTCAAATCTTCTAATACGCCCTCTTCTTCTGTGGCACGTTTAATACTTTCACCTACGATGCGAACCATGTCTTCCAATTGTTCCACCGTGGATGCCAATGGTGGCATAAGGATAACCACATCGCCGATTGGGCGGCAAATAAGGCCTTGTTCACGAGCTAGAACAGCAACCTTTGCACCTACCGCATCATTTGGGCGATACGCTTCGTGAGTAGCAACGTCCTTTTCAAGTTCAATACCTACAATAAGACCTCGTTGACGTACTTCTTTAACATGTTTTAACTGTTCGATAGGTTTAAGTGCCTTTGTGAAAGCCTCAATCTTCGCAGATAATCCTTCGATAACCTTTTCATCGCGGAATACTTTCAACGAAGCCAATGCAACAGCACATGCCAAGGCATTACCGGTGTAGGAATGACCATGGTAGAATGTTTTCTTTTCTTCAAATGTGCCAAGAAATGCATCGAATACGCGTTTTGTAGTCAATGTAGCGGCCAACGGCAAATAACCACCCGTAATCCCTTTGGATAAGGTCATAAAATCAGGCGATACGCCTTCATGTTCACAAGCAAAGAATTTACCTGTACGGCCAAAGCCTGTTGCCACTTCATCAACGATGAGGAATACATCATGTTTGGCAGTTAACTCACGAACGCGTTTTAAATAGCCGTGAGGCATAACAAGCATACCGGCCGCAGCTTGCACTAATGGTTCCATAACGAGAGCTGTAATTTCGTCTCCTTCTTCATTGAGGATACGTTCCAATTCTGCTAAGGACTCTTCAAATGCTTTATCTCGATCTGCTACATCACGGTATACACCAGGGCTTGGCAAGGTTAAAGGTTTGAACAACAAATTATGGAATACTTGATGGAACAACTGAATCCCACCTACGGATACAGTCCCCAATGTATCACCATGATAGCCCGCATTGAGTGCAATAAATTTCGTTTTCTTTGTTTGACCTACTAATTGACGGTATTGGTACGCCATCTTAATAGCGACTTCAATAGCCGTACTACCATCATCGGATAAGAATACCTTTTCCAAACCTTCTGGTGCAAGTTCAACTAATTCTTTACACAACTGCGCTGATGGAGGGCTCACCAATCCGAGCAATGTGCTATGCGCAATCTTATCAACTTGGTCCTTCAACGCTTGATTAAGCACAGGATGATTATGGCCATGAATATTAACCCACAAGGATGATACACCATCATAATACTTTTTACCCTTGTCATCGATCAAATACACGCCTTCACCGCGTTCGATAACTACAGGTTCTTGTGCTAACCAGTCTTGCATTTGTGTAAATGGATGCCATACAAATTCGTGGTCCCATTGTGCAATTTGTGAAAGTTGTGAAAGTTGTTTCTCTGCCATCATAACACCTCATACTTAAGATTTTATATCTATACTATCTACTTAATTCCAGATTCCTTGTATATAGAGCTTTCACTAAATGCCCCATACAGTTTGCCAAATCTTAGCCGAATCTAAGAACGAACGCCCCCAACCAAGCTTGATATGCGCTTGATTAGGTCCTTGATATGGAGGAAGTACACCGAGCACCGGAATACCGGTATACCGTTCCATATCCTCAATATTCGTCTTTAATAAGAATGGATCCACCACAGTCGTATCATTTACAATGATTCCTTTTACATCAATATGATGCTGTTTTGCATACTCATACGTTAACACAACGCGATTGATAGAACCTAGACGCCCATCAGCAATCAATATGGCAGGATATGCAATATCCGTCATAAGATTTGTAAACGTAATATCCTTAGTAAGAGGCGTTGTAATGCCACCAGCCCCTTCTACAAATGTAATATCGTGTTGATTTACAACCGTTTTTACATGATCTACGATTTCCGGATAATCGATCTCTACACCGGCCAACTCTGCCGCCAAACGCGGTGAATAATCCCCTGCCAATGCAATAGGATTCACCTCATGGCGACGCGACTCAGGAATACCTACAGACTGCATCAAATAGGTAGCATCCTTACTTTCAAGACCCATGCATATTTCATCTTCATCCATCGTTTCGCATTGAGAAAATGGAACCGCACTAGACGACACAGGCTTAACCATGCCTACATCAAAACCATCGTCCACTGCTAACGCCCCAAGTAATCCTGTGACAAATGTCTTACCTACATCCGTATCCGTACCAATAATAGAAACACCTAACTGTCTCATACGAGCACCTCTTTACCATATCGAATCAGCATTAACAACTATGCATATATAATTAGTTGACAATTTAATTACAGTATAAAACTTACAAATAAAACAGTCAACTATATACAATCTATACAGGTTGACAATTTTCGCTATAACAAGAGCCACTCATACCTTCGCAGCGACATTCCACTCTTAAATATAGAGAGATTCCGCTATATTGAGCGGGTAAGCATAACCCAATGAGACTAGTTTACACGCAAAGTAAATAGAAATAGAGGGTCCCTTTCCACAGCGACTTTGGCCCTGCGAAGGCCGTAGGCCGGAGTCAGACCCGGCCGGTGTTCTCTCTCATTAAATGCAGAGGAATTCCGCTACATTGTGGTTATGAGAAAACTCGATGGGACCTAATTACATCTATAGTTATAGCAAGAGCCACGCATACTCTCGCGCGACTTTGGCCCTGCGAAGGCCGCAGGCCGTAGTCAGACCCGGCCGGTGGAGCGAGAGAGTATGCGTGGCTCTTGATAGCCTAAATGTAGAATTGTAATAGGGCCCCATCGAGTAGATGATTAAACCTCAATATAGCGGAATTCCCCTGTATCAGGATCCATCATCCCCCCGTAGAATCCCATGCCTCTTGGGAATAATGGATGGTGACGCAAGAATTTAACTGTATAGCGTACATTTTCTTCAGAAATGTGGAAACGGTCCATCCAATCGATAAGACCTGGTTCAATCATGCGAATCGCATCTTCATTAATGCCTTTGGCTTTCATAGATTCCATAAATTGTTCTGCGGAAAAGTCAATCATACCACAGTTTTCGTGACCGATGACGATTACATCTTCGATGCCCATGCCGTATGTAGATACAAGCAAACTTTGAACGATGTTATCAATCGGTTGCGTTACGCTGTTGCCGGCTGTCTTAATGGTGATGACCTCGCCACGATCAAATCCTAAGGATTCTTCGAGCATCCCCACTAAACGCGTATCCATACATGTTACAATGGCTAATTTCTTTGTAGGATGACTAGTTAAACCCTTTTGAGCAAGCTCAGGGTGTTTAGCTACATATTCTTTGTTTTTTTCAATGATACCATTAATATCAATCATAATGCACCTCGCATATTCTATGAGACATGTTGATGTTCTCTACGTATTTTACTAGGAATCATATTTCATTAAGTATAATTATCCCGTATAAGATTATATAAAACTTTCACCATAAGATACAATACTATAAGCTATGTATACAAGATACTTAATGAGGAATCCCCCTCGATTAATTCCCCCGATTATGTTATTATTAAGTCGTAGTTTATTTATACATCCTGTGCGATACCACAGCGATGTATGTACCAAGTAGGTACAATTAGGAGGTTTTATGATGGGTATCAATACAAAAACACTGCCAGGCATATTGCTCTGTGCAATTCTAGCCATTCCATGTTGGCTATTAGGACAGCATTTTCATTTTATCGGCAGTCCAATCTTCGCGATTATCCTCGGTATTATTATTGGTTCTTTATTCACATCTTGGAAACGAGAAAAAACGGGCGCCGGCATTGGATTTACGTCTAAAAAAATCCTACAATGGGCCGTTATCCTTCTCGGCTTTGGTCTTAACATCACCCAAGTATTGCATGTAGGTTGGGTTTCCTTACCAATTATCATCTCAACCATTGCCACATCGCTTATCATTTCTTACATCATATTCAAAGCCACGCATATCGATTCTAACACAGCCGTTTTAATTGGTGTTGGTTCTTCCATCTGTGGTGGTAGTGCCATTGCTGCGGCGGCGCCTGTTGTGAAAGCTAGCGATCAAGATATTGCACAAGCTATTTCCGTTGTATTCTTCTTCAATGTAGTCGCTGCATTCGTATTCCCACCTCTTGGCGATGCTATTGGATTGTCTAACATGGGCTTTGGCCTCTTTGCGGGCACAGCCGTTAACGATACATCATCCGTAACAGCTACTGCTGCTGTTTGGGATAGCATGAAGGGCACAGGCACGCAAGTTCTTGAATATGCAACCATTGTTAAATTGACACGTACATTGGCAATCATCCCTATCTGTTTAGGTCTTGCTAGTTATCAAGTGTACAAAGCAAAACAAGCGGCTAAGGCAAGCGATAACGCTGAATCTGTTAATATTGCAGCTATCTTCCCTAAGTTTGTTCTTTACTTTGTCATTTGTTCTCTTATTACAACTGTATTGTCCTATGCAAATGTGGACATTCACTTCTTAGACATATTCAAAACTATTTCTAAATACTTTATCACCATGGCCATGGTTGCTATTGGGCTTAATACAAATCTTGTTAAGCTTATCAAATCTGGTGGTAGTGCCCTTGCATTAGGCGCTGCATGCTGGATTTGCATCACCCTCGTCAGCCTAGGGATGCAACATGTTATCGGTTTATGGTAAAATAGAATAAAGCTTCGTTTAATACAGAATAGATTTCTATGTAGTACTTTATAACACTACACAGGGGTCTATTCTTTTATTATACGTACCAAATTTACCTAAACGTATTATCCATCAAGAAAGGAGGATTATCTATGTATTTCCTGCAAGGTTTATTAGTAGGTCTCGCCACGTTTGCACCGATTGGGATGCAAAATCTATTTATCATTAATACGGCCCTCGTCCAACCATTGCCACGTATCCTGTTAACTATCACTATCATTGGTCTATTCGATATGACCTTGAGTACGGCGGCCTTTTACGGCATTGGGGCGCTCCTCGAGGCATGGCCAGTCTTTAACCTGATCATTCTCATTGCAGGCGGCTTGCTCGTAGCCTACCTAGGATACAAAACATTTAAAACTACACCTTCACTCAAAAAGGTTGATACGAACATCCCCATCAAAAATATCCTGTTAATGGCACTTCTCGTTACATGGGGCAATCCGCAAGCAGTCATCGATGCCTCCATGATGCTCGGCGCCTTTCGCGCTAATATTCCTGCTGAAAGCATATATCACTTCTTCTTTGGATTTCTCGCGATGACACCGATTTGGTTTGGATTCCTTGCTGGAACCATGTATGTACTAGCTAAGAAAATTAAGATATCCCATCTCGTATGGATCAATCGCGTATGCGGTACCGTATTAATCATATATGGCATAAAGCTCGTCTATGATGGCATTCTAATGATGCTGTCCATATAAACACAAAACAGGTATCGCCTGAAATCACTACACCATAAAGCTGTGTGGTTTTAGGCGATACCTGTTTTATTCATATATGTTGTTATTTAAAACTCATCGAGAACCTGTAGAAAAATATCTTTAAATGCCTCTGCATAGGTATTAGGATTTTGTGAACTCACATAGAAATAGTAATCCTTTTCTATAGGTTTACCATTATTTAATATACATTTTCGCTCAATACCTGGAATGGTATCCACTAGATACTTGAATCGGTCTACCAATAATATACCTTGTCCAGCACCAACGAGAAAACGGGCTTCTTCAAGATTTTTAACTTGTAGGAACGATCCCATAAATCCCATCGATTTTCGATAGTTTTCCTCTTCATCTAACCGTTGGTCATCATGACATACAAGAATTAACGGCAAATCTAATAATTCTTTCAGCTCTACAGACCCCTCCGGGGTATACCCCTTGGGCACCTCTGCTATAACGGTAGCCTTACTAATAGGATATGCTACATAATCATTATCCGACTTAATTTGCCAATAATCATTAAAAATGATATCCACCAAATTATCATCGAGCATTTGATTCAATTCAGAATGGCTGCCACTATACATACGCACATCGAGGTCACGATACCGTTTTGTAGTGCGCATTAATGCCTGCTGCAATGCAATGCCACTATAGCGATTTAAATAGCCAATACGCAAATACTTACGCTCATTTTTACCGACACGCACCGTCTCATCTTGTAAATTTTTAACGCGCGTCATCAGCTGTTTACCATTTCGATATAAATATTCACCAGCCGGTGTTAGATGAAAGCTACGCTTTTCACGTATCATCAATGGAACGCCAAGGCTAGCCTCCAAGGATTTAATTTGTTGTGAAATAGCCGACTGAGACACATAGTGCTCATAGGCTGCCTGTGTAAAGCTGTTATGCTCTACAACAGAAATAAAATACTCCAATTGTTTTAATAACATGATGAACTCTCTCAATACACATAATCTCAAACAATAAACCTGTCACTATCCAGACATCTAGATACTCTCACGCAACAGGCTACGCCACACAAATATAGCGGCTATAAAAAAGATACTAGCAGTACTCCAAAATACCATGCCATAACCAAACCAATTAGCGATCATACCACTAATCATAGGGCCCAACACATTGCCCATCATGGCTACACTAGATACAGCGCCAAAGACAATACTTCGCCGCTCTTTGGGAACAGCCTTTGAAATCAAGGTATTCGCTATAGGCGTAATAAAGCCCATAAAGAATCCTGCAATGGTTCTAAATATACCTAAGCTCCACACATTTGGCATAAGATATTGGAGGATAAAAAATCCGCCTACACCACAGGTGGCCGTCAATAATATATTCGGCATAGACATCCATTTAGTAATGCGACCGATTGAAATCGATGCTAGTGCACTAAACAGACCGGCCCCAAAGATAATAACACCTACAATGGTGGCCACAAAATCATCATTTACTTGCATATAGTGTTTAATGTAGAGTGGCAATATAGGGCCTATACCGGTAATACCAAAGTTACATAAAAATTGCATAACCACGAGCAATCGTACACGTGGGATAGCAAGAAATGATTTAATTAATGCCCATTGGGACTCATTACTATCTACCTTATGCGTATGCTGTAGATTAGGCATGAGTAGGTACACAGCTAACAAGCACAAGCCTGATAAGATGGAAAACATAAAGAACGGAGCCCGATAGCCTAATAAATCAGCAGCAAGACCACCCATAAGAGGGCCAAAAACAAGACCCATCACCATCGATGCTTGGTACAATCCCATCGCCCATGGTACGCGTTCCTCTGGTGTGATTAATACAATGATACCAAGTCCAATGGGTACAAAACCACCCACTAAGCCTTGTAAGGTACGCAGCACTAATAGCTGACTCGGCGTTTGTGCAAAACCGGCAGCCCCTACAGCTAGCATCAGAGTGGCAAGGATGAACATCATCACCCGGCGAGGCCCTAGTTCATTGGCTTTCCTGGACCAAAAGGGAGCACTCAAGGCTACCATACAAGGTGTTACACCAGATACAAGACCAGCCCACATAGCAGCCTCTCCTTGATTGGTCAGCCCTAGATCTACCAAATATAAAGGTATAAATGATAATACGCCGATAATAGTAATGCCCGCACCGACTTGTATAGCGCAAATCAAATAGATGATGCGCTTCCATGAAATATCCATACAACCTTCAAGCAATTAATTAAAATACATTATTTAGAATATATTTACCTAAATATATTAAGATAACTTACCTATATATTGTATCGTAAACAAGAAAAAAAGACCATCTCTTATGCACTAATAAGTAAAGATAGGTACGAAAAAAGCTCTCATCTCTTAGTAATAGACGAGAGCTTCTATTTATAAAAAATATATACTACATTCTTAGTATTGCTTTTGTTTGATCATCCAATAGATGTAATAAATAACCAATGCATATGTTAATACATCAAATACAGGTAAGAATGGTACCATTTTGGACAAACGACCAAAACCATGAACATGAATGTTTGCTGCAATGATGGCAATAAGATTTAGACGATGAATCCAAATCGCTTTCTTACGAGATACGGATTTTGCTATATTTCCAATCCAAGGTGTTAAGTATAGTACACCAAAGATAAGAGCAATAAACATGGCTCCAAGGGAAATATAACCGCCCCAAAAACCTAAGAAAGATTTTAGGGCCTTTAAGAAGTATACATACCAGTGAGCACAGACTAAGACAACGCTGACAATACCTACTATACGATGCACTTCAAACATTTCTTTAGGATTATATCGTTTGATAAACCATTTTGGCTTCGTTGCAATGTAGGTTAATACAAGCCATGCAGCATAGGGAATTAAACCTAAATGAACCTTCCAGTTACCAAATGATCTGCCACTAGTCACATAACCATATTCTACCATTCCCATTAAAATAAGTGCTAACACAGCGATCCAAATAAGAATATGATACTTACTCTTAAATTGTTTCTTCACTACTTCTGCCATTATCGAGACTCCTCACGTTTAACTATATAATTTAAAATAATACCATATAAGATAATACCAATTTTCATTCTCATAGTAAAGTAAAAATGTATACCAATCTCAAATAAAAATATGAATGTTACTCATATAGCAGGAATATGCCCATATTACAATATAGACTTTAAATACTATCCAAGAGCAGATAAACACTAAAAGCCCTCACAGCCGTAAAAGCGACAGCTTTCACAACCATGAGGGCTATTAGAGAAACTAGTATACCGTATGCAACCGATATAAAGTTTCAACTATTCAATTACACACGATCACGTTTGCGATATACGATGAACGGACGTGCTAAGTAGTTGAGTGGAACACTCAAGCAGTGTACCAAACGGCTGAATGGGAAGATAATAGCTACCACCATCCACGCTAACATGTGGAATTTAAACATGAATGGTACGCCTTCCATCAAGGATGGATCCGGCATAAAGGAGATTAGGCTACGGAACCAAGGGCCGATGGATACGCGGTAATCAAAGAAACCAGATGCATTAAGCAATGTACCAGCCATACCGCTAAAAATAGCTAATGTTAAGAACAAGTATAACCATTTATCAAGGCCAGATGTATTAACTTTCATAGCAGGCACAGTAAAGCGACGTTTCATCAAAAGCAAGAAGCCTACGATGAAGATGATACCCGCTACAGCACCCATGTATAACGCACCTTCATGGTACATATGGTCATTAATACCGATTGCAGCAGTCCAAGTTTTAGGGATTAACACACCTACTACGTGACCACCGATAACGCAAAGCAAGCCAAAGTGGAACAATGGATTGGCAATGCGCAATTGTTTTTTCTCTAAAAATTCACTCGATTTTGTAGTCCAGTTTCTTTCAAAGTAGAAGAAACGAACCAAAGTACCTACGATTAAGAAGGTGAAAGCGATGTAAGGCAAAGCGCCCCAAAGGAATAGATTCATCGTGCACCGTCCTCCAATCCATTTGCAACAGACAAGATAATATCAAACAAGAATGCATAAGGCAATTTAGCCTCAATGAAGCGTTCTCTAATGTATTCCAATTTTGGCTTACAATAGTCGTAAATTTCTTTTGCTTTTTCATCATCGATAACGGCACATAATTCAAGAAGTGCTGGAATATAGTCTGGCATTTCTTTTGGCAAATCATAGTCGTTTTCTAGGAAGAACGCTTTAAATTTAACGAGTTCTTCTGCTTGTTCCCCAGTACCTTGCAATTCATAAGTCGATAAATACATCGTTGTATTTTGACTAAAATCAAAGGTACGAACAAATTGGTCTTCGAATTCTTTTTTATTGGATTCCTCTACATAGTCGAAGAATTCTAATAAACCTTGGCGAAGTTGAGGATGCCCAACGGATTGGGCGTCCTCTCTCCATTCAGGTAATTCGTTATACCATTGTTCATCAGGATAGCGTAGAAGAAATGACGCAATAAGAGCGATTTTCTGAGCATCCTTCATTATTGACATCCCCCTGTAGGGCAAGCAAAACCGCGATTTTGTTGCATTTCTAGGCGACCTTCGCGAGATACTTTCACATCAGATGGAATAACAAAGCGATCATTGTATTTGGACAATGCCAACAATTTGTACATACCGTACATTTGATCCTCTGTTAACTCCACATTGTGATCGATAGGACCGTCACCTGTTTCACGACGACGCATGTATTCACGCATGTCGAGAACACGTTGCAATGTACGAGCTAAAATTTCTGTATTACCTGCTGTAAACAAGTTAGCAAGGTATTGTACAGGTACGCGCATTTCATGTGCATCTGGCAAGTATACATCAGATGTTACACGTTGCAAGATTGGGCTGAGTGGTGGTACATACCAAACCATTGGCAATGTGCGATACTCAGGATGCAATGGCAATGCCACGCCCCACTCTTTTACAAGTTTGTATACAGGAGATTTTTGAGCTGCTTTAATCCATGCTTCAGAGATGCCTTCAGCACGAGCCGCTTTGATAACCTCTGGATCATGAGGATCCAAAATCAAATCTAATGTATTTTCGTAAATATCTTGTTCATTTTTTGTAGCTGCCATAGCTTCTACTTTGTCCATATCGTAGAATACAACGCCAACATAGCGCATACGACCTACACAAGTTTCAGCACAGATTTGAGGCAAGCCATTTTCTAAGCGTGGGTAACAGAATACGCATTTTTCAGCTTTATTAGTTTCCCAGTTATAGAAGATTTTTTTGTATGGACAAGATGGAACGCAATGTCTCCAACCGCGGCATACATCTTGAGATACGAGAACCACACCATCTTCGTCGCGTTTATAAATCGCGCCGGATGGACATGCAGCTACACATGCAGGGTTCAAGCAGTGGTTACAAAGACGAGGCAAGTAGCGCATGAATACTTCTTCATAGTCAAATACGATATCTTGGCCCATCTTAGTTAAGTTCACATCAGAGCGAGCATGTTGACCACCAGCCAAATCGTCATCCCAGTTAGGGCCCCAAGTAACTTCCATTTTTTGTTTCGTCACAAGGGAACGAGGTCGAGCAACTGGTTGGTTGTTTTTACGACCACCATGAATCAATGTTTCATAGTCATATGTCCAAGGTTCGAAGTAATCCTTCAATTCTGGTTGTTCAGGATGGAAGAATAATTTCATCAAACGATTTGTTTTAGAACCTGTAGAAAGAGCTAATTTACCGGAGTTATCTAATGTCCAGCCGCCTTTCCATTTTTCTTGGTCTTCCCAATGACGTGGGTAACCTACGCCTGGGCGAGTTTCCACGTTATTGAAGTACATATATTCCGCGCCTTCGCGGTTCGTCCATGTATTTTTACAAGTGATAGAGCATGTATGACAACCCAAACACTTATCCAAATTTAGGACCATAGATACTTGAGCCTTAATCTTCAAGCCAATCTACCTCCTTCATTTTACGAGCCACAATTGTCATATCACGTTGGTTACCAGTTGGGCCATAGTAGTTAAAGCCATAGCTCAATTGGCCATAACCGCCGATCATGTGTGTCGGTTTCATGTGAATATGAGTTGGTGCATTATGCGTACCACCGCGTTGTTTCTTAACTTTCGCGCCAGGAACGTTAATGTGACGATCTTGGGAATGGTGCATATAGGAAATGCCGCGAGGAATACGTGGGGAAACTACAGCACGAGCTGCAACGATACCGTTTTTATTGAAAGCTTCTACCCAATCATTATCCTTAACGTCGATTTCTGCTGCATCGTCTTCGTTGAGCCAAATAGTTTGACCACCACGGAACAATGTCAACATTTGTTGGCTATCGAAATACATACTATGTGTAGACCACTTGTGATGTGGTGTTAAGTATTTCAATGTGATTTCAGGAACACCTTCTTGTTTGTAGTCACCTTGTACTGGTTTATAGGACAATACCGGTTTGTACAATGCCATAGCTTCACCGTAATCGCGCATCATTTCATGGTCGCAATAGAAGGATTGACGACCTGTTACGGTACGGAATGGTACCTTATCTTCTGTAGATGTAGTAAATGGAGAATAACGACGGTTTTTATCGTTCTTACCAGTACTTGTTACAGAGCTAATGATGAAGCGTGGTTGGCGAACCATGTCATCGAAGGTAATTTTTTCTTGTTCACGACCTTTTGCGTTCTTTTCAAGACCAGAAAGGCCTGTTTTTTCTTCCATTGCTTTCCAAGAGCGAACAGCCAATTTACCGTTTGTACAAGAGGACAATGTCAATACAGCATTACAAGCTTCTTTACATTCGTAAATGCTTGGACGGCCATGAGAAATGAATTCTGGATTATCGATAATACCATTTTGTGCGTACAATGTTTGATATTCATCAGATACATCCCAAGCCATGCCATGAGCACCCATTTTATTTTCAATATTAGGTCCCAATGCAATGTATTTTTCGAAGATTTTACTGTAGTCGCGTTTTACATGAACAAGGTTTGGCATTGTTTTGCCTGGAATTGGCTCACATTCACCTTTGCTCCAGTCGAGAACCTTACCTTCTGGTTGAGCCACTTCACCTGGGCTATCATGACCAAGAGGTAATGCTACGATATCTTCGTATTCTGTGAAGCCAGACTCTTTCGCTACGCGAGATACTGTTTCAGCAAGGGTACGGAATGTATCCCAGTCAGATTTAGTTTCCCATGCGCAATCAACAGCCGCTTGGAATACGTGTACATATGGATGCATATCTGTAGAAGACAAGTCTTCTTTTTCATACCATGTAGCCGCTGGGAACACGATATCAGAATACAAGCCTGTAGAAGCCATACGGAAGTCGATGTCGATTAAGAGGTCAAGCTTACCAGCTTCATCTGCTTCGCGCCATTTGATTTCTTCTGGTTTTACTGGTGCGTCATCATCTTCGAGAACACCATGTTTTGTACCAAGTAAATGTTTCAAGAAATATTCGTGGCCTTTAGAGGAAGAACCGATAAGGTTCGCACGCCATACAAACAAGTTGCGTGGGTGGTTTTCTTTAGCCGCAGGATCTTCTACGCAGAATTGTAATTCTTTGTTTTTCAACGCTTGCGCTACATATTGGTTAATCTCTGCTTCTGTACCAGCACCCGCTGCACGAGCGTCGTTAATCAATTCTTGACTGCCTTTATTGAAAGTAGGATAAGATGGCAACCAGCCTAAACGTGCAGCCAATACGTTGTAATCACCAGGGTGACGGTAACGAGGCTTAGCTAATTTAGATACGCGGTCTGCCAAATCGATGCAATCAGAACGATATTGTTCTGTCGCAAAGTAGAACCAAGATGTACCATTTTGCAAACGAGGCGCTTTACTCCAGTCGTTAGCTGTCATGATACCGCCCCAACCTTCAACAGGACGAAGTTTTTCTTGACCTACGTAGTGAGCCCAGCCACCACCGTTAACACCTTCTGTACCACAGAACATGATGAGGTTCAAGATTGTACGGTAAATGATATCCGCATGGTACCAGTGGTTGATACCACCACCCATGATAATCATGGAACGACCTTTAGTTTTTTCTGCATTATCTGCAAATTCACGAGCTGTAGCAATAGCAATATCTGCTTTTACGCCAGTGATTTTTTCTTGCCATGTAGGTGTGTAAGGAGTGTCATCAGTATAAGATGTTGCCACTTCACCACCGATACCACGATCGATACCATAGTTAGCAAGAATAAGGTCATATACAGTAGTTACTTTTACAGGACCGTCTACAGTTTGTACTGTAATAGTTGGAATAGCACGTTCAATAACGCCTTCGTGCTCTTCATCACCAAAGTATGGCAACTTAACAACAGTCACATCTTGACGTTGGTCAAATACGGATAAGCGAGGGTCAATTTTAGCCCCTGTATTGCGATTTTCAAGGCGTAAGTTCCATTTTTGTGGATTTGTGTGACGGTCGCCCATTGTACCATTTGGAACAACGATTTCATTTGTTGTTTCATCAATTAATACAGTTTGGAAATCAGCACCGTCTTCTTTGCTACCTAAATCCTTAGCGTTTAAGAAACGACCTGGTTGTACTGCACCGTTGATGTCTTCAACGCGTACAAGGAATGGCATATCGGTAAACTCTTTAGCATACTCTTTGAAGTATGGAGTTTCCTTATCGATGTAATATTCTTTTAAGATAACATGACCCATTGCCATAGCAAGAGCCGCATCAGTACCGGCTTTCACATTAAGCCAAGCATCGGAAGAAGTTGTAGATTCCGCATAGTCAGGAGATACGGATACAACCTTAGTACCTTTGTAACGGACCTCTGTTAAGAAGTGAGCATCAGGCGTACGAGTCAACGGTACGTTGGAACCCCAAGTCATGATGTAACCAGCATTGTACCAGTCACCAGATTCAGGTGTATCCGTTTGTTCACCCCAAACTTGTGGACTGGATGGTGGTAAATCGGCATACCAGTCATAGAAGGACAATGGTGAACCACCCATTAAGTTAAGGAAACGAGCACCTGCTGCATAGGACAACATGGACATCGCTGGAATTACAGAGAAGCCTGCGTTGCGGTCAGGGCCGTATGTTTTTGCTGTATATAGTAAAGATGCTGCAGTGATTTCTGTCGCTTCGTCCCATGTGGAGCGCACAAAGCCACCCATACCACGGGCAGATTTATATTTTTTCGCCTTTTCAGGGTCTTCTACGATAGATTTCCATGCTTCGATAGGATTTTTAGCTGTTTTCTTAGCTTCTCTCCAAAGCTCAGCCAATTCGCCGCGTACATATGGATATTTCACGCGTAATGGACTGTACAAATACCAAGAGAATGTCGCACCACGAGGGCACCCACGTGGTTCATAGTCCGGCATATCATCAGGTGTTTCCGGATAATCTGTAGCTTGGTTTTCCCATGCTACGACGCCATTTTTAACGTAAATGTTCCAGCTACAAGAACCAGTACAGTTTACGCCATGTGTTGTGCGGACTACTTTATCGTAGGACCAACGGTCACGATAAAAATTTTCCCATTCGCGACCGCCTTCTTCTGTGATTTGGTGACCGCTTGGAGATACGTCCTTCTTGCGAAGAAACTTGAATTTCTGAGACAATAAACTCATCTCGTGTCCTCCTTAAAACTACAAAAAAGCCCTTGCGTTAGCAATGCCAACAACAAGGGCGAATATCCACAATTATTCGATATTACTGATATTAGGGTCGATCGTGTCGCTATCTAAATCGAGTAATCCGATTAATGCATCTAAGTCACAGATTACCAGATGGTGTTTATCATAGGCTACATAGCCTAATTTTCGTAACTCACTGAGCATGCGGTTTAAACTTTCCCGAGATGTGGCAGCAAATTCAGCTAACTCTTGATTTGTTAACGCGATATCTATATAGATACCGTCATCACGTTGAATACCATAGCTATTAGCTAAACGCAATAGTGTTGAATAGAATGCACCTTTTTTGCCATACAACAACAAATCTCTGTATTTGGCTTGTTGTCGCCGCATATGAAGTGTATAGATTTTCATCATTGCAATGGCCAGTGAATGGTCCTTTGCAATGGCTGGTTCCAAAACATCATAACGGATGGAATATACCGAGCATTTTTCACGTGCAATCGCATTAAACACGTAAGTCCGGGTGTTCGTCTCGTACAAAGGAATTTCACCAAGCACATTATTTGGCCCCACCAACCGATGAGCAAAAATATGACCACTTGCCTCAAATTTCTTAATACTAAGTCGCCCTTCGCGGACAATAAAAAAATGATCTGCTATATCACCTTCGTGAAACAAAAACTCGCCTTTTTCAAGGTGAATTGTTTCTCCTGGCAATGCAAGTAACTGGTTAATTAACTCCTGTTCCATACTATCACCGTGCATCTTTCAGTGTCATTTGTCCATATTGATTGTGAAAGTAGCTTTCACAATCAGCCATGCACAAAAGGCACATATACTATATACTTTACGTATATTATCCCTATTATAACCGATTAATTCTCATATAAGTGTGTTTTTCGTCACATTCACATTATATTCTGTCCTATATAATAATGGTGTGATTTTAGGCACACTCTCTATTATTATAGTACCACATTTTACAAGGCTTTTAAACGAGATGTGCCACATATTCGTGTGAAAAGATCTACCCTTTATCACATGTGTTTTAGTTAAAGGAGAGCTCTCATGTCAGAACTAAAAATGCCTCAAGTAGGGGCAAGCCGTAGCGAAATTGTGGCTAATTGGCAACCAGAAAATCCAGAATTTTGGGAAAAGTTTGGTAAAAAAATTGCTAAACAAAACCTGGTTATATCCACAATTGCATTAACCCTTTCATTCTGTGTATGGTATTTATGGGCAACCATTGCAGCACAACTAAATGGCGCTGGCTTTAACTTTACAACAGATCAATTATTTACATTAGCCGCATTACCAGGTCTTGTAGGTGCTACATTACGTTTCGTATATACCTACATGCCGGCCTTAATCGGTGGTAAGAACTGGACATTTATTTCCACACTTATTTTATTAGTTCCTGTTGTATGGCTTGGCTTTGCCGTTCAAGATACAACAACTTCTTATACGACATTCATGATTTTGACTGTCCTTATCGGTTTAGCGGGCGGCAACTTCTCGTCCTCCATGGCGTACATTGGCAACTTCTTCCCTAAATCCGAAAAAGGTACTGCTCTTGGTATCAACGGCGGCGTTGGTAACCTTGGTGTTTCTGTAATCTACTTCTTGGCTCCATTTGCTATGGGTTCTACTGCACTAGGTAGTGTATTTGGTGTAACACCAGCTATCATCAAAGGTAACGCAGTATACCTTGCCAATGCAGCTTTCATGTGGATCGTACCACTCGTTGTTATCCTTGCACTTATGACACGTTTCATGGATAACTTACCACTAGAAAAACCAAATCCTAAAAATCTTGTACAAATCTTTGGGAACAAACACACTTGGGCGTTTGCATTACTTTATACATGTTCCTTCGGTGCTTTCTCTGGTTATGCAGCAGCACTTGGTCTATTAGTAGGTAAAGAATTCCCAGAAGTACCATTTGCTTCTATCGCATTCGTAGGTCCACTTGTAGCAGGTGCACTTCGCCCTGTAGGTGGTTGGTTAGCAGACAAAATTAACAGCGGTACAAAAGTTACCTTTGTAAGCCTTCTCGGTCTATGTGCAACAACAGCGCTAATTGCGGTTGGCGTAGATATGCACAACTTCCCATTCTTCTTTGCTATGTCCGTGTTGACATTCGTATGCTGTGGTTTCGCAACAGGTGCCACATTCCGTATGATTCCTCACGTATTTGGTAATCCATTACTATCTTCTTTAATCACAGGCTTCGTAGCTGCCGTAGCTGCATACGGTGCCTTCATTACACCTAAGATTTTCGGCTTCGTATACTCCACATTCGGCAACATTCACCCTGCATTCGCAGCACTACTAGCATTCAACATCGTAACAGTTGCGGTTTGCTTCTGGTTCTATGTGAGAAAAGGGGCAAACATGAACGTATAAATTCATGTTCTACCTTATAGCTGTATAGAAAATATAATTTACATCATTAAAGAAAATATAATTCACCCTTAATTTGGGTAATGAAATACCCCCTCAGTCGTCCTCCACCGCCTTAACGGCCTGCGGCTAGGCCTTGGCCTAGCAAAGTCGGACTCTCTGAGGGGGTTATTTCATTAGAAATTAGATGTGAATTAGATTATCTACATGGTGAATTATATTTTCTATTACAGCAATGACGGTTGTCCATGAATTTATGCGTTCTAAATAGACAGAACGGTCTGCGGCCTAGGGCCTTGACCTAGTAAAGTCGGATAATTGTGGGTGTTCTTTTATTGGAATTTAGATCTGTATTAGAACATCACATAGTAAATTATATTTTCTGCCACAGCAATTACGGTCGCCCATGAATTTATGCGTTCGAAACAAACACAACGGCCTACGGCTAGGCCTTGACCTAGCAAAGTCAGACTCTCTGAGGGGGTTATTTCATTAGAAATTAGATGTGAATTAGATTATCTACATGGTGAATTATATTTTCTATTACAGCAATTACGGTTGTCCATGAATTTATTCGTTCTAAATAGACAGAACGGTCTGCGGCCTAGGGCCTTGACCTCATCCATATACCTCTTCTAGAAATTAGTACAGGCCTGTACTAATTTCTAGGTGAGCATGTATTGATGCACCAAGGAAGTATGTGAGCCTTATATGCTTATTTTCTTTGTAACCCACGGTAAACGAGTTCAAAGATAACTTTCTGCGCTTCTAACCATTCATCGCTTTGGGACCACTTATATTGTTTATTAACAGCATATAGTCCGTGCACTAAAAATACAAAAACGGATATACCCACGTCAAATGAAGTCCCAAGGGCTTTTGCCACAACGAGCCCTTGTCGATCTTTTTCACATCCTATAATGCGTTGTAATACATATTCTGAAATTTGTTCATCTAAAAATAGAGGTAAATACTTTTTATGTCGTATAATACGCTGACATAAGGGCAATCTATCAAAAATAGAATCGTATGCTTCTCTCAATGACACTGAATCAGAAGCAGCCGATAAGGTGTTAGCTATAGTTTGTAAATTGTTGTTATCTACCATTCCTGGCTTTGAATAAGCAATTGCATCATCTACTAAATCATCAACAATTTCCATGATATTGCTATAGTGTAAATAAAAAGTAGAACGAGTTATACCTGATGCTTTACACAATAATGTTACGGTTAAAGACTCAAAAGAATGGTTTTCTAAACAACTAAGCAACCCTTCTTTTAACAACATTCGTGTCATTTCTTTTCGAGTTATCATATAACCTCCTACATAGACACATTTATACAATGTGTCTATTAACAAACATAGTGTCAATTATTGTTGAGACTAGTATAACAAAACAAGGTACACTAATTCTAGGGATTACAAACAGTAATCTATTTGATTAGATTTTCAAAATACAATTAAGGAGATACCTATGACACAATATACTCACATTAGAAATGCTACAGGAAAATTAACAATAAAAAACACAACATTTCTTATTGATCCATTCTTAGCACCAAAAGATACTTATCCTGGCTTTGAAGGAACATTTAACTATCAACAAAGAATGCCTATGGTTGATTTACCTGTATCAATGGACAATCTATTAAGCAATGTAACTGCAGTAGTAGTTACACACACACATCTCGATCATTGGGATGACACGGCAATTAAATCTATTCCAAAGTCACTTCCTATTTTTGTGCAAAATACAGCGGACAAAGAACTTATTATCTCCCAGGGCTTTAATGATGTACGCATCATTTTTGAAAGTCTTGAGTTTAATGGTATCACATTGAGAAAAACAGGTGGCTCACACGGCACTGTAGAAATGTATGCAAATCCAGTTCTCGCACCATTAGCAGGCGATGCAATGGGCGTTATTTTTGAAGCAGAAGGCGAACCAACTGTGTACCTTGTAGGCGATACAGTATGGACAAGCGATGTAGAGAAGGCTCTCCTTCGCTTCGACCCTAATGTTATTATTATGAATACAGGATATGCTCAAGTTTTGGGCTTTGAAGATAGTATTATTATGGGGACAAAAGATATTGGCCGCATGGTAGTACGCAAACCAGAAGCTAAAATCATCGCGGTTCATATGGATACAGTTAATCATACAGCAACAAGCCGTAAGGATGTGCACAAATTTATCAAAGGCACCCATATCGAAAGCCATGTAGCAGTCCCTGAGGATGGAGAAACTATTATACTATAAGTTACTATATACCTATGTTGTTTTTATGTTGTTATTGAGGTATACTATAAACATAAAGAGAGTCATTGACGTGTGCAAGCGTTAGGCTCATCTAAAAATTTGGGAAATAAGATGCGCCTAACGTGTAAGTATTACCAGTACTTATTACGTTAGGCGTTTCTTAAGTTTATTTAAGTAAACTTAAGATAGATACAATTATGGAAATTACAAAAAGAATTATATAAACCTTCTCGAATTTACTCATAATATCACCACCTTTCGGTGATGAACCTAACTCACGTCAATGACTCCTGTTATTAGTATAACAGAGTTATAAATGACGTAATAGATTAAGTTGATGAACTTTTGATTAAAAGAGATAGCGGACAAATTGTCTGCTATCTCTTTTTTCTACTTTCACACATATTTATTAATTAGGCTAAAACGTAGAAAATAAAACTCATCATTTAGATTTACTAATTTAGAGTTTACCTCTAATGAAATAACCCTCTCAATACGTCCGACTTTGCTCTGTCTTTTCTCCCTATACAAAAAAGACCCTCTTCAGAATCCGACTTTGCCCCTGTTCCGAAGGAACAGATCTGGGCGGTGGAGGATTATGGAGAGGGTCTTTTGTTTATATTATATTATTTTACTTCTGCCCAACCTAAAGCAGCACGTTTTTCATCGATATCTGCCAAGATTTTTTCAGCAACTTTAGCTGGATCTGTATTTACATACATAACAGAGCCTAGGATGTCTTTAGTGTCTTCTTTCAACCATTTTGTAACAGCATCAGAGCCTTGTGTAGGTGGCTCAACGCAGTGGTAGGAGTTGATACCCATTAGGCGGAAGCCAAGGGATGCATCGATACCTTTTTCGTTAGACCATTCAGGGCTAGACATAGCAAATGGCATTTGTGGTAAGTTAAGACCTAATTCACCTGCAATACCAGCAAAGATACCGGAAGAACGAGCATTATCTACACATTCGCCAACATGCCATACTGGTGGTTGATCATCGCCCAAGAACTCTTGCAATGCAGGGCTACATTTCTTAATAGCATCTGTATTACAGTAACCAAGTTTCATCAATGGGAAGGACGCACAACCATTTGTTAAGATGATACAGCCATTTTTGATAAGTGTATCAACGATATCTACAGTTGCTTTTTCGTAGATAACGCGAGGATTGGAACAACCTACTACGTTTACGATACCACGAACTTTACCAGATTTTAAAGCCTCTGCCAACGGTTTGAAGGAACCGTAATGTTTAACAGTGGATTCTGGAGAGAAACCAACTTCAGCAGTGATTTCATATGGCGGAATGAATACAGGCATGCCTTTACGCAATTCATGAGCTTCAAGAGCGCGATCCAAGATTTTGCGAGCCAATGCTTTTGTTTCAGACAAGTTAGTATGATGGTGATCGTAACCAATATGTTCTGCACCTGGTAAACGAGCTGCATCAGATGTAGTGATAACTTTTGTGTTGAAGCAACGTGCTACGTCCATGATAGCAGGGTAAACGTCTTGAACGTCAGCTACCCAGCAATCGAGTGCGCCTGTACCAAGTACAAGTTCCGCACCGATAGCATTACACAATGGAATAACATTTTCATAACGGTACATGCTGGACAAACCAGAGCAGCAGATACCGTAGAATTGGATACCTTTAGCACCGATAGCTTTTGCTTTTTCTAAGTACTCTTCAGAGGCACCAATTGTACAAATTTGGGATACTAATGTTGGCAAGTGACCATGAACAGCGATATTTACATAACCTTTTTTCAAGGCACCGATGTTAACTTTGGATGTACGGCGACCGCCTTGTCCGAACAATGCATCTGTAGCGATATCTGCTGCTACTACGCCAGTGAATGTGAAAGCAAGACCACAACGCAAGAATTGTTTCATATTGCTTTCCCAGTCGCCATCGGTACCTACACATGTACGATGGTATGCATCAAAGGCTTCATTGTACGCGGAAATAGGCAAAATATCCAAGTTTTTCCAAACTTCGCGACGTTCAGCAGGAGCCATTGCTGTAATTGTTTTATATTCGCCAGGCAATGCACGACTTAAATCTTCTAATAGAACGTCTGCTAAATCATTAGCTACTTCTTTCAAAGAACGACCTTCTTCAGGGATGTTGAAAGCCTTACATACAGTACGGATTTTTTCTTCGCCCAAAATTGGAATATCCAATTGATCATTAGCGGCAGCTTTCAAAGAAATCAAAATTTCACGAGCATGCGCACCATGTTGAGTCAAACCACCAGCAGCAGCACGTGTCATGTTACGAGCTACGATAAGATCAGCATCGGCACCGCAGACGCCACGAGGGCTCTTAGGCGTAATTTTACATGGACCCATGAAACAAATACGACAACATACGCCAGCAATACCGAACGCACATTGAGGTTGTTGTTTATCGAAACGGTCGAATACAGTGTCGCAACCGATTTGTTCCATACGAAGAATCATCTCACGCACGGCAGGGTCAGGAGTTTGCTCGATAACATCTTGCTTAGTAGGCCATGTTTTACGATACTCAGCAACAGCCTTAAGATAATCATTTACGCCATGTTCATGAGGAACGCCTGGTTCATGAGTGTGTGGCACCCATTTATCTGTAGGCAAAGCCTTTTCATGGCTATGATCGTGACCATGGTCGTGGTCGTGATGATGTTCATGGTCATGGTCGTGATCATGATTGTGGTCATGGTCATGATGGTGATGATGACCGCCGCAATGGCAATGATGATGTTCACCATAGCTATGGTCATGGGTATTTTTATTTTCCACGTCTTTACTCATTTTAAACCTCCTAGGGGCCTACGTAGGCCAACCGCTAATAACAAGAAAACATATTCTTCTTCTATCTAACTTAAATCCACCTTAATTGTGGGTTTTAAATCCTATCTCATAAATATGTTTTAAACTATCATAAGTATATTTGTTGAGAGGACAATTGTCAATTAAATTTTATACATATTATAAAAAAATATCCGCTCCTATCCCCATTATAACAATGTTTTTCAATTACAAAACTCATAATAACTTCATAAAACAAACTGATTTTTAATTCCTGTTTATTATAGGAATTAAAAGCACTCACGAGAAATAAATGCCTCATAATACTACTTCGATATACATCAATAATTCTCCTGCATCATTTTCACAAAATTTTACTGCTCCATCTAAAATATTTTAAACATTAGCTCCGTTTTAGAGCAGTAGCGTGCCTCTCTTAACGCAGATATGATAAAAACTTTAATGTACTTACTGAATAAGTAAGGATGAAAAAATCCTCCTCAAACGACTTCGGGCTCCGCGTAGCGCAGTAGCTTCCCCCTACACCGATGCACTAAAAACCTTAATGTAAAAAATACAGAAAAGAAATAGCCCCTCTGGAAAAAACTTCGGGCTCCGCGTAGCGCAGTAGCTTCTCTAACGCAAATGTGCTAAAAACTTTAATGTATAAGCATAAAGGATAAAGTAAAAACAGCCCGTCACAAATGACTTCGGGCTCCGCTTTAGCGCAGTAGCGTGTCATTTGTGACGGGCTGTTTTGTATTTAACTATAGTGTTACATTAAAGTTTTTAGTACATCAAGTACTTCGTGTGGTAATTCATTTTTACCGTCTTTGAGTTTTTCCACGTATTCAGAGCGGAATTCAAAGGCTTGGTGTAGTTGGTGATGGTATTCACGTACATCAAATGGGGGTTCGAATCCTGGCACTTCTACGTAGGATAGGTTTTCATAGGCACCGAATGGTTCGAATTGTAGGTCTCCTTCTACTAGGCGTTCTAATAAATCAAGGGTCACTTCTTTAGGGATTTTCTTTTCAAGGAAGAATCCGGTGTTCATGATATAGCAATCTACGCCACATTCTTTGAAGAGTTTTTTGTAGCTTTCATAATCACGAACTAGCGGATAGGTACGGAATGGGTTTGCATATGGCTCAATAACGAGTGCATTTGGATCGACGTTGGCATCGAGTTTTTCCGCAGTAGAGCGGCGTGTTGCAAGGGTTGCGCCCATAGTGGAAGCCAACACAGGGTCGTCGATTTTAAGGATTGGTGGCAATGTTTTATCTTTCATTAGCCACACAATGGCATTAACCGGTTCGTCCACGTGGTTTACGCGATTGTCTGTCCAGAATTGGGATTTAATAGCACGGCCATTATTGTTGCGCACGTCCTCAGCCAATACGACCTTATTACCATTTTCATCGAGGGTAACGCCTACGTTTTGCAATGTTAATAAATATTTATTAGCAGGGTGTTCCACAGGATAGTCCTGCATTTTATCAAAGTATGTTGGTTCCATCGCAACGGAGGACAAATCATTTGTATTGATGATATATGCATCGTCATGCAAGATAGAAATATTATAGCGACCATTGTGTTTTTCGTGAGTCAATGTAGATTTACCGGAACCGGATAGACCAAATACGCCGATTGTGAAAGACTCACCATTTTTAAGGTTATAGCGTTTCATACCGCCGTGGCAGGCTACGTAGCCATAACGGTTTGCCAAGGACCAAGCCAATGTTAATGTGCCTTTTTTATGTTCCCCAAAGTAACGCATGCCAAGAATCATAGCGCAGTTATGAGCAGGGTCAAAAATAGCAAGACCACCTGGATGACCCGGTACTACATAGTCAGGGTCAGAGTAGATATAAATATCCCCTTCCGGGATGTCCTTACTGTTGTTATAGAACTCTTTCACTGCATCGTCAAAGAATTTAAAGTTCATAATCCAAGAATACATGATAGATGCATGATCCTTTGGAATCATAAGATGAGCACGAGCCGTGAATTTTTGATCAAGACCAACCACAACTTGTGTAGAAATCCATTCTTTATTGCGACTATCATACACAGCATCACGAGCGATACCGGCTAATTCGACTTCATCAATACCTTCATCACCAATGATACGGCGAGCCTTCGCATAGCGGCCAGTCGTTTTACCATCATTAGTTACGAGAATTTTAGCATCAGCTGGTAAACCTTGTTCTTCTGGTTTAAATACAGGCATATCAAGAAGAATGACACCTGGTTCTTGCGTTGCCAATGTATACGCTTCTGCTACAGATGTAACAGGTTTTACGTTATTGCCATAAAACGCAGTTTCAATGGTGCTGCGTAATTTAGAAAATAACGGATTTGTCTTGATTTCACTTTGATTCCAAATGCGACGTGTTGCCATTCTAATCCTCACCTTTATCGTATAACTTTATAAAAACCTATCGGTACGTGTATTGAAAATACTTCTAATAATTTCTATTTTACCTGTTTTTAACAAATTTGTATACACGAAAGAGATGAATAAAAGTAAATTATTGTATGTTTATTTTAAATTAGTGCAACACATTTTGTAATAATAAAAATTGATAATTATTGTAAGCTCTCAGAGAGTTACTTTTTATTAATAAATGCGTTGATTATCGCCTACAAAGTCAGTTTTATCCCAAGTCAACAATGTACGGGAGCCTTCTAATTCACGGATATGTGTACAATCTTGCATCATTTCTAGTACGCCCCGGAATTTACCATTTTCATCGCGCACGGCCGTGTAGATAACATAGATAAACAAGCCCGGTTTATTGATCCAAAATTCTGCTTGGCTTTGTTCTCCCGAACGGAATTTCTCTACGATTTCTTCTACTACATGAACAGACTTCGCAGGATGGCAATTCTTCACCTCTCGGCCAATAACATTGGCACTACGAGGGAAAATGCGATGTGGTGTATCACTGTAGAATTTAACGAGTTCATTTTCATCTACATAGGATAAATCCACAGGCAGATGACGGAACAACAAATTAATTTGCTCTAAGGTCAATTTGCCAGTGGCCACATCTAGGACAGCATCCTTACTAACGGCTGCACTTCCTACAGGGCCAACATATTTGGATAATAAGCCTGCCAAATCATTTAGAAATTCATTAGATACTGCACTATTTTGACTAGAAGCATTTCCATTTAATGAGGCTGCGGAATCGTTAATACCTGACACGACATATAAACCTGGTGCATTAATAATAGCATAACCGATTTCATGGTCATTTTTGCTCATGCGCACAAACTCTTCATCGCTTAATAATTTAAAGGATGTTGGCAATAAAACCTCTAACTCCTTAGAGTTCAAATCACGCAACTTTGCCAGTGTTTCTGGAACAGATGCTAAAAACTCCTCATATTTATCTTCACGAAGCAATGCGTAGGATGAAGAGATAGCATCGCGCACGCCATCATCAAAGGTCCACATAATACGCGTAGGACGATCAAACCCATGATTTTCTAACATTGGATATAATTGATTTTGCTTACGAGATAGATGGATACGCCATTCTGCTAAGGAATCAAAAATACCAAGCCAAGGATTTTTAATAAACTTATCTTGTTTTAACAATTCATCCGCTTCAAGAGCTACCTTTTCAACCGCATTAATTTCTTCTAAATAAGCCCACAACGGATGATTCTCTGGGTACTCATTTTCGGCACGCACTAATACACCGTCAAATAAATTCAACAAATCATCCATCTTGTCTAGTATTTCTTCATCCTTATAGACACCTTTCAAACTTTGCTCTGCATAAGCAAATTCGTCAGGCTTACAAGTACCTAACTTTTCTTTTAAAATACGGTTACCCTCTTCCAAGGATAATTTACCGTCTAAATAATCCTCTTTAATAGATACAATAATTCTGTACCGTTCGTTATTAATATCTAGCTTTTGCTGTAATGGATTCATATGCTTATACCTCCAGGGGTCAAAGACTATTAGTATATACAATATATTATTGCTATATTAAATATACTTTTATTATATTCATTTTGAAAGTAATTTTCAGTTGCTACAGATACATTTCCTAAGATAATTGAGCCACAAAACACTTTCACCCAATATAATTAAATCCTTAAGTACTTTCACCAGCACATAAAAAGGCACCCATACAATGTATGAGTGCATTCTATTAATTCCTTAAATTAATATATTCAGTTTTAGATGCCTCTACAGGATTGCCATTGCTATCCGTAGCCGGTGTAAATTTCCATGTAGAAATTGTATTCACAATGGATGCATCCGCATCACTACTACCAGTGGATCCTTGTAATTCTACATGAGAAACGGATCCATCTGTATTAATAGTAAAGTTTACATTAACAACAGTTGCATCACCGGCATAACCATGTAGTACACCAGAATCAAAGCCTGGTGTAGATATTGCTTTTGGCGCTTCATAAGGTGTGGCCGCCAAAGAAACAGCGGCAGACATGGACATAATTAATGCCGTTAAGGCAACACAACGCAATACATTACTCATCATCTTTCTCCTCATTTAGTCTTATGACTACTCTCATTATTGAGTCCTAGACTGTTTCACTCCTTATTTTGCCTTAGGACCATTCGCTTTCGCATTCACATCAGACGCATGATTATCGTTAGACTGTGATTTGTCTACCGTCAATTTACCATTGCCGGACTTAGCTGGAGCATTACCCTTTGGCAATGTAATTGTCATGCCTATGATGGATGCATGGGCTTTTTGATCTGTGCCAATAGCCGGCGTAAATTCCCATTGTCTAATAGCAGCTTTCACAGCCTCATCAACAGGACCATAACCAGAGGATTGTTCTACAAAGACATTTTCAACCTTGCCTTGTTTGTTAATTAGGAATCGTACACGCATATGATCTGCTACGGTAATTCCATTTGGAATAGCTGGCATCGTAGGTTTAACGATGGATACCTCGCGAGGTGCTTCTGTAAATCTACCCGCAGCCGCATCAGCATGAGCAGGCATCATAGCACCTACCGCAAATGTAAGAACAGCAGCACACGCGAATCGAGTTAATATATTCATGGTTTGTTCCCCCTCGAAATTAATATAATAAATATACATATATAATACTCGATAAAGATGAAGAAAAAAATACCCAACTGCAAAATGTAGTCTATTAGTAAAAAATATATGTATATAATAATTTTTATTGATAATTTTTCTCATTTATGATATATTGATTTCAAGATAACTGTTCGGACTTACATATCAAGTTGATATGACAAAAAAATTACACAAAGGAGGTTCATCATGAGACGTAGAAAGCGTATTCAAATGAAGGTCATGATGGTACTTGGTATCGTTGCCCTCGTTGGGCCAAACCATCTACAATCTCTCATCCACTAAACGATCGTGACCTTAGCAGAAAACCGTATAACTGCCACTAGCCGCTACGTTAGTAGCGGCTATTTTTCCGCTTAAATAAGGGTAGTTAACAAGATAACTAAAAATTTTAAACTTAGTACCTACAAAAGGAGGCTTATTATGAAATTTAATAGAATCGTATTAGTCGTCGTATCATTAGCACTGATGTTGTTCGCATTAGCAGGCTGTGGAAAAGATGCAGCGCAAGACAACCAGAAGAAATTAAACGTCGTTGCCACTACGACGATGTTAACGGATTTAGTAAAAGAAATTGGCGGTGACCATGTGTCCGTCCAAGGACTCATGGGTCCTGGCGTAGACCCTCACCTCTACCAAGCAAGCGCCGGCGATGTAACAACTATGTCTAAGGCAGATGTTGTAGTGTACAACGGTGTTCACTTAGAAGGTAAAATGGGTTCTATTTTCGACAATTTAACAAAACAAAATAAAGCTACCATCCGCGTATCTGACGCTATTGATCCAGCTACTCTACTCGACTTTGATGAAGAAGACGGCGTAAAGACAAAAGATCCTCATATTTGGTTCGATGTAGCTAACTGGAAACTTGCAGCCAAGGCTGTATACGAAGGACTTTCAAAAGCAGATCCAGCTCACAAAGAGGATTTCAAAAAACGGTATGATGCGTACCTCACTAAATTGGATGACACAGATGCATACATCAAAGCTCAAGCAGAATCTATTCCTAAAGAATCTCGCGTTCTCGTAACAGCACACGATGCCTTCCAATACTTCGCTCGCGCTTATGGCTTTGAAGTAAAAGGTTTACAAGGCGTTAGTACTGCTACAGAAGCAGGCACACAAGATGTAAATGAACTTGTGCAATTCATCGTAGATCACAAAATTAAAGCCATCTTCGTAGAATCTTCTGTACCGCACAAAACAATTGAAGCCGTTCAAGAAGCAGCTAAAGCTAAAGGCTGGAACGTTGCTATCGGTGGCGAATTGTACTCCGACTCCCTCGGTTCCGAAGGCACTGAAGGCGGCACATATATCGGCATGGTAAAAACTAACATCGATACCATCGCTAAAGCACTTAAATAAACAATGATAAAAGGAGGTCTCTATGGAATGGGCCGTTGAAGTTGAAGATATGACCGTAGCCTATACGACAAAACCCGTACTATGGGACGTAGATATGAAGGTACCCATCGGTTCCTTAGCGGCTATCGTCGGCCCTAACGGAGCCGGTAAATCTACATTATTAAAGGCCATGTTAGGCCTATTAACAGTTATCTCAGGTAGTGTTAAGTTTTATATCGACCACCACCTTGCGATGGATAAAAAGGATTACAAGAAAATCGCCTATGTACCTCAAAGCGGTAGCGTAGACTGGGACTTTCCTACTACCGTATTAGACGTTGTACTTATGGGCCGCTATGGTCATCTAGGTTGGTTCAAACGACCAAGTAAAAAGGATAAGGAGCTGGCCCTCTCCATGATTGAAAAAATGGGCATGAGCGACTATGTAAACAGGCAAATCCGTCAACTTTCAGGGGGCCAACAACAGCGTGTATTCCTCGCGAGAGCCCTCGTACAAGAGGCAGATATTTATCTCATGGACGAGCCTTTCAAGGGCGTCGACAAAACGACGGAGCACGCCATTATCTCCCTTTTACAAGAAATGAAAGCCCGTGGCAAAACGGTGATCGTCGTACATCACGATTTAAATACGGTACCTCAATATTTCGACTGGGTAACGATGGTCAATAAGCAAACTGTTGCCTATGGTCCCGTAGCAGAGACCTTCACTGATGAAGCCATCGAGCGCACCTACGGCAAGGGGAGGATTGTATGACCATTCTCCAATCCTACACGACACAGATGGTATTGCTCGGTACGGCTCTCTTGGGCCTTGCCAGTGGTATTGCAGGTTCCTTCGCTGTACTGCGCAAGGAAAGCCTCATCGGTGACGGCCTCTCTCACGCAGCACTGCCCGGTGTAGTCATCGCATTCTTGCTGACCGGTATAAAAGACATTGAGGTACTCATTATAGGTGCTGCCCTGTCCTCTATCACTGCGGCGTGGCTCATTACCATCACCGTTGAAAACAGTAAAATCAAATTCGATGGCGCTCTGGCTACTATACTATCTGCTTTCTTTGGACTTGGTATGGTTCTACTCACCTACCTTCAAAGTCTGAACAATGCCGGTCAGGCGGGGCTTTCAAAATTTATATTTGGACAGGCCGCCACCATATTAGCCCGCGATGTGTACATTACATCGGCGGCAGCGCTCATCATTATCGTTTTAACAGCCTTATTTTGGAAAGAGCTAAAGCTCATCTCCTTTGACGTAGAATACGCTAAAACTTTGCAAATTCCCGTCACCTTTACACTCATTTTATATCGTTCCCTATTGATCATGACCATCATCATCGGTATTCAATCAGTAGGTGCTATCTTGATTAGTTCCCTACTCATTGCACCGGCCGTAGGGGCCCGTCAGTGGACGAACAAGCTAGGTACCATGTGTATACTAGCAGGATGTTTCGGCATGGTATCTGCTATCGGCGGTACCATTTGGAGTACAACAGTACAAAAACTGCCTACAGGTCCTGCGATCATCGTCATTCTGTCGGTTATTGTACTGTTGAGCCTCATATTTGCACCTAATAGAGGCATCTTGTGGCAATTCCGGAAAAGAGGTGCCCCATGACAGTACATACAGAGATTTTACTCATCGCCATTGCAGTATCTATCGCGTGCGCTATCCCTGGTGTATTCCTCGTGCTGCGCCGCATGTCCATGATGGCTGACGCCATTACGCATACCGTATTCCTCGGCATCGTGCTTGCTTTCTTTGTAACGGAAGACTTAAACTCTCCCTTGCTTTTAGTAGGGGCAACCGTAGTCGGCGTAGGAACAGTGTGGCTTACAGAGATGATTCATAACACGGGCCTCGTCAACGAAGACGCATCCATTGGTATCATCTTCCCCCTCCTCTTCTCCATTGCCATCATTCTCGTCAGCCTCTACAGCGGCAACGCACACCTTGACGTAGATACGGCACTTCTAGGGGAAATTGCGTTCGCTCCATTCGACAGATGGATTGTAAACGGCACCGACCTAGGTCCTGTTTCACTATGGATTTCCCTTGGGGTGGCATTCATCAACCTCCTATTAGTTATGCTCTTCTACAAGGAATTGCAACTATCTACCTTCGACCCACTATTAGCAGGGCTCTTCGGCTTCATGCCAGCCCTCATCCACTACGTGCTCATGACCATGGTGTCCCTAACCGTGGTGGCTTCATTCCAAGCAGTAGGCGCCATCCTCGTTATCGGCCTCATGGTCGGACCTGCGGTTATCGCTTATTTATGGACGGACTCTGTGAAAGCCATGCTCATTAGCAGTATCATCATCGGCATTATCTGTGCTGTCATCGGTACAGAAGTCGCTTTCACCCTAGACGTATCCATTGCAGGCGCTATCGCAACAACGATTGGTCTCGCATTATTAATTGCCGTTATTTGCACGCCAAAGACAGGCTATATTGCAACCTATCTTCGCCAGCGCCACTTGCGTCGTCACTATCGAGAAACGATGATGCTCTGCCACATCTACACCCATATGAACACACCTGTGGCGACCATTGAAAACGGTATCGGCACCATTCACGAACACTTGAACTGGAAGCCAGACTATACACACCAAGCCGCAACACACCTTAAGAAACAAGGCTTGTTGTATGTAACAAATGGGTACTACATGCTGACCGATAAAGGCGTAGCGCAAGTTAAAGAAATTATTTAAATATAATACCAATACTTTGTCCCAACAAAAAAGAAGCTGAAACCAATGCTAATCTGCAAGATTTCAGCTTCTTCTTTTGTATTTAATTATATGGCTAGAACACAATACGCATCTGATACCACTTAGCACCGCCGTGATCAGATACAGATTCACCTTCATTTACAAAGCCAAACTTGGCATAATAGTGAATCTTTTCTTCCTTACATGTCAAAATTACACCTTTTCTCTTTTCTTCTCTAGCAAGCTTTATGAAAGCCTCAATCAACTGACCGCCTACACCGCGATTCCGATACTCTGGCATTGTATTTAAACCAAATATCATCTGCCATGCGCCATTGGGGTTATGTAAGGAAGCATCGGCGAACATCTCATCGGTTAGGATTTCATCATCCGTTACAAAACCATCGATAAAACCGATAGGTGTATCACCGTCAAAGGCAATTAAAAACTGACCTGCATAATGATCTAATCGTTCCTTAAAAGCCTCACGAGGGGCTGCTTCGGCTGGTGGGAAACAGGTAGATTCTATATTTGTAACAATGTCTAAATCATCAGTAGTGGCTTTTCGTATATTCATCTTGTATCTCCAAACATTTCTTCTATATCTTTATCCCATTTATCAAAATCTTTTGGCATTTTAAATTTACCTTTTGCAATGCCTATACGTTTCGACACATCCACTTTTGATTCTGCTTGTCTAGTGTCTTTAGATAGTGTAAGCTGCGCTACAGTCCGTCCATCTTGTTTGATATATATAACAGACTCTTCTCCTGTCTGTAGTTTTTTTACAAGCATAGGCAATTCTGCTGTAGCTTGTGTTATTGTTACTTCACACATAGTTTTTCCTCCTCCCTGTAAAATTTAGTTACTCAATTATATATCATTAAAGCGCTTTGCTCATATAGTTTACTATAACTTTCTCATCTCACGCACGAATGCCTCCGCCTCCTGTAAGTTCTTTGGGAACTCAAAATACATGTATCTTTCAGTACCATAAATGGGATTCCTAAAATCATAGCCACTCAACAACAAATACTCTATAATCTTCCATTCTTTATCATTAGATTTTTTAGGAGCTTTGAACTTCTCATTCACAAAGTACATTTTGCCTTTACATATAGGACAGGTTTTATTTGTATTAAATAACTCGTAATTCGTCCCCTCTGACAAGGATATTCTGCAATTGGTACATACATTTTTATATCCCATAATTATTTTCTCCCATTGGTTTATGTTGAAAGATTTATTTTACAAGCTCTCATCAATTATATATAACATATCGCCTGTGAAGTATATGTCCATTATACAGTGAACTGGATTCCCTTCAGTCCATAACCATCCTTGGAGTACAGCTCGACCCCAGTTATAAGTCTCTGTAATAACCTCGAACTCACTTTCACTATAATCCTGCTGATACTGAGGTAACTCAATCCTTTTACCTGTGAAAGTATCTAATATTGTACTATTAAAGACAAGAATTTCTAGATCATCAATATCACATTTTTCAAATACAATCTTGGCCTTATGAGTTTGTTCAACACCATTCTCATAAGAAAAAATATAATCAAAGATAAAAGTTAAATTACCATCTGCGTATGCTATTTTTTGGACCCTTGCATCATGGAGAGAGTATTTGGGATACTCGCCAAAAGATTTTGTCGTTTTCATAGGACCTCTATTTTCAAACAACTGTTTAATCAAAATCTATAACTTAAAATTAGTATACCAATTATTTTGTATAACATAAAAGGGGCTGTAACAAAACAGCCCTCAATCATTAATATTTAAATACCTAAAGTAAAAACCTCTTTATAAAATGCTATCATGTCTTTTGCATATTTCGCGGCCCGAGGAATGCCCAATCTTTTATAATACTCAGCTACTATCTCTTGATGATTCTTCAAGAGATCGAACTCAATTATATACAAAGCAATACTCGTTTTAGAATATTTTCCTATTTCAATTGTAGTTGATACATCCTCCTCAGATATTTCCTCTCCTTTTGGAAATTCTCCATCAGGATACGCCTCAATAGTATCGTCGCTATATTGCAAAAACTTTTTAGACCAAACGATAATATCTTTTCCATATTCTTCTATCATTTCCTCGTAAAACTGCACCATCTCTTTTTCTGAAAGCACCTTACAATTAAAGCCTTCTAGTAAGAATTGTCTCTGTCTTAATCGATTTTTTAGCTCTTCTATTTCAACACTTTGGTAATCTTTATAAAAGTTATCGACTCCTAGTTCTTTTATAATATCTAAATATATGTCACTATCTAAAAGTTCTTTTATGGTTTCCATACCCTTATTTCCTTAAAGATATCTACTAGTAACAACAAAATAGAAAAAATAAATTAGAGCAACTACTACTTTCACAAAAAGCCTCTCACCATAACGATGAAAGGCCTTTGTATATGTATTCTTTAAATACTATGTTGTTCTAATTTTTATTCCCACTCAATTGTTGCAGGTGGTTTAGATGTAATATCGTACACGATACGGTTGATATGTTGTACTTCGTTTACGATACGACGGGAGATTGTGTCCAATACGTCGTAAGGGATGCGCGCCCAGTCAGCAGTCATGAAGTCTGTTGTTGTTACGCCACGCAATGCCAATGTGTAATCGTATGTACGGAAGTCACCCATAACGCCTACAGTACGTGTAGATGTTAATACTGCAAAGTATTGGTTGATGCTGCGATCAAGGCCAGCTTTAGCAATTTCATCACGGAAGATGTAGTCCGCATCACGCAAGATGTCGAGTTTGTCTTTCGTGATTTCGCCCATTACGCGAATAGCAAGACCAGGACCTGGGAATGGTTGACGCCATACGAGGTAATCAGCCAAACCTAATTCAGAACCAAGTTCACGTACTTCGTCTTTGAAGAGATTACGCAATGGTTCGATAAGGCCTTTGAAGTCTACAACTGCAGGCAAGCCGCCTACGTTGTGGTGAGATTTGATAACTTCTGCTTCACCAGTACCGGACTCAATAACGTCAGGGTAGATTGTACCTTGCGCCAAGAAGTCAACGGAGCCGATTTTACGACCTTCGTCTTCGAATACGCGGATGAATTCTTCGCCGATAGCTTTACGTTTAGCTTCTGGATCTTCAAGACCAGCCAATTTATCTAAGAAACGTTTTTCTGCATCGACACGGATGAAATACATGCCGGAATCTTTGAAAGCTGCTTCAACTTCGTCGCCTTCGTTTTTACGCATTAAACCATGGTCAACGAAGATACAAGTCAATTGGTCGCCTACAGCTTTAGAAATAAGAGCTGCTGCAACAGAGCTATCTACACCGCCAGACAATGCCAACAATACTTTGCCATCGCCTACCGTGTTACGGATTTCTTCAATAGCAGTTTTTGCATAGTTTGCCATTGTCCATGTGCCTGTGAAGCCACATACTTCGTATAAGAAGTTGTGAAGCATTTCTTTACCATGTTCAGTGTGCAATACTTCTGCATGATATTGCATAGCGTATAATTTGCGTTCTTTATTTTGCATAGATGCAACAGGACAGTCTTTTGTATGCGCAATGATTTCGAACCCTTCAGGAACTTTTGCTACATAGTCAACGTGGGACATCCAAACAACTTGGTCTTCGTCCAAGCCTTTGAACAATGGGGATGTAGTGTCCACTTTAGTAGGTGTTTTACCAAACTCACGGTTGTCCGCAGATTTAACTTCGCCACCCAATGTATGCGCCATAAATTGCATACCATAGCACATGCCAAGAACTGGAATGCCAAGCTCAAAGATTTCCTTTTCAATTTTAGGGGAATTCTCTTCGTACACGCTGTTAGGGCCACCAGTGAAGATGATACCTTGCGGCTTCAATTCCTTAATTTTTTCTAATGCTTTGTTGTATGGATATACTTCGCAGTATACATGATTTTCACGAACGCGGCGTGCAATCAACTGATTATATTGACCGCCGAAATCGACAACAATAACAAATTCCTTGTTTTCCATAGTTCCTCCGTATGCATCTATTTGTGAAAGTATATTCACCAATTTATAATGTCCATACATTCCTGTACTGGGGGTGCGTTTTAACAAGCAAAACGCTAAATTTCATTACATTTCATTATACCATACGAAGTATATGGACTCCATATATTCCGTATGAAAGTTATACATTACTTTTTAACGTTCGGATTTCTAATACATTTCTGATCCTGATAGTTCAAAGTCGCCCTTTCACATGCCTATTTTAAAATAGAACAGGCCTATTACACACACATTTCAGATTACTACAGGCCTGTTCTATTTTTAGAAGGCCTATTGCACGTGCCCATTTCAGATTACTACAGGCCTGTTCTATTTTTTAGAGAGTCTATTACACACCCATTTCAGATTACTACAGGCCTGTTCTATCTTTAAGTAGCTTATGCATTTGTACGGCCCCAACGGGACAGATTGAATAACAATCACCACACCCGATACAGCCGTTGCCAATAATAAATTTTGTGGTTCCTTCAGTGATGCATTGTACAGGACAATCTTCAGCACAGGCACCGCATTTAACGCAGGTATCGTCTATATCAAATTTTAGATTGCCCATATTACATCACCTCGCTATCAATTATAGGGATTATCATCAACTCGCTATTAGATTTTAATTTTATTTACCTTCTAATTCACGATTATGTGCAATGGCCGAATAGAGTGCACGAGCTACACCATAATTGTTATTATCCGTTGTTTCGTAACGAGCGGCAGCTTTCACATTATCTCGTGCATTTCCCATAGCTACACTAGCGCCAGCAAAACGGATCATAGATAGATCATTTTCGCTATCGCCAATGGTCATCACTTCGTCAGGCGTATAGCCCCAATGGTTCGCCAAGGCCTCTACGGCCGTGCCCTTTGTCGTATGAGGCAATACAAATTCTAAATTTCCTTCGCTTGATTCAAGAACGTCGTAAAAACGTTCGCGCCCCTTACCATCTGTGGCTGCCCCCTGAAAGTCATCGCGTAAATCAGCTAGAATGCGTTCGCGTATACGTTCATCGCCGTAAAAGATTTGAATTTTCTCCGGTCCTTCTGGCAAGGATTCTAGATGTGCCAATAAATCAGGTACCATCGTGCGCGTTTTCAAGATAAATGGTCTAATATTCGGTCTAAAGAAACGCTCCGCTTGTAATGTTTCATTGCCAACTGTTGGATATTGGCCGAAAATTTCGGCTTTCACATAAGCCTCTACAAACACACCGTAGGTCATGAGTTTCCGTACTAAATCTATGGCACGAGTTTTATCAAAGGAGATATGAACGAGTTCCTTTTTCCCCTCTTTATCCATAACATAGGCACCATTGGTACACACAAAGTAGCGCAAGCACGGCATGGCATCGATAACATCGTCCATCTCATGCCACGCACGGCCCGATGCGATAGCCACGCGGATACCGCTTTCACGAGCAGCACGAACAGCAGATACCACCTCAGGGTCCACAGATTTCGCATCATTCACCAATGTGCCATCCACGTCAGACGCGATGAATCGAATCGGCGTATCACTAGTAAGGCCTATGTAATTTTTAATGTCTAATGGTTCAGATGAAGACATACAACCTCCTTTAATACAATATAATTTTTACTTGATGTACAATAAAGATAAGCATATAAATTTATAGAATTATCGGTTCAAAGGATGTGAAATCATATGCATATACTAATCGATCGAGATGCCGTTTGTGCGGCTGATGATATGAGTCATCATCGTGAAGAATTCACCGTACCTGATGATATAACCATAGCCGGTTTATTTGAATTCCTTGAATTCAAGTACATTCCATTCATCGCTGGCAATGACGTAGTATGGGCGCTCTATCACCACGACGTTGAGGTAGGTGCCTATTTTACCAAAAATTGTAGCTTTATAAATGGCAGTATTTCATTATCATCTATTATCAATAACTCTGAAACAGATACCGAATTCTATCTACGATATTACAGCTCTCCCGATAGATATAGGAAGCACTTTATTAACATTGTGAATCTCGATTAGAAACTACTTAGTACTGTTGAACTCGGCTACAATTTCTTCTAAAACAGCTGGATTCTCAACCAAGCGCAACAATGTACGACCAATGATATTAGCACCATCTACAATGGTTTGTTCAATGGTTGGTTCGAGCATAGCATCTGCAAATTCCTTGGCATGGCACACCTTATCTGGGCCTGCCAAGCGTAGTTTAGGATGAAATGCGGCGCATTGATAGCTCACATTACCGATATCGGAACTACCGCCAATGTCTGCTGGACCTGATTCAAAATCAAGGCCCATGTCGGCCATCACGTCTTCGATGAGGTGTGTGCCGCGATGGTTTTGGTTCATATCATCGTAAGGATTACCGTAAAACTCAACGTCTACAGTCGTACCGGTACAAAGGGCAGCGCCTTCAAAAATCTTTTTAATTTGCTCGGACAAACCGTTCAAATACTCTCGTTCTGTGTGACGTACGGTTACCTCTAGTTCGCCATAGGCAGGAATGACGTTGGACGCGGTGCCGCCGTTAATGATCCACGTGCCGATGCGAGATTCTGGTCGCACTTGTTGGCGCAGCATATCCATGGCATGGATGGCGAGTTGCACGCCGTTTACCGCATTGATGCCATTCCAAGGTTCACCCGCCGCATGGGCCGATTTACCATGGTACTTGGCGCGGAAACAGTCGAGGGCTAGGAATTGCGAGTTTGGGCGCGTTTCTTCACCATCGAGATGGACCATAATGGCAAAATCATAGTCCTTAAATACGCCAGCGTTGCACATATCCACCTTACACCCCATTGCTTCCTCATCAGGGGTACCGATGATGTCGATGTCCATGTTGAAAGCTACGCCATCTTGCTGCATCTTATGTAATGCAAGGGCTGCCAAGGTGCTCATAGATCCACTCGCACAATGTCCGCACGCATGACCCACATCTGGCAACGCATCGTATTCGCATAAAATCGCTAAACGCCCTTTAGGATGATCTACTTTCACAGCAGACGCCTTAAAAGCAGTCGGCAAATTGCAGAACTCATAAGTCACAGGGATGCCGTGCTTTTCAAGAACAGCTCCGATTGTCTTAACGGATTTAAATTCATGACTAGACAGTTCAGGATTCTTCGCCAATGTATAATTAATGGTGAAAGCCTCTTGGGCGAAGCTTTCACAAGCATTGGAAAATTGTTCAGTAAGAGACATAGGCCCTCCTAAATGTATGTATAAATAACCGACCTTATTTGGTAAAAGGTACATTTCATGTACATAATTTGTTTTCGCACCTTTAATTATACAATGTTATTGCCTATTGGTTCAAAATTCCGTACAATATAAACAGATTAATATGTTTGTATCGTATTTGAGGAGGATACTATGTTTAAATTCAAAAAATTGACAGCTATCGCGCTCGTAGCCGTTGCTGCTATGGGTTTATTGGCTGGTTGTGGCAGTGAAAAAAGCAAAATGACACAAGAGGCTGGTGTGTTACGTGTAGGTTCTGAAACTACATTCCCACCATTCGAATTTACTGAAGGCGATAAATACGTTGGTTTCGACGTTGATTTGTCCGAAGCAATCGCTAAAAAATTGGGCCTAAAAATGGAATTCAAATCCATGGGCTTTGACGCTTTGATTCCAGCAGTTCAATCTGGCGACATCGACATGATCGCAGCAGGCATCAACGCAACTCCTGAACGTGAAAAAGCATTAGACTTCTCTGATGTATACTTTGACCAAGGCGGTTTCATCACAGTGGTTCGCAAAGACAACACTTCTATCCACAACATGGATGAACTTGCTGGCAAAACTGTAGGCGTTCAAATCGGTACTGTTCCTGCAGACATGGCTAAAAAAATTCCTAACACAACAGTAAAAGAAATGGACTCCAACGCCAATATCTTTATGGAATTGAAAGCCGGTACAATCGATGGCGCAATCATCGATAACGCAGTTGCTATGTACTACCTAAAACAAGGTGCTGACAAAGACCTTAAACTCGTAGGCGAACCTACAAAAGCACCTGGTACAGTACTTGGTGTTAAAAAAGGCAACACAGAATTACAACAAGCTGTTAACAAAGCTCTTAAAGAACTTAAAGAAGACGGCACATACCAAAAAATCTATGATAAATGGTTTGGTGACTATAACAAAAAATAATTTCTAGTCAACGGCTAGAACGATAATCAAAAGATACCCCACGAAAAAACTCCACCGGCCGGGTCTGTCCCCTACGGGGCAGGGCCAAAGTCGTTTTTTCATGGGGTATCTTTTTTCATATCCACTCTAACCTGACTTAGAAATTATTTTTTCGTTATACGGAAGAGAAAGAGGCCGTAGGCCCTCCTTTCTATCGGCTGGGTGGGCAATAACGGATTCTATCAATTTCACTACTATTATATTCCAAATTGACACTAGCCTTAATGCGTGGGGCAGTGGCGTGTTCTGAAACCGACTTTACACTCACTGTGGATTTCGTTTTACGAAATCTTACGTTCGTGACTAAGTGATGTGTGGGCCCCATGCGTCGCAATGCTCCTCTGTTGCCTCACACCCTACTTATGTCCCTGTGAGCCCGTAGTGCGAATCAGACCCGGCCGGTGGAGGTTCTCAGGACACGTCGTCACACGGGCCGTAGGCCCTCCTTTCTATCGGTTGGGTAGGCAATAACGGATTTTATCAATTTCACTACTATTATATACCGAATCAACACTAGAACGAGATAGTTGAAGGTGATGGGGCCTCTGAAAACGACTTCGGGCTCCGCACAGGCCGTAGGCCCTCCTTCCTATCGGTTGGGTTGGCAATAACGGATTTTATCAATTTCACTACTATTATATTCCGCGTGTCAGCTATGGACCGAGAGATAGAACCGATGGGCCCAAAAATCCGACTTTGGCCCTGTGAGCCCGTAGGGCGAATCAGACCCAGCCGGTGGAGGTTCTCAGGGCACGTCGTCACACGGGCCGTAGGCCCTCCTGTCCCTCGGCTGGGTTGGCAATAACGGATTTTATCAATTTCACTACTATTATATACCGAATTAACATAGAACGAGATAGTTGAAGGTGATGGGGCCTCTGAAAACGACTTCGGGCTCCGCGAAGCGCAGTAGCGTGTCGGCTTTCAGAGGCCCCATCACCTTTCCTACCTTTCACGAGCTGTGTATTCGGTATATAATAGTAGTGTATTGTATAAAAACGAAAGGAGGGCCTATGGCTCAATATTTCACAGACCGCCTCCAACGGGTCTTCCACTTAATTTTTATGTCTTATAATCCACAGTCCGCTCAAGAGGGCCTCCGCATATTAGAGTCGATTGTAAATAATCAATCGAATGTGACAAAACCAATTCAGCATGAATTACGCAACACGGCTACATCACAAGGCAGCGTTGGTGAATCAGATGCTGAGGAAATCTACCAGAAGGCTTTATCTCCTGAGGAACGTGAATTAGGAGACGCATATGCCCTATTGGCACGCGTGTATGCTGGGCCACGATTTACGTGGGCTGAATCGGGTTTTCCAGAGGATAATATGCGCACGTATCAGTGTTTACATGATAGTATCCGCCGGAATAGTCCAATTGGCACATTACAAGCATTACGCATAGCTGGGTCGATTACGCCTACGGTGAGGCGAGATATGCAGTTGTCCTTTGATGATGCATTCCGCATCATCTATGAGTATGCAAAGCAAGACGATGCATACTGCCAATATATTATAGGCAACGTATTCTTTTGGGGCGATTACCACGTTATTAACGAGGCTAAACAACTATTGGGCCCAGAAAAGGCTAGCTTTAGTCAACGATTACACCAAGCGACGCGCAGCAAGAGTTTACGTGAAGTCATTGCTACCTTGCGCGGTATGGTAGACGAAGAAACGCTACAAGCAAAATCTCGGGAGCATGCGAAATACTGGTTTACCAAAGCCCTTGATCAAGGTCTCGCCATGTTCCAAGGGAACTTGCGCAATATTTATATCGATGAAGGCGATTATGAAAATGCACGCCGTGTGGCACGCAGGGCCGCTGAACTAGGCAATCCGACCATGATGCTCTATACGGCTCTCGACCATCACGAAAGGGGCGAGTTTACAGAGGCTTTCACATGGTTTACAAAGGGCGCCGAACTAGGCCAGCCAGAATGCATCGCGGAACTTGCGGACTATTACTACCATTTTTATGAGCAACCTGCGTTGCGCGCTGCCATCCCGTATGACCCAATCAAGGCTACTGAACTGTATCAACAGGCGGCCACAAAGGACTTTAATGACGCCGGTTATGCAGCGTTGCAAGCCGCATTTAACTATATCTTTCACATTGGCGGCCTACCTCTCGACTGGGGGCTCATCGCCGATTTGACATACATGGCGGCGACAAAGGATCGGTTCCTGTTCTCCTTGCCGTATATCAGTTATATGCGCATTCACGGCATCGGCGTGACCAAAAACATCCGTTTTGCTATTCAATCCTTGACCCGCGTGTTAGAGGAAGAGAAACGGGCGCTTCAAGAGGAGGACCGCGTGCTCTTCTACGACATCACCCGTGCGCTCACACGCGTTGCCTTGGGCTACGCCTATGAAAAAGGTTATGTTACGGGAACACCTGACCTCGACAGTGCCGTTCATTATTATGAAAGCTCCCATCAGTACATCGTGTCACATCTCGCCAATCGCAGCGAAGAAATCAAAGATATTCCGGTAGATGATGAAGCAGCAGAACGATTAGCAGCTTTCGAAAAGGTAGATGGCCATTGGCATTACAAGGAAGGTATAACCGAATCCTCTACGACCGTGCGCCCGGCCCCTACCACATGGCCTCACAATGCAGCCCGATTATCCGTTACTATGAATGGCTTTCAGTGGGATACCACATTATATGACCGAGAAACCATCGATAAGGCCCTATCCACACAAGATACGGTGGTGCTTAGCTTTTACAATCATTTCCTAACCATTCCGGACAAATTGCGGAATATCTATAAACTAGAGACTAAACGTATGCCACGCAACACCTATCAGGTTCGATTGTACGGCTACGATCCAGCCGAAGGGCATGAGATTATTTATAAATCGCTGCTCAATGTAGAGGATGTCCATAATTTGTGGCATGATCTTTATGAAAGCCACCGTTTACCGGAGCTTTCAGATGCATGGGCCATCGAAACAGATGAAGAAAAACCGACGTGGCACTATGTACTCGACGTCGACCAAGAACCATTCCTACTCGAGGAATATGATGACGCCAACGCCATGATACAAGCATCATTGGAAGGCCTCAAGAGCAATCGCTACGAGCAAATCAACGTTCGTACCCACGATTTTATTGGGCCATCCTATTTCATATTCAAGGGCAAGCGGTCCACACCATTTAGGGTGCAACTGTACCTCAAGGAATCGATGCGCCATATCGTCGACGAACACGGCAAGCAAAAGGATATTCCCGGTAATACATACCTATTTGAACAGTACTTTGGCAATGAAGTGTCCTTGAATTACTGGATACAACGAACTATCAATACATTAGACATTCCAGAGTTAGATAATTGGAAACCGCTCAGCGTGCCTAAGGATTTACAATAATAGAATAAAGAACACAAAGGAGCTAGTACACAGCGTACTAGCTCCTTTGTTATAACCTAAACATAGGCTACATATATTATAAACGATCATGAGGGTAATGAACGTGGAAATCCCCATTTAGATTGAGCCCCTGCATATCTTGACGTTCAATCTTATCAAGCATTTTAGAACGAGCAGTTGTCATACTACTATCGCTATGCTTTCCACCAAAGAGAGCAAACTTAGATTTACCAAGCGTATACATAGTTTGTACATAAAACTCGCCAGAGTGTCCAAATGGTTTATCATAGCCCATGCCTACCGAAATGTGAGGTGTCACATTCACATTAACACCAGTTTTAATACCATTCTTATAGACACCATTTACAGGGAATGCAATATTATAGTTATATATATCATTGCTAAACCATTCTACATCTCTAATCTCTCCATTCATCCGATTCCAATGATAACGATCAATATAGGCGCGTATATAACGGGCATTTTTAAAGGTTCGTGCGTATCCGATATCATATCCATAGGCAACACGTTTTTCATGACTTTCACCAACAGAAACATCAACATCTGGTATATTATAAGGTGCTGGAATCATTTCATCACGCTTAAATTTACGATAAGACGATGTAGTACTTCCTAATGGTTTATAGAAATTAGCATACAATTCATTTTCACCAGTTACATATTCTACACCTAAACTACCACGCTTATAATGTTCTTTGAAAGCATAATCATAAAAAGCATTAATACCTACATAGCTATGCTCCTTTTTACTTAATCGGCGATAACCTATTCCTAGGCTTCCCGTTGTGCCTATGGATTGTATCGACTGATCAAAGGACCATTCATATACATGACCACCTGCATTACGTGTCACATGATTTGCATACCCATCAGCTGTACGACTTATGCCTCCATGGGAAGTAACTTTGCCTTGTACAAATACTATACTCTTAGAGTTGTTATCATGATGACCTATAGGTTGTAAGGTCTCTATGCTATATATTGGCTTGTGATTGGTTTGAAACTTCGCTGAAATATCAGTTCTATCAGCCCAATCTTGATAACTGCTAGAATTCACTTTCACAGCAGTATCTGTATCAGTACTATCTGCGAAAGCAATAGACCAACACATCGTACAAGCTGCTACACAAAGTAGCAGTCGTATATTAAACTTAGTATTAAAATACATGTAAATTTTACCCTTCTTTCACATAGTTATTGTAGCAATATAATAATTGCCATCCTTTAGGTAATTTTTATGAGTTACAGATTATAACCCTACATCAGTAACACCATGATCATAGTTTTCTTCCATAATTTCTTGTACAACCATATCACTACGATGTACCTTATCAAGCATCTTAGCACGAGCCGTTGTAATCGCGCTTTCACTATGTTTACCGCCACGCCAAGCAAACTTGGATGTGCCGATTGTGTATTTCAAGGTTGCATAAGGGCCACTCAAATGATGAGATGCCGTTTGGTAACCCGCATCAAGGGTAAGATGCGGTGTAATATGGAACTCTGCCCCCACTTTAAAACCTTTT
>NZ_JAPVXV010000004.1:0-271365 GCF_041431435.1 Veillonella atypica
AAGGTGGATGCTTTTTGAAGATAGTGTGTATTTATGAGAGAGTTTATATACAACCTTACCAGAAGTAATTAAGAAATCATTCCTTGTGCTTCTATACGGGAAGGTCGAATAACAGTTTGATATGATTCGCGTTGAGAGCTACGTTTTCTATCAGACATACGAATCGCTTGACCTAAATGTTTCAAGAATAAATCTTGTACATATGGATTTTCACCTAGTCCTTCATTCCAAATATCTACGTTGTACCCTTGTTCTGTCAAAAGTGCATAAATAGAATCGGAACGATCACCGCCAAGATAATCCATTAAATGAGTAGAACCAATCAAAGCCAATGGTACAACGAGTACATCTTTATGACCCATTCTATCTACCAATGTTAAGGCCTGCTTAAATGTAGGGAAACCATTTGTGGTAAATACAGCTACATTAGGAGCAGAACCATACATAGCTTTCAATTGTAATGTGGAGAATTCCAATTGATTTTGACCATTTGCCATCAATAAAACGGATTTATTAAGAGACTTAGTATTTATATGACGCATGATGCCATCTAATGTAGCTTCATAATCATCAGCGTAATTTTTAACACCTAACGATGTTAATAAGGGTTTACCGATATTAACTTGAGAGAAATTATATTCACTGCTATGTAAGAACTTAAGTGCTTGCTTACGCATTTGTTGATAGCATTGATCCGCTACGAGAGTAATCGGTTGTATATATACCTCATCAATTCCCTTGCGACTAAATTCTTGCATGACGTCGGTGAAAGAAGCAATCGTATCATCATATTTTTCATTCCACTTTTCCACTAATGCATCAGACAAAAATACACGTCGTACCTCTACATCTCTGTATAAGGAACGAACTTTAGACTCTATAGTGCCAATGGATGATTCCACTGCTTCTTTATAAATTGATCCAAAGGATGCAATGATTATACCTTTCATATGTGACCTCCATATACCCATATATATGAAACAATTTTCATAAATGAAAATTGTTATCAACTACCATGTACTAATCATACAAGATTGATGCATGAAAGTCAATTAGAAATATTATCATATAATTATTTTGAAGATTCTATATATTGCCAGGATCCTTTTACTAGTAATAAATATATTACATAAACATTTACATAAGGTATAAATAAACCAAATACCCAAAATGCACTACTATAAGAATCATGTAATCGCTGAATTAATACTCTTAATACGTATATAAAGCACCAAATCAAAAAAATAGACACAATAAAAATCAAAAATATATGTTCTAATGATATTTTAGATAAAATAGTCCCTATTGAATAAATTAATATTACAAGTAACAGAACCATAATTTGATATACCATATAATAATATACCAATTCACCTCTTGATATACGCCCCCGCCAGTTAAATAAGTCCAACGACAAAACCTTTTTAAAAATCGGTACGATTTTATATAAGGAAAACTCATCTAAAAATTGTTCAAATCCGCCAAACTCAATTCTTATAAGATTAGAGCCAACCTTTTCAATACAATTTGATAAGCCATAGTCATTATCGCATTCATTACTAGGAAACAAAGATAATATTAATAACCCTACTACCCATATGTTTAAATTAACTGACATACTTGTAATCAATGAATCCTCAGTATATGATACCGCTAATATAGGTGGTGAATAATTTAAATAATTAGTATACAACGTATATATACCGGCTACTATAACAAATCCTGAAATCCATTTTTGATTAACATCTAGAATTCGTCTAATTGCTAATACAGAAAAAATTAGTAATGATATTCCTAAATTAGCATATCCAATCAAAGACACTACACTCTCTTCATATTCTGGTAAGGAGTTAAATGTTAGTCCTGGCATAGCAATATAAGAAAAATATACTAATATTATAGAAAGCAAGTAAGGAATACGAGTAATTCGCCATGATAAAATTAAAGATTTAATGTTAGTTTTTAACAAAAACAACTCATCATTTATTGTCTTTCTGCTTATAATATCTTTCAAGATCATATTTTGTAATATCCTTCCAGCCTTAATCAATAGTAACTTTAATAATCTTAGGATTGAAAGTATTTAGAGTAAATAGCCTCATTAGTAAAATTACTCTTTATCATTATTTACGACTCCTTATGATCAGAAAGGTGCAAATATCTCACTATGCTCCAACAGACTTCTTTCTCTTTACGAGTTTATAGCAACCACAAATCTATATGTCGCTATAAGTATAACTAGTAATTTTAAAACAAATGGCATCTCACTTTGTATCGACCACCCCACAAAAATAATATAAGCAAATATGATGACTGCCCATTTGAACTTATTTTTATGGGCTATATTGATTCCCAGTAATTTACCATGCAGTCCTAATAGAATATATAAAAATACTTTTCTTTTTGATCCACATATTCTTAATGCTCGATTATATATAAGCTTATACAGTTTTCTTCTTCTATATACAGGTATTAAGAAAATACAAGCATATAAAAATGCAGGAAACATACCTTCTAAAACTGCTATAGAGAACTCATAATTAACATCTTGCAAACTACCTATAAAGAATCCGAGCAGTAAAATTAACGATGAAACCCATCGAAAACGTTGGTCATTTAAAAATCTTAATAATTGTCTCTCCACAGAAAATAAAATCCTCTCTATTAATTTAAAATCTTATACAATTAATCATTTTAACAAAACAGAATGATAAATCCTATCATAAATATTGAATTACTTATAATTATACCGTCATAACCAATAAGAATATTTCTATAAAACATAAGATTATTCCTCATTTATTATGATTTTTTATAAAAAACAGTCGTATTATTTATACGTGTACAGGTATGGGGTTTATTGACATCCATCCCCTAGGTTGCTACGATTGATTTATAGATTATAGTTATGTCTGCATAGTCAGATGATGTTGTTTAATGAGGTGATTCACTTATGTTTAGTGTAAAAAAACAAGCATTAACGGTTTCTGCTGCATTAGCGGCTTTCGCATTAACATTTGGCGCTCCTGTGCTTGGTCACGCTGCATACCAATTAAATTCTGAAGTAAAAGACGCTACTCCAGCATTAAAAGAAGCTTCTGCAATCGGTGTTCGTACACACAATACTGAAGCTTTACAAAACTTGCCAAACAAAGATGCTATGGTTGTTATGAGCTTTGGTACAACTTATAAAGATACTCGTGCGAAAACAATCGATGCAACTGTAGATGCTATTAAAGCAGCTCATCCAAACACAAAAGTAATTACAGCTTTCACAAGCCATATTATTCGTGATCGTATCCAACAAAAAGAAGGTATTACTTACCCAACTCCTGAAGAAGCATTGGCTGAACTTAAAAAAGACGGTTACACTCGCGTTGCATTAGCATCCCTTGATGTAATTCCTGGTATGGAATACAACTACGATGCAGCAGTATATAATTTGTACAAAGATAATTTCAAAAAAATGACACTTGGTACATCTCTTATGTACTGGATGGGTCAAGAAAACCAAACTGACCAAGTTATTGAAACATTAAGAGCTGTTCAATCTCAATTCCCTAAATTAGGCAAAGAAGACGGTCTTCTTATCATGGCTCATGGTACTCCAGATCCTTCCAATGCTTACTATTCTGTAATTCAAGACCGTATCCATACTCTTGGTATGAAAAATGTATTTATTTACACTGTAGAAGGTACTCCAAATCTTGAACAAGTTATCCCTCAATTGAAATTACATGGTATTAAACACGTTACATTGATGCCATTCATGATGGTAGCTGGCGACCATGCAAATAATGACATGGCTGGTGCAGAACCAGAATCCCATAAATCCATTCTTGAAAAAGAAGGTTTCAAAGTTGACACTTACATCCATGGCTTAGGTGAAAATCCTAACATCCGTAACTTATTCGTTGAACGTGCTAACGAATCTTGGGACGCATTACAAAAATAATCAATCTACAATTTAACTAGTATCGTTATATAACGTACATAGGAGTACATCATGAAAAAACTACTACTCTGTAGTCTTGCTTTGGTCATGATCGTACTAGCAATAGCTGGGTGTGGTAAGTCCACATCCAGCTCTTCTGCTACTACGAAGGAACTTACCTTTAATGGTGAAACCTATACTGTACCAAAGGATCCACAACGCATCGCCGTTCTTTCAAATTCTGTATTGTCCATGCTATACGCAGTAGATGGAAAGGCAATTTCCCGAGCTAGCACGACAGATAAACTAGCGCCAGAATTAGAAGCATTACCTGCATTAGGTCAAACGGCTAACATCAATATGGAACAATTGTTAGGTTTAAAACCAGATGTGGTATTGGGTTTGGAAAACCAACATAAAAAATATGAATCCCAATTACAATCTAACAATATTCCAGCCGTACTTTTCAATTACGATGGTATCAAGGATAATGTGCCAATGCTAACATTCCTTGGAGAGTTAACAAACCATCAAGATAAGGCTAAATCCGTTATTGCCACCTATGAAAGTAATATTCAAAAGGTTAAGGATGCCATTAAAAACCAACAACCTGCACGTATTGCCGTATTGCGTGCTACCGGTAAAGGTGTGACAGCCGAAACCGACGAAGCGGTAACTGCATCTATGGTCAAAGAATTAGGTATGACAAATGTTGTAACATCTCACCTAGATGGTACAACCAAAGATAAAACGGTACCGTATTCTCTTGAAACATTAACCGCTGATAACCCTGACATTATCTTCGTCGTTACCATGGGTAAAGAAGAAGAAATTACAAAGGCCATGAAGAAAGCTATGACAGATAATCCTGCATGGGCTAATCTTAAGGCTGTACAAAACAACCGTGTCATCTACTTACCATCTAAACTATTCCTACTTAACCCAGGTCTACAAACACCTGAGGCTATGGCTCATTTAGTGAAAGAAGCATATGGCATTGATGTTACATTTTAACATATCCTAACATACTAAAGAGGGCATTCCCCATTTCGGGAATGCCCTCTTTCACTATTAGTCTAGCTATCTACTCAACTAAACCTTTTACGCGTACATATTGTTTATCATCAAAGGTATCGATTTGTACATCTACAGAGAATACATCTCTAAATAGTTCATCCGATACGATTTCTTTCGTGTCTCCAGCTGTCACTAAATGACCATCTTTTATAATAGCCATATAATGAGAATATTGTACGGCTTGCGTCAATTCATGGAGTACCATCAATACGGTTAACCCTTGTTCATCGTTTAATCGTTTTAACAATTCCATGATTTCTAGTTGATGGTTAATATCTAAGTATGTTGTTGGTTCGTCTAACACTAATAATTTGGGTTGTTGTGCTAAGGCCATAGCAATCCATACCCGTTGCCGTTCACCACCAGATAAAGATGGAATTAATTGATTCCGTAAATGATTCGTTTTTGTAATTCCTAATGCATAGTCAACGATTTCTCGGTCCTCTTTGGCCGTATTCTTCCACCACATTTGGTATGGATAGCGTCCACAATATACCAATTCTTCTACGGTCATATCCTTTGGCATATTAGGCACCTGTGGCAGAAACGCCATTTGACGTGCCAATTCATTTTGTGAATACGACTGTAATGGTTTACCTAAAATAGTCACACATTCACGAGGACTATGAATATATCCAATCATAGACCGTAAGAGTGTACTTTTACCACAACCATTAGGCCCGATTAAAGTCGTTATTTTACCAGTAGGGACAGATACATTAATATCATGTAAAATATGACGATTTCCGAGAGTGACGGATAACTGATTTACATCAATAGCCGTATTCATTAGTTATCCCTCCTCAATAGATATAAGAAGAATGGCGCCCCAAAGAATGCCATGATAATGCCAACCGGTACCTCAATTGGACTCCACATAACACGCCCTACCGTATCACTAACAACGAGGACGAGTGCCCCTAATAATGCAGAGCCGGGAAGTAAATACGCATAATCATTACCGATGATAAGTCGTAACATATGCGGTATAACGAGGCCTACGAAACCGATTAAGCCCGCAATACTAACGGCACCTGCTGCTAATAGAGCCGCAACAGCAGTCATAATAAACCGCGTTTGTTCTACCTTAAGGCCTAGCCCCTTTGCTGTTTCATCACCTAAACTTAAAATAGTAAGACGTTTGGCACCTAAACAGGCAAAAATAAGACCGACTAACGCGTATGGGAACAGAACCTCTACTTGAGGCCAACTGCGTGCAGCCAAGCCCCCTACCATCCAAAGTAAGGCTCCTTGCACACGATCTCCATAGAATACAAGTAGTGCAGAAATACCAGAGCCTAAAAAAGCAGCCACCGCAACACCAGCCAAGATGATACGGCTTGGGCGTACACCATTCTTCCAAGCAAGAGCATATACCATCAACGCCGCAGCCATAGCACCTATAAAGGCGACGAGAGGCACAATATGATCATAGCCAGGGAAAAGAATAAATATAATAACACCGGCAAGTCCAGCACCGGAGGAAACGCCAACGATTTGAGGATCTGCCAAAGGGTTCTTCATAACCGCCTGTAAAATGGCACCCGATACAGCTAAACAAGCACCAACTAATGCAGCAACAATATTACGAGGCAACCTAATATTCCAAATGATTTGCGATGCTGTATCTGTTAGCTCACTAGCCCACAATGTGTGCCAAATCTCCGATAGTGACACCGGTGTGGAGCCCCAAATCAGTGAGATAATCATGCTAGCTATGACAGCAATAACCAAGACAATAATAACTGATATACGAAATAGTTTTCGTTCATTCAGAGAGTCCACAGTAACCTCTCCTTTCACCAATACATGGTACTATCAGCACCCGTATTATACATATAAACCTCATAATAGATACAGTAAAACCCGAATCGCCAGCAGTATGCAACGATTCGGGTTACTTATTATTTAGATTCTTTGCCTTCTACGAAGAGCATATCGTTGCGTTTTACATCTGTGTAAAGCAATGCATTACATACGGATGCTGCAATTGGGCTACCGCCCTTGTTACCTTTTACAGTGATATAAGGAACTGGGGATACTTCCATCAAATAATCTTTAGATTCAGCAGCGCCAACAAAGCCTACAGGAATACCGATGATAAGAGCTGGTTTAATACCTTCTTCAAGAGCAAGGCGCAATACTTCGTACAATGCAGTTGGTGCATTACCGATAGCAACGATTTGGCCTTCTAATTGTTTGCCAAATGTGCGCATAGCAGCGATAGAACGTGTTACGCCCAATTCTTTAGCCATTTTAGCTACATTTTCATCTTTGATTAAGCAATGTACTTCATTACCACGAAGTTTAAGAGCCGGTTTAGAAATACCTGTGCGAACCATTTCTACGTCAGTGTAAATATCTGCACCATTGTCTAATGCTTCTATACCTTTTTGAACAGCATCAGGGCTCATTTTTACGAGTTGAGCATATTCAACGTCACCAGATGCGTGAACTGTACGAGATACAACGCGTACTTCATCATCGGTTAAACCTAAATCCTTTACATAATCGTAAATGATTTCCATACTTTTATCTTCAATGGCTTTAGGATTTTTAACGTAATCCATTAGTGTCCTCCCATAATTTGAAAAATTCATCATTCGATGATACCACAGGGCATTCTAGTTTCACCCGTGGACGATCGATAACAATAACGTGGATGCCAAGGTCGATGGCAGCCTGTAATTTCGTATCAGCACCACCTACGAGGCCAGAGTTTTTCATAACCACAACGCTCGCCTTTGTATCGTGGAACATAATACGATTCATATCGTAAGAAAATGGACCTTGTACGGCAACGATACGTTTAGGACTCACATTGAGGTCTTCCATCATTTGCAACACCTCAGCAGTTGGCAAAATACGTGTCCACACTTCACAGTCTTGTAACGCTTCAGATTTAGCAAAGATGTGCATCGTCTTACTACCAGTAGTCAAATATACATGATTGTTATTTTCCTTTGCCAATTTGCCGGCTAAATTAGCTGCTTCTGTTTCATCCACTACGATATGCAACTTATCATAGTCTGGCAATGGTACCTCTTTTCGTTCAAACCGAACAAAAGGGATACCCACCGCCTTAGCTGCATCTTGAGCCGTTGCGGTCACAATAGCCGCATACGGATGGCTTGCATCGATGAGTAGGCGCACATTATGCTCCTTAATCAACTGTTGCATAGCCTCTTGGTCAAGACGGCCTGTATGAACTGTAATGCCTTCATGAGCTGCCAATTCCGCCCCATATTGGCTCACTACCGTCACGAGAACCTCTTCACCGGTTCGTTCTTGGATATCTACCGCTAAGGTTCGACCATCCAAGGTACCAGCAATGACCCAAATCATAATTTATAGCCTCGAGGTGTAATCATGCGACCATTTTCAACATAAGTTTGGCTGTTACCAATGATAACAAGTGTTTGCATATCTACTTCTTCTTTTGTGAAGTTTTCAAGATCAGAAATTACCATATGTTGACCTGGACGACCTGCTTTTTGCACGATGCCAACAGGTGTTTTAGGGTCGCGGTATTTAAGAACGATTTCTCGCACTTCATCTAAATGAGTTACGCGTTTTTTACTGCGTGGATTATACAAGGAAATAACCATATCCCCTTGTGCGCAGAGGTCAGCACGTTTTTTAATTAGATCCCAAGGTGTCATCAAATCGCTAAGGGAAATAACGGCAAAGTCATGCATCAAAGGTGCACCCAATACAGATGCTGCTACGTTGACAGCACTAAGACCTGGAACGATATCCACGGAAGGGCGTTTGTCTGCTGATACTTTATTAGCCAATTCCAATACAAGGCCAGCCATGCCGTACACGCCGGAGTCACCAGAGGATACAACTACTACTTGGTGACCTTCTACAGCCAAATCAACGGCTTGTTGGCAACGATCCACTTCTTGCATCATCGCTGTACCTACCGTTTGTTTACCTGCGATAAGGTCTTTAATCAAATCAAGATATGTTAAATAACCGACTACACGATCTGCCGCTAAAATCGCTTCCCGTGCTTGCGGTGTCATAAATTCAGCGTCCCCAGGTCCAATGCCGATTACTTTGATGTTACCTGTGCAATGGCTACCGTTGTTTTGGGATACACCGTTTTGTGCTGTATTAATGTTTGGCTCTTGGCCGCTAGTAATGCTGTTGTCTCGCATACGTTTCCTACTCCTATTGTTCCTTTTACAAATGTGGATTCTTTTAAATCCTGTTCTTCTATAACAGGTGCTATCTCTTCTTGTGTGTAGAAATGGATAGACCACCCTAATTCGTTTACGGCCTCTAATAGGCCCACTTCATCTTGTTTCACGATAACCGATGCAGCTGTGACTATGCTTTTTGGTGAAAGCTTATGCGTCTGTAGAGATTGTGTAATGGCATCCAGTATGAGCTCCTTTGGCGTATCTCGGCGACAACCAATCCCCATCGTATACGTACGAGGGCGTAAGATGAGTTGCTCTGGATACTCACAAATCATCTTATCTGTTATCACTACGCGACGAACACCATCAGTCTCAGGCAATGTAAATACATCTACCACCTGAACAGTGCCATGCGTACCGATATGTAATGCAGCAGCATCGCGTAACCGATTAGCATCGACTAAGGTTTCATCGATGTAGTAGTTGACGCTTTCACCAGCCACAACAGCAGAATTAACATCCACTAATGTGTGAAAATCGTCGACCAACAGATGCTCGTGGCGCGCCAACACGTCAGGCGCTGGCAATCCATTAACATCCGTCGCCGTTGTAATAACTGGGTCCGCATCGATGGCCAGCGAAATGGACTGCGTCCATTCGTTGGCGCCCCCAAGGTGACCGGATAATAAACTGATGACATGATGACCGGCCTCATCCATTACAACGATGGCAGGATCCTTGGATTTATGTTCAATATACGGTGCAATCATGCGTACTACAATACCGAGTGCCATAATGCATAACACTTGATCGTAATCTTTGAAAATCTGTCCTATGTGATGTTTGAGAGAATCAAAATAGATAGCCTCACCACCAGAGGGACGGTTTTCCTTTTCATAACAATCCGCATGAGGGGCCACCAAAGATTTGATGCGTTGCCCCAGCCTAGCACCACGCTCAGACACAGAAAGAATAGCGGTTCTATTCTTCTTTGCTCCTGTCATAGGTGAATCAGATTCTAGTTCTTTCATCACACTAGTCCTTAGCACTACGATACATATGGGCAAAGCCCTTATCGTAAAGCTTAGATAATTCGTATTCGCTGTCTAGTACATGACTAACAACGATCATAGCTTGGCGTAATACGCCTTCTTCAGCTACGATATCCGCAATGGTTTCCAATGTACCGCGGATAATGCGTTGGTCTGGCCAAGAAGCTTTCACTACGATAGCTACAGGTGTTGTTTTATCATAACCGCCTTCGATGAGTTCAGCTACTACCTTATCTAGCATTTGAACGCTAAGGAAGATACACATGGTCGCTTCATGAGCCGCCAACATGCGCAATTTTTCCTTTGGAGGCATTGGTGTACGGCCTTCCATGCGCGTAATAATGACGGTTTGAGATACATTTGGCAATGTATACTCTTGTTTTAATGCTGCTGCAGTAGCAAGGAACGAACTTACGCCAGGCACCACTTCATAGGTAATACCCATGCCAGCCAAGGCATCCATTTGTTCTTGAATAGCACCATAAATAGCGGGGTCACCGGTATGTAAACGGACAACCTTTTTGCCATCTGCCACGGCAGCTTTCATAACAGCCAATACCTCATCAAGGTTCATAGTGGCACTGTTATGAATTTCACAACCTGGTTTACAAGCCTCTAAAATAGCAGGGTTTACCAAGGAACCGGCATAGATGACAACGTCGGCCTCTTGCACTAAACGATACCCTTTTCGCGTAATAAGCTCTGGATCCCCAGGGCCTGCGCCTACAATATGTACGTCAACCATATTACTCTCCTTCTGCGATACGCGTTGCAGATACAATAAAAATTGGACTCAATGGGTCCAACAAATGATATGGACCAGCCTTACGATAGCGGCTAATGGACATTTGGTACCCTTCGTATGTGAAAGGACGACCTTTCAACTCTTTTAAAATGGTATAACCCGTTTCCATCGTTACCGCCGTTACAACAAGGCGACCGCCTACCTTTAACAACCGTTGTACTTCATCCATAATGCCCGTCATACCACCAGCACTACCGCCGATAATAACCACATCAAGCTCAGGTAAATCTTCCATACCCTCCGGAGCTTTGGATTTTATAACAGTCATATTATTTACATTGAATTTCTTCATATTTTCATGAATCAACTCAATGCCTTTATCAAAACGTTCGATAGCATATACATGACCTTTAGGTGCCGCTAAGGCAGCTTCAATAGAAATCGAACCCGTACCAGCCCCCACATCAAGAACGATGCTATCTTCTTCGATACGTGCCTCATTCATAACGGCTTTACGAATCTCGCATTTCGTCATCGGCACGTCACCGCGTATAAATTCCTCATCAGGAATTCCAAAAAAATGTCTCATCCTAGTACCACCATTACAGAATGACCAAATCCTTTGAGTTCTGTAAGAACCTCTAGCGTGGAGTCTACGATTTTCTCATCGTCATAACTCAATCGCTCAAGGGCTGCAGCTCTCGTTTCTTTTGGCCAACCTGCATCTATTAAAATACGCGCAATATGCGCTGGATTATATTCAGGATCCGTTAAGAACCCCATCTTTTTTCCCGCTTCATATACGAGTCTTTCAGACGCTGGTTGGCGTCCGTGAAAGCTCATTAAATCCGCATCATGCCACACTTCGTTAAGGCGTGCAAAGGCAAATGTCATGGAACTAATGCCTGGCACCACTTCAATGCGTGTGGTAGGAAATTTCTTTTTCAAATACGGTAACAAGCTATAGTAGCCCGTATCACCGCTGACCATAACCACAACATCATGGTCGTGAAGTTCACGCTCGATTTGTTCGGATAACCAACTTAGTTTCCCCGTTACAGGATACGTAATCTGTCCGGGTTCCTTAAAATCCTCCAAGGAGCGTTCACTACCTACCAAAACGGTAGCATGTTTAATTAAATTAAGGCCTTTAGGCACCACATACTCAGGATTGCCCGGGCCAATGCCTACGATATACAAGGTATGTGCCAATGTTCTAGCTCTCCTATTTCTTTTGCATGCTTATCCATAGCCAAAATCTCACCCTTTAATGTGGTAATAATAATACCTACCTCAGCCTCATTGGCAATATATCGTTCACTGCGCATAGATGCGCGGTCTACTACACGTTGATATACACCAGTTAGGCCTTCTCGCTCTAAGATAGGGAAGGTAGATTCTGTAGTTTGGCAATTAAATAACTCTTCACACACCGCTTGGGATGCTCCTTCAAGAGCTGCATAGGCCACAATACTTTCCATGCGACCATCGCTCATGCGATTATGGGTATGGAAACTTCCGCTAGCAAGCTTAATGAGCTTACCGATATGACCGATGATCAAGATTCGTTTAAAGCCAATATGAACAGCTTGTTCAAGCATAAATCCGATAAAGTTACTCGTTTCAGCCATTTGGTTCTTATGGATACCGAGCACTTGTTCCGCTAAATCTTGACCGATACGCCCCGGTACGAGAACCGCTGTTTCGCAGCCATTGGCTTTCATTACCTTTAACTGAGGCACAAGAGAATTCTTAAACCCTTCTTCACTCATCGGCTTAACGATACCCGTTGTACCGATAATGGAAATACCACCTTCGATACCCAGCGTATGGTTCAACGTCTTCTTAGCCAACACCTTACCATTAGGAACGCTTACTGTTACCGTCACACCTTGACCTTGCGTACAAAACTCTTCAAATACGAGTTTCATCATCGCTCTAGGGCCCGGATTAATGGCCGGTTGTCCAGGGGGCATGGCAAGACCGGGTTTTGTAACCGTACCGACACCAAAGCCAGCTCGAAAACGTAGCTTGCCTGTGTCATCAAGGGTTACCGTCGTTTCCACATCATTGCCATGGGTCACATCTGGATCGTCACCGCCATCCTTCATCACAGTCGCCTTTGCCTCTGTTTCGGATATGATTTCCACAGATTTAATAGGTACCTCAATGAATTGACCTTGCGGATTCTCAATGACAACCTTGTCCACAATATCGTGTTCTAAGAGGGCCAATAAACCTGCTTTCATGCCTGCCGTAGCACATGAACCGGTCGTATAACCACCCTTCATGTCCTCTACTCTCATAGCGCCTCCTACACCGATAGGGTTAGCGATTCTCTGGAATCAATCTAACCCTATCTCTTATGCTTATATAATTAGGAACGGAAGTTAACGAATTGCAATTCAACCGGTACATCCAATTGTTTTAACATCTGAATAACCGCTTGCAAATCATCTTTATCCTTGCCAGATACGCGCACTTGATCCTCTTGGATAGACGCTTGTACCTTAAGCTTCATATTTTTGATTGCCTTTACTACTTCTTTAGCATTTTCTTTTGTAATGCCTTTTTTAATAGTAATCACTTGGCGTACAGTGGCACCAGCAGCAGGCTCAATCTTACCAAAATCAAGGTTCTTAACCGCTACATTACGTTTAACCATTTTGCCTTTTAATACATCGATAATAGCGTTCAATTTATATTCGTCATCACCGATGATTTTAATGGTATCACCGTCAAGGCTAATTTCAGCTTTAGAACCGCGGAAATCATAACGCGTACCAATCTCTTTCTTCGCTTGGTTTACCGCATTATCTACCTCTTGCATATCCACTTCGGATACAACGTCAAAGGAACAATCTTTAGCCATTTTATACCTCCTACACCTGAACCCGTTGGGCATGGGGTTCACGCATTATTTTCATCATCATCCACGTATTCATTGAATGGAATACATCTATATAATTATATCGTAAATTATCAATATTTACTAGGAATTTCAGAATTTAGATTATAACTATTCATTATATAAAAATAGCAATGTACGATACATTCATACATTGCTATTTACTCCTTGATTTATTTTTTATATGTAATCAATATAAACGGTCCTCTGTCCTACAAGCTGTAGAATAAGTAATCCGCTTATTAAGCAAAAGTTCGGGTTATAGGATATTTACAGCCTCATAAGTAGGTTGTACAACCCATTCACCTTTAGCATTCATAACGCCCCATTTTCCTTTGGACTTAACAGAGCTAAAGCCATGATTAAAAGACTTCACATCTTCTATACTATTATTAGTATCTCTAAATAATACATGACCATCATTATCGATAATAGTATATGCGTCTTTACCTGTATGAACCCATGTTACAGTATCACTGTTAAATGGCTCAATAGTCGCTTCTGTTTGAGCAGAATATAATGATTTCCCCGTAGACATATTGATAAGATTTTTAACATGATCTTTCACTACTACTAAACGATCTGTACCAGCAAAGGAGATGGAATCATATTTGAAGGATACCACTTGTTTACCAGTTGAAACATCAAAGACACCCCATTTATCACTGCTATTATCTTTTAATGCCAACAAACCGTTAAACTTATCCATTTCACCTGCATCGTAATCACCAGGTTGAATAACGATTTCGCCTTTACGATTAACAAAGCATAATTTACCAGAGTCTTTGATTACAGTTCCATAAGATGTCATAGGCCATACTTTATCTTTTTTACTGTCAATCACAATATTGCCATTACGGTCAATATAACCACGTTTTGCACCATCATATACAAAGCCGCCTACATGATAATGATGACCGCCCAAGAGAGCACCACCTACAATGCCACCAACGATAAAGCCACCTACTAGACCACCTAGGTTAAAACCACTTACGGAACGACGATATTCAGCAAGGCCATTACGATAGCCATATATCTCTTTAGAAGGTGCAACGAATAACTCTTTACCAGTACCATCAATAGCTACAATTTTACCTTTTGCATTTTTAACAAATGCACGATCTTCACTAAAACCAGTTAACACTTGACGGAATTGCGGTTCAATTACAACCTTATCATCTGCTGTTTTAAAACCGTATTTTCCTTTTTGTTTAAATTCTACAAAGCCATCACTTGCATACTCTTGTGTAACTTCTTGTTTAATACGGTCTTTTAAAGCTTCTTCTTCGGAAATTTCCACACCTTTAGGTGTTACCCAAGTTTCTGTTTTCTTATCTACTTGAGCTAATACATTACCAGTCTTATAGTCAACATCGCGAATTTCTTTATATTTAGGTTCGATTGCTACGGTTCCATCTGGACGAATAATCCCCCATTTACCGCCTTGTTTCATAGATGCTAGCAAACCATGTTCAAGAACTTCATCATTTTTGAAAGTCATCCCTTTACCAGACTTCAAAGATTTTGGTACATCGCGATATGGGTTTAATACATCAGATACATCGGCAGCAATGTATCCTGCCATGGCACTACGTTCTTCTAGTTTTTGAGGTGTCATTACACCTACGCTAGTACTTGTCGATGTAGTTCTATGAGTTTCCTCCGATTTCCACGTAGTAGAAGATGCGGATGTACTATGTTGCTCACGTGTTACACGCGTACTAGTAGATGTTGGTGTATCTGTATTTGTTACAGTTGTGGTACTAGTAGATGTTGTAGTGGATGCTGCAAAAGCACTCGTAGACATAGCCACCAACACACATGCGACTAATAAAGATTTCTTGTTGAGTTTCATAAATCTCTCCTCTTATTACTCAAAGGTCTATACATATAAAAAATATATAAATAATTATTAATATAAATTATACTATATAGCCCTTTATATATACAATAAATTATGAAAAATTCTTCATCCATTATTTTTTTGCTATAATAGGACCTATGAAAACAGCAACCATAATCGACTTGATTGTAGATGCTAATATACACACGCAATCAATGAATCATATCATAAAACAACAGCATATTTCACAACGCATGCGACGACGTCTAAAAAATAATGGAATCATCACCATTAACGGACAATCGGCTACATGGGATACCCTTGTTCATGGCGGAGATCATCTACTTATGAAATTAGCACCTGAACAAGAATTTTCACACACTCCAATGAATCTGGAAATCGTATACGAAGACGAACACATCCTCGCTGTAAATAAAGCCGCCGGTGTTCTTATGCACCCTACGTCAACGATGCGAGATGGAACATTGGCAAACGGCGTTCTCTATTATTATGACGAAACCGAACAAGCTCATGACTTTCACCCCGTCCATCGCCTCGATAAGGATACATCGGGCATCGTCATCATCGCAAAAACATCGATAGTACAACACGCCTTTGATAAGCAACGTACAAAATTTAAAAAGGTTTATGACGCCATCGTTGAAGGCACTCTGCCAAGCCAATCGCTAACAATTAAATGGCCCATCGGGCGTAAAGCAGGTAGCATCATTGAACGATGTTGCACATCAATTGGCAAACCGGCTCGTACTGATGTGACGGTATTGGCACGCCACATTGTTTCCCAACCGGTACAAATGGATAAAAATTTGAGCACGCAACAGGTTCTGACTCATGTGCAATGTGTATTGCATACGGGCCGAACCCATCAAATTCGTGTACACCTATCCCATTTAGGTTTTCCTTTAGCTGGTGATGATTTATATGGCGGTCATTTAGATCATATCCATCGTCAAGCATTGCACGCTGGCTACCTAGCTTTCACCCATCCTATGACACAGGAGTATATAGAACTACGGGCCCCTATGCCAACGGATATGAAAGATTTGCTATATCTCTAACAGATTCATCTAGAAAACCTTATAAAATTGTGGTGCTTTATATCGTTTCTTGATATACTAACAATGAATAGATATGTATCATCATAAGTTGATGACAATACTTTCAAAATACATACAATCGGCTATAAAGCCAAGGAGGACAACATGCCATTAGTAACGACTACGGAAATGTTCAAAAAAGCTTATGAAGGCGGCTACGCAGTAGGTGCTTTTAACGTTAACAATATGGAAATCGTACAAGGTATCGTCGATGCAGCAAAAGAGGAACAATCCCCTCTTATTTTGCAAGTATCTGCAGGTGCTCGCAAATATGCTAAACATATTTATCTTGTAAAACTAGTAGAAGCAGCATTGGAAGATAGCAATTTACCAATCGCTCTTCACCTTGACCACGGTGATTCTTTTGAAATCTGTAAAGATTGCGTAGACGGCGGCTTCACATCCGTTATGATCGACGCTTCTCATCACGATTTTGACGAAAACGTAAAAATTACAAAACAAGTTGTTGAATACGCTCATGCGCACGGTGTTGTAGTAGAAGCAGAACTTGGTCGTTTAGCTGGTGTCGAAGATGACGTTAACGTATCCGATGCAGACGCTCGCTTCACAGACCCTGAACAAGCTGCTGAATTCGTAGCATTAACAGGTGTTGATTCCTTGGCTATCGCTATCGGTACAAGCCATGGTGCTTACAAATTCAAAGGCACACCATACCTCGACTTTGAACGTTTGGAAAAGGTTGGTAAATTATTGCCTAACTTCCCTATCGTACTGCATGGTGCTTCCTCCGTATTGCCTGAATTCGTAGCAAAATGTAACGAATTTGGTGGCAATATCCCTGGCGCACAAGGCGTACCTGAAGAAATGCTTCGCAAAGCAGCGCAAATGGCGGTTTGCAAAATCAACATCGATACAGACCTTCGCCTTGCTATGACTGCATCTGTACGCGAATACTTGGCACAAAATCCATCCGAATTTGACCCTCGTAAATATTTAGGACCTGCTCGTGACGCTATTAAAGGCATGGTAGCTCACAAAATTAAAGATGTATTAGGTTCTTCTCACAAACTATAATCTATGGCTAGTGGATTTGTAAAAGGAACCTTAATCTTAACCATTGCCGGTTTCGTAGTGAAAGCCATCGGTAGTATCAACTGGATTCTTCTCTCCCGTATCTTGGGCGGGGAAGGCATCGGGATCTACCAGATGGCCTTTCCTATCTATTTGTTACTATTACAAATTTCGAGCGCAGGTGTGCCGATTGCCATCTCTATTTTGACGGCAGAACGATTAGCATTACACGACTTTGGTGGTGCTAAACGAGTATTTAATATTTCTTTCACAATGCTGACCATTACGGGCTTTATCGCCAGCTTGGCCATGTACTTTGGCGCAGATTGGCTTATCTCTAGCGGTCTCATTGCTGAAAGCCGTGCCTACTACTCAATCATCGCACTTGCTCCGGCAGTATTCTTTGTAACGTGGATTTCCTGTTTCCGCGGCTACATCCAAGGTTATGAAATGATGACCCCAACGGCGGTCAGCCAAATCGTAGAACAACTATTGCGCGTTATCGTCATGCTCGGTGCAGCGGCCATCTTATTGCCATATGGCTTACCTGCTGCAGCTGGCGGTGCCAGCCTAGGTGCTGGTGTCGGAGCCTTTGGTGCCTTCCTCGTGCTCTTGTACTATTACTACAAATTGCCTAAGACTAGTAGTACTGGTGAAAGCTACGATGGTCCACGCGAATCGGCCAAGGAAATTTTATCGCGACTGTTATCGTTGTCCATTCCGATTTCCTTAGCCAGCATCATGTTACCATTAACGGCCAATCTTGATTTGCTCATCGTACCACGTCGCCTATTAGACGCTAATTTCCCGATGAATGAAGTAACAGAACTGTTCGGTTATCTTACAGGTATGGCAGTGCCGCTCATCAACTTGGCTACCATTATTACAGCGGCCCTTGCTACGAGCATCGTACCAGCCATCTCTCATGCTTTTGCTAAGCGAGATCATGAAGGTATTTACGAACGCACTGCTGGTTCTATGCGCTTAACATTTATGGCAACCGTACCATTTACGGTACTATTATATGTACTTGCGGCACCAACTGTTACGTTAATTTACAATGCACCTAAGGCAGAACTGGCAACACAAATCACAGCGTTCTCTATCTTCTTCCTCGGTGTACACCAAGTTACAACAGGGATTTTACAAGGCCTTAATAAGCCACGCATTCCAGTTATCAACATGGGTATTTCCCTTATCATCAAGGTTATCCTTAACTGGACATTGACTGCCATCCCTTGGCTCGGCATCGGTGGTGCTGCCTGGGCAACCGTTGCTGATATTGGCTTTGCAGCGTTACTCAATTTGATTTACATCAAAAAATACACTGGCTACTTCCTCGATATTTCCCTTCTATGGAAAAACGTGGTCAGTGCCGGTGTCATGGGTATACTCATCTTTATGAGTTACCACTACTTAACAGATATCTTACCAATGTGGGTTAACTTCATACTCACAGGTATCGAAGGCTTATTACTCTACGTCATTATCATGGTTCTTTTAAAAGGACTTAATAAAAATGATGGGGCTAGCATGCCACTTATTGGTAGATTTTTTAGATAAGCATAACAAAAGAGGTTTAACGCATACGTGTTAAACCTCTTTTATTTGTACGCCGAATAGGCATGACTAAACCCCCAGTTAAACTGGGGGTCGGTAAAAAATTCTTAGAGAAAAGGAAAGAACCTCCTAGTGGTAAAATGAAGTTGGTCTGGCAACCACAACATTTCAACATAGGAGGTTCAATGTCAATGAATGACGTAAAAAGCTTATCACATAGTAAATGGAGATGTAAATATCATATTGTTTTTGCACCAAAGTATAGAAGACAAATAATTTATGGTCGGATAAAAGCTGATGTAGGTAAAATTTTAAGAGATTTATGTAATAGAAAAAATGTAGAGATTATAGAGGCAGAATGCTGTCCGGATCATATTCATATGTTAGTAACTATTCCACCACATTTAAGTGTATCAAGTTTTATGGGATATTTAAAAAGCAAAAGTAGCCTCATGATATTCGATAAACACGCAAATTTAAAATATAAGTATGGAAATAGACATTTCTGGTGTAGAGGATATTATGTGGATACAGTGGGAAGATACGAAGGAGCGATAAAAGAGTATATTCGCAATCAATTACAAGAAGATATAGCACAAGATACATTAAACTTTAAAGAATATACCGACCCGTTTACGGGTGAGCCGGTAAAATAGGCAAAATAAAAGCCCCCGAGTAGGGGGCCGCCAGTGGTAATAGAGTGGTTGTCAGATCATTCAAAGCCCTCTTTAGAGGGCCACCACTAGAGAAAGACCCTTATAGGGTCAGAGCAAACCACCCGTTCTACGGGTGGTTATGATTTACATCAACTATTACATTACTCTTTACTGGTACTTAATGTTTTATCATTACCAACATTTTTATTATTCTGACGTATTTCCATAAATTGTAATCTAGATGGCGAAAAACCAACCCCTGCAAAAGCCTTATCATTCCAAGATTTACTATATTTAGCAGCTACATATTGAATCACATCTCGCAACTTATAGTTACTTACATGAACATCATCAGGTTTGTATAAATAATATGTATAGACATATTGATTATCATACAATACCATTCCAAATAGTGTTGTATTTTCTTTATTAGCTTCAAAGTATAAAGCTGGAACACCATTGTTCCAAACTGTGGCATACTGTAATCGTTTATGACCTTGTAAACCATGATTATTAACAACCATACTTAAGTAACTATATAAAATATTTTGTTTTTCAACACTAACACCTTTGATCAATGGTTGCTTACCTAGTACGGCTTTGATACGTCCTGAAAGATACACATCATATTCAGCTTGACCTATGACCTCATGTTCCTTGAATTTACTATTTTTTAATACCCTAAAGGTATAAGGTCCCATTTTAACTGGATCAGTATATGTTAATACATCGCTAGCAGGCTTAATAGAAGGCAACACAAAATTGGCCAATGGCCCCATTGTATAAGAGATCGATTGTTGTGTATCATCTTTAATATGATTTTTTATAATATCTTTATTTAGAGATTGACCAATATGATAAGAAATAGTAGGTGTTTTTGGTAATGTAAAATTGATTGTCCCCACTACATAATGATCATCAAGGCCTATTACATCCCACGTTGCTTTTTCAATACCAGGATATGTGAATACACCGCCATCAATAAAGCGAGGTACAGTCTTTTCTTTTTCTAAACTCTTTTTTACAATATCCTGTATAATAGATTGATTTACATCTGCATACTCTATATTTGTATCTTCCCACTTAGATCCACTTGGTTGAGGTCTCGTTTCATAACCAAAATCAGCTACTCCCGATATAGTTATGCCACCATTCTTAATAGGATACTGAGAGAAATATTTAGGATCAATAGACCACCCAATTATACTTTCTTTAGGCCCTGTAAACTTAACATCTGCTCCATTATCTGTAATAATATATACACTTCTAGAATGATGAATCGCTCTAGTCAATTCTTGTGACAAATAAATATCATCAGCTAATTTTTCATTATTATAATTTGGTAGACGTTGCACCATTTTTTTTACTTGCATTTCCTGATAGGCATCAATTCGTTTAGCAACGTCCTCAGGAAGGCGGTATTCTTGATATGCTTCCTTCGCAATATCTGGGCGAGCTCCAGGGATGTTAACCTCAATGGCCTGAGATGCTCCTATAGTCCCAATAAATCCAATACAACTCAGTATTAACAAACGTCTTAACTTCATATCTCCCTCCTTAAATACATACGTTTATTTATCATTTTAACACTCATTTTATATTTCATCAATTTTACTTGTATAGGTAAACAAAGGGGCTGCAACTAGAATGCGGTAAAACCGCATTCTGTTACAGCCTCTTTTTATTAATGCACACGATTATTTGAAAATGCACGACTAGGCATGCCTAATCCAAGTTTCGTTTTTTTATATCCATCTTTTGTATTTTTATATGTTACATATTGTACAATATCTCTTAATTTATAATTGCTAACGTGTACATCATGTGGTTTTGACATATAGTACGTATATCGATGTGTATCATCATATACAGTCATGACAAATAAGCTATATTTATCTCCTTTAATTTCAAAATATGCCCCTGGTAGCGTATCATTCCACACAGTAGCATATTGCGCTGGTTTACCCTGAGATAATTTAGGTGAACCAATAAAAGCTAACAAATAATTATAAAGAATATTTTGTTTTTTTACATCATCATACTTTGATAGAGGGCTCACACTAATAATTTCTCTTATCTTTCCCGATTTATAAAAATCCATAGTTAAACCACCTTCGAGAGATTTTGACTTTACTAATTTGCTGTCCTTCAATACTCTAAACGCAAATGGACCTTTATGTACTTCGGATGTATATGGCATGATATCACTAGCAGCCTTAACAGAAGGCAATACTATATTAGCTAATGGTGACATTGTATCTCGAATAATTGTTTCTTGGTTAAGTTTCTGTATTTTGTTTTTTGGCATTGCATATATGAGATGATATGAAACAGTCGGCTGATTAGGCATTGTAAAATTAATAGTGCCTCTAATATTTTTTGAATCGTAGGAGGCTATATCCCATGTCCCTTTTTCTACTGTCGGGTAAGTAAATAGCCCTGCACCAAGAATACTATAATTATTTTTATGTAGAGTCATTTTTTTATTTTCTAACAATGACTTTAACTGATCTGCAGTTAGTTGCTTATAAGGAATACCGGAATTTTCCCATGTATCGCCATTGGGCTGAGGTCGTAATTCATAACTCATTTCACCATCAAAGCCCAATGCACCACCATGTCGCGTCACTTCCTTATGTGGACCAGCACTCTCATATGCAATTCCCATAATACTAGCATAAGGCATAGTAAACTTAATATCCGCCCCGTGATCTCGCAAAATAAATACCGTACTAGAATACTTGATAGCATGATTTAATTCTGTTGTATTATGAATATCCCTTGGTAAATTAGATATATCATAACCAGGTTTATTTTGATTATCTTCTGTAACTTTTTTAATAATTTTGGATTCCAATATTTTTGTATCTGCCGTATCTACACGATAATTTTGATATTTATCAGCAGATATAGATGCATCAGCGCCAGGAATATTTACGTCTATCGCATAGGACTGCCCCATGCCAAATGTTAATCCAAGTAAACCTAATGCTATTACACGTTTCCAGTTCATACATTCTCTCCTCAATTTATACTCTACAAGCTAAGACTCATTATACCTAATTATTAATTTTTTATCAATTTTCTATAAATTCATTTTAGAATCATCTGGTATTAGCTATATTTACATAAACGCAATTCCTACTTGCATAATATGTTATAGTATATTATAGGAAAATGAATTATAATTATACTGTACTTGATGTACAGTATTTTACACATTGAGGTGATAGTATGAAAAAACCATTAATCGGAATCTCCGGCAATACGCTACGCGATACCAGCGGCGCTTATGTCGATTTAATCCGTTCTTATGTGAATCAGGATTATGTCCGCTCCATCGAAGAAGCGGGCGGTATTCCTATTATTATTCCTTTTACAGAAAATTTAGAGCAAGCAAAGGAAACCATCGATATCGTTGATGGCCTACTCCTTACAGGTGGTCATGATGTGTATCCGCTCAATTATGGCGAAGAACCATTGCGAGGCATCGGTGATGTATTCCCTGAGCGCGATCAATTTGATTTCGCGTTGCTTGCAGCAGCAGAGGCACGAAATATTCCCGTATTCGCCATCTGTCGCGGTTGCCAAATCGTAAATGTATATCGTGGTGGTTCTTTGTACCAAGATTTGCCATATGATGAAAATTGCACGATTAAGCACAGCCAAAATCAAACGCCATCATTACCTACGCATACGGTAGACATTGAACCTGATTCTAAATTAGCTCAAATCATCGGCACAACCACATGGATTACAAATTCTCATCATCATCAAACGTGCCGGAATATTGGTGAAAGCCTAGTTGTTACAGGCCGTGCCAAGGACGGTACAGTAGAGGCATTAGAAGATACGAATCGTCCATGGTTCGTAGCAACTCAATTCCATCCAGAAATGATGCATGTGAAAGATGTACATGCAAAAACATTATTTAAAGCCTTCGTAGATGCGACTAAGGAGGTCAACTAATGGATAAGAAAAGTAAATTTGGATTTTGGAGTATTGTACTCCTTGGAATCAATGGTATCGTTGGTACTGGGATTTTCTTGTTACCTAATAAGGCCTATGCCATTATTGGGTCAGCCAGTTTAGGGGTCCTTTTATTTGATGCGGTCATTGCAGGATGTATTGCCTTGTGCTTTGCAGAGGCGGCTAGCCTTTTCACACGTAATGGTGGCCCTTATCTATATGCCAAACATGCATTAGGTGACTTTTGGGGATTTGAGGTAGGCGTCCTTAAATGGATTGTAACCGTTATTGCTTGGGCCGCCATGGCCGTTGGCTTTGCCACAGCATTAGGTGCAGCAGTGCCAGCCTTAAGTGGTGATTTTGCAAAGGATGTCATTTCCTTTATATTAATCGTAGGCTTAACAATCGTAAACATATTTGGTGTTAACGTGTCTAAGTTTGTTAATAACTTGATTACAATCTCTAAATTAGTCCCTCTCGCCCTATTTATCGCTATCGGTATATTCTTTATTAATGGTGCTAACTTTACACCTGTATTCCCACACGATACCTATGTAGAAGGATCCTTTGCACAAGCAGCCGTGCTTCTCTTCTTTGCCTATACAGGGTTTGAAGTTATTGCCATTGCCGCAGAGGATATGAAGAGTCCTAAAAAGAATTTACCGCGTGCCATTATCATGTGTATGCTACTCGTATCAGTCCTATATATGGCCATACTTGCCGTATCTATTGGTGTTCTAGGATCTGACCTTGCTAACACAAAAGCACCGGTACAAGATGCTTTCAACGTAATCCTAGGCCCAATTGGCATGTACATTGTATTGGCAGGCACATTGATTTCCATGGGCGGCATTAACTTTGCCGAAGCCTATTACGCCCCTCGTATCGCAACATCCATGGCCGAAGACGGCATGCTTCCAAGTGCCTTAGCTAAACGCAATCGCTACAATGCACCATATGTAGCAGCGATCGTCACCGCTATTGCCAGCGTACTACTCGCCTGGTCCGGTTCATTTACAACCCTTGCTGCTATTAGTGCGGTATCCCGTTTCACACAGTACCTACCAACATGTTTAGCAGTCATTATATTCCGTCGTAAATGGGCAGATAAAGAACGGTCCTACACAATCCCTGGTGGTTACACAGTTCCAATCATCGCCATTGCTACATCCCTTTGGATGCTAGGCCAAGCCCAAACAAACCAATTACTTTGGGGTCTAGGTGGCTGTATCGTCATTCTTCCGCTCTACATTTGGTACTGGCGCAAGAAAAAAGCTGGTATAATCAAAGAAAAAGAAGATATCTAATTACATTTTTGTACACAAAAGAGGCAGGAGCTCGCTCCTGCCTCTTTAAAATTAGAACAGGCCTGTTCTATCTCTAAGCACACCTATATAGGGTTCCATAAAATTAGTACAGGCCTGTTCTATTTCTCAACATACCTATATAGGGGCTCCGTAAAATTAGTACAGGCCTGTTCTATTTCTCAACATACCTATATAAGGTCCCCGAAAAATTAGTACAGGCCTGTTCTATTTCTGAACATACCTATATAGGGGATCCGTAAAATTAGTACAGGCCTGTTCTATTTCTCAACACACCTATATAAGGTCACCCCAAAATTAGTACAGGCCTGTTCTAATTTTTATGGACATGTATGATGTACCGATCAATAATCCGTAAAAAGTTCTTCTTCTACAGGTTCGGTCAAATCTTCTTCGATATAACCGTATTCATCAATGGATTCTTCTTCGTCGCGCGTATCAATGTATATACTAATAACAGCTAATGCGCCATGTTCGTTAAGGCTCACGATAAGGCTCATAGGGCCATAGACCAAAATAAGATTATCCTCTTCATCACGAATGATATGTGGTACGGCAGCAAAGTGTTGATTCATGAGTTGATCAAAGTAGTCCTCTACATCGAGGCCATTTTCTAGTGTAATAGACTCTGCATCGCCTTTTTGGAACACTACCTTGGTATCTTCATCAATGAATTGGTAGAAATCATCAATATCAAAATTATCAGTTTCAAGCCATATGCTTAGGGCCGCAATCCAGTCTTTCACAGTGTGTGGCACAATTGGGAAACGATATGGTGTTTCATCTAAGGATAAACGAAGATCATCGTATTCAAACGCATAATTTTCTTGGCTAGAAACGATACGGTCAATACGGCCATCTTCATTGATATCAACAAACAACATATACGCATATTGGTCGCCTTCTTCATAAGCAACGGTCAAACCGTGACGGCCCTCATGAAATAAGGCGTCTTCTTCGTAAACCTCTGTAATATGCATCACACGACATATAACAGGTACATGGTCAGATTGGATGGAATCAACCATGGCCGTTAAGAATTCTAAGCTTTCACGTTTATTACGAGCAATGATACCACGACCCGTAGAAACATATTCGCAATCATCGTCGAGCATGGCTTCAACACCATGAAGATTTGCGGATTCTAACGTGGCTTTCATCAATAATAAAGATTGTATTTCAGTCATACTAATCCTCCAAATATTTTCAACTAGTATACTAATTGTATCATAGACTAATTTAAAATTCTCGGTTCATGTCATATAATGGAATAAGATTATACAGATTTTGGAGGTCCCCATGAAATATACAACTATCGTATTCGATTGTGACGGCACATTGCTAGATACGTTAACAGATTTACGCAATGCGGTGAATTATGTATTGCGCGCTCATGATTTGCCAGAACGGTCGGTTCCTGAGGTGAAAGTAGCCCTTGGCAACGGCGTAGCTCATTTGATGCATCAATCACTGCCAGATTCCATTTCGGAGGCTGAATTCAACACCTATCTCGACGAATTTAAAGCATACTACGGCGAACATTTACAGGATTACACAGCCCCATATCCTGGCATGCTTGACGTATTAGATACATTACGTGCCAAAGGATATAAACTCGCCATTGTTTCTAATAAAATCCAAGAAGGTATTACTCCATTAAATAAGGAATACTTTGGTGATCGTTTACCGGTAGCTATTGGCGAACGCCCTGGATTACAGCGTAAACCAGCACCAGACATGGTATTACAAGCATTAAAAGAATTAGGTTCCACACAAAGTGAATCCATCTACATCGGCGACTCGGAAGTAGATGTAGCGACAGCTAAAAACTCTGGCCTACTATGTATCGGCGTTACGTGGGGCTTTAGAGATGAACAATTACATAAAGAATTAGGCGTCAAACACATTGCTCGAAAGGCAGAAGATATCGTAACGATTATCGAAGCGCTTAATGCATAAATATCATAATGATTATCGAATAGTTTAATGCGTAAAAACGACTAGCACCATATACGTATGTATATAATGCTAGTCGTTTTATATTGTATAGATTTACATTCCTATTCCAAATATCGTTAATATTTCCATAATAACGGGTATAACGAATACGAATAATACGGAGCTAATGGTTACGAGTCCTGTGGCAAATGGCAAATCAGAACCTGCTTCATTCGCTACGATTGGCAATACGGCGATAACCGGTCCTGCAGATTGAACGATGAATGTAACGACCGCAACGGGATCCAATGTAATGCCCATGAGGTATTTGGTAGCATAGATAACGCAGAACATAATAAATGGGGCTACAGCAAAACGGCCAATGATACCACCGATGGAATCCTTATTTAAACGCATGCTTTTAAGGCCCGCATCATGTAATACGATACCAATATATAGCAAGGATAATGGTGTTACCATATTCCCTATATAGTTTAACGTATTATGTAATACCGTCGGCAATGGAATTTGAGCATATAGGAATACTAATGCCAAGAAAAAGCCCAATAATGGCGGTGGCAATAATTTTTTCCAAGAAAACTTGCGTACCAAGGTGCGGAAGCTTTCACCATGGCTAGCACCATTCGTAGGCAACGGATCAGCCTCAATAAGGAATACACCAAACATCCATACAGATATGGTATTACCAATATAATACAGCAAGAAAAACGGTAATGCATCAGGCCCAAACAATGCAATCTGTACAGGTAGTCCAATAAATAAACAATTATCGTTAACTACCATATTGATAAAAATACCGCGGCGTCCCCGTGGGACATGTACAATTTTCATCATAATAAACGCAATGATGTATGACACTACATAGGTCATCATCACGACGAGTAATCCATACCGCAAGTCCCACAAATCCGATGTTTGCACATTGTGAAGCACGGACATAAATACGCCGACCGGCAAAATGACGGACATGATGAGCCTCGATAGATTTGAGCTAAATGTATCATTAAACATGCCCCGCCCTTTTAAGAAATATCCAAGAGATATGAGCAAGACGATAGGCATGATACTTTGTAATGAAGTAAGAAAAACCATATAACCTCCTACATACTTTATATGTAGTATATCACAAAAGAAGACCCCCGAGTTTCGTAACTGAACCAAAATCTACTGTGCCCATACATTTCTCCAATGGTCAAGAATTATGTTAAATCCATATGCAATACCCAATTTTTAGAGGAATTAAACCAATAAAATCGGCTACGATTTGTAACTATCCTTGTAAATACTCACTTATTTAATTATGCATTTTAGGCATTGTTACTATTACCTATAGTATTGATTCAAAAGTGTGATGTATGTTACATTTATGAGGCAGTGCTTTCATGGCACCTATAGTTGTAGTTAGTTGATTGAGAAATGAGGAACACATGGAAAAGGAAATTAAACGAGTTGAAATGAGCGAAAATGTTGCGGACCCGACAGGTCTTGGTTTACTTGGTCTCGCGATTGTATGTTTTGTAGTATCTACATCCCGCGTTGGCTGGTCTGGTCCAACAACATCTGTTATTGTCCCTTGGGCTGTTTTATTAGGCTCTTTAGCACAATTAATAGCGAGTTATTTTGATTTCAAGAAAAATAATCCTTTCGGATCTGTTGTATTCGGTGCATACGGTTTATTCTGGTCTGCCATGGCTGGCGTTTGGTTAATCCAAATGGGCTCCTTCGGTCCTGAAATCCAAAAAGGTTTCGATGTAACACAATTAGCATTCGCCTTTGTGGGCTTCTTAATCTTCTCTATCTTTGGCACCATCGCAGCTTTAAAAACAAACAAGGTTGTATTCGCTATTATGCTATTAATCTGCTTCCTATTTTTCGGTCTTGCAACAGACCTATTCTTAGGTGGCAAAACAGGCTTCTTCGCCCTTGCAGCATGGTCCGAATTATTCATCTCCCTCTTGGGCTTCTACGGTTCTGGTGCCGTACTTGTAAATAAAGTGTTTGGCAAAACTGTATTCCCTATGGGTAAAAGCATCCTATAATTGATTGAAAACTAGATAATACACTTAAAGGTCTATATATTACTGAGCTGTAGTATATAGACCTTTTTTCATTACATATGTACCTTTAATTTATTTATAGCTAAATTGCGCATCCATAATCATTTGTCGCAATTGCTCAATGCGAACACCGTTTGGCAATCTATCTCTATAGAACTGCAATTTATAATAGTATCTAGTTCCTTCATAATCAGTAACGAATACCATGTCCGTCCTATTCTTTAATGGCCAGCCATACATAAATTCAGCGAGTAAACTGCGCACACCATCATTATTAACCTCTATTACACTATCCTTAATGGGCAATACCATCTTAACAGTAGGTTCAGGAATCGTTCTCTCTTTAACAAGATTTTTAATCTCATTATCTAAAGACATACTATTACCATCAATAGATCTTGCCTTAACATGCATAAATACCCCATCAGAGGTTCTAAACACTCTACCATCAATATCCTTGGTTTCGCCTTTCGTTTCAATAGCATCCTTTAATACGCGGAATTGATATGGTCCGAAGAATTTTGTTTCTGTAAAAGTATCTAACGCAGCATCATGTTGACCACTATGCTCATTCGTAACACGTATCATTGATGTTGTATCAATTGCTTGTGAAAGCACTGGTGTCGCAAAACATAATCCTAAGCTGAACAAGATAATATAACGTTTTAACATATATTTCTCTCCATAACACACTAATATTAACTGTATTGTAACACAATTCAATAAATTTTATAAAAACAAAAAAGGTTCCTATTGGTCACCTAGGTGACTATTAGGAACCTCTAATCTATTTACTTTTACACTTGACATCGTTATATTGAACTTGAGGCCTCTAAATGGGTCCAGTCTTTGCTAATCAACTCGAGGATTGGCGGTGATCAATATGAGTACATACAAAGTGCTATCATTAATGATTTCCTTTGGCATACTTGTAGCGACCATTATCATGGCTGCAAAGTGATTGACCTCTAGGTAAAAGCTAGCTTTCTAATCGTGGCATGAAAAAAGGCCCGACAAAGAAGTCAGACCGTTTCTTCAATTTCAATTATTAGAAGCGAAGTCTGGCGTCGAAACCATTTATGCCTCACTTTGATATAAATTATATCATATCTAAGCACGGAAAGGAATCAAACAATTTCTTTCCGTGTTTTCATTTATAACCATTTATAGTATATACAAACAACATAAAATTCTTGCGTTTAGTAAAAGTTTACTCCAAATCATAATAATACATACATACTGCTACTTTAAAGGATAATCCTGTTCAATATCCTCTCTATAATCATCTTTATACCGGATTTCATCAATCTCTGCTGGAGTCAACACACGACCTTCAGCATCGACATATTCACGAAATTCATTAAAATATATTCCCTCTATATCTGAAGGTTCTAATTGTAGTTCATATGATTCAATATTTCCGTATGTACGATTAATTTCGTCTAATATGCAATTCTGTTTCTCTATATCTGCATCACTATCTGTTTGATTATTCAATGATCTAGATTTTGCAATAAGTGCAATGACGATGACGGCAATGACTAAATACAACATAGGTCTCTCCTACAACACGACTACTATATTAATAATTGTAACATATTGAGGTATACAAATTAAAAAAGTCAAGTAAAAAAGGTTCCTATTAGTCACCTAGGTGACTATTAGGAACCTCTAATCTATTTACTTCTATGATTGACAGCACTATATTGAACTTGAGGCCTCTAAATGGGTCCAGCCTTTGCTAATCAACTCGAGGATTGGCGGTGATCAATATGAGTACATACAAAGTGTTATCATTAATGATTTCCTTTGGCATACTTGTAGCGACCATTATCATGGCAGCAAAATGATTGACCTCTAGCTAAAAGCTAGCTTTCTAATCGTGGCATGAAAAAAGGCCCGACAGAGAAGTCAGACCGTTTCTTCAATTTTTTACTTTAGAAGCGAAGTCTGGCGTCGAAACCATTTATGCCTCACTTTGATATAAATTATATCATATCTAAGCACGGAAGGGAATTGAACAATTTCCTTCCGTGTTTCATTTATTCTAGAGTAATCAAACATTTGTGACAAATACCTATGCCTTTTGATTCATAAAGTACTCTGTTATAACTTGGTTTGGTGATTTAAAGTTTAAGACTTTTTGTGCAATGTTATTATATCTATTAGCATATCGACTATGTGCTTTTAGAAAACTCTCCATACTATTAAACTTACGAGAATAAAATCTCTCACTATCAATTCGATGACTGCGCTCTACCTTTCCATTCTGCCACGGAGAAAATGGTCTTGTCGTTTTATGCTCTATTTCTAATCTTTTTAATACAATATCAAATAAACACTCTCGATCTTTTACTCCATAGTTTGTAAATTCACGACCATTATCTGTTTGTATTGTATGAATAGGAAATCCCATTTTGGCTTCTAAATTTAATAAGAACCGACTTGTATTAGTAACACTTTTTTCATCTATAATTTTTAGAATTCTCTTTCTAGAAAACTCATCAATAGCTGTAAGTTGATAGTAAGATTTTCCTTGTGTTGAAAAGGCTAAACTCTCGCGAGGTACGTATTTTATATCAATCTGAACCTTTTCTCCTGGATATGTTACTAGATCTGGTTTCCACTTGCTTTTTGGAACAGATTTAACAACCTTTTTCTCTTTAATGTGACACCTTATTTGTCGGCACATAGAGCCATATGAGCGTTTATAACCACGCTTTTTTGCCTCAACATATACTTGAGACAGCCCTTCATGTTTAAACTTAGAATGCATACGCTTGATAAGTGCTAGTTCTTCCTCAGTGTGTTGATTAGGATGAGAATGTGGTTTACGACTATACAATCGAAGTGAATCGATAGTCCCGTCGAAACGCTTCACCCAACGTTGTACTTGTTGTCTACTAGTATGATAACGGCGTGCAGCTTCAGCATTATTTCCATACTTTATAGCATATTCACATACTCGTTTACGAAATCTTAATTCTTCAGTTATAATAGAATGCATGAGAAGGAACTCCTTTTGTTGTAATGTTTGGATTAAGCAACTTCATTATAACAGAGTTCCTTCTCATTTTTTATTCACTTGTCACAAATGTATTATACTCTTACAACAATTTCCTTCCGTGTTTCATTTATAAACCTTCATGCATTCTTCGTTCATAGGTATCATCTTTAGGAAACAGATGGGCCTTCACATATTGATTCCAATAATTGCCTTTTATAATTTCCTTACCATTATATCGTATAGCAGCCCGCCCCTCATGATCAGGCGATTTACTATAAGTGGTAACAAAATATTGAATATGTCCTCGCAAGCTGATAGCAAGATATTCTGTTTCTAACTTATGCCGTATTCCAGACCACGTAGCCATAGGATTCACACCTCAACACACGAAACAAATATACACATTACTTAAAAGAATAATCCTACTCATAGTCCTCTTAATAATCTAGTTTAGGACGAACCGCATCAACTTCATTGGGACTTAGTACATTTCATATTACTATTATTGTATCATAGTAAATCTACTTCACCCTTATAGGTATCTCCTAAGTTTGCAATCTTAGCATCTGAAATAATACTATGCAATAATCCCTCGTTCACCATCTTCTCTAACCAATAACGTAATTACATATTGTGTATTAGGCTCATTCGGCAAAGCAAAAGAAATATCATTGGCCACAAAACTTGGTTTTTCCTTTGTTTTCATAGTGCTCCAACGACCATTTGTAATATTCTCTCTTTTGAAAGCTGTAAATGGCAATGTATAAAACAGCCCCCCTTCAGGAGTATGCATATGTACCTCGGTTACAGCATTATATTGAGCTCTAGATATAGAATAGTTTAAATTTCTACGTTTGACATCGCTATATTGAACTTAAGGCCTATAAATGGGTCCAGTCTTAGCTAATCTTATAGAGATTGGCAGTGAGGTATCCATCAACTGAATCATTAGTATGATATAATATTAAATATTTACTAAGTTATGTATTTGAAAGGAAGAAAATATAATGCAACAATCATGGAAAATTGCATTTGCCTACATAGGTGTTATTGTAGGTGCAGGACTCTCAAGTGGACAAGATCTTCTACAATATTTTATAAGTTTTGGCCAAATAGGTCTTATTGGTGTTCTATTACTAGGTCTATTAAATGCCGCATTTGGTAAAATCATGCTTTCTTTGGGGAGCTACTATCGTGCAGACAATCATGAAGAAGTTTTTACACAGATTTCCCATCCTATTATTACAAGAATACTTGATTTTGTACTAATCTCTGGTAGCTTTATTATGGGATTTGTTATGATTGCTGGCGCAGGCTCAAACTTAGAACAACAATTTGGATTCCCTTTTTGGCTTGGTGGATTAATTTGCTCACTTTTAATCATAACCGTATCATTTATGAACTTTGACAAAATAACCAGTGTTCTAGGTGTTTTTACTCCTATCATGATTGTTATGATATTCATCATTACAGCCTACTCTTTTATTGGTAAAAGTCATGATTGGACTACATTAGAGGCTATAGCCCACACAATCAAACCAGCCACAAGCAATGTATGGTTTTCTGTCATTAATTATTATTCTCTATGTGCTATGACAGCTGTTTCTATGGCCTTTATTTTAGGTGGTTCTGTTGTTCGTATTGGTATTGCTGAAAAAGGTGGCACTCGTGGCGGCCTATTAGTCGGATTAGTTGTTTTTATAGCTGCTATCTCTATTTTTGCAAATCTAGATACAGTAAAAGATGCAGATTTGCCGATTCTTGCTATTGCCAATCAAATTCATCCTTGGCTAGCATATATATATGCAATCACAGTCTTTTCACTTATTTTTAATACAGCATTCTCTCTTTTTTATTCTATTGCTAGACGTTTTGCCAACGGCAGTACAAAAAGAATGAGAATTGTTATTATTTCTGTAGTAATCATAGGATATATATGTAGTTTCTTTGGTTTTAAAGATTTGATTAGTATCCTCTACCCAATTCTCGGTTATATGGGACTATTACTCCTAATTATTCTTATTTATGGCTGGCTCCGTGATCGTAAAGATATCATTATGGAAAAATTCTTCCGAAGAAAGATGCTCCATTTATCATTAAAAAAACATAGTCCTCACAAAAATCTTTCAGAAAAAGAACGTGAACTATTCCATACATTAGGTGATATTAGTCAAGCAGATACAAAATCTCTTAAAGAAGATATTCATAATGAAGCAAAAGAAATACTTTCAAATACGGAAACAGTTCAAGAGCTAAAAGACTATGTAGAAGAGCATCTCTCAATAGACGAAGAAGTTATACATCAAAATATCAATATTCTACAAGAACAACAGGAAGAATCAAAATCAACTGAATCTCCTAAAGATAGACCTATCAAAAAGTCCAATATAAATAACAATGAAGTAAAATGAACAACGAGGAAATAATGACAGGTGTGGAATTAGAAATTATACTAAAAGCTGGAAAAATACTACTTAGCAGTGGCGCCGAAATCAGTCGTACAGAGGATACTATGAACTACATAGCACGAGCTATGAATTTTAAAGATTTAGAAGCCTACGTATCCAATAGAGGTATTTTTGCAACTGCTAAGAAAGCTGATGGAACTGAAATTACTCGTATTTGTAACGTTCCTGAAGTCGATATTAACCTCAGCAAAATTGAATCTGTTAATGCTCTCTCCCGACGTATCACACAAAAAAATATTACTATTGAGGAGATTGAAAGTGAGCTTAATCAAATTGATACCATGTCAGACTATTCTTTTTTTTGGAGATTAGTAGCTTATACGTTAGGAGCTTCGGGCTTTAGCTATGCAATTGGTAGTTCTATAACAGACTCTATAATTGCAGGTATTATAGGCTTAATATTAGGCGTCTATATGTGTACGATTAAACGCATACTTAGCTCTGATGTATTGATTACCATTTTAGGTAGTATTCTAATAGCCTTATTGGGTAATCTCTTTATCCACTTTGAATTAGGCTCCAACCTATCAGTTATATTACTAGGAGCCATGATTGACATTGTTCCCGGAGTTCCTTTCGTCAATGCTATTAGAGAGTATAGCCAGAATAACTATAATACAGGAATAACCCTTATGATGGGCGCGTTACTTACCTGTATTTCAATGGCTGTAGGGGTCGCAGTAGTACAATCACTACTCTTCAACACACAAATGATTCCTCTTTATACCTCTAATTTAGATACTAATTCCTTAACATCTATGTTTATGCGTAGTATAATGGCTGGTATTGGTACAACAGCATTTGCAATCTTATTCCGTGTAGCTAAACAACATTTTATCGATTGTACAATATTAGGATTCATCTCATGGTTCTTGTTCTTAACATTATCTTCACTACAATCTAATGTTATGCTTTCAATATTTATCAGTGGTTTTATCATCGCCATAGCATCAAGAATATTGGCTGTTAAACGAAAATGCCCTGCTATAGTTTTCCTAATGACTAGCTTATTCCCTTTACTACCAGGGCTCAGCTTTTATCGATCCATTTATTATATGCTAATGGGACAAGAAACTATTGCCATTAGCTTCGCAAAAGAATCCTTTTTGATAGCTTTTACAATTGCTATATCTATCGTAATTGTAAAACATATAAAACCACCACGAATCCAAAAAAACACTTATAAATAATATAACCTTATAACAAATTCATGTAAATGAAAGCATTTACAACGTAATTTCCAAATCTATTACCTGTAAAAATATGATATATGTCACGTTTATGAAGCGGTACTTTCACGTAGATGCGCCATCAAAACTGTATTTCCTTTGGGTAAAAGCATTCTGTAATAGTTTACTAACTATATAATTTACTTGCACAATAAAAGAGGTTCCTATAAGTCACTACTGTGACCATTAGGAACCTCTAATCTATTTACTTTTATAATTGACGGCATTATATTGAACTTGAGGCCTCTAAATGGGTCCAGCCTTTGCTATTCGTGGCGTGAAAAACGGCCCGACTGTGAAGTCAGACCGTTTCTTCAAATTTTTACTTTAGAAGCGAAGTCTGGCGTCGAAACCATTTATGCCTCACTTTGATATAAATTATATCATATCTAAATAGGGAAAGGAGTCTCATACGATTTCTTTTTTGTTTTTAAGCATAATGAACCTAAGCAAAAAATAATATGCAAACTAATCTTCACTGTCGTCAATATAAATATGTACAGAATTTGCTGGCCCCGCTAAACTACGGCCGATTTCTATCGTCATAGGTCCATACTTTATAAAGGATTTATTATTCTTATCACGAATTATATGTGGCATAGTATAGAAAAATAAATTCATCATCTTATCAAAGTCATTTATAATTTCTTCCTTACCTAACAACAAAATAGGTTCTTGATTTTTTCTTTGAAAATGTACACAGCACTCATCAGCAAGTGAATCATAAAAAGAATGCTCATCTACATATCCAGTTTCTAACCAAATACTAATGGCTGTAAGCCAATCCAAAAAATCAACAGGCTTCTTATAAAAAATGTAATCTATAGGAGGAGAATTATTTTCAGCACGATGTTTATCAAGTCTAAAACTCGGAATATTATTACTAACAATAATTTTGTTAATAAAATTATTTGAATCTAACTCAATAAACATACCTATAGCATAATTGTCTATTTCATTGTATGCAATAGCGAGCCCTCTTTCACCTTCATAAAAAAACTCTTTTTCGTTGGTTCCCTCACTAAGTGTCATCATATGTGCATACACAGCTAAATTATCATCTCTGGTCCTTTTTGCCATTGAATTTAGAAAATCATATACTTCTATCTTTCCATTTTTTAATATATTCCTCTCAACATTAATATACTGACAATTATCTGCCAACAAATTATTAATCCCCTTAAAATCAGCATATTCTAATGCAGATTTAAATATTAATAACACATGATTTACATTCATCTAGGACACCGCTTTCAATAAAAGAAAAACTGATTATTAGCGCCTTAATTACTGAATTGGATACAATAAAATAAATCATACCACTTGCATCTCATAATAATTTCATTATATAGTAAGAATTTATTAAAATAAATCTATAAAATCCAAAATTCAGAAAGATAGATAGGGCTTTTTTACTATAAGATAAAAATAAGGATTAGATAAACCAAACATCCTCTTGATACATATTACCAGTGTCAGATAATGTTGCATCTGTAATTAATTTTCGTAACTGCACCTTGGTATATGCACCATTATCTAAGGGATAGTGGATTGAATTTTGGTACTTAAAACTGTCATCATAAGTAATAAACATCAATATACCCTGTCGATTATCTAATTCAAGATCTAGTAATAAACCTGGCATACCATCATTCCAAACAAAGGAATGGCTACCTTTGGTAATCTTTGGGGATCCAGGAAATCCAAAGAACTCAGCAGTCTTATTATCTAGTTTATGTAACAGATCAATTTCGTCAAATGAACTAAATATACCCTTTTCCAAATTATTCGCAGGGTCAATCAAAATTTGTTGCCTTATATCTTTATCAACTGTGAAAGTCACACCATCTATTTTAACATTAGGGTTATTTTCTTTAACGGCTGTTTTAGGAACTCTAAAAGAATATTTCTTATAGTTTTCTACTCGGCTATAGTCATCTAAATCTTGAAGAGAATGAATTGAAGGCAATACATAATTAGCCATTATTTTATTAATATCATTTGATGTGACACTCTCCGTTACACGAGGATACAGAATAACATTATATGCTTGCTTAGGATGCTTACTCAACTCAAAATTTAAAGCAATAATGTCCATATCTACAGCACCAGTAAGAGTTATTTTTCTCCAGTAACTTTTACTAAGACCATCATATTTAAAAACCATATCTGTTTTATCAGGAGAATATGGCATTTTATTTTCAATAATAGCAGTAACAATCATTGGGGACTGAAATAAATAACCAGCCGCTGCATCTGGAAAATCACTTAATGCCTCTTTTTGTACTACACTAAATGGTAATGTTACTGATAGGCCGCCCTTTTTATTATGTAAATTCACTACTGTGTTACCATCATACTTACGGCGCTCAATAGTATAAATCTCATTCTTTAAGGCTTCTACTGCATCGTCATCTACAACAACACCAAACTCTTGATTAAAGCGCTCTTTAGAATAAGCGGAAAATGAATCTGCCTTCTTTTTTAATCTCTCATCATATGTAGACTCAATTTTATCAGTCGTATATACCGCTTGTACATATGCATCACGCGAAATACTTGGATCCGCACCAGGAAGTTTCACATCAACAGCATAACTAGAACCACTAATAGCGCTCAATACAATAGCACTTAATAATAATCGTTTTAACATATACATCTCTCCACAAAATAGTAATTTTAACAGTATTGTAACATAATAAAAAGATATTGATAAAATTAATTACAAAACGAAAGAGGTTCCTATTGGTCACCTAGGTGACTATTAGGAACCTCTAATCTATTTACTTTTATTATTTACAACATTATATTGAACTTGAGGCCTCTAAATGGGTCCAGTCTTTGCTAATCAACTCGAGGATTGGCGGTGTTCAATATGAGTACATACAAAGTGTTATCTTTAATGATTTCCTTTGGCATACTTGTAGCGACCATTATCATGGCTGCAAAATGATTGCCTTCTAGTTTCAAACTAGCTTTCTAACCGTGGCATGAAAAAAGGCCCGACAGAGAAGTCAGACCGTTTCTTCAAATTCATTATCGAGAAGCGAGAGCTGGCGACCAAACCATTTATGCCTCACTTTGATATAAATTATATCATATCTAAGCACGGAAGGGAATTGAACAATTTCCTTCCGTGTTTTGTTTACAAACCTTCATGGTGCACACGAATAGCATAAAACTCTTGAAATACAGGTGGTTGATCCTCCATAAAATTTCTCATAGAAATGAGTCTACGTTTTCCCAAACGTCTATCTAAAACTGCAAAGATACGTACAATTAGATTATCACTAACCAAGCTCTTATCTATGTTTTGATTCTCAAATTCATCAAAAGCCTGATAAAAGCACCGCTGATCAAATACGCCTAATTCTAGTGCTGTATTGTCTATGAACGGAAAACCTTCATGCATTCTTCGTTCATAGGTATCATCTTTGGGAAACAGATGGGCCTTCACATATTGATTCCAATAATTGCCTTTTATAATTTCCTTACCATTATATCGTATAGCAGCCCGCCCCTCATGATCAGGAGATTTACTATAAGTGGTAACAAAATATTGAATATGGCCACGCAAACTAGGTGCTAAATATTCTGTTTCTAATTTGTGTCGTATTCCGGACCATGCAGGCATGTTTACTCCTTTAAATTACTGGTATGAAAAAAGGCCCGACAGTAGAGTCAGACCATTTCTTCAATTTTTCTTATTAGAAGCGAAGTCTGGCATCCGAACCATTTATGCCTCACTTTGATATCAATTATATCATAAAAAATCTACTTCGCCCTTATATGTATCACCCAAGTTTGAAATCTTCGCATCAGAGGCGATTCCTGCTAGTGCTGGCAAACTCTTTCGATTCGCATCGTATTTATAATGGATTGTATGTATATAAAGATTATGTGCATCTTGCGTGCTAAATCGCCATTCACTAATACCATCTTCATATTCAAATGTTACCAGCACGCCAGGAACGCCATCATTCCATATATACGTATGGCTACCACTACGCATATTCTTTCTAATTTTTAACTGTGCTTCAGAGATTGTGACAATGTCAACAAGATTAGCCCAGATTTCCCCCTTATGCTCAACAGGATATACTTCTATCATCTGCGAAATACCTGTAGGATCCTTATATATTTTAATATGATCATTACCGGATGCTTCCTCAACGGCATCATTTAATACCCGATAATTATAGTTATGAAAGCTTTCAAAATGACTATCCTTATTTAACCGTTCTAATGAAGTAATATTAGGCACAATGTAATTAGCGATAATATCTTCGATGCCCCGTTTACCAATACCTCGCTCGCCATCTTCTCTAACCATCAAGGTAAGTACATATTGCGTATCAGGCTCATTATTTAAGGCAAAAGAAATATCATTCGCCACAAAGATAGGATTGCCTTTAGTTTTCATGGTGCTCCAACGGCCATTAATAACCCTTTTCCCTTTGAAAGTGCTACCATCAATACTGGATATATCAAACTGATCTTGATTCATATGTGACCATTGTTCCTGCAATGCAGAACGTACATAGTCTTGCTTCAATTCATTATAGGGTTTGCCCAAATACTGAGCACTTTGCTCATACGGATGATTATCCACAACTAAACTAGTATAAATAAAAGGATGGTTAAATGTATACACAAGTGCATTAGTATCTTTCACATCCGGAATAGGGGCAGATTGTGTGCCACCTTTGAAAGCTGGAAAAGGTAGTGTATAGGAAAGCCCGCCCTTATCAGTATGCATATGGACTTCGGTTACAGCATTATATTGGGCACGCCACATAGAATAGTTTAAATTTCTACGCTGCTCAGCATTCATCTCATCAACACGATATAGCAATCTAGCCGCATCACTAACCTCCGCAACACTAGTAGCATTATAGATTCGTTCATTAAGAATACTATCCATCAAATCATTCTTATAAAAATCAGCACTAGAATGCTTAGATTTTGCATTATACCCAGGCAACTCATTAGCATTGCTGCAACCACTCAAACACAACACAGCAATCAGACCACCGAATAATAAAGATTTTCTAAACATAAGCTCTCCTCAATACACACTAACTATATTTTGTATATTGTAACGTACTTATGTAGTAATAAAATGATAACAAAAGAGGTTCCTAATAGTCACCTAGGTGACTATTAGGAACCTCTAATCTATTTACTTTTGTTATTAACAGGACTATATTGAGCTTGAAGCCTCTAAATGGGTCCAGTCTTTGCTAATCGTGGCATGAAAAAAGGCCCGACAGTGAAGTCAGACCGTTTCTTCAATATTAAAAATCAGAAGCGAAGTCTGGCGTCCAAACCATTTATGCCTCACTTTGATATAAATTATATCATATCTAAACACGGAAGGGAATTAGACAATTCTCTTCCGTGTTTTCATTTATAAACCTTCATGGTGCATACGAATAGCATAAAACTCTTGAAATACAGAAGGTTGATTCTCCATAAGTTCTCTCATAGAAAGGAGTCTACGTTTTCCTACACGTCTATCTAAAATGGCAAAAATACGTACAATTAGATTGTCACTAGGTAGGCTTTTATCAATACTTTGGTTATCAAATTCATCAAAAGCCTGATAAAAACACCGCTGATCAAAAACGCCTAATTCTAATGCTGTATTGTCTATAAACGGAAATCCTTCATGCATTCTCTGTTCATATGTATCATCTTTAGGAAATAGATGCACTTTCACATATTGATTCCAATAATTACCCTTTATAATTTCCTTCCCATTATATCTAATAGCCGCCCTGCCCTCATGATCAGGTGATTTACTATACGAGGTAGCAAAATATTGAATATGGCCTCGCAAACTAGGTGCTAAATATTCTGTTTCTAACTTATGTCGTATTCCGGACCATGTAGACATACTATTTACTCCTAATCACCCAAACATATAAATACATAATTACTTATTAAGCGTAACATATAGAGTTAATCCAATTCAACTTCTTCATATCTACAATTAATCAATTGGCCATCTTCATTAAAATCCTCTATATAAAGTTCATTTTTATTGTGTGTTCTAAACATCAAACTATAGCCTTCACCCACTGTTTCTCTCCATATATACATTTCTTGACCAAAGACATTTTCTGCTATATGAAAACCACGTGGTAAACTTAATAGATCATCTAACTCCAATGCATTATCTATTCTATTTTCTAATTCTTCTTGTTTCATATTTGACCCTTTCAAACATGTAATCAGATTTATATCATCATTTTTCTACATTCTTAGAATATCATTTGTAAATACTTTCATATAAACATGCTCCCATCTCTATAATCAGTATACCTTTTTATATGTGTATTAAATATCCCATAATATCTTGCTACAATCCTAAATAACACTAAACAAATATCTAAACCAATATCCAAATGCATCTTAAATGGCTTAACTTATGAATATTCTGTTTCTAACTTATATCGTATACGAGACTACGTAACCATTTAATTACCTCTAGCGATTCTATCCATACAACTATGTCATAATATAATTATCTATAAGAAAAAAATAATACTTTAATCCTCATATACAACTAAGCATTTAATAACAAAGCTTTCCCAATTAAAAGTACCAATAACCTTCCTTAACTTACTATCAATAGATTTAATTAAATTTATAAACGGTTGTCCATTATTTTTATCCCAAGAATCTAATACTGAATCAATTCCAATACGAATTAATGTATTTTCATAATAATTTCCATGATGAGGACGAGAAACACAGTTAGAATATGCATGATTTAATTCAGCTAACTCAACAGAAGCAGATTTATCAATCAAAGAGTTCAGTTGATTATATATTTCTTTACGTAAAAACTCTGCATCTTGCTTAAAATCTTTATTATAAAAACGTAATGACAAATATGCACCTTTAGAATCATGATTGACCCGCCAAAACAACCAAGGCTTAAAACTTCTAGGAAGATCAGAGTTAATAGTTTCTGCTTCTATGCGAGTCCAAAAACAACGATTAGTCCAAGGGCTCCCACCTTGATTTGTACCTGTATTATATTGATTCGGATAAACACTCATATCTTTCCATAGCCAAGAACCATCTATATTTTCGTTATCAAATACAATCTGCAATAGTCCATGCTGGGTAATACGTTCCCACTTAATATAATGACATTCTTCATCATCATATTTCCCATCAATCTTAGATACAGCTTGATACCAATCTAGTTGATTTTTTAAGTGCTCACAATAGCCTCTTAAAATATCACTTTCACAGTCATGAAAATGCTTCAAAATATCCCAAAACATAGGCCCAGTTAAATAGTTATCTACCGAATTGCTATGAGCTACTTGCCAATCATAATCAAAATAATATCCTGTCTTAAAATAGACCGTATGAATATGATAATTTGCAATATCAGCGTACTCTATATTAAGATTCGCTAATTTAAAAGCATTTTTCAATTTATTATAAGCATTCCAAGGTTTCTCATTTTTAAATACACCATCAAGAGACTCTCTATAAGATTTAATTTGATCCCCATGCTCACTAGTACTTGTTTTATCTTCTATGATAATAGCTAAATTATATTGAGGAATTATAGCTAATATATCAATATTTAACACTTGTTGAACTAAAATAATTTTATCTATTGAATGGATATCGACATCTAGTAATTGATTTCTTTCTGACAAGTTATCTATTAGCTTAGCTAGTAAATCTAAACCAAGTTGACGATATCTATGTGTAGTTATATTATCTGGTTCATTAATCCAATTAAGACACCAGCAAATAAAAGCATCTTGAGATAACTCGCCGGTAGCAAAAGAAAATATATTATTCATAATAACCTCTAACATGTATAGCCAAAGATCATTTAATACCCTTGGCTATACTGTTATAGAAATAACTAAAATGGATTTTTAACAGCTAACAAACCATTAACATAATTAGTCAAAATTGGACTATCAACATTTTGTACAATTTGCTCTACAGACGATTTAAGATTAGGAATGATATATTCATCTGCAAAATCAAACCCACTCAATTTATCAAATTCAAAATATTGCTCTAATGCAGTATCTAACATAGTATTTTCAACTAATAATTGTTTATGTAAAGATAAAACAGCTTCAATTGAAAGGTCTAATATTTTTAGTGCATTATCTACTTCATTATAGGAAAAGCCTTCGTCTACTTCATTTTCAATATTATCCTCATCATCGTCAGATTCACCAGGATTAATGGCCTCCTCTACAGTTGTTATCATATTTTCTAGACATTCAACAACCCTATTTGTATCTCCTAGATTTTGATTAATTTTTAATGCTTCATACTGGAATTTAAGTTGCAATACAAGCTGACTTAATTCTGGAATCTCATAAATAGATTCTTCTCCAAAAATATCTACGAGTACTGATAAGTCAACAGCTTCAAGTCTAGCAATATAATCTGCAATTTCCTCACATATATCATCTATTAACGTTTCTGCATATTCATTATTTTTCACTAACTTATATGCATTTACATATAAATTTAACGCTTCTAAAATTTTTGAGTCCTCAATTTGCTCATTATCATCATAATCAGAAAAAAGAGTTATTGCGCGATTAATCATTTTCTCAGCAGTAATAAATCTAGAAAATTGATCCTCTCCATTATATGAAAATAGTTCAAGATTACTCTTATCTAAACACTTTTCATATTCTTTATTTTCTAAATCATCTATCTTAAGAAGTAGTTCATCAGATAACAAGTTAGTTGCATGTCTTGAAAGATTTCTAGCCTTATGATACTCACTATATTCTAAACAAATATCTACTGCTAATTTAATATATTTATTACAATCTACAAGTTACTTAAAATCATTAATTTCTAATAATATATCATCAACTAATTTCACTACAAGCAGATTATTCCCTAAGGCCTTAATTGCTTCTTCTAATGAGTGGACAACTAAGTCTGCTAACCCATGACTAGGTTTTATCAAATAATAGTCACGCCAAGCAGCTATATTATTTTCATACCGACTTATATTAGATAATACTTCAGTTGAATTCATAGACTCTATAAATAAATATTCTATATGTTTACTGTCAATATACTCCGGCCAGCTAGTTAAAAAGTATCTCAATATGGAGTCTCTTTCTTCAATATATAGTCCACTTTTAATCTGATCATAAAACCAATCATAAATAGCCTGCAAATCAATATTATGCTTATTAACCTCCAAAATATTAATTGCTTGTGATTGTAACTCTAGAACACGATCTTTATAAACCGATTGAATATATTCGTCGTCAGTATAGTCTTCAATTGCAATATCAGGATTTAATCTTAATAAACTATAAAGCCAAGATAAAAGTGTCAACGTCTCCTCTACAGTTGTAGACAATGAGTCTTCATCCAGCACTTTAATTTCCTTTAACAAGATTGATAAAAATAAGTTACATACATTCAAGCCCCATTGATAATCTTTTTTTACTTTATAATTATATTGAGCATTCCAATCATCAGCTAAAAGCTCTAACTGTTCATCAACATCTTTTGGAATCTTATATAAACTTAATGTACTTAATTGATCACCTAAATAATGAGCCCAGTTTATATCTGAATGTATGCTTTCTATTTGTATTATTAATTCTTTGGCTCTCTCAAGATCATTATGACGCAAATAAAATTCAAGCTCTGCAAACTGTGCATCAATAATACATTCAGACTTTAGTGTAATAGCAACTGAAGTCACTTTAGATATATATTTAGCCTGTAAGAAGGAGTCAATACTAATTAATAATAATAGATTCTCAATTATATCATCATATTGTGAGGACTCCCAAGAATTCCCATCCTCCTCTAAATAGTCTAAAAGCTTTCCTATTATCTGTCCTGCTTTTGTAAAATTTCCACTATCAATGTTAATCTCTGCAACAGCTACCATTAACTTTGCGTCATCTATCTCTGACTCAGTAAAGCTAGTTAACATAAGAGCCGTATTTAAATATTGACTAGCCTTAGAATATTGACCAAAACAGCCATAAAATTGAGCATAAATTTTTAATGCACGTATTTTAAGATGTTGAATTAATTCATTATCGTTATGTTTAACTAAAATTAATTCATCAATTACCTTATCAAAAAGAGTATCATATAAAGAAATCTGAGACTCAATCGTCTTATATAATCCATCCAACTCTAAAGGTGACGGTGTTTGTTCTTTAGTTTCTTTATATCGTTCTACGAGTCGTTCAATGCCAAACAAACCATGTTCTATCGCTTTTAGTGAGTTTTTACCTTTCATATAATGATAAGAAGCCATTTTATGATAGAAATCTCTAACTTTATTAATCTTACTATACTTATCAGAGATAACTGGTTTAGCAACTAAATCAGATAAGTCTAAGCTATCAACAGTCTCTTCCATATAGTCAATAGCTTTTATTTTAGAGGAATAATACTCACCTAGAGAATTCTCATAATAAGTGATTTGATGAACAGACATATCATTTCGCAGAGCTTCAATTAGAGCTTTAGATTTAATTTGGTAGCGATTTTGAACTTCTAGTCCATTATCTACTTCTCCTTGTTCAACAATAAAGCCCATTTTAATTAATCTATTAATTGGCCAATATAAATCTGATTCAATAATTTTACAAACATGAGCCAAGCTTTCAATAGTAAAATATTCCTTAAAAATAGAGGCTACATATAGAATCTTTAATTCTGAATCTGTTAGATTACGTAATGCTTCAAGAGCAACTACAGACTTACTTCTAAAAGCCCCTTGCTTTTCAAGACGTAGCATTCTACCTTTTAATACAGGACTATCAGATATATAACTAACTTCATTAAAATCGACCCATCCAGTGGATGTGCTTTCAACCGCACTATTCTCACGTAATACATCTATAAGATTGGACAGTAATAACGGGTTTCCATTACTGGACTCACATAACCAACGCTTTAATCCGTCAGAAAGTTTTTCATCATTATCAAAATTGTAGGTAATAAGAGCTTGAACTGATGCAGCATCTAGTTCTTGAACCTCATGTTGAATCATCAACTTTTGAGTTCGGCCAAAATTGTAACGATCCATAAAGCTAAACATTTCATTAATACCATTATGAAGTGAATCAGCCTTAGCTTCTGAACCTCGTAATGATCCAATTAATAACAAATTAAATTTTTTATCATTTAATCCTTGTCGAGCCTCCAACATAATTTGAAAGATATGTTTAAACACATTGATAGTTCCTCGATCAGCCCAATGAAGATCATCAAAAACTACAACTAACGGTTTCTCCATACTAAGGCCCAATATAATATCTGAATAAAGCTTAACTTTATCATTTTTATACGTTTCAGCTAAAACCTCCGGATTAGTATCTCCTGCATAAGCAGAAATTGCTAAATCAATAATTGCACTCGGTAATTCCAATCCAGGAATAAATCCAAGAATCTTACCACCTACATCAAAAACCTTTTCCATATTAAAAGAGCCAAAGAACTTTTTCACTTTAGATTGTTCTTGCCATTTAATCGACTCTATACTATTCAAAAGATCAGAACAAGGCTTATACAAATCATCTGCATCAGTCAAAGCAGAACATTGTACATACAAGGTTTGTACTTCTGGATGTAGGGTAGCAAACTTATTTATTATTGCACTTTTACCAATTCCAGCATCCCCATGTAATAAATCAATACAACCTTTTCCTTTTACGGCAACCTCAAGACGGTTTGATAAAGAATCTAATATACTCTCTCTACCAAATAATTCCCCTACATAACTAACACTCATAATAAATCCCCTTTCAGGAAAACTATATATAATGATATTTATATTATACTTCTTCACCATAATAAATGAAAACAAAATGAAGTCAAAATTTATATAAAATAGAGATAACTACAGGAGTAAAACATTCCCTTGGTTATCTCTATTAATCATAAATTTGAATTGTAAAATTTAATACGATACTAAAAAACTCATATGGGGTTTAGTGTTCATTATTAGTTAAAATCAAAATATTTAAGAAAACAATATGAACTATAGATATCTTATCTTTAAATAAGAAAATATTATAAAGTATCATTTACGGTCTATTGTGTTTGTCAAAATTAATTCATCCTTCATGATATTGATGATTGATTTAATATCACTATTAACCTTTTGACTAAGAGAACTCTTTTCTCTATGCAATTTTGCATACTGATCACCAACTTGGTTGTAATGCGTAATTTGTAAATTACTTTCTTCTACTAAATCTATTAGGTCAAACAAATTAATTGCATAAGAATCAATTATGAAGAAATGCTCTTCAGATATATATAATCTTACATTTAATATACATTGTCTAAATTTTGATACCATTTCCTTTGCTTTAACACACCTAATTCTATCTTCCCAATAATACATTCTCTTAATAGCAGCATCTCTATCATTATGGAGCAAAGATAGTAAAGATTGTTTTTCATCATCATTTAGATTAAATCTAGATACATATTTTTCTAGTTGGCATACACTATATTTTGAATAATCTATTTTTTCTTGTAAGTCGCATGTAATATCATTAACGTATCCTAATGCATTTATTAAGCTATCATTTACTTCTATGAGGCGTTGGTGTTTATTTTCAATATATATCGAATAATTCTTTAAAGATTGCTCATTAATATACTTTATATCTTCATATTTTTTATTAATATCATCTTGTTTTGAAAATTTATACATAGAAAATAATAATGTAATAACCGATATAAATATCCCAGTAATATTATTATCTAATACTTTTAAGTCCATATAAACTCCTTCTACTATCATCATTTTAAAACCGTACAACACCTGCAATTAATACTAATTATTAATGATACTTGGGAACAGCGTAAGTTGGGTGATTTTACCAATCAAATTAATACTTTTGTAAATCCTGAAGATGCAAAGTTACCTTTATGGTCACTAACCGCTGAAGCAGGTTTAATAGAAAAGTCCGATAGATATGAACGGGATTTCTTGGTAAAGAAAAAAGATCAGTTTAAGCGCATTGAAACTAATACACTTGTTTATAATCCAATGAATATAACTATAGGTTCTATAGATATTTATACTGGACTTTATCCTATAGCTGTTTCTGGGTACTATGTATCAATAGTTTATGATAAAAATATTGATACAGATTTTCTTAAAGAAGTGTTATTATTACCTTCAAGTTTGAAAATGTATAAAAATTATGCTACAGGGTCATTGATTGAACGACAACGTGTTCAATATCCTACATTTTCAAAGCTACAACTATTACTTCCTAATCTCGATGAACAAAAAGCAATCGGTCAATTTTTTAAATCACTTAATTTAGATATTACCCTTCATCAGTAAAAGCCATTTCTATAAAATAAATTTCATGCTAATCCAGCCATCGACCGCATCACCAGATCAATATCTCTATTTTCCATTTCCTGAATTATATGTATATAGGTTTTCTGTGTTGTTGTCATACTTGCATGTCCAAGTCTTCTTGCTACACTTGCAATTGATACACCCGCAAAGAGTAATAACGAAGCATGCGTATGTCGTAATCCGTGAATCGATATAACAGGTATTCCCAACTTTTTACAATACCGTTCTAATACACCATTTATTGTCGAATTGAATACTCGACCTTTCACAAATATAGGTTTATCATCTGGTAAGCCTTTAATTAGTTCTGAAAACTTTATAATTGTCTGCCAGTCAAGCTGTATCTTTCTCACAGATGAGCGATTCTTAGTTGGTAAAAACCCTCCTGTGCCTTTATAGTCCCATGTTTTATCTACAATTAATGATTGATGTGAAAAATCAAAATCCTTCGGTGTTAATGCTAAAGCTTCAGAAAATCGCATACCTGTTTTTGCAATTATCAATATTAACCAATCCCAATTAATTTCTGATGTCAGCTTCAAGTTTACTAATAATGTATGTAATTCAAACTGATTCAGATATTTAATCTTCTTAACTCTCGGTGACCTACCTTTTATAATCGCCTTTCGTGTTGGATCCCTATCGATTAAGCCTTCATCTACGGCATCTAGTATGGCAGCTTTTATTTGATGATGAAAGTCCATTGTTGTTTGTCGCTCATGGAACTCAGCATAATCATTTAATAGTTGTTGATATGATATTCTATTTAATTGTGAAAGCCTAAGATTAGGCACTAATCGCTTTAACCATACTAGAGTTATCTCATATTTTCGCATTGTTACATCACGGATAGCACCTTCTTTATATATATGTATCCATTTTCCATAATAAATATAAAATAGTTCGGACTTTTCCTCTATTGTTAACATAATTCTACCCCACCATTTACGCTGTTCCCACATAGAAATGGCTCTTGCTGATGAAGGGTAATAATATTATCTATCTTGTTAAATATTTCTCCTATTTTCTCCTGTTCAGATTTACTCACTGGTACACATAGCTCTAATTTTTGTAATTCACTTGATTTAACAAGTGGTTGTCCCGTCCCAAATGAAAGGCGTCTTAAATCAAAATGAGTCAAAGTATAATATATAAACTGACTACTATCTGACATAATAAATACTGTATTATCAGTTATTTTAACTTTTCCAGAATATCGATAAAGCTGCCCTGCATTAGCTCCTACTCGTGCAGTTAATATAAAATTACCATCGTAATCATAAGCATCATCATAACCAATAACATTCGTCGAACCTAATATTGCATACTCACCAAATTCATTAATTACAAATCGACTTTTTCCTGTACCAATATATTCTGTTAAACTTGATAACTTACGCTGTTCCCAAGAACACCAAAAGAGGTAGAAAAGTCCTATTCGGTCTTTTCTACCTCTTTTCCTTACATTTTGACGCCTAATAGGGCTAATTGTTCGGCTATTTCTTTTTCTAGTTTTGCAATTTCTTTGTTATCTTGTTCAATCATACGATTAATTTCATCAAGATTAAGTTCTTCTTCTTCCTCAAATGTATCGACATAGCGAGGAATATTTAAGTTATAGTCGTTTTCTTTGACTTCTTCAATAGATGCAACGTGTGCATATTTATCAACGTCTTGTCTATTACGATATGTTTCAATAATTTTGGTGATATTTTCATCGCTTAAATTATTTTGGTTTTTACCTTTTTCGAATTCGTTACTAGCATCGATAAATAGTATATCCCGAGTTGTACGATTTTTCTTAAATACAAGAATAGTTGTAGGGATACTCGTACCATAGAATAAGTTAGCAGGTAAACCTATCACCGCATCAAGGTAATTTTTTTCTATAATAGTTTGGCGGATTTTACCTTCTGCTGCACCGCGGAATAAAACACCATGAGGTAGAACGATTGCCATCGTACCCTCATTATTTAGATGATACAAACTATGTAATATAAAAGCGTAGTCTGCTTTAGATGCTGGTGCTAATTTACCATATTCACTAAAGCGTGGATCTTTAAGTTTACTTTCATTATTATCCCATTTAGCAGAGTACGGTGGATTTGCAACAACCGCATCAAAAGATCGTGGTCTATCAATACCATCACGGTCTGGACCATCTGGCCAATCGCTTTCAAGAGTATCCGCATTATTTAATGTCATATTATTATAAGTGACACCATGCATCATCAAGTTCATCCGTGCCAAGTTATATGTAACTGTATTTAATTCTTGACCGTAAAAGCTAACCGCACCTTGACGAGAACCATCAGGAATTTCATTTCGAACTGTTAATAATAATGAACCAGATCCCATTGTAGGGTCATAGACTGTGAAAGTATCATGTTGAGTTTTTATATTACCAGTCACGATTTTAGCCAATATTTGACTAACTTCATGAGGAGTATAGAATTCGCCGCCTTTTTTACCGGCATTAGCTGCAAATTTACCGATTAAGTATTCATAGATTTCACCAAGAATATCCCTACCACTTTCATCTTTATACTCGATTTCATCTATTTTAGTTACAACTGCATTTAGAGTTTTAGTTCTACCAGTTATAGTTGAACCTAGCCCAGAATCACCAAGATTAATATAGTTAAAAATATCTCTAAAATCTGCGGCAGCTTCTTTATTAATTTCAGCATTTTTGTTAAAATTTTCAAATAATCGTTGATAATCGCTTGGAATAACAGATCCATTATGAATACTTTCAGTTAAAGAGGCCCATGTATCCTCAGGATTAATAGCATAGCCTAGTGTACCCGCAATATCAATTAAACAAGCCTCTAAACCTTCATTTTCGACAAGTTCTTTATATGCGTCATTAACAGATTTACCATCAGAAATATCAACTAATTCATTATTAACCAAGTATTCTTCTTGATGAATAGAAAGATATTTATAGAATAAAAACGGAAGAATATAATCTTTAAAAGAACTTGCATCCATTGTGCCACGTAAATCATTGGCAATAGCCCATAATTGGCTAGAAATATTCTGTGCTTTTGATTCTGCCATACAAAATCTCCTTTATTTATACAAACATTTGTTGAAGTAATGCTTTTTTCTGTAATTGTAAGTGCTCTAACTTACGCTGATGAAGGGTAATAATCAAATCAATATGCTGTAAGAAGGTCCCTAATAACTTTTGTTCCTCATTGTTCGGCATACTTATCTCAAGTTCCATAACTTTATTTTTTGAAATATTATACCGTGATATACCTTGAGCAAGAATCTTAATCTTATCTCTCATATATGGCGCACGTAATGAATATCCTAAAAAATATGGATCAATTTTTTGATTAGGCCTAAAACCAAAACAAAAGCTATTTAAATAAATATTAGGTGTATCACTAAGCCATACCGATGACATACCGACTTCTTCTGGAGTTTCAGATGAGGTAGTAAATAATACATCCCCATATTTCACCTCGTTTTGTGTAGTATCTATTTCTACCTTATCAGTCATGGTTGTATCGGAGATTGTATTTTGAAACACATTTAAATATGTAATATATTGTGCTTCACCATGCCCAAAATCTTCTTTTGTTTTACCTGATAATCCAGTATATGTTGAGCCAATACTGCCTAACTTACACTGTTCCCAAGCATCAGTAAATCCTGGAAAACGAAGTTCTGGATAACGCTCTCCATTTTTCGGAAAAAGTTTCTGAAGTAACGCTTTTTTCTTCAAATTTAAGTGCTCAAGCTTACGCTGATGAAGGGTAATAATTTTATCAAGAGATTCTAAAAATGAACTAATTTTTTCTTGTTCTTTTTCGTTTGGTATATTAATAACTTGATTTTTCACTAAATCAGAATTTAAATTTACTTGGCTACCCGGTTGACCATACTTATTCCATTTTTCTCGGAACATTTCTAACCACCAGAATGCATATAAAATATTAAATTTGGGATTTAGAAAAATTAAAAATCCATCATGAACACCAGTTGGAACGTAATTAATTACTGGCTTCCCTACAGTTGCGGCAATGCTCAGTAATAAATGCGGAGTTTTTATAACTCGCGTTTTCTCTTGACCTAATTCAGATATTTTTTGTTCTAAATATCGAATTCTACCATCTTGGGCTGTAACATCTGCGATTCTTAACCAACCCACGTTTGAATCATTATCAAACCATTTGGGATCACTTATCGGTCTTGGAGATGCGCCACGTACAATTTCAGCTAAATCCCCTAACTTACACTGTTCCCAATCTTCCGTAAATCCAGGGAAACGTAACTTAGGTACTCTCCGTTTTTCCTTATTCATCGCAACCCCTCTTTCTTTTTACCATACCAACACTACCTTTCATTAACATAAGAATCCGCAAATTTATATAATGCAGCAACTAATTCATTGCCATATGTAATCTTATTAAGTGCTGCCACTTCTTTATCTTGTGCTTTAACTTGGTATTCTTTACGTGCATCTTTCTTTAGTTGACTAATTCGTCCTGTACTATCAAGATCTTGTTTTCCTGCAGTATGGCGTCCAAATAGTTCTAAAATTTCATCATTACTAATAACATCAATAATGCCCCATTTTAAACGGAAATCAAAGATATTATCCTTCACAATCATAGTATTAGCATCATGTATAATATCCAAACTAGATTTTAATTGAACTGGATACGTTACTTCATGCCCTTCAGGAGGATAATTACCATTATAAATGGCCTCAGCAGCATTATTAATTTGTTTTGCATATTGACGGTCTTCCAAGGCCATAGCAAAATCACTAATCTTATCTCGATAGTCAGCGGCTGCATCCATACGATCCTCATGCACTGCATTCATCAATGCTTCTACCAATTCAGTTAAATAATCATAATTGACACTAACATCTTTCACGTGAATCATGCGTAATTCAATTTGTGCGACAGGTACATCATGTATTTCTGCAATCCGTTCTTTTAAATCGTTATATAAAGATGTCGTTAGTATTTCCTCCTGTTCAGGTGTCATACCAAGTAATGTAACAAGTTCATCCGGATTATCATAGTCAAAACCAATATCCTCACCATTAACCGTTTCTGGGTCATATTGTTTTAATTTAGACATTCCCGAACTATAGTTACGCATGAGATTAAACATTTCTTCTTGTTTCGCTTCACTCGCTGGTACTTCTGTGAAAGTATCTGTAATATCCGCTAATTGATCTACTACATGTTTGACCTCTTCAAATTGCTCTTTGAAAGATTTTGCTAAAACACCAGCATCTACTAATTTTTTTGTATCTATCAATGTTTCTTGTACATCAGCGGAAGCTTTATTAGCATAGATACTTAACGCACGATTCATGAGTTCTTCGTTCTTAGCTGGCCATCTATAATTAACAATACGCCCCCAAGGCTTACCTTGATTATCAGCAATACGGTTCGTTCTAGAATAAGCCTGAATCAATAATGCATCTTTCAATGTACGGTCAACATATAGTGTATTCATTTTAGGAGCATCAAAACCAGTTAATAGTTGGTCCACAACAATAACAATATCTAAATATTGCCCATCTTCTGCGGTTCGATTTAATCGTGTGGTCAAATCTTGTGTATACCCCGATACATCATCTAACCCAAAGTTTGTGCCAAACATCTTATTATAATGATTCATTGCTCGTAATAAACCATCATTTGTCGTTAATTGGTTATCACTATTATTCGTACTCATGCTGAACGTAACGCCAACTTTTAGCGTAGGCAAACCTTGTGCTGCTCGTTCTTGATTAACACGTTCAAATTCATCAAAGTACATCAATGCCATCGGCGTACTTGGACGGTTACCACCTACATGTGTCGTAAGCATAGCATTATAGGCACCATCATTAGAGCGATTACGCCAATTTTTGAAGATATCTTCTACAACTAATCGTACATGATTAGGATTATTATCATAGAAACTAGGTTCAATCATATCATCCATATCATTATCAGTAAGATTAGCGATTTTACGTTCAATATCTTGTTCGTTCCAATCAGGATGCTGCGCCTTATAGAATTTTGGTAAGTACTCTTGCTTCATTTGGTCTTCTGCAATAGTAGTTTCAAAATCCACCTTGAACCCTAATACATTTTTATCGGCAATAGCTTCGCGAATCGTATAAGCATGAAGTAATTTACCAAATACTTCATGAGTCTTAGTGCCTTTTTTACCAACTACTTCATCAAACATAGGTGTTCCTGTATAACCTACCCATGCAGCGCCTTTAAAGATTTTTTGCAATTCTTCAAAGCTTTCACCACCCGTGGAGCGATGAGCCTCATCGACGATGAATACAAATCTTTTCTTAGGTACCACAAAATTTTTACGTTTAATAAGAGTATTTAACTTTTGTACAGATGTAACAATAATACCATAACCATTTTTATTCAATTTACTCGCTAAAGCATCTGTATTTTGTGTGCCACTAACATTGTTATACTCTTTACCGCCATCATCTATGGAGCCTTCCGGATCATATGCTTTATAATTGTCTTCAGTTTGCTTGGTCAAAGCAATACGGTCTACTACGAAGATAACCTTATCTACATTAGGCATACGGCTAGCTAACCATGCTGTTTTAAAGCTAGTGATAGTCTTACCAGATCCAGTGGTATGCCATACATAACCTAATTTATTAATTGGTAAATCAAAGTCTGCACGTTTCAGCTCATTCAAAACGGCCTTTGTAGCATATACCTGATAAGGGCGCATAACCTTAAGCATTTGTTTATTCTTAGTTCCGTCAAGAATAGTAAACAATGTAGACATTTGGTGCGCCATGGGAATACTTAGGAACATATCAGCAAAAGTAGTCCAATTACGAACTACCTTATTATCATTAGGATTTTGCCATTCAAATGCAAAGTCCTTATTGAATAACTCCGCCGTTGTATTCGCCATATATTTAATTCGATTAGGCGTCATAGCTACTAGAATTTGAACTGTTGAGAAAATATCACTGTACTGTTTCTCTTGAATATATTGATGCATTTGGTTCAATGCCTCATCAACAGAATGTTTAACAGATTTCTCCTCAATTTGAATGATTGGTAAACCATTAATAAGTAGTGTAGTATCAAAACGACGTTCTGGACGACCCGCAATTTGTGATTCTCGCTTAATTTGACTTACCACTTGATATACTGTATTACCTGCTCCAATTTGTTTTTGATCAAATACCGTCAAGAATACATGACGTCCATCATCAAGATCTACTTCTACTTGAGATACGCCATTAATACCATATAAAAATTGACCCGCTTGATATGGTGTATAAAGTTCATTAATAACCTTTTGAACCTGTTTAAACTCTGTATCACTTAATGGTTGTGTCAATTGATTTTGATTCAATTGATACAAAATAGACCGAAAGTTTTCCCACAAATCTTCAGTCGTTTTAATTGTTGGCTCATACTTCCATAATTTGCTTTTAAACACCTTCATATTACCGTATGGAACTGTAGTATCTCCCATTTGGTTAGCTGTACTACTAATAATCCCTGACGATAATTGTTCAATTAGCTGACGTTCAAATTCTAGTTCTGTCATTTACTCCACTCCCTGTAACATAACAATTGATAAACGATACGTATTCTCGGCTACCCGTTGTCTTAACGAACGCAATAGTAATTGCTTAAAATATATATCCCCTATCACCCGTTGAATCTCTATTGGTGGTAATTCTGGTAACGCAATTTCTTTCAATAACTTTAAACTGTATCGTATTACCTGACTACCTTGTAGATTTTGTTTAAACTGACGCTTGATTGATGAATTTTCATTAATCAAATAAGCCATATACTTTCTATCTACTGACCTGCTCATAGGCTCCATACGAGCATAATTTTGTGTGAATACATAACCATCATGTTCAGCACTTACGATTGTAGCCTCACCAGAAATTGTGCTAAATAATAAATCACCTTCTTTAGCAATAGCACCAGGCCCCATTCCATCTACTTTTATCTGTTTCCGATCACTCATAGCCCCAGGTACACCATATAAATCCTCATATAATTCATTCTGCCCATACAAGGTATATACTTTCGCATCAGGACTATTGCTTTCTTCAATGCGATACTGTGATATACCCGTATTACTATGAAATACATTTTGAATATACATTATGTCACCTCTTTCTTTGTTTTTTCATTTTACCTTTATTTTTGCATTTAAAAAAATTACACTGCATATCTTTTAATTAAAGTATACAGTGTAATTCATATAAAAGCAAATGTAATTTTTAAAAATGCATATCTTATTTCATCATTTGTTGATATTTAATAAATTCAGCTTTAGCTACATTAATTATTTTTCTATATAGATCCTGATTAGCTTGCATATCTGTATAACGAACAAACACTCCAGATTTACTAAAGGATTTAGACTCTGCAGCAAACGGATTAACATGAGAGGCTACGCCAGCTTCCCTCCCAATAATTAATGAATCATGATATGGGTTTACATAAAAAGTATAATAAGTGCCTAAATGACTACCTCCAGATGCACAGTAAGCGACAGGAACTAAACCATAGTCCTTAAATATACGCATAGAATAGGATGCTACTTCGGATACATCACCATCATTCATTGACATATCTGCAACAACCCAACCATTATAAGAGCCATAGCCTTCACCTTTACCTACTAACTCAGATGTTCTTGCCTGGGAACCAAAAGCTGTTATACTGATAACCAGTAACGCTAATAAAAATTTCCTCATTTAAATCTTTTCCCCTTAACTCTTTTAAATAAATTTTACGTCATTATATTCTGGAATACTCTACAAAAGTATGAGTAGATTCGTTTTCAATAATCATATAATTAGGATTATCATCGGCTATAGTAATTTGATTAATATATCGCCCACCAATCAAAGAAACTCTAATATAAGTTTTTCCATTTATATGATTTATATCTTTAATAGTATAATGTGATTTACCTAAATAATGTGAATCTACATGTAAATAATTACCACTCTTAGATACCCATGATCCTTGCATAGTAAACGCATCCGTTGCTAATACGGGGGAACTACTAAAAGCTAAAAATATTGATAATAATAAAAATTTATAATACCGCATAGTTTCTCCTTCCTACTAAACAAAAAGCTACCTACCTCGTATTCTTAATATCAAATGCCCCATTTCTTTCGGCATCTTAGCCTCAAGCCCGCTTGAGAGTGTGTTATAAATTAGTTGTTGCACAAAATACTAATCAGTTAGAATCATACCTCGTACAGTTTTAGGAAAAATCTTCCTCTCACATAAATTCTCTCAAATAGTATATATGTATAGAATATCATATTTCATTTGACTTATAGTAGTATAATATAAGTATAAAAAATAGGAGATGATTACTATGAAATTTACTAAACGTATACTCATCGTGACTACCCTAGCCGTGACTGCTGTAGTGTCCACAGGATTTGCTTATGATTATATATGCAATAATTCTCAGTACAATTGCAATACTAACACACAATACAACTGCAATAACAATGCTAACTATGCACCATACAACAATAACAACCAAAACTATTGCGGTTCAAACTCTAATACTAGAGGATGCGGCGGATATAGAAGATAAGATATTAGACATGACAGAAGCCTATAGTACAATTTTCGTGCTATAGGCTTTTATCATCTATAAGTATACATAACTCTATAGCATATTAACATAAACAAGGTTAAATAAGTGTCGACAAATTGTCGACACTTATTTATACTGAACCTAGAGTCATCAACGTGAGTTAGGCTCATCACCGAAAGGTGGTGATGCTATGAACAATTATGAAAAAGTAATACTCATCATTGCTATATTGTCTCTAGCAGTATCCATTCTTACTTTTATTTTAAAATAGGGATTATAGGACATAACATAAGACCTCCCATAAATCATATATAAATAAAATACCACATCATACAGGACAAAAAATCCCTATCTGATGTGGTATTATTTTCTTTACGCTCTACTTCCTCACTATATACAAAATGTAATACTACTTTTAGGATTTTTCAGTTTCGGAAAGCCATATATCTCCAACGCATGTAAAATCTTTTGAATAGTCTCTTTGATATTATCTTTAGACACAGGTATAGAACTTACGATATATATAATGCCATCAGCTTTTGCAGGATAAATGCTTACAACACAATCATGACTATGTATGATACGAAGCAGATATACATCATAGGTAGACTCAACATAAAAATCAAACTCCTGATTTTCATATATTACATCAGGTATATCGTGTACTGGCGCTACTGTACAATCAGATATCAGAAAAGAATCTTCATCAAAATGTACTCTACAATTACGCTTTCGTTTCATCCGTTCAAATCGTTCATCTATCATGTTTCACCACATCACTAATTAGTCGTCCCAAGTCTATGGCATTTTTAGATGTAATAACAGGTTTGCCAGTTCTAGCTTCAATCGATTTACGTGCATCACCAGCAATAGAACCACCATCTTGAGCAACTTGTTTATTCTCGTCTAATCCTTGAGGATTAGTTGCCTCCGCAATATCCTTTGTAGCCGTTTCGGCTAACATATTTAAGATAAGTTCTGTAGTAGGCATATTATCTCGTAGATTTTCTTTTTTTAGCCCCTTAAAGTCCTTATATTCTCTAGTTGTCATTCCAGACCAAGCTTTAGAGATTTCATTCGTTAGGATAGCATATTCATTGCCACCCTTAACACCATGATCTTGCCATATATCTGTAAGTTCTTTACGCACTTGAATAGCCTGTAATCGTTGGTTAATCCATTCTCGGCTATAGCCCTTACGCGCATATGATTCTAAAGCCCTATCAATCGTGAGTTCCGGATCAATGATTTCATCAATACGTTCTTTACCAACCTCTGCTAACCACATTTTAAAAGGTTCTGCCTTAGGTGATGGAACAGATTGGATTATACGAAAAATACCTTGCATATCAGCTACATCAGTCTTATATGACTTACCATCTGTCGACTTAAGTTTCAGTTGTCGACAAAATGTCGACAACTCACTTCGTTCTTCTTCTGACATACGTTTTTTCACACGATACCAATAGTCACGCGGATTATTGCTTTCAGTCAGAGAACCTATCACATCAACTACACTAAAATACCACTCTTCCCTTTCATTATCCCACACAGAACGAATTTGACTACCTTCAAACATCTTTACATCATCACTCATACATCTTCCTCCTCTCTTTAATCACAAATATATGTTCTATATTATTATCTATAGTATACGCCTTTTAGCATAAGAAATAAAGATATTTTCTAGAAACATAGAGCTCTTTTTTAACTTTCATCACACACAAAAAGCCCTCTATCACAAGGTATATACCTCACAACAGAGAGCCTATAGTTACATGAAAAAATCTAACCGATGGTGAGAGTTACTTCACAAGGTATTTTTAGAACCCTTACATTATCTATTATTTCGCATTCTTAATATCAACCGTCGCCATGTCTTTTGGCATCTTAGCCCCAAGTCCACTTTGGAATGTGTTATAGTAGTCCTTATTGTTATTAGTATCTACATATTGCACAATATCTCGCAAATCTTTTTCAACTAAAGAGCTTGTATTATAGATCATAATAAAGTGATTGTATACGTATTGTTTATCATGGGATATTAACATATAAATCGTTGTTTTAGGACGCTTAATTTGCATATATACGGATGACATAGCATCATTCCATACGGTAGCAAATTGGATTGGTTGATGCATCGAATACTTGTCAGTTAGAATAATACTGCGTACAGCTTTAGGGAAAATCTTCTCTGGATGTTGTATATCATCAGCCTCAACCGGCATCACCATGATACCTTCTCTATACTGATCGCTATCGTATACATACATGTACGAATCATTCTTATCTTCCCGTATCATTTTACTTGTTTTTAGCGTTAAGAATGTAAAATCATTAATTCTTAATGCTTTACTTTTTGAAAGTATATCCTTCGCTGGTTCAATGGATGGTAATACATAGTTAACCAATGGGGACATTATTATCTCTTTAGCCTTATCAACACCTTGTACTTTTAACACACTAAACTGTTTTCTAGGCATAAAATTATAACCCACATGATACGAAATCGTCGGTGTATTCTTCATCGTAAAATTAAGGCTCCCCACCATTGGTGCATCCTTAGCATACGTGACATCCCATGTCGCTTTTTCAACCGTGGGATACGTAAATTTACCAGCATATAATGAATGGTCATCACCACGAAATACGCCAGCTGTTTTCTCTGCGATAGCTTTCATATCATCAACAGTCAGCTTGCTATAAGGAATCTTACTATCCTCCCAATTATTGCCTGCTGGTTGATGACGTAATTCATAAGCCATCATACCGTTGGGGCTCATAATCATTGCATTTCTGAAAGCAGGTGTACCATCTGCAATCTTCTCAGTATTCCCATATCGACTCGAGTAAGGCATGGTGAATTTTACATTGGCTCCATCCTCTTTCAAAATAAATATTGATGAAGAAAAATCTAATGCATGGTTCAACTCACGATTTGAATAAATGATATCATTTAGATCAAATTCGCCATTACCTACCACTTGTTTGGGCATATATGTTTTTATATCCTTTTCAACATCCCGTTCCATCTGTTGCGCATCCGCATCAGTCTTGCGATAATTCTGATATGCATCCTTTGATACCGTCGGATCTGCACCAGGTATATTAATATCAATTGCGTTACTACTAAAGGCAACACAACTTAAACAGAGCATAGCCATCAATACACGTTTCATCATACAAACTCGTCCTTTCACATAAATTCTCTCAAATAGTATATATATATAGAATATCATATTTCGTTTGACTTATAGTAGTATAATATAAATATAGAAACTAGGAGGTGATTACTATGAAACTTACTAAACGTATACTCATCATGACGGCTTTAGCCGTAACTGCTGTAGTGTCCACAGGATTTGCTTACGATTATGTATGCAATAATTCTCAGTACAATTGCAATACTAACACACAATACAACTGCAATAACAATGCTAACTATGCACCATGTAACAATAACAACCAAAACTATTGCGGTCCAAACTCTAATACTAGAGGATGCGGCGGATACAGAAGATAATATATTAAACATGACAGAAGCCTATAGTACGATTTTCGTGCTATAGGCTTTTATCATCTATAAGTATACATAACTCTATAGAACATTAACATAAACAAGGTTAAATAAGTGTCGACAAATTGTCGACACTTATTTATACTGAACCTAGAGTCATCAACGTGAGTTAAGCTCATCACCGAAAAACGCCTAACGTATAAAAGCATTCGCAGTGCTTACACGTTAGGCGCATTCTAAATTTGCAATTTTGTAGATGGGCCTAACGCTAGCTACACGTTGATGGCTCTCTTTGTATTTATAATATAACATACTTTACGTTATATAGCAAAAATACAAAATTCAAAGTATCTTAAATTTATCAATGTATAACTAATCCCGCTATTCCCCACATCACGGCGATAACGCCAAATATAAATCCCCATATACTAAGGAACGAATAGATCATAGATTGATGAGGATAGATTCTGATGGAATAAGAGCCATAATCATCCTTACCACCCATCAAAAATCGACTAATAGTGCCAAAGATCTTAGCCATCGGACTAGGGTTATCGTTAAATACAATCTGATATGTTCCCGGCTTAGCATGAAATGTATAGAGCTCGATGCGTACATCGATTACTTTAGTTACGCTAGCGGGTATATAGCTAGTTCTTAATGAGACTTCCTTTTCTGTTTCACAGTTAATCAGCTGCAATCCAAACATCCCTAAAGGAGATTTTTTAAATCGATTACCATTAAGCCATACCCCATAGCGACCAGCTGTTTCAATGGTAAAAACACCTTTATCCGTTCTATAGGGCATATCATGTATAGCCGAGATAGTAAAAATCTTCACCATATACCGAAGGCTAATCACCAGTAAGAACAGTCCGATGGGTATCATTAATAATGTTACATACAATATAACGCCACCTTTATTACGAGTTCATGCGGTTAAAGTATTCAATAGATTGCGGTGTAAATCCAATATAGGTAGTGCCATTAGAATAAGGTCCTAATTCATATGGTTGGTAAACTAGATCGATGTTCCCCTTACCGCGTAGGCAGTAGTTATCAGTTACATATTTTACACTCCAGCCTTGAGGAATACGGCTCTTTGTATGGGAACCTGTGTAGTAATCTAATACATAAAATCGTAATCCTCTGTCCAACTGTTCTGCATTAGCGATTTTTACATAATTGTATAGAGGAACACGTTGACCTGTTATTTTATTATATACAAGTCCTCTGGTATTAGTCATACCATGAACGGCACCGGCATAGTAATGATAGGTCGTCAATAGAATGGAAACAACTTGGCTATCTTCATAGGTTACCTTATAATTTTGAGCCACCTTATAAATATGTTGGTTGTAATACATATCCTTTGCTTCTAGCACATAGTTTGCGATATCTGTATTAATCGCTTGTTGAGCATAAGCAGAATCAGTATATACCAAAGGATATTTTAAATCTAAATTGGCATCTGATTGGCTACCAGTTACAACTTTTGCATAGCCTGGTATGGCTAACATAGCACCTACGGCCCCTAAAACTAAAGCTTTCTTTAATACGTTCATACTAATCCCTCCTCTACCTGAGATTTGTTAACGAAATATCTATACTGAGTATTTCGCCATGAACTAGTAAATCTCCTTTTTATTGTTTCTGTACCATCGTACTAGAGGAGGCTTTCACCATACAAAAAAGGACCCTCCAAAGAGAGTCCTTAATTCGTTATGGTATGCTATTAAGCGTTTTTAGCTACTTCAACAAGTTTAGCGAATGCTGCTGCATCGTTAACTGCCAAGTCAGCCAACATTTTACGGTTAACTTCAACGCCTGCTTTAGTCAAACCAGCGATGAAACGGCTATAAGTTGTGCCATTGATGCGAGCTGCTGCGTTGATACGAGCAATCCACAATTGACGGAATTCGCGTTTTTTCGCACGACGGTCACGACGAGCATAGTACAACGCTTTCATTACTGTTTCGTTAGCTTTTTTGAACAAACGAGAACGAGTACCGCGGTAACCTTTAGCTAATTTCAAAATCTTTTTATGACGTGCATGAGCTGTAACGCCCTTTTTCACTCTTGCCATTGTATATTCCTCCTAAATTACGATATATCAATCTAATAGTTAGCGATTAAGCGTATGGTAAGCATTTAACTACGCGTTTGTAGTCAGATTTAGCAACCAATGTAGCTTTACGTAAATTACGTTTACGAGCTGGAGATTTTTTCTCAAGAATGTGGCTTTTGAAAGCTTTTGCACGCTTGAATTCACCAGTACCAGTTACTGCGAAACGTTTAGCCGCTGCGCGACGAGTTTTAATTTTTGGCATAATTATAATCCTCCCAATATCCTATTTACTTACTAAAATCATGGTCATATTACGACCTTCTAATTTAGCTGCTTTTTCAATAGACGCCGTTTCTTTGAGTTCTTCAGCAAAACGTGTCAACACTGCCATGCCAAGTTCAGGGTGAGAAAGTTCACGACCGCGGAACATGATGGTTACTTTTACTTTGTTACCTTCACCCAAGAATTTGGATGCGTTTTTCATTTTTACGTAAAAGTCATGGTCTTCAATATGTGGACGTAACTTAACTTCTTTTAAAGTTACGATTTTTTGTTTCTTTTTCGCTTCTTTCTCGCGTTTTTGTTGTTCATAACGATATTTACCGTAGTTCATAATGCGAGCTACTGGTGGTTTAGCGTTAGGTGCAATTTCCACAAGATCAAGATGCTTTTCTTCAGCCAATGCCAACGCCTCACGGCCAGACATAATACCGATTTGTTCGTTTTCAGGACCTACGACACGAAGTTCACGAGCACGAATCTCTTCATTAATGCGTGGTGTATCCTTGCTAATAGCTTTCACCTCCAAGAGAATAAAAAAACGGATGGCATACACCATCCGAATAGAGTTCTCTATATGTAACCTCATACTTCATGGTATTAGGTGAGTGGCGGATGGCCTCTGCTTCATAAATTACTTAATTATAATAACAAATTGACTGGTGAAAGTCAACACTAATCTTGTACTTTCCCATATATTTATTATTACAACTCCTATAGTATAACAAAGTTTATGAATTTCGTACAGGTCCATACATCTCATTTTAATTATAATGATACCCTCGTATGTATACAATATTCTTATATATTATCACATACTTATTTATGAAATACTGTATAATAATAGCTACAGAAAGGAGTGTTTATTATGAGTACAGTAAGTAGTACTAACACAACACAGCATACTGCGGCTCCTCCGAAGGGTCCTACGACAGCACAAAATATCGGACTTATTCTCGCATTTATTGTTTTAGGTGTCATTTTATTATTACCAACGCCTGAAACATTATCCACTGGTGGCCATCGCATGATTGGTGTCCTCGCCTTTGCCATCATCCTATGGATGACATCGGCTGTATCCTATCCGGTCAGTGCGACCATGATCACAGCCCTTACGGCCTTATTACTCGGTTTCTCACCAAATCCTGAGGCCCCTGCTAAAATGATGGGCACCGCTAACGCATTAAAGCTCATCATTTCTGGTTTTTCATCACCTGCTATGATCCTCGTTGGTGCAGCCATGTTTATCTCGGTGGCCATGCGTAAAACGGGCCTCGACCGACGCATCGCCATGCTCGTTTTATCTAGCGTCGGCACCAAGGTAAGTCGCATTTATCTCGGCGTTATCATTACGGGCCTTATCCTAGCATTCTTTGTTCCAAGTGCAACAGCCCGTATTGCTTGCCTCGCTCCGATTATCATCGGTATCGTTGAGAACTTAGGTATTGAACGTAAAAGCCGCGTTGCGGCCCTTCTCATGGTGGGCGCTGTACAGGCTGATACATTCTGGAATATCATGATTCAAACGGCGGCCGCCCAAAACCTTGTGGCCGTAGGATTTATGCAAACACAGATGAATACATCTGTTAGCTGGATTGACTGGCTCACAGCTGCTGCTCCATTTTCCATCATCATGGTAATTATTGCCTACTTCTTAACACAAGCATTAATTAAACCAGAATTCAAAGAACTCGTCGGCGGCGATGTACAACTCGCTAAGATGCGCCAAGAAATTGGACCTATGAGCACCGATGAAAAGAAACTCTTATGCATCTCCATCGGTTTACTTGCATTGTGGGCTACAGGTGGTAAATTACATTCCATCGATACTACAACTACTACAATCATAGCGATTGCCCTATTCTTCTTCCCTAAAATTGGTATTATGGATTGGAAATTCGCACAACCAAATATCGACTGGGGTTCCATCGTTATGTTCGGTGCTGGTATCGGTCTCGGTACAGTTTTACTTAAAACAAAAGCAGCCACATGGCTCGCTCAAGTATTCGTTAACGCATTCTCTTTAGAATCCGCTACGGTGTTCTTGTTGATTGCCATCATGGCTGCATTCCTCATCGTAATCCATCTAGGATTTGCCTCTGCTACCGCCCTTTCATCAGCGATGATACCAATCGTTATCTCCATCGTTGTAGGTCATAATGCAGAAGGACTCAATCCAATTGGCGTAACCATGATCATGCAATATGCCATCTGCTTTGGTCTAGTATTACCAGTAAACTCACCACAAGGTATGGTGGCTTATGGTACAGACACATTCGACGTAAAAACATTCATGACAACAGGTATTCCTTTGACCATCATCGGCTATGTAATGATGCTCGTATTTGCACTTACATACTGGCACTGGATAGAGATTGCCTAAAATACTACAGGCCTGTATCATTTCTTGGGACCGTTAATACACCTTCCTAAAATTAGTACAGGCCTGTTCTATTTCTAGAGACACATATACACACCTTCCCCAAATTAGTACAGGCCTGTTCTTTTTCTAGAGACGCACATACGCATCTTCCTCAAATTAGTACAGGCCTGTTCTATTTCTAGAGACGCACATTCACACCTTCCTCAAATTAGAACAGGCCTGTTCTTTTTCTAGAGACGCATATATACACCTTCCCAAAATTAGTACAGGTCTGTTCTTTTTCTAGAGGCGCACATACACATCTTCCTCAAATTAGTACAGGCCTGTTCTATTTCTAGAGACGCACATTCACACCTTCCCCAAATTAGTACAGGCCTGTTCTATTTCTAAAGATGCACATTCACACCTTCCCAAAATTAGTACAGGCCTGTTCTATTTATTTTTATTGGATATAATCCGAATCAATAAAGTTAGCTATAGGTTTCTTTGCCATTCTATTATGTATATGAATTAATAGTCTTGTTGTTTGTTCTCGTTGTTCTTTAGGTATTTGAGAAAACAAGGCCCCCATTACCTTATTATGCGTTGATGATATGCGTTCGTAGGTACGAACTCCTTTCTTTGTTAGCATAACATCCCGAGATCGTTGGTCGCTCCAATGTTTTACAGTGGTAACTAAACCTTTTTTCTCAAGATTTTTTATAACCCACCCCACATGACTAAGGTGTTTGTTATTTAACAAGGCTTTGAGTTCCGTATAAGTTACTACATGTTTCGTCTTATACACATGTTTAATAATAGAAAATTCTTCACGTGTTACATTGCCAGCATCATAGATTTTAGATTCTTTATCATAGAAATCTTTATAAACCAAGTCAATCATCCCCCATAATTGACGATGAGCGAGCGTAAGATTTTTATTCTTTTTACGTTGCAAAATTGAAGCTAAACTTGACTTCTCCACACAAGGTCACCACCTAATCATAATAAGATGTTCATTATAATTTCTCCCGATACTATAATAAAAGAAAAATCCCCTTATATATGAACTGCTACTATTAGATTATAAAATCTAAAGATAACTGTCCAGTATATAAGAGGATTTTTTATACTAAATTATTATTGACCAAATATCGTTAAATCCATCAAAAAATGATAGATAAATAATCAGATATATCAACAATTATATAATTAGTTGCGTTCTTTAATTTCAATTTTAATGGAATTGAAGAATTCGTCGAATGGAACTGTACCCAATTCGTCGCCGCCGTGTTTACGTACGTTAACGGAATTATCTTCCATTTCTTTATCGCCAACAACGAGCATGTAAGGAACTTTTTCCATTTGTGCTTGGCGAATTTTGTAACCAATTTTTTCGTTGCGATCGTCTACTTCTACGCGAACGTAGTCATGGCGCATTTGTTTTGCCAATTGGTTAGCGTATTCCACGTGTTTTTCTGAAATAGGTAATACTTTCACTTGAACAGGTGCCATCCAAGTTGGGAATGCACCAGCATAGTGTTCAGTCAAGATACCGATGAAACGTTCCATGGAACCGAAGCATGCACGGTGAATCATGATAGTACGATGTTTTTGACCATCTTCACCAATGTATTCTACGTTAAAGCGTTCAGGCAAGTTCATATCCAATTGGATAGTACCACATTGCCATGTACGGCCCAAGGAATCTTCGATATGGTAATCGAGTTTAGGACCATAGAACGCGCCGTCGCCAGGGTTGATAACATAATCGATGCCTTTTGCTTCGATAGCGTTACGCAATGCTTCTGTAGCTGCTTCCCAAATTGCATCATCACCCATTGCATTGTCTGGTTTAGTAGACAATTCAACATGGTATTTCAAACCGAATTGGCTATAGATACGGTCGAACAATTCGATAACTTTCATCAATTCGGATTGCATTTGTTCAGGCAACATAAATACGTGCGCATCGTCTTGTGTGAAAGCACGAACGCGGAACAAGCCGTGTAGTGCGCCAGATAATTCATGACGGTGAACTAGGCCAAGTTCTGCATAACGAAGTGGCAAGTCACGGTAGGAATGCATTTCGTTTTGGTAAACTAAGATACCGCCTGGGCAGTTCATAGGTTTAATTGCATATTCTTCGTCATCAATGATTGTAGTATACATATTTTCACGGTAATGATCCCAGTGACCAGATGTTTCCCACAAATGTTTATTCAAGATGATTGGTGTGCGGATTTCATCATATTCGAAATCATGATGTACTTCGCGCCAGAAGTTTTCCAATTCGTTGCGAAGAGCCATGCCTTTTGGCAAGAAGAATGGGAAGCCAGGACCTTCTTCTTTGATAACGAACAAACCAAGTTCTTTACCAAGTTTACGGTGGTCGCGTTTAGCCGCTTCTTCAAGCATGTGAAGGTATGCATCTAGTTCTTCTTTCTTTTCAAATGCTGTACCGTAGATACGTTGCAACATTTTGTTCTTTTCATCGCCGCGCCAGTATGCACCTGCAATGCTTTGTAATTTGAAAGCTTTCACCTTACCAGTGGATGCAACGTGAGGACCTGCACAAAGGTCAACAAAATCGCCTTGTGCATAGCAAGAAATCACAGCATCTTCAGGAAGGTCTTCGATCAATTCTACCTTGTAATCTTCGTTTTTAGATTTGAAGAACTCGATAGCCTCTTGACGAGACATTACGGATTTAGTGATAGGCAAGTTTTCTTTCACAATACGGCTCATTTCCTTTTCGATTTTAGTCAAATCTTCAGGAGTCAATGTATGCTCCATATCGATATCGTAGTAGAAACCTTTATCGATAGCAGGACCGATAGCCAATTTTGCTTCTGGCCATAAGCGTTTAACCGCTTGTGCCATAACATGAGAAGCTGTGTGACGTAATGTGTGTTTACCACCATCTTCTTCGAATGTTAAAAACGCTACTTCAGAACCATCTACAAGTTCTTCACGAAGGTCTGTTAATTCTCCATTTACATTGGCTGCTAACACTTTTTTAGCCAAACTATTAGACAATTTTTTTACTGCTTCCCCAAGAGTAGTGCCAGCAGCGTATTCCTTTGCACTACCATCAGGTAAAATGATTTTTACATCTGCCATTTTAATTTCCTCCAATTTATTATCTAGGATAGACTGGATTTTTGTAATAAAAAAAGACCCCCTATCCCTACAAAACAAGGGACGAAGATCATTCGCGGTTCCACCCTAGTTAATTCACCGCATCACAAGGATACAGTTCATTCACTTCATTAAGCCCGATAACGGTGGCTGCCGTATTTGCCTACTTAAGTTCAACAAATCAGTTTAAAGGGGGTAACTCTAATATATGTGTAAGGCATTTCCAGCATCTGCCTCTCTCTGGTACACAGGGATATAAGAATCATGTCCTTTGCATCACTTTTACTAAGATATCTTATCATAGGTCCTAAAAAATTTCAACTATATAAGTACCTCCTAAAAAATAGAACAGGCCTGTTCTATTTCTAAATATACTCTATTAACATGTCTCTCAAATTAGTACAGGCCTGTTCTATTTCTAGAGGCACGCATACACATCTTCCTAAAATTAGTACAGGCCTGTTCTATTTCTAAAGGCACGCATACACATCTCTCTAAAAATTAGTACAGGCCTGTTCTATTTCTAAAGATACGCATACACATCTCTCTAAAAATTACTACAGGCCTGTTCTATTCCTAAAGGCACGCATACACATCTCTCTAAAAATTAGTACAGGCCTGTTCTATTCCTAAAGGCACGCATACACATCTCTCTAAAAATTAGTACAGGCCTGTTCTATTTCTAAAGATACGCATACACATCTTCCTAAAATTAGTACAGGCCTGTTCTATTCTTAAAACACGCTCTATTAACGTGTCCCTCAAATTAGTACAGGCCTGTAGTATTTCCAAGAACTATCTATTTACGTTCAAAGTGCGCAGATAGCATGGATCCAATTACTTTTTCAATTTTAGAGTTTGTAATGTCTGGGCCCTTGAATAGGATCAACATTACGTCGTCGGAATTGTCTTGTTTAGATACCATCAAAACGCCGCTACCATGAGCACCATTATCGTCGTAATCTTTTGCAACAATAATCATGTTAAGGTAATGGTCTTTCATATATGTATATACTTTGCTTTGTTTAGCGGAGTTGCCGATGCTGCTCGCCATTCCCATAGCGCGGTTAAATACGATAGCATTCGCATTGTGCGGGTTATTGCGAAGTTGTTGTTTTTCTTCATCGTTTAGTGGCAATAGGTTAACCATCATGGATTCACCCATGCGGCCACGAAGCATAGCCGGCATGGTTTCGCGCACGTCCGCCGGAATGTCGTTACTAGGATTGAGTTTTAAATCCTTAGGAACGGTCATGTACAATGTCCCCTTGCTGTTTTGACCTTGTACAGTTTTACTATTGTCGATAGCGCCCATTGTGAAAGTGTCTTTAATGATTTCCAGTTGTACGCCCAATGGTTTTTCAGGTACACCACGGCTAGCTACTTGAATATCACCAGATTTAGTTTTCTTAATAGTTTCCACAGACCAAGTTGCACCTGGTTTGCCTTCATCGCTAGGAGATGTCAACGCAGCAGGCACTTCTTTGGCACCTGTAAATACATAGGTTTGTGCTGGCACAATTGTATCAGGAGCACCGGACTTGTTGAATACAGCACCATATAATACATTTGGTACAACAGTAGAACCAATTTTCAAATTATTGTTTTCTTGGCTTTCAACATCAAAGTTAATATTGCCAGCAAATGTTACATCTGGATTATGATTAATCACAACAACCGTACCTGGTTGTGGAATCATGACAGGGCCATTTGGCGCTGCAAAAGCAGCGGTTGCCATAGAGGCACCAAGTGCTGTTAAGACTAATGCGCGTTTTAATACATTACATTTCATTATTATTCTCCTAAATTTGGATAATTCTCTAATCGATGTTATTGAACTATATTTCTAAGGTAACCTCTGGCAAGCGAGATAGGATTTCGCTGGCTAGACTACGCGTATCCGGTGTACACCGCACCATGCAGCGCCCCGACTTGTCTAGGCTAGTCATAACACCTACGTATTCATAGCCTTCTAAGATGCGATTGACATAATTGGTATGTTTTGGATCTATGTGAAAGTACAAATATCCTTCCTCCCCTGTGCCGCTATACGAAGGCGGTTCAGGAAAGCCTGACAATGAACGGGACGGCATCAATGGTTCTTGATTATCGCGTAACGGTATCGTCTCATCAGGTGTCATTTCGTCAAGCATTGACATAGTAGCAGTATTTTCATGTACCATGTTACTCTGCTTTCACCTTGCACTCGCGGCGCATCATGGAATATGGTTCCAATTTTGTATCCATATACAAACGAACCTTCATTTGCGCATGAGGTGCTACGTCGATAGGATTACCATCTTCGTCTGTCATTTTTTCGATAACAGCCTCTACGAGTTCACCCTTAGGTTGGCAGAATTCTACCTTATCACCAACCTTAAAGTTATTACGTTGTTCAAGGTCAACATATTTTTCTTCATCGTTATAGCCAAGCACTAAACCGATGAAATCATGGGATTGAGTATTTGTAGATTTCCCGTAGTTTTGTGCGCTTTCATCAGGGCGACCATTCGCAAAGCCATCTGTGTAAGGGCGGTGGGAAATTTTTTCTAATTCAGCAATCCATTCTGGACGAACGTACCAGTTTTCACGTTCTTTCAAATAGGTATCGATAGCTGTACGGTATACCTTAGCTACCGTTGCACAATAGTGAACGGATTTCATGCGACCTTCAATTTTAAGGCTATCGATGCCTGCTTCATACAATTCTGGAATGCGATGAATGAGGCATAAATCCTTGGAGTTAAAGATGTATGTACCATGTTCATCTTCTTCGATTGGATAATATTCACCAGGGCGATTAGATTCTACAATGCTGTATTTCCAACGGCAAGATTGAGAACATTGACCGCGGTTAGCATCGCGTGTACCTGTCATATAGTTAGATAAGAGGCAACGGCCAGAATAGGAAATACACATAGAACCATGAACGAAAGACTCGATTTCAATATCTACATGTTCCTTCATTTCCTTAAGATCCGCTACAGATACTTCGCGAGCTGCTACAACGCGAGCCGCACCAAGTTCCTTCCACATTTGCACAGTATGCCAGTTCGTCGTGGATGCTTGTGTACTTACATGAAGTTCAAGGCCTGGTGCTACGCGTTTAGCCAAGCTAAAGATGCCCATATCAGCAACGATAATCGCATCTACACCGATACTTTCAAGAAATTTCAAATAGTCTTCAAGACCTTCAAAGTCCTCGTTATGAGGAATGATATTGCATGTAACGTGGATTTTTTTACCATGTTCATGCACAAATTGAACGGCTTCCTTCAATTCTTCGTCGGAAAAATTGGAGTTACCAGCACGCAAACCAAATCGTTTGCCTGCACAATAAACGGCATCCGCACCATAGCGAATGGCCATTTTTAATTTGTCCATATTACCTGCTGGACAAAGCAATTCCATAAAATGATCTGCCATTATTTGTTGTGTCCTTTCCACACACTTACACTCATGCCATCTCCCATCGGGTAAATGGTGGTGTTAAATAATTCTTTATTTTCTACATATGCTAAATACGCTTGTAATCGCTTAACAATAGTTTTGAATCGATGCGGAGCCTCTTTGTCGCCACGCACATAGCCTCTAAAGAGAACATTATCGGCAAGGATGACGCCACCTTCTTTCACATGAGGCAATATGACCTCTAGCTGATTAAGATATTGTCCCTTTGGGCCATCGAGAAATACGAGATCATATTCACCTTTAATTTGTGTTAATACGTCCTTCGCATCACCTTTAATCAACGTGATTTGATCCTTATACTCGGATTGACCTATATAATATTTCGCCATCTCATGGCGAACCTCATCCAATTCAATAGATGTGATTTTCCCGCCTCGTTCAATAAGAGGTGCCATCAGTAATGTAGAGTAACCAATGGCGGTGCCCACCTCTAGCACAGAGGTGGGCCGATATAATCCAATCAATTCTTCAAATAAATGCACCTCAGATTCCCGAAGGATGGGTACATTATTAATCATCGCGTAAATACGCTGCTCATTTAATATCTCATTTAATTCCATAAAATGTATTATAAATTCCCGCTATATATTTGACTATGAAAGTAATCATATACGCACAAATTACTGTGCGTATATGACATGCTAATACAATATAATAGTTTACAGTATCTAAATACGCTGATTATCTATCAACGCCGCCGCGATTATTACCAGAAGCAGGTGCCGTTGGTGTGCTAGGTCTGATCACACGAGGTTCTTCCGCTGCTGGCGCCGATTGAACCGGTGCTGATTGCTGTGGAACTACTTGTTGCATGCTTTCTGGTATTTGGCTAGGCGATGATGTTGTAGCCGGTTGTTCAGTCGCCGCTGGTGCTGCTGGCGCTGGCGTTACTTGAGTTGCTGCCGGTACAGTTGTCGGTGTATATGTATATGTTGGTTCTACATCTACATATTGAGAATCTGCCGCTACAGCCTCTGCAGAGCTATAGTTATAATCAGGTTCGGATGTAGCCGCTACGTCATAGTTAGGACCAGCTTGTGCCAATGCAGGAGCCTGACCTTGATTAGAAGAGCCTGCACTCGCTTGTTCAGCACCATAAATTTTTTCAACCTCAGCCATATGCTCAGCATATGTTTTGGAGAAATGATTATGACCATCTTTATCTGCTACAAAGTATAGATAATCTGTATCTTCAGAATGAAGAACCGCATCTAACGCCTTTTTACCAGGGTTTGCAATCGGTCCTGGTGGCAAACCTTTACTTACATATGTATTGTAAGGACTTTGTAACTGCGTATCTCCAAGCGTTACATTTTCCTTTGCATAACCAAGAACATAAGAAATAGTTGCATCAGATTGCAATGGAATACCATGTGCTAAGCGTTTCTTAAATACACCCGCAATGGTTGGGCGATCCGCATCATATAATGATTCACGTTCAACGATGGATGCTAAGGTTACAAAATCATGAATACTCATGTGTTGTGCTTGAATTTGTTTTTTTACAGCTGGTGTTAAATAGCGATTCATTTGCTCAGACATCATCAAAATGACATCCTTTGGCGTAGCACCAACTGGCACTTCATAAGTGCTTGGGAAAAGGAAACCTTCTACAGGATATGTAGTCGGTTTAGTACCCTTCATATATGGGTATGGGACGAATGTTTTCGCCTCTGCCAAGAAATCAGAAGCTTTCATAATTTGAGCTTTTTCAAGAGCAATGGCGATATCCCCTACGGTATACCCTTCAGGAATCGTTAATTTAATGGACTCAACGTGACCCTCTTGTAATAAGTTAATTAATTCATGGACCGATACCTTATTTGGAATTTGGTAGTGACCAGATTGTAGTTTTGAACCGGTTCCACTAAGAGCTAACCATAATTTAAACACCTGTGTAGACCGAATTAGTCCATGTTCATAGAGCATATCGGCAATTTCTGTTCCTGTTGCATCCTTGCCTATTACGAGGACTTGAGATCCACCGTCATCGTTAAAGGTATTTGGTACAAAATAGGATGCACCTAAAGCACCACCACCTAAAATAGCAAGGCTAAGAACACCTACGGAAACATATTTTAAGGCTTTTCTCATGGATGAGTTCCTTTCTATTACAAACCATTGTATATCATCTTATTATACCATATTAAAGGCTTTCGATGTATCTCTTCTTTTATATTATCTATCATACCAAATTACCATGAGTCAATTAGTACACAAGAGATTACAATTACAAAAAAGACCCTAGTATAACAACCGTTATACTAGAGTCTTTGAGAGCTTAGAAATTACTCTTCTTCACCCATTGCTTCGTACATATTTACCAATACTTCGAAGTTTTCATCATCTTCATCTAATGGAACATATTCCTCTTCGCCTTCATCGTTTGTTTCGATGCGAGCCAAAATCATATATGTATCATCTTGACCTTCATGTTCTTCATCTTGTACATGAACAAGTACAGCGTATTCTTGACCTTCATGATTCAAGATTACATCTTCTGTAAAATATTGTTTATTACCATCTTCATCTTCAAATTCGAGATAGAAAATTTCACCTTCGTAATTTTGATCAACCATGGGTATTCCCTCCTTTATTATGTATATAAGAACCTGTATGATATTCGCATTAGATATCTATGCGAATTAAGATTTACTAAATTGTAGTCTGTCTAAATAGCCTTGTAAAATAACGACAGCAGCCATTTTATCGATGACGCCCTTTCGTTTTTTACGACTCACATCAGCTGCGATAAGTTGACGTTCGGCCATAACGGTAGATAAACGTTCATCCCAAAATGTAACAGGCAAGTCGATGACCGCCTTCATTTTTTCGACAAATTCTTCCGTTTTTTCAGCGCGCTCACCCTTGGTGCCGTTCATATTCTTCGGCATGCCCACTACGAGTTCATGCACTTCGTATTCTGAAATCAATTCACGCAATCGGTTAAAGTCATTTTCTAAGGATGTACGACGAATCGTTTCTATACCTTGAGCAGTCATCAATAGCGCATCACTACATGCGATGCCAATGGTGCGACTACCTACGTCTAATGCCATAATTCTCATTATAGTTGTTTAGCCTTTGCGTATTCTTTTAATAATTCTTCGATTAAATCATCACGTTCTAAACGGCGAATATCACTACGTGCATTATTATAGCTTGTAATGTACGCTGGATCCCCAGAGATAAGATAACCTAAGATTTGATTGATAGGATTATATCCTTTTTCTTGAATAGATTTATAAACGCGAGTCAATACCTCTTCGGCAGTCATCGGTTCATCGTCTACTTTACGGAATAACATAGTTTCATCTGAAACCTTCATGGGTATCCCTCCTTTGTATGAATGGGCCACGTACGTGGCCCACATATATGTATTGTATGTTTCTATTATAGCATATGCAAGATATACCTATAGAACGTATTATGCGTTAAGAGCTTCTTTAACAGCTTCGCCAGCTGCTTTTAATGCATCCATCAATTTAGCTGGTTCTTTACCACCTGCTTGCGCCATATCTGGACGACCACCGCCATTACCACCAGCTACTTGAGCTGCTGCTTTAACGATATTACCAGCTTTTACGCCTTTACCGACAACATCTTTGGAAACTTTACATACAAAGTTTACCTTGTCATCGCCCATAGCGGCACCTACGAGTACTACGCCAGAACCATCTAATTTATCAAGGCCCATATCAGCGAAATCACGCAATTCATCAATAGAGGATGCTTTCACAGACGCAGCAACAAATGCTACATCGCCAATTATAACCTTACCAGCTACGATATCAGCAGCACCTGCAGCAGAAACCTCTTTGCGAATTTGATCTAATTCTTTAGCTGTTTCTTTAGCCTCTGCCAATACTTGGTGCAAACGTTCTTCTACTTGGGCAGGTTTAGTTTTTAATTCACTAGCAATGCGTTCAATAGTCAAACGATCATGTTTTGCTGCATCAAGAGCGGCACGACCTGTAATCGCTTCGATACGACGTACACCAGAACCGATACCGGATTCAGATGTTAAGCGGAAGGAACTGATGAAAGCTGTATTGCCTACATGAGAACCGCCGCACAATTCAACGGAGAAACCAGGAACCTCTACTACGCGAACTACATCGCCATATTTATCGCCAAAGAGTGCCATAGCACCTTTCGCTTTTGCTTCGTCCATAGACATTTCAGCAATAGCAAGATCTGTAGCCTTAAGGATTTCTTCATTTACAAGGGCTTCGATTTGATCAAGTTCCTCTTGTGTTACAGGAGAGAAATGTGTGAAATCGAAACGCAAGTAATCAGGTGTTACCAAAGAACCTGCTTGGTTAACATGTTCGCCAAGCACGCGTTTTAATGCAGCATGTAACAAGTGAGTTGCTGTATGATTACGAGCCATCGCTGCACGACGAGCTGTATCTACTTCAAGCGTTACATCATCGCCTTCGGAGATGGAACCTTCTACAACAGTACCGATGTGGTATACAGTACCTTCTGGTAAGCGTTTTGTATTATGAACCTCTACCTTGCCCATTGGACCAACGATAAAGCCAGTATCACCTAATTGACCGCCACCTTCTGCATGGAATGGTGTAGTGCGCACAATAACAGTGATTTCATCACCATCAACAGCTGTTTGTAAACGTTCAGAGCCTTTACCAAGCATCAATACAGAGGATGCAGTTTCTGCTTCATTTTCTACAAGTTCTTCGTCTTTTAAGAATGTAATATCTGGTGTAGCTACCTTAGCATCTTCTTTTACGCGAGCTTCACGAGCGCGTTCACGTTGTTCTTTCATGGCAGCGTCAAAGCCTTCATGGTCGATTGTGAAACCGCGTTCGGATGCGATTTCTTCTGTTAATTCCCAAGGGAATCCATATGTATCATATAGTTTGAATACTTCTGTACCAGGAACTACAGTTGCTTTTTCAGCAGCCAATGTATCGATTAAGGAATTCAATAACTCAAGACCTTGTTCCAATGTTTGGTTGAAACGTTCTTCTTCGTTTTGAACGACACGTTTAACGAAGTCTTGTTTTTCAGCAATGGATTTGATACCAGGGCCAAGAATATCTACAACTACATCGATAAGTGGTGTTAAGAATAGACCTTCGATACCAAGCAAACGGCCATGACGTACGGCACGGCGCAAGATACGACGCAATACGTAACCGCGACCTTCGTTGGATGGCAATACACCATCGGAAATCAATGCGGTTACAGCACGAGCATGGTCAGCAATAACCTTCAAGGATACATCTGTATTTGGGTCTTCGTTATACTTAACACCAGCCCGTTTTGCAGTCGCTTCGATGATTGGGAAAATCAAATCTGTTTCAAAGTTTGTTTTGCAATGTTGCAATACGGAAGCCAATCGTTCAAGACCGGCGCCAGTATCGATGTTTTTATGTTGCAATGGCTCATAAGAACCATCTGGCATTTTATTGAATTGAGTGAACACGAGGTTCCAAATTTCAAGGTAACGGTCACAGTCACAACCAGGTGCACAGTTAGGATCATCACAACCATATTCAGGGCCTTGGTCGAAGAAGATTTCGCTATCTGGACCACATGGACCTTCACCAATTTCCCAGAAGTTATCTTCAAGGCGTGTAATGTGGCTTTCTTCTACGCCACAATCGTTGTGCCATGTATCATATGCTTCTTGGTCATCTGGATATACAGTGACATATAATCTGTTTTTGTCGAGTTTAATAACTTCTGTTAAGAATTCCCATGCCCAATGAATAGCATCCTTTTTAAAGTAATCTCCAAAGGAGAAGTTACCAAGCATTTCAAAGAATGTATGGTGACGTGCTGTGCGGCCTACGTTTTCAAGGTCACCAGTACGCATACATTTTTGGCTTGTCGTAATACGATGACAAGGAGGTACCAATTTACCTGTAAAGAAAGGCTTTAATGGCGCCATACCTGCCCCGATCAATAATAGAGACGGATCGTTTTCTGGTATAAGAGAAAAACTATCTAATTTTAAATGTCCTTTGCTTTCAAAAAACTGCAAGTATGCTTGACGCAGTTCATTACCTTTCATGTGTATATTCCTCCTAAAATAATTTACTCTTAATTATAACGTAAAAACCATAGAAAATCTATTATAACCTATATATATCCGGATATAATTAACCGTCATTAGCATTCTCTATTCCATCTAGTTGCCATAAAAAGAGATACAAAAAAGAGGTTATACAAATCAACAGAACATAATTGATTCGTATAGCCCCTTTTTATGGCTCATATATAGTTCACCAATGGTTCTACATGGAGAAACCATATATTATATAACGCGTTTCGCGCCAATATAGCGTTCGCCCCAATAACCAGTATCAAGATCAGCTACGGCTACGCCACGACTAGATGTAGCACTGATAAATTTACCATTGCCAATGTAAATACCGGAATGAGATGGACCTGGTTCATAGGTTTCGAAGAATACCAAATCACCAGCTTTAAGGTTCGCGCGGGAAACTTCAACACCTACATTGTATTGTTCATCCGCTAAACGAGGCAACGCAATACCTTGTTTTGCAAATACATATTTAACATAGCCAGAGCAGTCAAAACCACTTGGTGTAGTACCGCCAAATACATACGGAACACCGCGGTATTTATCGGCTTCTGCCAAAATAGCATGAATATTGTTTGGCGTTTGTACCTTTTTCAAATTATTCAACTTAACGTTTTGGCCTGCAAGACGTCTAGATTGAGCATTTTGATTTGTGAAAGCAGATTTTGTTGCCACTGCTTTTGTAGCTGCATTATTGGATAATACTGCTTTTGTTGTACGAGGAGCACCCATCAATGCATTGTACGTTGCTGGTCCAATAATACCATCTACAGGTAAACCACGATCTTGTTGGAATAGGCGTACAGCCCATTTTGTTTCCTTACCATACACACCATTTTTATCGGTTGCATTGTAACCGTGTTTAATTAATTGTTGTTGTACAGCAATTACGTTTCTACCTTTATCACCATATTGTAATGTTGTAGCGCTTGCCATCGCAGTGGTAGCACATACAAATGTTAATGTTAATGCCGCAATTTTACTCTTACTATATTTTGACTTCATATTCTTCCTTCCTAAAACTTCAAAGTGAGTTTACTTATTCAAAATATACTAACCGTCTCTCTATTTGCATCCAACAAATACAGCTAGTCTTTATCTTCTTCAGGGCCAGGTACTTGATTGGCTATAAATATATCAGCTTTTGATGGTTCATAAGCTATTTCTGGATTTTCACCATCAAAATTTATAGCAGCTTTCACCCAATATAATGGACGTTGTTTTACCTCTTCGAATACGCGTCCTACGTATTCACCGATAATGCCAAGTCCGACTAATTGGATACCACCGATAAATAATACGGACACGCCCAAGGTGGTCCACCCGTTTAATGCTTGACCCGTTAAGTACACGTAGAGCAAATGTAGTATTAAGAGAAAACTCAAGCCACCACATAGGACACCTACATACAAAGCCGCACGCAATGGCACGCGAGAAAACGCAGTAACCCCATCAAGGGCAAAGCGAATCATTTTGCGCACACTGAATTTCGAAACCCCTGCAAAGCGAGGAGGCGCAACAAAGTGAAGTTCTGCTTGGCGATAGCCAAGCGCACCAACGATGCCACGCAAGAAACGTCCGTGTTCACGGAAATGTTTCAAAGTTTCTAGCGACTTACGATTCATTAAACGAAAATCAGATCCCCCTTCTACGATGGGAACATCTGCCATTTTATTCATCAGTTTATAATAATATTTAGATGTGAAGGATTTTGCCCAGCTGGCATCCTCCGTAGAGTCGCGTATGGTACGGACCACATCGTAACCAGCCTCCCACAAACGTATCAGTTCTGGAATCAAAGCCGGCGGATGTTGCATATCACCATCCATGGTGATTACCGCATCACCTTTGGCATAATCAAGACCACATGTCAACGCAGTCTGATGACCAAAGTTCCGTGCCAATAACACGACCTTAACTCGCGTATCGAGTTTTGCAATCTCGCGCAAAACGACAACAGACGAGTCCGTAGATCCATCATCGACATAGATAAGTTCATATTCATAAGGTAGACCTGTCATAACTTTTGTTACGGCATTGTAAAAAATAGCTATATTTTCTTCTTCATTATATACAGGTACAACAATTGAAACTAACATATATCCTCCGTCGATTACTTCTATATTTTAGCGTTAAATCGTCAATATAGGCAAATTTAAAAGGTTGACAATAAAGAAGATGAACCTCATAATTCCCATAGCTATGCTACTTTTCAGGATTTTGAGGTTCATTCTCTTCATATTGTAGTCTTATCTTAAACGCTTATTAATGAGCTATTCATTTATTAAAATGTTATATTTATACACTTTTACGCATATCATATATATAGGCATTAAACTATTTGTTTTATAGCCCCGCAGCATCAATCCATGTCGTAAGATCTTCTTCTGCTGTCACCATATCTTCATCAAAAGCACCTACGACTTCAGGATAACGAGCTACCTCTACCGTATGTAGGATTGAGTCATCACGACCATTTTTATAGGTACCAACCCAAATGCCAGAAAATTGAGATTCATACCATTCTACAGGTTGATCTGTTTCATTGAAGGTAATCGTAATATGTCCACGCCCTAAAGTTTCTAGCACCTCTACTTGCTCTTCTTCAGCAAGGCCTGTCTTCTCAATATATATGGAATAGGTTGCACCAGTTTCACGTAATTGCTTTAGTGCTTGACGCAACTCATTTAGAACGGCACGTACATTATTATAATTTTCAATCATAGTGTCCCTCCTTTCTCATCCTATCAATCTATTCTTATTTATCTATAAACATATCAGTTTATTTAGGTTCGATTTGTATGCCCCATTCGCGAAGAACACGTAGAACGCGTTCTTTTACCTCAGGTAATGCCTTTTGTACAGGCGCGCTAGGTTCAAATCCTACGTCTAAGGACTCCGGTTCAACACCTATAACAATAGCATCTTCCAATGGATTTTCTTGAATGGCACGAATGCGCAATATATCTTGCATGCCTACTTCATGAACAGAAATATGGTCAGTAAAATACTGTTCTAATTCGCGATGTGGGAACTCATAGATTGTGCCAGGTACTTCGCCACCGTTAACGGCGTCAATCAAGAGGATTTTCTTCATGCCCCGCATATAGGTCAATAATTCCATGCCCATCGTTCCCCCATCAATCAAGCTTATCTGAGGGGTGAAAGTATAATTGGCTTTTAAATCTTCTACAACATGAACTCCAAGGCCCTCATCAGTAAGCAAAATATTACCTACCCCTAGAACGACAATAGAGTTCTCATAATCATCATAAATGGCATGTAAATCAATACGCGGGCTCTCAGAGCCCGCGTATTCTATGCCACCAAATTGTTCTTCAGTGGTTATATTAGTCATCTTTTAATTCCTTTTCTCGTGGATCGTCAGGATTGCTTGGACGATATGTAGTACCAGATGGTTTATCGATACGTTCACCACGACGGCGTTTACCGTTAAGGTCTTCAATATCGATAGGATCATGGGCATAATATTTCATGCCTGAAACCATAGCGGATACTTCGCCAGATTCTTCCATAACATCTTCTCGGAATGCCATGTACACATGAATAATGGTAAAGAATAAGAAGCCCCATGCAATATAGTGATGGATAATATGAACTTTATATTCACCACCAAATAGCGTAATAATCGGTGCAAAAAGAGTTCCTATAATACCATTAGGATCAATCATCGCATACATAGAAAAACCTGTGATGATTTCAAAGAAGAACATGATGTACACCATCATATATGCCGTTCTCGCCAAGGAGTTACGTAACCAGTGATGTTCATGCTTTTGTGGAATCATCAAATAGTGTAATGTTGTTTCGCGAAGGCCATACCAATACCGTTTTTGACGGAATTTAGGCAACAATCTATCTCCGCGATTCCAAAGTGCACCAGCAAATCGGAATATAAAGGAGAATGTCAAAATAACACCCGCAATGAAGTGGATACGACGCATCGTCTCCATAGCGAACCAGCCATCAATAGCGAAAGTTGGTTCCGGATGGCCTGTAATAGCTGCAAAACCTGGATCACCAATATAAAGGCCAGTCCAGAATAAAGCTGTTACGGAAAGCACCATTGTCCAGTGGAATATGCGCAGCCATAAACTAAATACGACATACGCTTTTTTGTCAGTATGTATTAACATAAGCCCACCACCCTTTATTTACACAATGCATCAGTATTGACGGAAATAATTTTTTCGCCTTTTTTATTGTATAAATGGGTTGCACATGCGAGACATGGGTCAAAGGAGTGGATAACTTTCAAGATTTCAAGAGGTTTGTCCGCAATCTTAACATGTGTATCAATCATAGAATCTTCGTATGCACCATGTTCGTTAGCTGCTGTCTTAGGACATGCATTCCATGTAGATGGTACGATACATTGATAGTTTGCAGAACGACCATCTTTAATATGAATCCAGTGACCCAAACCGCCGCGAGGTGCATCTACAAGACCAACGCCTTTAGCATCCTTAGGCCATTTATTTGGCTCAAATTTAGATGTATCCGCAACAGTAGTATCACCATTTTTGATGTTAGCTACGAGTTTATCAAAGAAGTATTGACTAATATTAGAAGCCACTTGTGCATCAAGGCCACGACATGCGGTACGGCCAACCATTGTCGTCATCCATACATGAGCAGGCACACCCAATATTTGGGATACAGTATCGATTTGACGAACCATCATGGATTCAGCCCAAGTTGGATCAGTGATAATGCCTTGTTTTACCTTTGTATATACAACGATATATTTAGCTAGTGGACCCACTTCTGCTGTTTTGCCTTTGAAAGTTGGAGACTTGATCCAAGAATATTTTTTATCTTCATCAAGGTATTCCCATTTTTCTTTTGTACCAGATTTAGGACCTGTAAATTTAGGGTCTGTCACACCATCGAGTGGATGAAGTGTGCTAGTACCATCTGGATATGCAAACCAGGAGTGATCAACCTCTTCACTGAGGTATTGAGGATCCATGAAATCCTTGCCTTCTAATGGAATAAATGTAGCTTTTTCTACACCTAATGCAAAGTTTTCTACAACACCATTAGAGCGAACGATACATTTTTTATGGTAATCGCCATCAGCAATACCTGTATACGAATCATCAGGATAATCGCCATAAGACATAACGCGTTTTTTCGCAAGGCCACCACCATCGACCATGCCTTTTTCAACGTAAATTTTGCCGATAGCTAATAAATCAGGCAAGTAGAAATTACTTACTAAATCCTTAGCCAATGCAATAGATTGTTCTACAGCAGCAAGACGCTGTGTATTGATAGGTGCATTCATGTCATTCATAGAAATAGCACATGGCATACCACCTACAATATAGTGTGGATGAGGGTTTTTACCGCCGAATACAACGTGAGGAATAACTACGTCACGTTGACGGTCTAGAATATTCAAGTAATGAGATACAGCCATCAAATGAACTTCTGGTGGCAATAATTGGTAATCAGGATGATCCCACCATTGAGCGGAGAAGATGCCTAATTGACCAGATTCTACGATTTTCTTAACCTTTTGTTGTACCGCTGCAAAATAGGCAGTGGTAGCTTTAGGGAACTCTTTAGGATATGCAGAGTCTTTAGACGCAGTTTCAGCTGGCGCCAAACCACTTACATTATAAGTAGCTAATACGTCATTTTGTAATTGTGCAGTTTTAGCTGGGTCCGCACTAAGTGCAGCTACTGGGCTAACCCAGTCAAGTGCATGTAAATGATAGAAATGCACGAGATGGTCATGTACATCTAAAGAGCTATGCATGATATTACGAATGTAGTTTGCATTTTTAGGGATGGAAATACCAAGTGCATCCTCTACGGCACGTAACGCTGCCAATGCATGTGTTGTTGTACATACGCCACAAATACGTTGCACAAATGCCCAAAGGTCACGAGGATCGCGGTCCTTTGCAACAAGTTCGATGCCACGCCAAGCAGTACCAGAGGACAATGCGTCCTCTACCTTACCACTTGCTTCATCAACTTTTATTTCTACCCGTAAATGACCTTCAATACGGGAAATCGGATCTACTACTACGCGTTTCATTAGTGACCTCCTCCATTATTATGTTTCTTTTCATCCCATAAGCCTTGTTCTTTCAAGCGTTTTTCTTCTTTCATATCAAGAATTTTATTACGCGTAAGAGTTGCAGCACCATGTACGATAACTGCAGCGGTAGCACCAACAGCAGCTACTGTGCCGATTGTATCAGCTGTAGTAATGGTGTTTGCCAATGGAATATCTGGTAATCGTTTGTAGAATACATCGTTATCCCAGAAGCCTTTTTCAGAGCAACCAATACAACCGTGACCGGATTGAATTGGATAGGACAAACCATTCCACCAACGCAAGTTACCACAAGAATTATATGTTTGAGGTCCACGACAACCTACTTTATATAAGCACCAACCAGCTTTGGATGCATCATCGTCAAATTCTTCAACGAATAGACCGGAGTCAAAGAACGCACGACGGTAGCAAGTATCGTGAATGCGATTGCCATAAAATTGTTTAGGACGGCCTTGAGAATCCAAAGGAGGAATTTGACCAAATAATGCGTAGTGCATAACTACACCAGTCATAACCTCTGGAATTGGAGGACAGCCAGGAACTTTAATAATAGGTTTACCAGATACAACAGAGGATACAGACACTGTATTTGTTGGATTTGGTCTTGCCGCTTGAATACCGCCCCAAGATGCACAAGAACCATACTCGATAATTGCAGCAGCGCCTTTAGCAGCTTCTAATAAAGATTCCTTAAATGTACGGCCACCTACTGTACAGTAGATACCATTTTCATCCAATGGAACCCCACCTTCAACAGCGAGGATATATTTGCCATTTTTCTCAGCAATGATTTTTTTAAGGTGTTCCTCTAAAGGTTCTCCAGATGCTGCAGCCAATGTATCATCATATTCCAAAGAAATCATATTCAAGATCACATCGGATGTAAATGGTGAGGAAGAGCGAATAAAGGATTCGCTACAACCGGTACATTCGTGACCATGAAGCCAGATTACAGTAGGTAATTCTGTTGTTTCTGCAGCTTTTACAACTGTATTAAGCATAGTAGGTGGCAACCCTAGAATAGCAGTCAACGCCACGCAAGATTTCATAAATGTACGTCGACTGAGACGTCTCTCTTGGAAGAGAGTCCATAAACTGTTCACACGATTTTTCATGGAATACAGCCTCCTTACAACAACTTTGCAGCAATATGTATATATTACCTAATCAACTATAACTATTGAGAGATATATTATCTCGATTAACTTATTATATCATTTTAAATTACATAAAACTATGACATTATGTATATATATCAAAAAAATTGATAAAAAAATCACCTAGCTAGATAATATCTACTATTATCCAGTTAGGTGTTCTCATCAATTAGAATTGTTTAATCACTTCATTGATCAAAGATTCTAATACAGCAGCTTTTTTGTAACCTGCAAGACGATCTAATAGTTTGCCTTCTTTAAAGAATGCCATGGAAGGAATACCTTCTACATCTTCTTTTAAAAGAATAGGACGCAAAGCCTTATCTTCTGCATCTACGCTGAAGAATTTAACGCGGCCGTCCAATTTTTCTGCTACAGCTTCTACTTCTGGACGCATAACTGTGCAAGGTTCGCACCAGCCAGCCCAAAAATCTACAATAACGAGCTCTTTAGAACCTAATACTAATTCATCAAATTGTTCTACGCTTGTAATAGCAGTAATAGCCATCGAAAGGCCTCCTTTATGTGTTACATATTATAAACTATATAAGAAGCAAGCAATCATTAAGCCGAGTTCTGTTCCGCTTGCGCGGTGACGATTATCTTTCTAGGCGTACAGTCGCCTGCACGCTCGAGCGACACAACCCGGAAGGTAGGCGGGACCACCGTTAACCCTTCCCTATTCGGTCTTGCTCCGGATGGGGTTTACCGAGCCAGCCTGTTACCAGACTGCTGGTGAGCTCTTACCTCACCTTTCCACCCTTACCACTGACGTGGCGGTTTCCTTTTCTATGGCACTTTCCCTAAGGTCACCCTCGCCAGACGTTATCTGGCATCCTGCCCTATGGAGCTCGGACTTTCCTCGAGTCCAATGGACTCGCAACCGTCTTTCATACTTGCTTCAATTCAGTTTATCATAGCTGTATATACTATGCAAGAATATCGAAATTTACTATTAAAATAGATTTTTATTCAAAGAAAAAATCTGCTTGGTTCTCAAAGGATTGTACAGTAATATCCCAGCCACCTTTGTCAGATTGGTCTCGTAAATAATCGCGGATACCATCAGCCACAATCTCTTCCGTACCAAAATGGCCTGCATCTACGACGAGTAAACCTAGTTCTTTAGCTAGCTGTGCATCATGGTATTTTACATCTCCTGTTACATATGCATCAGCCTTAACTGCATTTTTGATAAACTCTGCACCACCACCAGAGCAAAGGGCTATCGTTTTAATAGAATCTTTTTTAATGCCTCCAAATCTAAGATTAGCATGTGGCAAAGATTCTTGGAGGTGCTCGCGGAAGCTTTCAAAATCCATAGTCTCAGACAATTCACCGATACGACCCAACGTACGACCTACATTAGGTTCATGTAACGTAAATACTTCGTATGCCACCTCTTCATAAGGGTGAGCCTCTTTCATAGCATTGATAACAGCCTGTTTATGAGCACCATCTACGATAACATTAACGGCCACCTCTGGTACAACCGTCAATGTTCCAGCTTCACCAATGACCGGATGGGATTCATCATTACCTCTAAACCGACCTTCGCCTGCAAAACTAAAGCTACATGATTCGTAATTGCCAATACGACCAGCGCCAGCACTAGCCATTGCTTCACGTACTGCATCGGCAGTATCGGTCGGCACAAAGGTGGTAATTTTATATACCATATCAGAACCGGTCGGAACAAAGCCTCTCACATTCGTCAATCCTAATCGGTTCGCCAACATATCATTGAGCCCGCCAACGGTAATATCTAAGTTCGTATGTGCACTATATACAACAATATCATTTTTTATCAGTTTCTCGATTAATGTTCCTTGAGGACTATCTAAATGTAATGATTTCAAACCTTTAAAAATAAATGGATGATGGCTAATGATCATTTGGGCCTGTTCAACTATCGCATATTCTATAACCTCAAATGTAATATCGAGAGTCGTAATGATTTTGGATACATCGCGTTGTTTCGAACCCACCATAAGGCCTACATTATCCCATGACTCAGCATAATGAGGCGGTGCCCATTGTTCCATCAATTCTATAATTTGTTTTGCTAACACCATCGTATCACTCCTAACCGATAATTAGCGCAAGCTGGCCAATTCATCTATTTCATGTTGTAATTGTTTATATTTCTCCGTATGTGAAAGTTCCACTGTCATGCCATCCAGCGCACATTGTCGTTGATATATCAAAAAATCTACATATTCATTCCACAATGCAGGTTTCTCTTTAGCTAATAAAGCCCCTACAGACCAAAGAATAGAGGTTTTTGGCAATGTATCATAAAGAGCATCGTCAGAATGAATCGAATAGCTAGCATTGTTACCATATGTATCGACACAGTCAGAACGAACAGCTACAAATGCAGTGTACATTTTACCCATATCCTTCATGATAATTTCTTTGACAATACGGTATCCTTTTTCCACCATATATTGGCGTAATTCGGCCTGGCCATTCTGGGGTTGTAACACATAAAACCCCAGCGGTTCTGGACCGTTCTCAACGATATCGCGCATTAAAAATCCACCCATACCGCAACAGATGGCGCCGTTTAATTCGCCCTTTTTAGTAACTTGCAAGCCATCACCAAGGCGGCAGTCGATCACACTGCTAAGTCCTTGAGATGTAACATAGGACTTGGCCGATTCCAAAGGGCCCTTATGAACATCACCAGCGATAACGCGTTTGGCCTTGCCTCTTACAATTAACTCAACAGCTAAATAACCATGATCCGTTCCAATATCTGCAATAGCTTCTGCATGGGGAACGATATCAAAGACCGCCTCTAAACGATCCATCATAGGTCTTGCTTTCATAACCACCTCGTATACTAACAGGTCCATCGACCTTCATACTATCTACTCTTCATATCTATATTATAACAAAAAACCTGCTCCAATCGGAGCAGGTTTCATTGATTCAATTTATACAAGTTTGGTGGGCCCACCTGGGATCGAACCAGGGACCGACCGGTTATGAGCCGGTTGCTCTACCCCTGAGCTATAGGCCCAAGCTTGCGTATAAAATTATACTGAAAATTCTTGCTTACGTCAACTAGGTTATTTCCGAACATGCAGTTCCTCTCAAGCCTCCACCGCCTTAACAGTCTTCGGCCTAGGGCCTCGACTTAGCAAAGTCGTTTGAGAGGAACTGCATGTTCTACTCTATCCTATATTCTGTGAGCAAAGAATTTACAGCATCTACGGGAATCCCGGATTAAACAGGAAAAATCGTTTGTGGACGGTACCTTTCCGCTACACTTCGCCATCTATGTAAGCAAGAAATTTTCAGTATCTACGGAACCCCGGGTTTGGACAGGCAAAGTCGGTTGGACAACCCTTCTTTTTGTTACTATACGACAACTGAGCACCTAAGAGTTTTCAGTATTCACAGTGCCCCGGGCCCAAACAGGAGATAAGTCGTTTGAGAGGAACTGCATGTTCTACTCTATCCTACATTCCGTGAGCAAAAAATTTTCAGTATTTACGGGGCTCCGGGATTAGACAGGATAACTGTCTTATGCGTTTTTGAGTGTTAGGAATCGGTTAATCATGTCGTCTTGTTCGAAGACGCCTTTTGTGGCGAGGGTGGTTGTTTTGCTGTTGGCGGATTTTACGCCGCGGGCGCTGACGCAGCTATGGGAGCTTGTGATGTGGACGATGACGTCGTCGGTGCCGGTGGCAATGGAGATGACTTCGGCAATGTCTTCACCGATTTTTTCTTGTAGTTGTAATCGTTTGCAACACATTTCTGCAATGCGTGGCATCTTGGACAAGCCGATGACACGGCCACGAGGAATATAGCCGATACTAATGTTCATATCATACATCAAGGCCATGTGATGTTCACAATGGGAAAAGCAAGTAATATCTTTTACAATTACCATTTGGTTTGTATCGACGTCAAAGGTTTTACCAAACATATCCGCAATGTCTGCATTCGTATATTGGATACCTTCAAACATTTCTTCCATCATTTGGGCCACCCGTTTTGGGGTTTCTACGAGGCCTTCGCGATCTGGATTTTCTCCCAATGCTTCCAGTAATTGATACACTAGAGATTCAATTCGTTTTGTGTCCATGTTATACTCCTTTCGCATCAGGGTCCCAAATAAATTTATGAATTTGTAGCTGGAATCTAACGTTCTGCCAATTGTGGGCTTTCATATACTCAATAATCGTAGCCCCTTCAATATTGCCCCATACAGGAGACACGAAAATTTGTGCATCCGTAGGATATGTTTTTAAAATCTCATCCATACGGTCTAAATCTTGCATAGAACCAACTACAAATTTAATGATATCCGCAGGTGTAGCTACCTTGAATATATCTAAGTTCATAGCCTCTTCAACCAAGGATGACGGCGTCTTATAGTCATAGGTAAACCATACATTATCTCTGTGAAAGCTGGGTATGATTGTACCATTCGTTTCTATATTAAAATCATATCGCGCATTACGTCTTGTTAACTCATCAATAAGTTCAATAATGGCCGGTTCCTGTAAAAGCGGTTCTCCACCGGTAAGGGTGATGCGATGATTTTCTAATTGTTCAATCACATCAGCTACAGCCTGAACACTCATGCTTTCAAAAGTGCTTTCAGGACCATAACTATACAATGTATCGCAATAAGAGCAGCGAATATTACAGTCATGGAGGCGCAAAAAGGTCGTCAAAAATCCTTGCCGTTTCCCTTCTCCATCAATGGAGGAAAATAGTTCAATCACGTTCATAGATAGCAACATTTCCTTCTGACTCTTGAACCTCTACCTTAAAACATTTTGGACCTAATTCATCGGCAATCCATTTCGCCATATTTTCTGCAGTAGGATTAATATCCCCTAATACGTCGTTGATATGTTTATGATCAAGACGGCCATGAATCTTTTCTTTAATGATCGTAAAGTCAATCACCATGCCATTATGATCTAATTCTTCGCTACGCGCATGAACGGTTATAATCCAATTGTGCCCATGTAAATTCTGACATTTACTCGGATAATCTAATTGTAATTGATGAGATGCACTCACCTCTAAACGTTTGCTAACAGTATACATGTTATCCCCTATATATCTAAAAACTTAGTGTATTATATTACTTTTATTATAGCACAAAAGGGCTGCCATACATGTATTGTACAGCAACCCTAATAGTAATCTAATCTTATAAGAAATCTTTAATTTTATCGCGTTTACCACGATTACGTAATTTTGTTAACGCCTTACCTTCGATTTGACGAATACGTTCACGAGTTACGTTAAAGTGTTGACCTACTTCTTCAAGGGTACGTGGTTTGCCATCTTTCAAGCCAAAACGTAAAATCAATACTTGTTGTTCACGGTCTGTTAAGCATGTGAAAACGTCTTCGATTTGTTCTTGCAACAAAATGTAGCTAGCCGCATCATCTGGTGCCACCGCATCTTGGTCTTCGATAAAATCGCCCAAATGGGAGTCTTCTTCTTCACCAATTGGTGTTTCCAAGGATACTGGCTCTTGTGCAATTTTTTGAATTTCACGAACACGTTCAGCAGTGATACCCATGCCTTCTGCAATTTCTTCTGGCGTTGGCTCTCTGCCTTTATCTTGCAATAATTGTCGGGAAATACGAATCAATTTATTGATAGTTTCAACCATGTGAACTGGAATACGTATTGTTCTCGCTTGGTCTGCAATAGCCCGCGTAATCGCTTGACGAATCCACCATGTTGCATAGGTGGAGAATTTATAACCTTTTGTATAGTCGAATTTATCAACCGCTTTGATAAGGCCCAAGTTGCCTTCTTGAATCAAATCCAAGAATAACATGCCTCTGCCAACATAACGTTTAGCAATACTTACAACAAGGCGCAAGTTAGCATCTACCAATTTCTTCTTAGCCTTTTTGCTAAGTTGAATTTCTTTATATGTAGCATCTTCCTCTGCCCCTGCTTCAATTTGTTTTGCTAATACGATTTCTTCGTCAGCTGAAAGCAATGGAACACGACCAATTTCTTTCAAATACATACGAACTGGATCGTCGATATTAACACTAGCATCTACGCTTAGGTCAATGGAGATATTTTTTTCAGACGCAGCATCACGGTCCTCATCGACATCATCATCAGGTTCAAGGGCATCGTCTTTATCATCGTCCTCAACATCTGGAACAACTTCGATATTTAGTTTGTTAAAAGTAACATAAATATCATCTAATTGTTCTGCTGTTAAATCAGTTTGCTCATGAAGAGCATCTGAAATTTCTGATTGTGTCAACACACCGCTTTTACGGCCTTTTTCAAGAAGTTGTGCCACAATCTCCTCTATTTGACTTTTTTGTACTTTCTTAGCCACAGCGCTCTCCTTTATTACTTACTATTTAGACCATTCTCTAATTAGATTTTGTATTTCCTGACATTTATGTAATTCGCTAATAAATGTCGAATCTCCTGCACGTTTTAACTGATCGGCCAAAATTGAGTGCATTTTATATTGTTCCCGTAAGGAATGTAGCCGTATTTTACGGATAAGTACAGGTACAGCCTCATTTGCCTCAATTATCATAAGCCGTGAAAAAATTTCATATTCTTGAGGCGTCAATACGTCCTCCACAGATTCCGGCTGATATTGACCTGTTTGAGTAAATAAGGTGTATATCTTTTCTATTATACCCCGATATTGAATATTTTGAAAGTCCTCAAGCGGTAAATATTGTACTACCTCTTGTAAAGCCTTTGAATCTGTAATGACATGAGCCATCAATAACTCTTCATCACCACTGACAATCGTCTTAGGCTGTGTAATCTTTTCATCGACTAATTCAATATTCCCCTTTTGGGTATAATTTCTAAAATAGCGGAATATAGTACTGTTATCTAGCCATAATGGCAATGCTAAGGCCTTTAATGCATCGTCTCGAATCGTTTGACTATGAATATTCGCAATATAAGGGAATATATCTTGCATAACCGCCTGTTTGCCTTCTGCATCATTCGTATCATGCTTAATAAGAGATTCACTTAATAAATAATCGAGCGGCTTAACAGCCTTTTCTACTAATTCCTTAAAAGCTTTGCCGCCGTGATTTCGCACATAGTCATCAGGATCCTTGCCATCAGGCATAGCCAACACGCGAACCTTAAAATCCGTATTCTGTAGTAATTCTATAGCGCGTGCAGCAGCCTGGCGGCCAGCGCCATCCATATCGTAAGCCAATATAATCTCATCTGCTTGGCGCATCAAGATGTGACCATGATCCTTTGTATATGCCGTCCCCAACGAAGCCACTACGTTGGTTACACCCTTATTATGAGCGGAAATAACATCCATATAGCCTTCTACTAATATGGCTTGTTTTTCTTCGCGTATCGATTTATAAGCCTTATCAAAGGCAAATAGAATTTTACCCTTTTCAAAGATTTGGCATTCAGGAGAGTTCAAATACTTCGGCGTGCTATCATCCATAACACGGCCCCCAAAGCCGACAACACGGCCTTTACCGTCCATGATTGGAAACATGACCCGATTACGGAAGAAATCATAGGCCTGACCTTTATCATTCTTGCGAATTAAATTAAGTTCAAGCAAAATAGATTCTTCAATACCCCGTTCTCTAAAGGCCTTATATAATCTATCCCAACCATCAGGAGCAAATCCAAGTCTAAACGTTTCTATGGTTTCATCTGTGAGTCCCCGCTTTTTTAAGTACTCTAATCCGGCCTTACCATATGATGTTTTAAGCAAGCAATTATGAAAGAAATTGGCCGCCAAATCACAGGCCTCATATAATTTCTTTCGCCGTTCCTCTCTAGCTCGCACCTGTGGTGAAAGCTTTGCTTCTGGCAATGGTATATTAGCTCGATTAGCAAGCCGTTCCAAGGCCTCAACAAAGGTAATTCCTTCTAGTTCCATCAAAAACTTGATGGCATTTCCCGATGCATGGCAGCCAAAACAATAATAAAACCCCTTGTCAGGAGCCACACTAAAGGATGGCGTTTTCTCATTGTGAAATGGACAACAACCCCAATAATTCTTACCTTTTTTCTTTAATGTAACGTGTTCTGATACAACGGATACGATATCATTGGCATCTTTAATTTGTTCAATTAATTCATTTTCAAAATATCGACTCACCAGAACACCTCCTTTTAATTTTTATATTTTATCGACTATACAATCATAGAAAAAAGGGTCTATAATTCTATATTCGATAAAACTTTCAAAAATCCTCTAATATAATAGCCTACAATTAAAAAGGATAGGCTGCAATATAATATTGCAGCCTACAATTTTTGGTATAATGCTTATTTAGCAAAATCAACAACGCGTGTTTCACGAATAACAACTACCTTGATTTGACCAGGATATTCTAATTCGGATTCAATGCGTTTTACAATATTCCGAACAAGTAATGTAGATTCAGCTTCATCAATCTTATCCGGTTTTACTACAACGCGAATTTCTCGACCGGCTTGAATAGCAAAGCACTTTTCAACACCTTCGAAAGATTCAGCGATTTCTTCCAATTTAGATAATCGTTTTAAGTAATTTTCTAAGGTTTCTCTACGAGCACCTGGACGGGCTGCAGAGATAGCATCTGCTGCTGCTACGAGAACAGCCTCTACGGATTGGAATTCTTCATCACCATGATGAGCTCCAATACAGTTGATTACTGCTGCGCTTTCACGATACTTACGGGCTACATCAACACCGATTTCCACATGGGAACCTTCAATTTCACGATCTAGAGCTTTACCGATATCATGAATTAAACCACCTCGTTTAGCCAATGTCACATCACAGCCAAGTTCTGCGGCCATAAGACCTGCTAAATGAGATACTTCGATAGAATGTTTTAACACATTTTGACCGTAACTAGTACGGTATTTCAAACGCCCTAAAATTTTAATAATTTCAGGGTGTAAGCCATGAACATCTGCCTCAAAGGTTGCTTGTTCACCAGCTTCTTTAATTGTTTGGTCCACCTCTTTACGAGCTTTTGCCACCATCTCTTCAATACGAGCTGGATGAATTCGACCATCGACAATCAATTTTTCCAATGCAATTCGCGCTACTTCACGACGAATTGGATCAAAGCCTGATAGAATAACAGCTTCTGGTGTATCATCGATAATTAAATCAATGCCAGTTAATGTTTCTAAAGCACGAATATTACGACCTTCACGACCAATAATACGTCCCTTCATTTCATCATTTGGCAATGCGACAACAGAAACAGTTGTTTCTGCAACATGGTCAGCTGCACAACGTTGAATAGCGCCGGAAATAATTTCCTTAGCCTTTTTCTCAGCTTCGTCTTTAGCTTGCTGTTCCATTTCTTTTACCATGATAGCTGTTTCATGACGGATTTCTTGTTCTACATTGGTTAACAAGATGTTCCGCGCTTCATCAAAGGTCATGCCAGAAATACGTTCTAATTCTGCCATTTGCTTTTCATACAAAGCATCAATTTTTTCTTTGCTTTGAACTAAGTCAGCTTCTTTACGATGTAAAGCTTCCTCTTTGTGCTCAATATTGTCTAATTTTTTATCCAAAGATTCTTCTTTTTGAAGAATACGGCGTTCCATACGTTGTAATTCAGAACGACGCTCTTTATTTTCTCGTTCTACATCAGAACGGAGCTTATGAATTTCTTCTTTCGCCTCTAATAAAGCTTCTTTCTTTTTAGACTCGGCCATGCGCTCGCCATTTGCGACAATGCGCTCAGCCTCTTGCTCAGCTTGATTCAGTTTTCCTTCAGCGATATTTTTTCGTAAAAAATAGCCTACACCTAGTCCAATTAGCACCATTACTACTGCAATTAGACTATACTCTAAAATCAGTCTCACCTCCTGTATCTTCACATACGGGCACTACGCCCCTTGTTTCCTGATCTTTAACATATTAAATTAATAACCTATAATACATTATATGTTTACAAGGCTATTTTAATTTTATGCTTGAAAGCCCTTTCTGTCAAGATTGATAGGCCTCGCAAACCTTAGTAATAGTGCTCATAGAAAATCCCCTGTTTTTTAGGAAATTCATTATTTTTATACGCGGAATATCGCTTATAGATTCACCATATTTTTTATCTACGATTCGAAAAGCGGCTGCCAGTTCATCATATTTTTCAATATCACGAGGCACATCAAGGCCTCTCTGTTTCATTTTTTGCTTTATAAGATATGCACCATATTTCTGCTCTCTCATCAAATAGGATACAACCTGTTTCGCTAAACGCTCATCATTAATGTAATCATAGTAAATTAATCGCTCTTCTACGTAATCGATGAGATCCGACGAAATCTGTTTTCGTTTCATCTTTTGGCGCAGCTCATAGGAGCTTAAAAAGCGCTGTGCAAGAAATCGATAGGCTTGATCTAACGCAGCCTGCTTTTCCTCTTCTGTAAACATATCGTCTATCATAATAACCTCAATGAAAAAGGGCTACACAGTAGCCCTTTTTTATATGCTATATCGATTAATCTTCTTCTGGTGTAGCATCTTCGCCAACAACATCAAATGTTTCTGGTTCAGCTGCCAATGTATCACGAATGATACGATCGATTTCTTCAGCTACTTGAGGATTGTCGAAGAGGTATTGTTTTGCCGCTTCTTTACCTTGTCCCATCCGTTCCCCATTATAGGAATACCACGCGCCAGATTTTTTGATAATTTCCATATTAGTACCGATATCGATAAGAGTACCTTCTCTGGAAATCCCTTGACCATACATTAAATCAAATTCAGCAGTTTTAAATGGAGGTGCCACCTTGTTCTTAACAACCTTAACCTTTGTACGGGCCCCTACATTTTCATTATTGGCCTTAATCAATTCGCCCTTACGCACATCAAGACGTACAGAAGAATAGAATTTTAAGGCACGACCACCGGTCGTTGTTTCAGGATTACCAAACATTACGCCTACCTTCTCACGCAATTGGTTGATAAAGATAACAACGGTTTTTGTCTTATTAATAGTACCTGTTAATTTACGCAATGCTTTACTCATCAAACGGGCATGGAGACCTACATGAGCATCACCCATTTCCCCTTCAATTTCTGCTTTAGGGACCAATGCAGCAACAGAGTCAACTACAACGATATCTACAGCACCACTACGTACAAGCGCCTCTGTAATTTCTAAGGCTTGTTCACCATTGTCTGGTTGGGAAATTAACAAGTTATTAATATCTACGCCAAGATTACGTGCATAGATTGGGTCCATTGCATGTTCCGCATCAATAAATGCAGCGACGCCACCTTGTTTTTGCGCTTCAGCTACAGCGTGAAGAGCAACAGTTGTTTTACCAGATGATTCTGGGCCATAAATTTCAATGACACGACCACGAGGGAAGCCACCTACACCTACAGCGAGGTCAATGGCAAGAGAACCAGAGGAAATAACCTCAACATTCATACGATCTGCCGCTTCACCTAGGCGCATGATAGCACCTTTACCAAAGTCTTTTTCTATTTGTTTTAATGCGTTATCCAACGCTGCTTGTCTACCATCAACAGCCATTATTTATCCCCTTTTTCTTGAATGTACAAATTCATGTAATATAATGCTAATTCAGCCGCACTTTGGCGGATATCTTCTCGATTTCCAATAAGATTAGCTTTGTGAGCAACGGTTCCATATGGTCCAGTTACGCCAAACCAAACGAGGCCCACTGGTTTATCCGGTGTGCCACCACCAGGGCCTGCTATCCCCGTTGTAGACACCGCATATGTCGTATTACATACGCGTTTTGCACCTTCAGCCATCGCTTTAGCTACTTGTTCGCTCACGGCGCCATATGTATCGAGTAAATCTTGTGGCACACCTAAGACCCGATGTTTTACATCATTGCTATAGGATATAATGCCACCCATATAGTAATCACTACTACCACTTACGTTTGTCAATAGTTTACCAACTAAACCAGATGTACAAGACTCTGCCGTAGCAATGGTCGCAGACGATTCTTTTAACGTATTACCGAGTGTTTCTTCCATAGAAATATCTAACTTACGGCCAATCAAAGAACCTAAACGACGACGAATGATTTCATCCCAAGGATTTAACAATCTATGTGCTTCATCGAGAGATGAAGCCTTTGCAGTAATGCGTAATTCAATGTAGCCTTTTTTTATTAACAAAGCTATAGTTGGATTTGATTGTTGCTTAATCAAATCCATAACGCGTTCTTCTAAATCGATTTCACGAATATCATAAACGCCATAACGATAAGACGTTACAACACCTTGTGAACCAAAACGCTTATGAAGATAAGGCACTACACTTTGTGTAAACATCCCCTTCATTTCACCTGGAGGTCCTGGTAATAGTATATAGGTTACATCGCCATCTACGGTTACTACGCCTGGTGCAACACCGACAGGATTAGCTAAAACACTAGAGCCATCAGGCAACATAGCCTCTCTACGACTCGCATCAGGCATTTCACGACCTACTCGTTTGAAAAACTGTCGCACCTCAGCCATAGCATCATCATTATATACGACACCGCGATTTAAAGACGATGCCAAAACTTGCCGTGTTATATCACCCTGAGTTGGACCCAACCCACCTGTACTAATCACGAGATCAGCACGTTGTGCCGCTTTTTTAAACACTTCAGACATACGGCCTGGATTGTCTCCCACCACAGACTGATACGCTATGGTATAACCTAATTTATTAAGTTCCTGAGCTAACCAAGAGACATTGGTATTCACCGTATCCCCTAACAATAATTCAGAACCTGTAGAAATTAATTCTACAATCATCGTAAATACCTCCCATCACTTCAGATGTGTTAATAGTGGTATTACCTAATACACCAATCAATATTATTCTACGATAGTAGCTACTACATCGTAAGCAAAACCTTGCTCTACTTGTACCTGTACAATATCTCCAGCTTTAACCTTATCGCCACAGTCTTCGATATACATGTTCCCATCTACATCTGGAGCTTGTGATTTCAAACGACCTTTTGCAAGAACAGTATCATTATCGCCTTCTTCTAATTCTTCAATCATGGCATAGTCAATAGTGCCTTCTAAATCGCGGTTATTCTCTTCAGAAATAGCAGCTTGTATAGACATCAATGTATGATAGCGTTCTTCTTTAACCTCTTCTGGTACTTGATCTTCACGAGCCCCTGCAATGGTCCCTTCCTCTTGAGAGTATGTGAAAACACCCATGTTATCAAACTTGATATCCTTCACAAATTCACAAAGTTCTTGGAACTGTTCATCTGTTTCACCAGGGAATCCAACAATAATCGATGTACGCAATGTAACATGAGTTGGTGCATTGCGGATTTTCTTTAATAATCGCTCAATATCCTCACGAGAATCACGACGATTCATTTGTTTAAGAATATCGTTGTTTACATGTTGTAATGGTATATCAACATATTTACAAAGCTTCGGTTCATTGACGATAATATCAAGCAATTCATCACTAAAGAATGTTGGATATAAATAGAGCATGCGAATCCACTCGATTCCCTCAACCTTAGTTAATTCTTTTAACAGCTCTGTAAGTAATGGTTTACCATTATTTAAATCAATGCCGTAGCTAGTCGTATCTTGTGCAATGAGAACGATTTCTTTAACCCCTGACGCAGCTAATCGTTCAACTTCAGCCTTAATAGATTCAATGGAACGACTTCTAAATGCACCACGCACCTTAGGAATGATACAGAATGTACAACCATTGTTACAACCTTCTGCAATTTTTACATACGCACTATAGCGAGGCGTCGTTTGAATGCGAGGCATGCGTTCATCATAGATATTAGTGATATTTTCCATGATGCAGCTACGATTGCCATGCTCAATCGCATCAACAGCTACCATAACTTGATCCCATGCACCAGTACCAATAAGGGCATCAATTTCAGGAATTTCTGTAAACAACTCATCTTGGTATTGTTGACTCAAACAACCTGCTACAATTAAGCCTTTACAACGACCAGTTTCTTTATACTGAGCAGCTTCAAGAATCGTATTGATAGATTCTTCCTTAGCTTTCTCTATAAAGGTACATGTATTTATGATAATTAAGTCAGCCTCATGTAAATTATCGGTAATGATATAACCATCATCCTTTAACAATCCAAGCATAACCTCTGTATCTACTAAATTTTTAGCACAACCTAGGCTAATATATCCCAATGATTTGGTCATTCTAAATCCTTTCTTATTTATAGAATGTAACGATATTGTATACGTATTTTATAGAAATACACTTCTATTGATCTTTTCTAAAACGTACTTGGCTAACCCAGTGATTCAATAAAAGTTCTTTTCCCTCCACTGTATAGCCGCCATTAACAGGCCATAACACTACGGAACGCCCTAGTGCATCTACGGGTTCGGTAACTTCAGGATTGGCGAATATATAGGTAAAATTATTATTCATCATATATTTTGCAGTTTCACTAGATAGTAACCAAGTAATAAACTCTATACTTTCATTTTTATGCTTAGAATCTTTTTGCACCGCTGCACCTGTTATATAAAATGATGTGCCATCACTAGGATAAATCATTTTTACAGGATAAGAATGGCGAATGTACTGTTGTGCATCAGAAAGATTCCCAATGCCAATATCCGATTCACCAAGAGCTGTTAGCCGTACAGGTGTGGAAAGGAACTTAGAATGTTGTATAACATGTGTTTTTAAAGCTAATAAATCTGCAAGAGCATCTGGCTCGCCTTTATATTCCACCAAATTGTACAAAAGATTAGCCGCATTTTGAGATGCTCCGAAATCTGTCATCACCACACGCCAGTTCCCAGGCTTTTGCAAGGTATCCCAAGTCGTAATATGTTGACCTAGTTTATTGTAAAATGACTCATTTTGTACAAAAACGATAGGATCATACCATAAGCCGACCCAGTAACCATTTGAATCCTTTAGGCGATCCAAGACCTCATCTATGCGTTCATTTACAATAGGAGCAAACTTATCTTTACTAGCACCGATGACGAGGTTATCCTCAGATGTAATCACTACATCACCAGATGAATCTGCTAACTTAGAGGAAACCCGTTGTTCCATTTGCTCCTCAGTGAGTGGCATAATATTAACTTTTACGTTTTTATCCTCTAAATATTTATCAGCTAATAGTGTTGTTAAGTTATTAGGTAAGTCAGTGTAAACCGTAATTTCACCGCGTACAGGCGCTTTTGATTTTTCAATTTGTTCCTCTCGATAAAAGTATATGCCATACCCCATCATACCTAAGACAAAAAGCATTAACACAATAAATGCCATCCATCGTTTCATCGCGTAAATCTCCTTTTACGTTCTCCCTTAGTCTTATTGACCTGTGAAGGAGAACCACTTCGAGCATATCGAGATTGACCGCCTCTCGATTGTCCCGTTTTGTTTCGTCCTTGATTTTGCATTTTACCTTGTCCAATTGGTCTAGATGGAATTAAGCACTCAGGTCCAAATCCGATTAAATCACGCCGATTAGCTTCGATAAGGGCCTCTTTTACCAAGTCGTAATTTTCAATGTTTTTATATTGCATCAAGGCTCGTTGCTTAGCCTTGTCCCGACCTTTTTTAGCCACATAAACAGGCTTGCCATCAAGAGGATTAATACCCGTATAATACATACACGTTGAAAGACTGCCCGGTGTAGGAATAAAATCTTGAACTTGTTCAGGATACATATGCTGATCTCGTAAAAATTCAGCTAATTCTATGGCATCCTCTAATGTACATCCTGGGTGAGAACTCATAAAATAAGGAACTAAATATTGTTTTTTCCCTAATTCACGATTTGCCTCTTCAAACCATTTTTTAAAGGTCAGAAATTCTTCTTTTCCAGCCTTGCCCATCATAGTCGTTACACGCTTTGATACATGTTCAGGCGCAACCTTTAGCTGACCACTCACATGATATTGACAAAGTTCCTTTACAAAGGCTTTGTTATTGTCGGCTAAAACATAGTCATAACGTAACCCTGATCTGACGAAGACCTTTTTTACGCCCTTTAACTTTCGTAACTTGCGCAATAATGCAATGTAATCATCGTGATTAGTATTCAAATTTTCACAAGGTTCCGGCGCCGCACAGGTGCGACCTTTACAAGCGCCAAAGACGGCTTGTTTATCGCATGCTAAATGTCTAAAATTGGCCGTTGGACCACCTACATCATGAATATAGCCTTTAAACCCATCCATATTGATCATCAACTTAGCTTCATCAATCAAAGACTGATGGCTGCGATTTTGAATTATACGGCCTTGATGATTGGTAATAGCACAAAATGAGCAACTACCAAAACAACCACGTTGACTAACGAGGCTAAACTGCACCTCGCTTAATGCAGGCACGCCCCCTTTATCATCATACGATGGATGCCATTTACGAGTGTATGGTAAGTCATAAGCCGCATCCATTTGCTCCTGTGTTAATGGTAAGGCCGGTACATTTTGTACAACATAGCGATCTCCATGTTTTTGTACAATAGGTCGTCCATAGAATGGATCTTGTTCATCATATTGAATGCGAAAAGCATCGGCGAAGGCCATTTTATCTGCCTTGATTTCTTCAAAGGAAGGACATTCAACACAATCAATAGATGGTATGTCTTTTGACATATAACAAATACCACGTATACTGGGCAATGATTCTTCGAATCGATTTTGATCTAGTGCTTCGGCTAACTCTATAATCTGTAATTCACCCATGCCATATATAAGTACATCAGCCTTAGAGTCTACAAGAATGGACCGACGCACCGTATCAGACCAATAATCATAATGCCCAAAACGCCGCAATGAAGCCTCGATGCCACCAATGATAAGAGGCACATCTCTAAAGGCTTCTTTCATGCGGTTAGAGTATACCAAGGTCGCTCTATCGGGGCGATGTCCTGCCTCACCTCCCGGTGAGTAATCATCTTCACGACGGATTTTTTTAGCGGCCGTAAACTTATTGAGCATGGAATCCAAGTTGCCTGCAGTAACAAGCGATGCAAGACGAGGCTTCCCTAATTTTTTAAAAGCATTAACATCATTCCAATCAGGTTGAGCAATAATACCAACTCGATAGCCTTTGGATTCTAGATAACGACCAATTACGGCAGGCGCAAAAGATGGATGATCTACATACGCATCGCCACTGATGAGCACGAAATCGAGTTCTGCCCACCCGCGCGCTTCCATATCTGCGCGTTCTGTAACTAAAAATGTATCCATCAATATAACCTTCCTTTAACTGTAACGATGTATCTTAGAATAAAAACAACCATATCAAAAATATCACCATGAATACGGCAATAATAGCAAGCATAATGCGTTCTTGTTCAATGGACCGTTGTCGCTTTTTCTGTCTCGTTTCAAGCGACATACGACGTTTTGCCATCTGATGCTCAACGTACTCACTCTGCACAGAATTAATGGTTTCCTGTTTCTTTTGACGCATAATAGGACGTATTGTAAATGTATCCACTTCACCTACTTGATTTTGATAAACCTTCACTAAGCGATCTCCATCAAGGCCAAGGTAATTTCCATAATTGCGAATAAAACCTTTCGCGTATACACGTCCTGGGATAACTGCATAGTTTCCATCTTCGATGGCTTCTAAATAGGTTGTTTTAATATGAAGTACTTGTTCAATATCTTTAAATGTGAGATTTCTACGTACTCGTTCTCGACGTAATTCTTCACCTAACTCAGCCACAGTATATCCCTTTCTATTCCTCAGAATCAGAGAAGTATCGAGCTTTCACCTGTTCTGGACTCATTAAAATCTCTCGTGCTTTACTACCCATATTAGGACCTACAATTTTAAGATCCTCCATGGTATCTACAAGGCGTGCAGCACGCGTATAACCGATACGGAATCTACGTTGCAACATCGACACGGATGCTTGACCAGATTCCATCACAAGATTAACGGCTCGTTCTAATAACTCATCACGATAAATATCTTGTTCATCATTATCTTGTGCTGCGATTTCCTTTTCTGCCTCAGCCGTTACCGTATCATCATATTCTGGTTCTCGTTGTTGTTTTACAAACTCTACCAAATGTTCCACTTCATCATCTGAGATGAAAGCACCTTGTACACGAATTGGTTTATTAGCACCAATTGGAGAGAACAACATATCACCTTTGCCTAATAGTTTTTCAGCACCCGCCATATCGAGGATTGTACGAGAATCGATTTGGGACCCTACGGCAAAAGAAATACGGCTTGGCACGTTTGCCTTAATAGAGCCGGTAATAACGTTAACAGATGGACGTTGTGTAGCTAATACCATATGAATACCAGCAGCACGTGCCATCTGCGCCAATCGACTAATGGATTCTTCAATATCATCAGGAGCAGTCATCATCAAGTCCGCCAACTCATCGATAATCAATACGATAAGCGGCATTGCCGACTTAGGATGCGCTTCATTATAACTTTTAATATCGCGCTTACCGGATGCAGCAAACGCCTTGTAACGAGCTTCCATTTCTCGAACTGCCCAACGCAATACAGCAGCCGCTTTTTTCATATCCGTTACAACTGGTGCCATCAAATGAGGAATGCCATTATACACAGATAATTCAACCATCTTAGGGTCGATAAGTAATAACTTAACCTCTTCTGGTTTACGGCTAAAGAGAATACTGGAAATCAATGTATTCACACATACAGATTTACCGGAACCTGTTGTACCAGCTACCAATAGATGTGGCATCTTAGCCAAGTCTGTAATCACCGGTTTACCAGCGATATCCTTACCGAGGCCTACAGGAATACCTCCCCTCGCTTCTTTAAAGTCACTGCAATCTAGCACATCGCGCAAGTGAACGGCTTCTGTTTTCGTATTAGGTACCTCAATACCGATAGCAGATTTTCCTGGAATTGGCGCCTCCATACGTATATGTTGAGCCGCTAGATTCAAAGCAATATCATCTGTTAAGTTTACAATTCTACTTACCTTAACACCTTGGGCTGGTTCAATTTCATACCGTGTTACCGTTGGACCTTGCGTAGCATTAACAACCTTGGCAGAAATGCCAAAACTAGATAATACATCTTCTAGGCGCATCGCATTGTATGCAACCTCATCACTATTGTTTTGACCTACCTTCCCTTTCGCCAAAATATCAAGGCTTGGGAAGTGATATGGTTTGTCATAAGTTCTATGAATTTGACCATCTTTTGATACGGCTACCTGAGCTGTATCCTCAGCAGTACTTGCCAAAGACGGTACAGATAATGGCATAGAACTCATGCCTGCGCCAGCACTAACAGAACTAGCAGCGGCACCTGTACCAGGTACGGCACTTGCAATCGCCGCATGATCGGTTTCTAACGGACCAATAGTTGTTGGTTGATAAGAGTATTCTGCTGGGCCTGATTCATCGGTGCTATACGCATCATTCTCAACACTATCATCTGTATCAAATTCTTCAATATCGACATGTTCTTCATCATGATTATGGAGCCATGCAGGCATTGATTTTGGCTCATCATCCATACTATTAGTACGAATTTCACCGTTATCGACAGCATCACCAGATTCTTCAGAGATTTGTACTAATCGTTCTGCCGCTCTATTACGAGCCTCTAACTCGGCTAATTCTTTCCAAGAAGAAGGCGTATGTGTATCGATTGGCTCAACTTCATAATCATCATTAGCAGCTACAACGCCTCTATTTTCAAGAGTCTCTACAGCATTCTGAGCTGCATCGGTGTATCGCGTATCCTTTTCGCGGTCATAAGCCTTGCGCTGTGCTGCTTCTTTACGCTGTTCATTCCAATCTTCAATAACCTCTTTGGCTACTGCTACCTTTTCAACAGCCACTTCTTTTGCCTTATCAAGGCCTTCTTGCGTTTTATCAGCAGCCTTACGCAATCCGTTACCTAAGGATAGGCGCGTAATAAGGAGACCACAACAAAGCATAAGTACGGTGACAACAATAATAGAGCCAACTTCACCGAACATAGTTCGTATAAAGGAAGCCAAGAAACCGCCCACAACACCACCTTGATCTGCAAGCGCTGTAGTCGCCAATTCATCACCCACAGGCACACGACATAATGGAACCATGGTAATAGCTAATAAGTAAAAAACTGTTATGAGAAGGCCACGACGTGTAATAGACATAAATTTACCTTGGTATAACAAACGCCATCCAAGCCATAGTACAGCAATGCACGGAATTATGCCCCCAAAGCCAAATCCATAGCGAAATATTCCCGTCAATATTTCGCCTACAATGCCTAAATCAAAGCCAAAAAAGCCTAGCAATGCCAGTATGGCAACACCTATGACAATAATGCCTTTCACTTCATTACGCAGTGAAAATCCTTCTTTTTTTGATGCCGGTGTAGCTCGTTTTTTGCGAGGCTTCCGCCCTCGTGTAGAAGTTTTTTTCTCTTCTGCCATAATCGTATACAAACCCCTTACTTTTATATAAAAATCTATTTTAAATCATCATTATATTATACCATATATTGACCATTCTATTTATCTTTGCGCCTATCATTCCAATCCTTTAACAGATTATGCTCTACCCCACGATCGACACCCGTATAATACTCAGCATGTATTAAAGGATCCGGTAAATATTGTTGATTAACATATCCATTCGGATAATTATGAGCATATTTATAAGTTAGCCCATGTCCTAGTTTACTAGCTCCACTATAATGGCTATCACGCAAGTGATCCGGCACTTGCCCACAGTCCTTATGACGCACATCTGAAATAGCCGCATCTATACCTAGATATGCAGAATTGCTCTTAGGCGCTAGCGCCACATAGCACGCCGCCTCAGATAAAATGATACGCGCCTCTGGAAATCCCACCATATGCGCGGCCTGTGCTGCTGCATTAGCCAATATTAAGGCTTGTGGATCTGCTAACCCTACATCTTCGGCGGCACAAATGACAATACGACGAGCGATAAAATTAGGATCCTCACCGGCCTCTATCATACGTGCTAAGTAGTGAAGTGTAGCCTGTACATCGGACCCACGCATACTTTTAATAAAGGCTGAAATTGTGTCGTAATGACTATCTCCTTTTTTATCGTATGTATAAATGCGACGGCCTACGACCTTTTCAAGTATTTCTAAAGTGATTGCTTCGCCATCGTGTACCATGGCCGCAGCTTGCTCCAAAATATTGAGTGCCATACGACCATCTCCATTGACGAAGATACCTATATCCTCAAGCAACTCATCCTTTACCTGTAGGTTACGAGCCCCTAAGCCTACTTCGCTATCTGTAAGAGCTCGCTTTAAAATTTGACTAATTGCCTTCGGCGTTAAGGCCTCCAATGTAATAAGTCGTAGCCTCGATAATAATGGGCGATTGACTTCAAAAAATGGATTTTCTGTAGTTGCCCCAATAAGAATAATCGTACCATCTTCAACGCAGGGTAACAGTACGTCTTGTTGACTCTTATTAAAGCGATGTATTTCATCGAGAAATAAAATGGTTCGTTGTTGCAAAGAACGAACGCGTTTCCGCGCATCTTCTATAATATTTCGCAATTCACCGATACCTGCATTTGTCGCATTTAAATTGACAAAATGGCTGTTGCTCATCTTAGCAATGATACCGGCTAATGTCGTTTTACCAGTTCCACAAGGCCCGTAAAACAACATGGATGGTATTGTATCCTTTTCCACCATGGCGCGAAGGAATGTCCCCTTCCCTACCGCCTGTTCTTGACCATACAAATGATCAAGTTCTGTCGGTCTCATTCGCACCGGTAGTGGTTCATATTTATTCGTAGGTAATGCATCAAATAAACTATCCATGCTACCTCCATTCATTCTTTACATGCAAAAAAGCCCCACCATGCCGTAATGTACCGCGTTTTGATCCTGCAAGAGCAGGTGGGTGTCCTCCTCATCCTGCAGTTGTCCCGTGAGGGCGTAACGTTCAGACGAGAGTTCTGGACTCCCGAAGAAAATGTGTTGGCTCAAAACTGCGATATCACACGCACATGGCAGGGATATCTTATACATAAATAGTAGCAGAAAGATTTATCATTTACAAGACTTGACTTTTAAAATTTTAGCAATTCTTGCGGTCCTTTTATAATATGCTTACTTGCGATTATACCAAGGATTGTTCTTCTTCCTCTACATCTGGTTTTATGTGTAATTCTTTTAATTGTTTAGGTTCTACTTCAGATGGCGCTTGGCTCATGATATCAGAAGCGGATTGTGTTTTAGGGAATGCGATAACGTCGCGGATGGATTGGCGTTTAGCCATCAACATAACGAGACGATCAAGACCAAATGCACAACCTGCATGAGGTGGCGCACCGTATTTAAATGCATCAAGCATGAAACCGAATTTAGATTTAGCTTCTTCTTCGGATAAACCAATTGCTTTAAATACTTTTTCTTGTACGTCAGATTGATAAATACGCAAGGAACCGCCACCGATTTCAACGCCGTTCAATACCATATCGTAAGCAATTGCTTTTACGCTACCAGGATCGGATTGTAATTTATCAAGATCTTCGTGGCGAGGCATTGTGAACGGATGATGCATAGCAACATAGCGTTTTTCATCTTCGTTATATTCGAACATAGGGAAATCTGTTACCCATGTGAAAGCCAATTTATCTTCGTCAATCATGTTCATACGACGAGCCATTTCAAGGCGCAATTCACCAAGTGCACGAGCAACAGTTGCTGGTTTATCAGCAATCATCAATACAAGGTCGCCGCCTTTAGCACCCATTTTTTCACCGATATTGCGGATTGTATCTTCGCCTAAGAACTTCATGATTTGAGATTTAATGGAACCGTCTTCATTGAAGCAAGCCCAAGCCAAACCTTTTGCACCGTAGCGATTTACATATGCTACCAAATCATCGAGTTCACGACGAGGAATACCTGCATCACCAGGTACAACGATACCTTTTACGATACCGCCATTGTCGATAACAGAGCGGAATACTTTGAATTCAGTATCTTTTACAAGTTCAGTTACATCTGTGAAAGCCATGTCAAAGCGAAGATCTGGTTTATCAGAACCGTATTTATCCATCGCTTCATCCCATGTAATACGAGGCATAGGCAATGGAATTTCTTTGCCCAATGTCTTTTTGAACACTTCTGCAACCATTTGTTCCAATAGTGCGTAAATATCCTCTTCATCAACGAAACTCATTTCCAAGTCGAGTTGTGTAAATTCTGGTTGACGATCTGCACGCAAATCTTCATCGCGGAAACAACGTACGATTTGGAAATATTTTTCATAGCCTGCTACCATCAAAATTTGTTTGAAAATTTGTGGAGATTGAGGCAATGCATAGAATGTGCCTGCATTCACACGAGAAGGTACTAAATAGTCACGCGCACCTTCTGGTGTGGATTTTGTAAGCATAGGTGTTTCGATTTCAAGGAAATCGCGGCTATCGAAGAAATCGCGCATAGCCTTTGTTACCTTATGACGTAAAATCAAGTTGCGTTGCATTTCTGGACGACGCAAGTCAAGATAACGATATTTCAAGCGGATGTTTTCATCTACATCGATATTATCTTGAATGTAGAATGGAGGTGTTTTCGCAGAATTCAATACGCGAAGTTCTTCACAATACATTTCATAAGCGCCTGTAGGCAAGTTAGGATTGATTGCTTCTTCATCGCGTTTTGTAATTTTACCACGTACACAAAGCACATATTCATTACGAACATCTTCAGCCTTGTGGAAAGATTCCACATTATGATCTGGGGATGCTACAACTTGAACAATACCAGAACGATCTCGCAAGTCCAAGAAGATCAAACCGCCGTGGTCACGACGACGTTCAACCCAACCACATAATACAACCTCTTTACCTACTTCTGCTTCAGAAATAGTGCCACAACCGTGTGTACGGTGTAAGCCTTTCATTGTTTCCATTCTACTGTCATCCTTTCACCAAAGAAGATATACGTTCAGAAACAGATGCTAATGGCACTGTTTCTTGTTCACTTGTTTCCATAAAACGAATGATGGCCTCTTGCTTAGCCAATTCATCATCACCCAATATGATAACATATTTTGCATGAATTTTGTTAGCATATTTTAATTGAGCCTTCATACTTTTACCTTGTCCATCCATTTCCGCAGTGATATATGCGCTACGTAAAGTTTGACAAATCTTGAAAGCTTCTAATTTTGCAGCCTCTCCAAGGGCTACTACAAATACTGCTGGTTCGATTGTCGGTTCAGGCAACAAGTTTTGTTTTTCTAAAGCCAATAACAATCGTTCCATGCCCATTGCAAAACCAATAGCTGGTGTATGAGGACCATCGAGTTCCTCTACCAGGCCATCATAACGACCACCACCAGCAACGGCACTTTGCGCACCTAATGGAGTATATTGAACTTCAAAGGCAGTTTTTGTGTAGTAATCTAGGCCACGAACCAAACGTGGATTTAGATTATATTGAATATTCGCCGCATCAAGTAATGTTTTAAGTTCTTCAAAATGTGTATTACATTCTTCACATAGATGTTCATGAATTTCAGGGGCACCTACGGATAAGGCTTTGCACGTTTCATTTTTACAATCCAATAAACGCAATGGATTTTTGTACAACCGCTCTTGGCAATCTTCACAAAGTTGATCTTTTTTAGGTTCAAAGAATTCAATCAACTTTTGACGATACGTAGGACGACAGTTTGGACAACCTACAGAGTTCACCTCTACATTGAGATCCTTAAGACCAAAATCTTTCAACAACTGTACAATCATACAGATAACTTCGCTATCCACTACAGGAGATGGCGAACCGAGTACTTCTGCACCAAATTGATGGAATTCACGATAGCGACCGGCTTGTGGTTTATCGTGACGGAACATGGAACCCATATAGAACCATTTTGTTAAATTTTCTTTACCATACACCTTATTTTCAAGGTACGCCCGTACGGCAGAAGCCGTATTTTCAGGACGTAATGTATAGCTTTGTTCCTTGTCGTCTCCAGTGGAGAAGGTATACATTTCCTTTGATACTACGTCCGTAGTTTCCCCAATGCCCCGTAAAAATAATTTTGTATCTTCAAAGGCAGGTGTGCGAATTTCACTAAAGCCATAAGCTTTACAAATTTCGCGCATATGCTGTTCTATATAATGCCAATTTACAATTTGTTCTGGCAAGAAATCTTGTGTACCTCTTGGTCTTTTAATAGCCATTACACAACCTCCCAAAATGATTTACATAATGCATGCCGCTTAGCTAATAAAGCCTTTAATGTATCTGTATATACATCTACATCCTTTGGCATGTGTTGCTTTTTCTGTCTAAACGCAGGAGCCTTCATCCATTTAGATGATCCACCTGGTCCCATAGACATAATTGTTTGCCGCTCTTCCATGATTTGAATATTATATTCACACGCTTTACCTGGCAATGTATATCCAATATTTTCAAGTTGCCCTCTCATATATTGTTGACGATATAGATAATACGGCACATAACCTGCCTGCTCTAATCGTTCCTGAGCATACTGTACCATGTGTTTTACTATGGACTCATCAGGTACATCATGTTGCATGTTCAAATCATATAGCGGACTACCACGTTTGATAGCTAACGTATGAATTGTAACATTTTCAGGCAAATTATGACAAATATAATCCATGTTATGCACCATATGTTTTATATTTTGCCCAGGTAGACCTGCTATAAAATCCATATTAACAGCAAAATCTGTATGTTTTTTTACATATTGATACATATCATCGATATCTTGTGCGCTGTGTCCACGCCCGATGCGACGTAATATAGTGTCGTCCATCGTCTGAGGATTAATGCTAATACGATTCACATGACACGCTTGCATAGACTGTATTTTTTCAGTGGTTATAGAATCTGGTCTTCCCGCTTCAACCGTGAATTCACGCCCTTCCGGTATCAATGCAGATAATCCAGTTAGGACTCGATGAAAGTCTTCATTATTCAATATAGTTGGTGTACCGCCACCCATATAGAGCGTATTCGTGTGCAAATTGTAAGTTTCACAAATCTGGCGCACATCATCTATATCCTCTAATAAGGCTACTATGAATTCAGATTGTCGATGATACTCTTGATATAAACCGTATGGAAATGAACAATATACACAACGTGTTTCGCAAAACGGAATACCACAATAGAGACTTATATCCTTATTAGAGTGAGACTCTAAAAAAGGGCGTTGATATTGTCCAATACGGCTAAGAATATCTAATTTTTCCAAAGACACAGAAAACTCGTCCCCAATGTGACGAGTTGCATCCTCTAATGAACCATATTGGTCTATATATTTATGAAGTAATTTAGTAGGACGCACCCCTACCATTGTGCCCCACTCATTATGAGCAGGTAAACCTTGTTCTGTACGTAACAATACAAGTAAGGACTGTCCTATTAAGCGTCGGCCCATAGAAGATACAGGACCTGTCAAAGTATGTTCAACGCCACGAATAGATACGGTCAAGACATACATATCATCACGCTCAACAGCCTGTAGGATTACATCAGCCTTTTCATTGCGCGAAAACAGCCCTGCTGCGCCACAGTTGTGGGCCACTACCGATCCAAGCGGTAGTGGCCCTGTGTAATGATATCCATTAAGCATGATGTGCCATTTTATCGAGCTTTTCAAGTTCTGCTGGCGTCATATGCGCTTGGCAATCACTGCAGTAACCATATACTTTTAATTGATGATCGATGGTACGGAAATTCAATTTCTTTGCAATGATAGATTCCAATGTTTCTAGCATATCATCTTCAAACTCGGAAACCTTACCACATTTTACACAGATCAAATGATGATGGAAATGGGCAAACTCTTCGTCATTTAATTCATAACGATTACGGCCATCACCAAAGTCAAGACGTTTTAACAAATCTAGTTCTGTAAATAAATCCAATGTACGGTAGATAGTAGCAAGTCCGATATCTGGCGCTACTTCTTTTACCAATACATATACATCTTCTGCACTCAAGTGATTTTCTTCAGCATCGATGAAAGCTTGTAAAATCGTTTGACGTTGTGTAGTCAATTTGTATTTTTTGTCTTTAATACGTTCTTTTAATTTTTCCAATGTTGTATTCATAATTACTATCCCCTTTACTAAATAAATTAATTAAGCACCTACAAATGGATTATATTGTTTTTCATAACCAATTTGTGTTTCTGGACCATGTCCAGGATATACCATCGTATTGTCTGGTAATGTATATAACTTTGTTTTAATCGCGTTGATGAGGGCATCATAATCACCTTCTACAAAATCAGTGCGCCCCACAGATTGATTAAATAAAGTATCTCCAACAAATACTAAACCCGGCATATAGTAGCATACACCACCAGGTGTGTGACCTGGTGTTTCGTATACTGTCAAATCAATATCACCACATGTGATGTGATCACCTTCATGAACCTCTACAATGCGCCCTTTTACGGTAATCGGTGTAGGATTGCTATAATTGCTTAGATTCAATTCCGGATCACTTAAGTATTTCACATCATTATGATGTATATAAATAGGCACATCGTAAGCATCTACAATGCCTTGTACGCCACCGATGTGATCCCCATGACCATGAGTTAAGAGAACTGCTTTCGGCTTTAAATTATATTTTTTTAAAGCATCGAGTACCTCTGTCGTAGCAGGATCGATAATGAACGCTTTCCCCTGTTCCTTATCGCCTATCACATAACAATTGGTTCCAAGCGGTCCTAACGGCATACGCATGAGAACTAAATTTGATGTATCCATTATGCACCACCTTTACTACGTTGTACCGTGTAAACTTCACGGATACGACGCAATTTAGTCATAACAAAATCAAGTTGCGATATATCTCGAATTTCAACAACGATGTTGATCATTACATTTTTCGTATTTTCAAGGACTTTGGCATTCATATTGGTAATGGTAATTTTCAATTCTGAAAGCACCGCCATTACCTCCATGAGGATTCCTGATCTATCATAGGCTTGAATATCGATGCCGACATGGAAGGATTCACTCGATGCTTCATCCCACGAAACTTCAATCATACGCTCTAGATCTTCCGGTGTATGACCAAGGCTTGTACAATCAGAGCGATGTACGGAAACACCACGACCTCTTGTAATATAACCGATAATATCGTCGCCTGGTACAGGATTACAACATTTAGCCATACGAACCATAACACCAGGTTCGCCTTTTACGAGAACACCAGTGCCATTCTTAGCCTTTTTGGCCCCTTGTACCTTTAACTTTTCAATGATTTGTTCCGTTGTTTTACGAGCATCTTCATGCTCTTTAGATTTTTTGTATAGTTCAACTAATCGCAATAGAACGGTACTTACCGGTATCCCACCATAGCCACAAGCGGCATATAGTTCATTTTCAGTATTGGACTTCAACTGTTTTACAACTTGTTGAATGCGATTGTCACTACAAAGCTCTTTCCAACTATAATTGAGGCGTTTTGCTTCGCGCTCAAGTGCTTCAAGACCCTTTTCAATATTTTCTTCTTTATTTTCTCGTTTGAACCAATTACGGATTTTGTTCTTACTTTCAGAGGAGCCTACAATATTGAGCCAATCAAGGCTTGGTTTACCAGTTTTAGAGGTAATGATATCGACGATATCCCCATTTTGCAAGGTGTAATCCAGAGGCACAATTTTACCATTAACCTTTGCCCCTACACAACGATGGCCTACATCGGTATGAACGCGATAAGCAAAGTCGAGTGGTACAGAACCGATAGGCAACTTAACCACATCACCCTTAGGTGTAAATACAAATACCTCACCAGAGAATACGTCTAATTTCAAAGCATTAACAAGTTCCTTAGGATTAGACGTATCTTGCCATTCTAACACTTGACGAAGCCATGCAACCTTTTGGTCAAATTCTTTATCAGCGCCCTTATTACCTTCTTTATAACGCCAGTGAGCGGCGACACCATATTCGGAAACACGATGCATTTCCCATGTACGAATTTGGATTTCTACAGGTTGCCCCATCGTACCGATAACCGTAGTATGCAAGGATTGATACATATTGGATTTCGGCATAGAAATATAATCTTTAAACCGATAAGGCAACGGTTTCCAAATGCTATGAGCAATACCTAGAACGGCATAGCAATCCGGTACAGTATCAACGATAACGCGTACAGCCAATAAATCATAAATTTGAGACAAGTCGCGATTATCCTTTTTCATCTTTTTATAGATACTATAAAAATGCTTTGGTCGTCCCTTAATATCCGCTTTGATACCGGCCTCACCAAGAGCCTTCGTCAATTGTTCCATCGTATCGTTAACGATATCTTCACGGGCTTGACGCTTTTGTTTCATTTGATCAACGAGATCATAGTATTTATCTGGTTCTAGGTACCGGAAGGATAAATCCTCTAGTTCCCATTTTACGTTGAAAATACCAAGGCGATGAGCTAAAGGAGCAAAAATTTCCAACGTTTCCTTAGCAATGCGTTTTTGTTTATCGCTACGCATATGTTTTAAGGTACGCATATTATGCAACCTGTCACCCAGTTTGATAACGACAACGCGCACGTCTTTCGCCATGGCTAAAATCATCTTGCGATAATTTTCCATTTGGCGATCTTCTTTAGTTTCATATTGGAACTGATTTAATTTTGTTACCCCATCAACGAGGAATGCAACTTCAGCGCCAAATAATTTTTCAATATCTTCCTTTGTATACTCCGTATCCTCAACGACATCGTGGAGCAAGGCTGCAATCAATGTAATATGATCGATTTGCAAATGCGCCAAAATCTCTGCCACTGCAAGAGGATGCATGATATACGGTTCACCAGAGGCTCTAAATTGACCTTCATGGGCTTTATCTGCAAGGGTGAAAGCCTTCATGATTTGGTCGCATTCATCATCTCCTAGATACGAATGCACATAATCCATAAACTCTTTTAAGGCCTCTTCTTTATTAAAGCCTTTTTGTTCAACTAAGGCTTTGCCTTCTTCATTTATGGTCATCATTGTATCACCTCCTGCTGACTATATGTAATAAACGTAACGGATGTTGTCAAATCAAGCTTACCGTTGATGACATTCCAACGGATCATCGCTTGTCCATTATCGTTCGTTTCTTCGCTAATAATACCTAATTCTTTGAACACATCAAGGGCCATCAATGCAGATGAACCATTTTGATTGGTGGGTTTACGCCGCAAAATTTCTTGTTCCACATAGTATAAAGAATTAGCGCCGCCTTTTAATGCGAGGCGTACAATTGTATATATTTCACGTAAACCTTCAGCACTTAATTGAATAGGTTCTTCTATGATAGGCTCTATATCTTGAATCATGAGTTGTGGAGATACAAAACCTTGCCATTCATTTTTTTGAAGTGTAAAGGCAACTTTCACATTCATGCCTTGAAAAATATGTCTAAACAAATCAGGGCGATTCCAAGCGATAGCATCAACGCTACCATTGGCGGTGGCTAAAATCACCTTACAGTGATTTTTAAGTTGCCCCATCAACATAATGTCCTGCACCTTAGCATCCATAACGCCAAATATAGGTGTGCTATTCCCCATTCCATATGGTTCTAAGGCTGACACACGATCTACGATATCTACATCAATATCATCAACAGGCAATGTGGCATCAATGGATACAACGGGAATATACTCATCAGGAGAAACTTGAACCTTACAATATTCTGTTAAACGATGACGCAATTCATCAATACGGCTAGCATCTATACTAAATCCAGCCGCTGCGGCATGGCCGCCAAATTGAATCAATATATCTTCACAGGATTTTAATGCATTATAAATATTAAAACCTTCAATGCTACGACAAGAGCCTTTACCTACGCCATTATCAATGCTGATAACAAGTGTAGGCTTGTAAAACTCTTCTACCAATCGCGATGCGACGATACCGATAACACCGGGATGCCAATTTTCTCCAGCTACTACTGTTACATAATCTGCTAGATGACCTTGAGCAGCCACATTAGCACGGGCCTCTTCGTGAATAGAGCGTTCTATTTCTTGACGTTCCATATTCGTTTCTTGTAATTCTTGAGCAATGGTCTCTGCCAAATCTACATCGTCCGTAACAAGTAGCTCAACGGCACGCGTTGCATGAGTAACACGACCTGCCGCATTTAGGCGCGGTGCTAAGGTAAATCCAATATGTCCTGCGGTGATCGTTTTATCATGTAAGCCGGCCACATCGATAAGTTTATCGATGCCTAAATTAGGCAACTCGTTCATCTTCTTAAGTCCAGCCTGAACGATGATGCGGTTTTCTCCAACCAACGGAACGACGTCAGCAACGGTTCCAAGTGCAACGATATCTAAATCATCAAGATACCACTCTCCGCATTGACGCAACCAGAGCGCTTGGCATAATTTGAACGCAACGCCTACACCGGATAAGTTTTTATCCGTGTACGGACAATCTGGTTGTTTATGATTAATAACGGCACGGGCAGGAGGAATTTGAGGTGGCGCCGTATGATGGTCTGTAATAATGATATCGATGCGATCACAAACGGCCTCGACAATATCATAAGAGCTAATACCACAGTCCACGGTTATCACCAAAGATGCACCATCAGAGATAATATGCTCTAAAGCCTCTAAATTTAATCCATATCCCTCGCTTTGCCGTTCCGGTATGTAATAACTTACACGAGCCCCCATTTTCACCAAAAAGCGATATAACAGCGATGTAGCCGTAATACCATCCACATCATAATCTCCATAGACGACTATAGATTTTTTTGCTTCTATGGTTTCTAAGATGAGCGCAACCGCGGTTTCCATATCCTTTAAGGTAAAGGGATCAAGCAAATCTTTAAGTGTACCTTCTAAGAAGCGATGGCCTTCATCGCTATCTATATTCCGATTCACCATCAATCTTGCTACAATCGGATTTACACCGAGTTCACGGATCAATGTATTTTCTTTTTCTGTATCCCTTGGCATAATATGCCAACGTTTCTTCTTCATAATCCAAACCTCGGTGACATGTATATAAAATAATGTTGATGAATAATGTAATAATTCATAATCAATATTAACATTGATTATAAATCTATTATCATTATCATTTTCTTTCATTATACAACAAACGTCCTTATAAATAAAGGGTTTTATCATTATTTTCCATATATAATTTACTTGTTTTTCTCAACAAAACAGCACTGCTTATTATCATTCTCATAATAAGCAGTGCTTGTTCATATAGTTATATACTATTTTTTACACATGAAATATTAGCAAAAAACTAGAAACGGAAATCTCGTTTTCCATCTTCCATTTGAGCAATGTAAGCCTTTGCCTTATCTTTTACCAAATCATTCTTGATATTTTCCAATTGGTCTTCAATAACCTTGGCACCATGTTTTTTCGTCTTTTCATCGCCGTAATCCATGATGTATTCATTCAACGTCATTAATGCATTAGGTTGGCAACAGTTATGGATTTGGCCGGATTTAGCAAGCGCCATAAAGCGGTCGCCAGTACGTCCTGCACGATAACAAGCGGTACAGAAACTTGGTACATAACCAAGGCCCAAGAGCCAATCTACAATTTCATCCAATGTGCGCGTATCGCTGCGGTCGAATTGTGCGGAGTTATCTTCTGGTTTTTCCTCTTCTTTATAGCCGCCTACACTAGTGCGAGAGCCACCGCTGATTTGGGAAATGCCTAATGCCAAACCACGTTCACGCATAGATTGGCTTTCACGAGTGGACATAATCATACCAGTATACGGTGTAGATACACGAATAAGAGCCACGATTTTTTCAAAGATATCATCCGGTACAGCATTGCTGAAATCATCTACATCGATGTCATCAGCAGGGCAAATACGAGGTACAGAAATCGTATGAGGGCCTACACCATGAACAGCTTCTAAATGCTCGGCGTGCATCAAAAGGCCTACAAAATCATATTTGTAATGTTCTAGACCATACAATACGCCAATACCTACATCATCGATGCCACCTTCCATAGCGCGGTCCATCGCTTCTGTATGGTACGCATAATCACTCTTAGGTCCTGTTGGATGCAAAGCTTCATAATTTTCCTTATTATATGTTTCTTGGAATAATGTATAGGTACCAATGCCAACATCATGCAATTTTTTATAATCTTCAACGGAACATGCAGCGATATTTACATTAACGCGACGAATTTCACCATTTTTATTTTTAATACTGTAAATCGTCTTGATAGATTCCAAAATATAATCAAGAGGATTATTAAGAGGATCTTCGCCAGATTCGATAACAATGCGCTTATGCCCCATCGCTTCTAGAGCGATAACCTCCTCTTTAATTTGTTCTTGAGTCAATTTTTTTCGTTTAATATCGCGGTTCTTAGAGTGATATGGGCAATATACACAGCCATTGATACAATAATTAGATAAATATAGCGGCGCAAACAATACAATGCGGTCACCATAAATAGCTTTTTTAATTTCTTTAGCTAGTGCAAAGAGCTTTTCTTTGTATTCAGGCAACGGACATTCTAAGAGAACTGCCGCTTCTCTATGATTTAGCCCCTTAAACGTAGCCGCCTTAGCTAAAATTTGGTCTAATAATTCGCGATTTTCTTTATTTTCCTCTGCATAGGCAAGAGTATCAAGGATTTCTTGATGAGAAATAAATTCCTCCGCCTTAGGAGATTTTACATCATACATAGTACTTACCTCAAATCTTTCCAGTGGACATGCCACTCTAGTTAGGTCTGTGAAAGTATATCATTACTATTTTAGTAATCTTTCACCGATACTGTACTAAGTATACCACTATTCCTACTAAAAAGCATTGGAATTTACTATAACAAATAATCATTTTCCCAATGCACTGTATACGATAAACCATAATCCACCTAAACAATAATACAAAAAATCCCTAGTGGAAAACCACTAGGGATTCATAGTCTTTGTAAAATTAAGCTTCTACAGGGTATACGCTAACTTTACGGTTATAACGACCAGCACGTTCAAATGCTACTTTACCAGGCACAAGTGCGAATAAAGTGTCATCTTTACCGATACCTACGTTAGTACCAGGGTGGAAGTGAGTACCACGTTGACGAACGATGATGTTACCGCTCTTTACGATGGAACCATCATGGCATTTAACACCAAGACGTTTAGATTCACTATCACGACCATTACGAGTACTGGACACACCTTTTTTATGTGCGAACAATTGCAAATCAAAAGTAAACATGAAGTTCACCTCCTATATTTCGTGTATTTGGACAAACTTTGGATACTGTTTACTAATTTCTTCTAGTCCGAGAAGCATAGTATTTAATATATCCTGACCACTCCGGGTTATTTCACCAGAGAGGACCATATCACATTGGCCTTCGCTATTAGAAAACTCACCTTTTTGCTTAGCAATTTTGGTAAGCCCTAACATAGCTGTAGCAGACAATACAGATACTGCTGCACACACTATATCATAGCCATGTTCATCATATCCTGCATGACCGGACATATGACAACCAATAACTTGGTTATCCTTGTTCCGCTGGATTCCAATGGAAACCATAATTAAGCTTGGATAGATTCAATACGAACTTTTGTGAACGGTTGACGATGGCCTTGACGACGACGGTAGTTGGATTTAGCTTTGTATTTGAATACTAAAACTTTTTTACCTTTACCATGTTCAAGAACTGTACCTGTAACTTTTGCACCGTTTACAAGAGGAGCGCCAACTTTAACGTCGCCGTCATTCACTACAGTCAAAACTTCTTCGAATGTTACGGAATCGTTAGCAGCTGCTTCCAATTTTTCGATAGTAATTACATCGCCTTCAGCAACGCGATATTGTTTACCACCAGTTTTAATAATTGCGTACATGAGAACACCTCCTTGTTATCGAACTCGCTGAATTCGGTATCCCGACCCGAACATCGGTCGGGCGTTTAAACCTGCTTCACGCGGATTGCAAAGTTCAGTAAACCGAACTAATACTGATATAGTATATCGTATTTACACATCTATGTCAAATACAAACCCTCTTATATACGCCCAATTTCTGACACTTTCATATATATACAACGTTTAAAATTCTCCGATAATACCAAGGTGTTGCAAGAGTATCTTAGTACCGATAAGAATTAGGACGCCTCCACCGAGTATGTCTGCATATTTTCCTACGAATTGGCCCATGAATTTACCTAAATATACACCAATCAAAGATATACCAAAGGTAATAACACCAATCATGGTCGATGCCTCCCATACATTGATTGGTAAAAAGGCAAAGGTTAAACCTACAGCCATCGCATCAAGGCTCGTTGCCACAGAGAGCATAATCATTTCCCAAGCGCCTAAGAATTGCTTATCATCATCTTCATCATCGTCATCACTAAGACCTTCTCGAATCATAGCAATCCCAAGATATCCTAAAAGGCCAAAGATAATCCAATGATCCCATTCAGAGATAACATCGATAAACTGACGACCAATAAGCCATCCTATAACGGGCATAAGGAACTGAAATAGTCCGAATAAAAAGGCTAAGGTCACTTTTCGACCATTTTCACCTACTGGCATAGTCAAACCCTTGCCAATAGAAACGCCAAAGGCATCCATGGCTAGACCAATACTAATTAAAATGATTTCAAAAACAGACACGATACTCACCTATCAACATACGACTTACTTATTCTGCTACAGCCATCAAAGAATACCCTTCCCGGCTAATTTGTGGATTCACTACGATTGAAATACTCCGACCAATAGAAGCACCTAAATCATCGAGTACAGATTTGGTTAGATATTGTGCCACCTCTGGGTGGACCTCAATTTCTAAATTAGATTTAATGCGACCAGATTTAAATAGTTCCCGAATCCGACGTACAATCTGCATATATACAGTTCGACCAGACAACATATATCCGGTACCGCCACATTGTGGACATGTATCAAACATCAAGGTTTGTAACCCTTGGCGTGCACGCTTTCGCGTCATCTCCACTAAACCGAGCGAACTAATACCACAGACAACGGTTTTCATCTTATCTAGTTTAGCCTGAGCACTCAATAATTTTAATAACTCTTGTTGATGCTCTTTATCCTTCATATCAATAAAATCGACGACGATAATACCACCGATATCGCGCAAGCGCAATTGTCGACAGATTTCTTTGGCCGCCTCTTTATTAACTGTGAAAGCTAAGTCTTCTAGCTTATTCGATTTTCCGGTATAGTGAGCCGAGTTTACATCAAATACGGTAAGGGCCTCCGTATGATCAATGCGAATAGATCCACCAGAAGGAAGATTAATATCGCGGGAGATAAGATCTTCTAATTGAGGTTCAATGTGGTTCGCTTTAAAGATAGGAGTACTATCTCGGTGGCGTGTTACTTTGATTTGTTGAGAGGTAGGTCCGTGTCCTAAAAGATCCAACAGTCGAGATTCGCCCATATCAGAATCGACGATAATTTCCTCTACATTGCGATGCGCGTAATCTCGCACGAGGCGAAACCAAAAGTCCGCATCACTGTAAAGATCTGTACCACTTTTGGCAACCTTAAATCGCTTTAATACATGTTGCCATGTGCGCCATAAGTAGTCCATATCACGAGCGATTTCATCGGCACTGGCCTTAGCTGCAGCCGTACGGATAATGAATCCACAACCTTCTTTTACATAAGGCGCTGCCAACTCTTGTAATTGAGCACGAATAGATTCATCGGTAATCTTTTTTGAAATATGCATGCCTTCAGAATAGGGCAATAGCACCATAAATCGTCCCGCTAAACTTACATCTGCTGTAACGCGTGCCCCCTTGCCAAGCATTTCTTCTTTCACCACTTGAACGAGAATTTGTTGCCCCACAGATAGGCGTGGCAATATTTTCTGTTCCTTACCTTGTTGAAGGTTCAAGTAAGCATTTTGAGAGCCTCCAATATCAACGAAAGCAGCTTGCATTCCATTCAAAACATTTTTAACAGTACCCTTGTACATATGATTCGCCATGTGAGACTCATCAGTGCGTTCCAAAACAAAATCTATAAGCTGTTCCTTTTCATCGATGACAGCCATGCGAATTTCCTCGCGCATAACATTGACCAAAATTTTATGCATCCTATCCCTCCCTTCTGTTCAGTTTAACTGTAGTATATGCCAAATCAAAACATAGCCTTAATAATTAATTTCTAATGGTGTAAAACGACCTTCTTCATTTTCTACCATAATCGCTTTACGGTGAATTTCGTAACCTGAAGTAATAGGCCAATTATATTGATCCTTGCCAAGATTCCATACTTCACTCGGTTTTATAGTACCTTGTGGATAGATACCAATCCCCATTGTTAGTGTCACCATACCATCGTGCACGGACGCTACAATTGGTTCTTTTACGAATTCTTTTACATCGATAATACGCGTCTTTTTAGGGGTAACCTTTTCATAAGAAATTTCAGTAGCCTCATTAAAAGGCTTAAGTAAGCTATCCCAGTCCACATTCTGTTCCGTTACAGGACCTGTTACTTCGTAAATTGCGTAATTACAGATGGCCATCATCTTTTTAACCTTATCAGGCATGACCTTACCACCGAGAACCTCAAGTTCACGAGGAGCCACTGCATTTAATCGCGCCATAATAGACTCTAAGCTATCATCTTCCAACACATCCATATCAATATATTCTGCTTCTGCCGTTACACCTAGTGCTAGTGCAGAAGAAAAACTAATTTTCATGTGCGGATTAAAGCCCTCAGAATAGGCCATTTTGATTTCTGCACGGCGAATCATGCGCTCTACGGCTTGTGCAAAATCGAGATGCGACAAGAATCGTAATTCTTCGCCTTTATGTAAGGCCAAACGTAATTTTTTCAACTCTGCCACCCTCCTTATAATCTACAATAGCCGTATCTAATTCAGGGCATACATTACAACCCTTACATGGTCCACGACGACAATCTGGCGTTAATTTCTCAGCAACGGCCTGTTCCCATTCGCGTTTTAAGAAGGCCTTGCTTACAGTACAATCCAAATGATCCCATGGCAATGGCTCATCAAAATCGCGGGTGCGACGCGCATAATACGCAGGATCAACACCGCAGTTTTCAAAAGCCTGTAACCATGTTTCATAGCTAAAGAACTCAGTCCAGCCATCAAATTTACAACCGAGTTTCCATGCTTCTACTAATACCTTGGATAATCTACGATCGCCACGGGCAAATACAGCCTCCATATAACCGGTATAGCCATCATGATAATGATAGGAAATATTGCGATTATTAATAAGCGATTTTAAATATTTTTGCTTACGATGGATTTCTTCCACATCTTGTTGACCATACCATTGATATGGAGAATGTGTTTTTGGTACGAAAAACGATACACTAACGGTTACGCTACCATTGCGCTTACCCGTAATATCGCGATGCAAATCGAGTACCTTGTAGGCTAAATCAGCAATACCCGCCAAATCTTCATCAGTCTCTGTAGGCAATCCCATCATGAAGTATAGCTTTACCGTGTTCCATCCAGATTTAAAAGCATTTGTACAAGCAGCTAGCAAATCTTCTTCACTAACACCTTTATTGATAACATCGCGCATGCGTTGAGAACCGGCTTCTGGTGCAAAGGTAAGACCACTCTTACGCACTTGTTGTACCTTCTTAGCAATATCGATAGAGAAGCTATCGATACGCAATGATGGTAAGCTGACGCTAACCTGTTTGTCTTTAAACTCTTCCATGAGCATATCTACTAGTTCTGGCAATTTGGAGTAATCAGCAGAGCTTAAACTCATCAACGAGATTTCATTGTAACCAGTATTAGCAATCGTTTCTTTTGCAATTTCTAACAATCGTTCTGGTGTTCGTTCACGAACAGGACGATATAACATACCAGCCTGACAGAAACGACAACCTCGCGTACAACCACGGAATAATTCAAGAACAGCCCGATCATGAACGATATCTAAAAATGGTACCACCGGTTTTGTAGGGAAAAATACATGTTCTACATCTTCTATGATACGTTTTTGAATCGTCGCAGGCACGTCTTCAAAACGTGGTGTAATCGATTTAAAATCTCCTTGTTCCGTATATTCTACATCATATAATGCAGGACAATAGGTGCCAGGAATTTGAGCTGCTTTCCGCAAGAACGCTTCCTTACCACCGGGGAATCCCTTCGCTTTTTCTGCTTTCAAAAGGTCGATAAATTCATCGCCCCACTCTTCAGATTCACCGAGGGACACAATATCAAAGAAATCGGCAATCGGTTCCACATTATACGCACAAGGGCCCCCACATACGAGCAGTGGGAAATCCATATCCCGATCTTTTGCATACATAGGTATACCGGCTAAATCTAGCATGTTGAGAATATTGGTAAAACTCATCTCATATTGCAGTGTAAACGCAAGTACATCAAAGTCCTTAATAGGCGTCCGTGTTTCTAGTGAGAATAAAGGAATATTGCGTTTCCGCATTTCCTCTTCCATATCGTGCCATGGTGCAAATACACGCTCTGCTACAGCATCTTCACGGCGGTTGACTAAACCGTATAGAATTTTGATGCCCAAATGGCTCATAGCCACTTCATACACATCGGGAAATCCAAGCGCCATAGTTATATCAACAGTACTGTGATCTTTCACGATACTGTTATATTCACCGCCCGTATAACGAGCCGGTTTTTGGACATGTTGTAACCATGACGTATCTAATTGAATCATACATCCTCCGTCTTTTGTGAAAGACTTCTTTCAAACTCATTTCTAAAATTAGAATCATAACTAAAAAATATATTTCTTACGCTGCATTGATATATTTAACAAAATACCAATACTTATCATATTCGTTGTCAACGCACTAACACCATAACTGATAAATGGCAACGGTATCCCCGTAACTGGCATAATCCCCATTGTCATACCGGCATTGACCAATACCTCGAAACATAACATGGATCCAATACCAGTAGCCAATAACATACCGAAACGATCATTACATGTATAGGCTACCTTTATGCTTCGATAGATGAGCATAAACAAAAGAATTAATACAAAGATACAGCCGATAAAGCCAAGTTCTTCACCTATAACAGAAAAGATAAAATCCGTATGATTTTCTGGCAAGAAGTTTAGTTGACTTTGTGTACCATTAAATAATCCCTTGCCAAATATGGTGCCTGAACCAATGGCAATCTTGGACTGAATGATATGATATCCAGAGCCAAATGGGTCAATATCAGGGTTCATAAATACGAGAATCCGCTGCTTTTGATAGTCTTTCAAGACAAACCAAGCCAATGGCATTAGTAAAACGCCTACCGTAGCGATAATTCGAACTAAGCGCAATCGTATGCCAGAAACAAAGAGCATGCCCACAAAAATCGCTATATAAACGAGGGACGTCCCCAAGTCTGGTTGCATGAATACTAGCAAAATAGGTACGCCTACATATAATATAGGCACAACAAGAGATTTAAAGGTATCCAACTTATTGTAACGAGACTCTAACATCTTTGCCATACAGATAATCATGAGTAATTTAGAGAACTCTGATGGTTGCAGCGTAATAGGCCCTAACTGGATCCAGCGCTGTGCACCTAAGGCAGAAGTCCCTACAAAGATTACGGCTAATAGCAACAAAATCGTTAATATATATATACCATTAGCCCAATCTTTTAACTTATGATAATCCATAAATTGAATACCAATTACAAGAGCTACATTAATAACAAAAAAGATAAGTTGCTTTGCTACTAATGTGGAAAAATGCAGCCCTGTTTGATTAATATGGGTAGCACTACCAATGGCAACTACCCCCATTGCAACAAGTAATAGTGTACATATGATGATTGTCCAATCACAATCACGCCAAATTCTTTGTAACATATGGCACCTACTTTATACGAACCCGACGCCACATACTTTCTTTACCAGAAAGAAGTCGGTTTCGCGTAGACCAAGAATTGGTATATGTTACAGGATTGCTTGGATTATCTTCATCTACATCTACAGGCTTAGCTAATGTAGCCGTCACAGAAGGTTCAACTACTTTTACAGCCGTCACTTCGTTAAAGCGCTCAATGAGTTCTTGTTCATCCCAAGCATCTCCAGAGGTTATATACTCTACTACAGGAGCTAGCATATGGCGATATGCTTTTGGCATATCTTGAATGAGTACACCATCCTGCGTATTATCTAGTATTTGTGTGTCATAAGGTAATATAGAGCCCACATATTCAGCACCGAGCGCATCGAGCATATCATACATATTCGGCATATCTCGATCCGTACGGACTGCATTGAATATAACAGCATAATCACGATGACCATATTCTCGACAGAACTGAATGGTACGTGCTGCATTTCGTATGGACACCCACAATGGTTGGGTAACGATTAGGAAACGCTGTGCAAGCTCTACAATTGATTCCAACCCACGACCGATGCCTGCAGGACAATCTACAAGTACATAATCGTAAGACTTGGCTAAGTGGCTCACAAGTTTTCGATATTTCTTACGCCCCATATCTTCCCAGCGCACACTTTGACTAGCTGGTAGAAAATATAGATTGTTCTGAACTTTCATGACTACATCATCAGCCATGGATTTATCTTCTAATGCATTATATGCATCAAAACATACTTCATCTTCTTTTCCCAAGATAATATCTAAGTCGCGTAAACCAAAGTCGCCATCACAAAGAAGAACTCGATATCCTTGTTCGCTGAGCGCAGCCCCTAAACAGGCTGTTATCGTCGTTTTACCTACGCCACCTTTACCTGAGATAAGACCGATTATATCCCCCATTGTATATCCTTCCTATTCCTTTACACTTGGCTTAATTTCCTGTGTTTCTTTTTTGTTGGTTGTTGTTTTTGCATCTGTTGCTTTTGTATCAGTCGATTTTGAACTACTAGTAGGCACCTTAAAATAGGCACTCAAAATGTCACGTACAATCGGTCCTGCAGAACCTGCACCAAAACCACCTTGCTCAACGAGAGCAACGACGACAATTTGAGGCTTATCATACGGTGCATACGCAACAAACCAGCCATGATCTCGACCATGTGCGTTTTCCGCCGTCCCTGTTTTACCTGCTACAGCTACAGGGAATCCTTTAAATAACTCACCAGCCGTACCACCTTCGCTAGTTACATCGCGAAGACCTTCTCGAATGAGGTCCATAATATTTTTAGGTACTGGAAGTACGCCTAGGTTCTTAGGTCCAAAAATTTCAGCTGGTGTCCCATCGGGATTATCAACACGACTCACCACATATGGTTGGTAACGAGTACCTCCATTCGCCACTTGACTGAGAAGTACAGCCATCTGCAATGGCGTTACCAAGTGAAATGATTGTCCGATAGCCGCATCAAAGGTTTCGCCCAAATACCAATCTTGATCAAATACTTTACGTTTATACTCTGGACTCGCCACATTACCAGCTGCTTCACCGACAAGATTGATACCCGTTTTTTCACCTAAACCAAAGTAGCGGGCATAGGTATCGATATTTTCAATACCTAAGCGATTACCCATTTCATAGAAATACACGTTATCAGACTTAGCCAAAGCTCGATTAAAATTCAACCAACCTAATGCTTCACCTTCTGCATTTCTCTTATCAATGAGCCAATGTTTCCCACTATCGAAAATCATTTCATCAGGGGTTACCTTTTTCAAATCTAATGCAGCTGTACCAGTTACAATTTTAAAAGGTGATCCTGGTGGATACTCACCAGCAATGACCTTATTTTCAAAAGGATGACTCTTGTCATTGTTCAATTGATTCCATTGAGTCGATGTAATGCCCTTGGCAAACCAATTAGGATTAAATTCTGGCGCACTTACCATGGCAAGAACCGCGCCAGTATTAGGGTCTAATGCAACCACGGCTGCACCCGTTGCACCTGAACTACGCAACTGATCCAATTCCTTTTTAACAGCCTCTTCTGCCGCTTTTTGAATATTCACATCAATAGTAAGATGAATATTTGAACCCGGTACAGTATGCTTGCGATCGACCTCTGCTACAGGTCGACCAGATGCATCAACCTCTAATTGCTTGCCACCGTCAACGCCACGAAGCACTGAATCATATAATTTTTCTAAACCAGCACGGCCTAGGATAGATCCAGCACCAACCGTTGTATTAGGATCTTGTTCCTTAATTTCTGCTAGTTCATCTTCACTTACTTCACCAACATACCCAAATAGCTGAGATGCCATAGTTTCATATGGATAATATCTTAACGGTTCTACATCGATAGAAACACCAGGCAATTCATGACGATGTTCTTCGATACTAGTCACCACGTCCATGGAGATATCGTTAGCTATACGTATCGGTTCATAACCATGTTTGTGGTCATCTACCTTTTTTTGAATTTCTTCTGGCTTTTTATGTAACAATGTAGCTAGCTTAGCCAATTCATCATCATCTAAAGGTTTGCCATTAGGCATAATAGAAATGGTATAGGCCGGTCTAGAACCGACTAAAATCTGACCATTTCTATCATACATAACCCCACGAGCAGCCGTCATAGGTACAATGCGCAGGCGGTTACCCTCTGCTTTAGCTTGATAATAACCACCCTCTAATATTTGCATAGCAAATAGACGGAGCCCTAGAATAACGAAGATACCCATTACAATATAGAAAAGCACATCAAAACGGCTCGTTTTTTTTCTTTTATATAAACTTTCAAGCACCTATGATTCCCCTTATATGCTTTACTAAATCAGCAATTCTACCAAATATAATCTTCTTTTTCTTCCATAAGGCCCATCATTTTATGGCCTATACCACCTAATATGGCATTCCAAAATACAGTTGGCATAACCATGTGTCCCATGTAAGAAATGAATTGGATATCACCACCACTGGCACCGATCATGATGCAGCGCATAATTCCATCTAAAATCGTACATACACCGATAATGCCGCATGACCAATACCAACGTTCTTCGTAAACACTACTTTTTACAAGAGACAGTAGATATACTACGACAATGTACGGGAAGAGATGTAATCCAAAAAAGTTAGATATCAAAATATCGTGAATGGATCCACCCACTGCAGCAGCAATAAGCCCCATTTTTCGACCTTTAAAAATCGTGACTAAAACTACAGCAGTCAGTATACAATTGGGTAGCCAATTCGTATGAAATATGGCCGGTAATAATTGAGCTTGTATAAAATACAACGCACAACACACGAGAATTAATGCAATATATCTCATTGATTTACCGCTCCTTTAGCCCCTTGTACTTGGTCACGCTGCGTTTGAGGAACTAATTTAGGTTCTAATTTTGCTTTATCTGGTGTTTGCACTGTAGAGGCAGTAATAATAAACACCTCTTCTAAGCGATTAAAATCAACGCTCGGTTGGATAGCCGCGTTTTTCACGAAACCTTCTGTATCATTTGTAATCGTTAATACATTACCCACTAACAAGCCCTTTGGATAAATTCCACCATAACCAGAGGTAATCAATTTATCGCCTACAAGGACATCACCATCACGTGCTATATTGACCATCATTGGCTCATTAGGATGATTACCATCCCCTTTTACTACACCGGCCAAGCGTGATTCGGGACGCTGTACAATAACACCAATTGCACTACGAGGGTCCAAAATAGTTTGAACACGTGCTGAATTAGGATATACATCGGTAACAAAGCCCACAACGCCACTTGGTACGACAACAGCCATATTAGGTTGTATGCCGTCATTCTCGCCCCGGTCAATGGTAAATGTATTTGACCATGTACCGAAATCTTTAGTAATAATGCCCGCCAAGGTCATCGTAAACTCTGGATGAGACGATTTATAGTTAAGCATCTGACGAAGGCGAATATTTTCGGCCACAACTTCATCGTGATTTAACACCTTTTGTTGCAAATCTGCAATGGTATTATCCTTATCATTGCTTTCAACAAAACCCGATATAGCATTATCAATGATACGTATGCCGGTTTGAATCGTTGAAAGTACACGAGCTGAACCATATGTGAATGGGGTAACAATTTTTTCAAAGGGTACAGTTACAAAAGGGATACTAGTTCGCTGTTTCCAGGCAAAACCAAGAAGGGCCATGATAATACAGCCGAGGACAACAAAGATTAATAATTTACGATCTGACTGTATCATACACGTCCCCTTCTATCCTTTGAATTAATAATAAAACGAGCTAATTCTACAATTTGACCCGAACTACGATGCAAACCTTGTACGACCTTTAATTCTGGATCAGAAGCAACCTGAACAGGCACGCCCATTTCGGTGCTAATTCGCTCTGCTAGACCTTGCAAACGAGCCATACCACCTGTTAACACAATCCCATGCTGCATGATATCAGCCACTAACTCAGGGGCTGTAACGCGTATCATTTGTTGGATTGCATCTAAAAAGTCTGCAAGGCGTTTATTAATCACTTCGTAGATTTCAGATTGATGAAGTACAGCACGTCTAACAATACCACTTGTCATATCGCGACCAGTAAAGGAAAACTCACAATCCTCCGCAGGTACAACCGCAGTACCTATAGCATGTTTAATATCCGTTATAGTTTGCTCGGATACCATTAAACCAAAACACTGATTAATATATTGCATGATGGCGCGATCTAAATCGCCGCCGCCAAACCGTATCGTCTTACTAATAACCGTGCCACCTAATGAGATAATCCCCATGTCGGCAGTACCTTCACCAATATCAATAACCATAGATCCACGAGCCTCAAAAATTGGTAAACCTGAACCTATAGCGGCAGCCACAGGGCGTTCAATCAGAAAGACCTCCCGCGCGCCTGCTTGGATTACGGCATCCATCATGGCCCGTTGTTCTACATCAGTCATGCCACAAGGAACGCCAACGAGTACACGAGATCTACGCAATGTATTGGATACCTTGTGAAGAAAATATTTTAACATCGTATGCATTACGCGGTAATCGACGATAAACCCATCTTGTAGCGGTGTCAACTCCATCCACATATCAGGCATGCGTCGTACAATGCGATCTGCATCATCACCGACAGCAACAATTTTATCTAATTTTGTATCAGTCGCCACAATGGAGGGCTCACTCATCATGGTCTCGCGCGTGCCCCCCATGACACGTGTCATAGACGTACCAATATCGATACTCACGTCTTTTCCAAAAGACGGTAAAATGGAATTCATAATGCTAATCTCCTTCATTACATCATCATTCCATTTTACCACAACTAGCTTAATTTACCAATTTCACTCAAGCTTGTAAACTCGCCATCACCAATGACGATATGGTCTAAGACTGGAATGCCCATAAATTGTCCAGCACTGACAAATAACTTGGTAACACGTATGTCATCATCACTAGGTCTACTATCGCCGGATGGATGATTGTGAATCAAAATAATAGCGGCTGCATTACAAGCAATGGCTTTTCTAAAAACAGCCCGTTGTTCTACAAGACTCGATGTGAGGCCTCCATTAGATATGGTCTCGATGTGAATTAATTTATTCCGAGACGTCAACATAGCCGCTAATACATGTTCTTCTGTTTCATGGCGCAAGCGTTCCATTACATATTGAGCGATAACATAAGGCTGAGAAAAATCTTCGTATGTAGAGGTGATTTTTAACTCACCCAAACGCCGTCCTAACTCTACAGCAGCACAAATAGTAACCGCTTTATCGATACCAACGCCCTTAATTTTTACTAAATCATCTACGGTCATATGGTTTAGCCCATGAATGCCATCTGTGAAAGAATCGATAATCGTATGTGCTAAATCAATTGATGATTGACCTTTTAAACCGGTACGTAATAATATAGCCAATAATTCTTCCATCGCCATTTGTTTAGCCCCTAAAGCGACAAATTTTTCACGTGGCCGTTGAAATGGCAACATATCTTTTACGCTGATAGTTTTGACTTGCATTGAATTTCTCCATTCTTACAATACATAAACAAATCAGCCTCATATTTCTACCATAACATTAGAATATATATTTGATGTGTTAACATGACCATCAACATTAATCTAAGACTTTACACCTAATGCTTTACATAATTCTTCATATACATGTTCTACAGGCAACCCTACAACATTTGTATAGGACCCTTCAATCTTATCAACCCACAAAGCGCCCTTTCCTTGGATGCCATAGGCTCCAGTCTTATCCATTGGTTCCATGGAGTCGATATATGACTCGATTTCAAAATCCTGCAGCGTTTTAAAATACACCTTTGTTTCATTGTGAAAAACGATTTCGCGTCCCTTAATGAGTAAGGCTACACCGGTAATAACAGAGTGAACTTGACCAGATAATGTACGAAGCATTGTACGTGCCTCATCCTTACTATGCGGTTTCCCTAGTACCTTTCCATCAAATACAACAATTGTATCAGCACCTAGTACGATGCTACCATCAGGCACATCATTTGCGCAGCGCGCTTTACCAAGAGCTTGTGCTTTCACCATTTCAATAGGATCTGTAATCACTACATTATCTTCTACATAAGAACTAGTAACAACAGTATGGTCTATACCCACTTGATGCAATAATTCCGTTCGTCTTGGTGATTGACTTGCTAAATATAATCCGCTCATTCTTGTTCCTGTTCTTCCGCACTTTTAATTAGACTATCATAATATTCCTTAACATCGATGCCTTGTTTTACCGCATCAGCACGTACCGTAGCATAGAAAATAACATCCGCTTCTGGCACGCGCACACGATTAGGTACAAACTGTTCTAGTGTTTCATAGAATGCATCCTCTGCTTTCAACATAACACGGCCATATTGAACCTTTTTCCCTTTAGTAATGGAATATACCATGAACCAAATCGGTCTATCATCGGAGGTAGAGCATTTTCTATATTTATAGCGATAACGTAAATTCGTTAGAAAATCGCGATTATACGCATAAATACCATCAATATCATCATATTTTACAGAAAATGTACGTTTTCTAAAAAAAGATTTTTCTTTGATGATAAATTCAGAATCCGTCAATATATAGGTATAGCGGCTCACAGCTTGTTTAACAATAACAATGAGCGCCATGATTTCTATGAAATATTCTGAAAGTAATATATGGCCCTGCGCAATACTTCTATAGGTGGTAAAAACCATAGCCCCTACCAACAAAATAACAAATACCACTACTAATAATTCTGCACTACGGGTGCGCTGAGATTGTTCACTATATAAAATATTCATACGTAACCCCTTTCAAAAGACTCTGCATACTATTTATTATATAGGATTCAGCTCTGAAAAACTACAAAAACCCCGCCTATATCTAAGATATAAGCGAGGTTTCTATATAAGAGTTTAGATAACCATTAAGAGGTTATATTATTTTTTCAAAGCGCTTGTAATACGTTGAGTATCGCGAGCGATCATGATTTCTTCGTTTGTAGGGATTACGAAGATTTTTACTTTAGAACCTTCAGCACTGATTTCTTGTTCTTTACCGCGAATATTATTGCGTTCAGGATCGATACGTGTGCCAAGATATTCCAAGCCATTACAGATAGCATCGCGGTTACCGATACCATTTTCGCCGATACCAGCTGTGAAGATGATAGCATCAACACCGCCCATAACAGCAGCGAACGCACCGATTACACGACGAACTTTGTAGTGGAACATGTTAAGAGCCAATTTAGCTCGTTTGTGGCCATTAGCAGCTGCTTCTTCGATTACGCGGAAGTCATTGGACACACCGGAAATACCCAATACGCCGGACTCTTTGTTCATTACTTTGTCGACTTCTTCATAGGACATGCCTGTTTTATCCATCAAGAATGGAACGATAGCTGGGTCGATATCACCAGTACGAGTACCCATGATCAAGCCAGACAATGGAGTGAAGCCCATTGTAGTATCGATGGAACGACCACCTTTGATAGCGGATACAGAGGAACCGTTACCCAAGTGACATGTAATGATGCGAAGATCAGACATATGTTTACCCATCAATTCTGCGCAACGTTGTGCTACATATTTATGGGATGTGCCATGGAAACCATAGCGACGAATACCATAGTCTTCATAGTAGGAGTAAGGAAGCGCATACATGTAAGCTTCTTTAGGCATTGTTTGATGGAATGCAGTATCGAATACAGCAACTTGTGGTACGTTTGGCATGATAGCTTGGCAAGCTTCGATACCTTGGATATTTGGTGGGTTATGCAATGGAGCAAGGGATGAACATTCTTCCAAAGCTTCCATTACTGCAGGTGTAATCAATACGGAATCAGCGAATTTTTCACCACCATGTACTACACGGTGACCAACTGCATCGATTTCATCCATAGATTCAATAACACCGAACTCTGGATCTACCAAGATGTCGAGCAAGATGCGTAATGCTTCTTTATGATTCAAAATTGGTTCAACGCGTTCTAATTTGTCTGCGTTTGGACGTTTATGAGTGAAGATAGCGTCTTGATCACCGATCTTTTCAAATAAACCTTTCGCCAATTCAGTTTCGTTTGTCATATCAAGTAATTGATATTTCAAGGAAGAACTACCGCAGTTAACTACTAATACGTTCATTGATTAACCCTCTTTCTTTTGCGTAACGTAAATCTTATCTTTAATTTGTTTGCTGATATCAGCGCCTATTTGATCATCCGTAGGATATCTATAGGTTATATTCCACAATACGCCCTTATCCATAAAGACATATTGAGAGAAACTAGTTTTAATTTTGTTAACGTAAAAATCACCAGTAATGAGCTGTGCTTGCACCCCATTTAAATCGATAGATTCCACATTAACAGTAGCACCCAATTTTGCATATTCAGATTTCTTTTGATCCACAAACTGTGCAACCGTTGGCAACGCTTTATTCGGTGCCGGTTGACGGGCCTCTACAGAAATCAATATATGTTGGCTTAGGCTACCATACGCATCCATAGGGTATCCATCAACACTCGTCGTTTCTGATGTTTTTCCCATTTCATATGGCAAAGCTACAGTCACTTCCGATTGACCGGAACGAATGACTTGATTACCAAAGCTATATATATCCATCACATTATCGGAACCACATCCGGCTAAAGCCAATAAGGATGTACCTAACACGATGGTCTGTAACGCTCGTTTCCACTGTACTTTCATCAAATCACCTCACGTCAAATCAGAATTCACAGATAATTATACCATTACACCGCCTCCCATTCTAGTACTTTCACAAGAAATTCTATAATTCCTAACAAGAAGGTCAAAAATTCCATACATTACACATGCCACCCATTATATAAATTCTTTAATTTATTATATAATAATAGAAAATAAACCTATGAAAGGAACTACGATGAAATCAATCGGTATTATTTGTGAATACAATCCGTTTCACAACGGCCATGCGCATCAATTACATACATTACGTACTACCTATCCTGATGCATTGCGTATCGCCATAATGAGCGGTTCCTTTGTACAGCGGGGCGAGCCTGCGTATTTTAGCAAATTCAACCGTGCTCGATGGGCTATTCATGGTGGTGCCGACATCGTTATCGAATTACCTACGGTCTATTCTCTAGGCAGTGCAGAACTATTTTGTACCGGTGCGGTGCGCCTTATGAAAGCGCTACACATTCACAGCATTTCCTTTGGCTCTGAGCTTGATGATAATGCCATATTGCACACAGCCGCTGAATTTCTAAATACGCCACAAGGACAAGATGCCATTCAACACCATATAAAAACCGGTGTTTCTTATGGTACAGCATTACGCCAAGTGATTGCTAAGTATATACCAAATGGAGAACTCATTAACAATGCGCCAAACTCACTATTAGGCCTTGAATATATTCGCGCTGCCCAACGGTATTTCACTAACCTTATGGTTATTCCCATTACTAGGCAATCATCACATCATAGTCCTACCCTCTCTCAAGGCCAAGATTTTCCTTCTGGGACCGCATTACGTAAGGCACTCGTAGAAGGCACAACCATCGATGCCTATGTACCACATGCTATCATAGATGATATGCACAAGGTCATAGCACATGATATCTATGTGGACTACGAAAGATACAATGATATTCTGCATGGCCTCAATCGCTTACTTTCAGCTGCAGAATTAGAAACATATGGAGATTTTATGGAAGGCATTGAACATCGTTGGCACAAGGCTATGCAGCAAGTAAGCTGGACGCACGCACTGGAAGAGATAAAGACAAAACGCTATACCTATGCAAGACTACGTCGCATGGCAGCCTATACGGCGCTACAAATCACTAAGCCCATATTACAAGAAGCTCATATACTAGGTCCTCAATACGCGCGATTATTAGCATTTAATCAGCGCGGTCGCACGTGGTTAAAGCACAATACACCGAGCATTCCGCTTATTCAAAAATGGGCTAAAGCATCAACCATAGTTTCCGATTTTGGTCGCCGAATGATGGAAATCGATACGAAGGCTACTGATCTACAGGCTTATAGTTTTAAAGCCCCTAGGGCGCGCACAGGGCACGAAGATTTCCGCTATTCCCCACAATATATTGAAATATAGGTTATGACAATATAGCCTTACCATATTATTCCCCTACCAAAAAGACTCGACCATGTACGTCGAGTCTTTTCATATGTCGATTTGTTATATCTACCTATTATTGTTCGATAGTTACGCCATCAGAGCCATCTAATTCTTGAACCTGTACGCGTACCTTTTCCAAATGAGACGTAGGGATATTTTTCCCCACATAATCAGCGCGTATAGGCAATTCTCGATGGCCTCGATCTACTAATACTGCTAGTTGAATAGATTTAGGACGACCAGATGTCATCAATGCATTTAAAGCAGCACGAATGGTACGACCTGTATACAAAACATCATCTACTAAAATAATGGTTTTTTCTGTAGTATCAATAGAGCAAGGTTCCCCTTCCTTAGGTCGCGTATCCCGATCATCGCGATACATAGCTACATTTAAAGGTTCACACTCAATATGAAGGCCTTCAATAGCTTCAATTTCACTTTGCAATCGTTTAGCTAGCATGACGCCACGTCGTTCAATACCAACAATAACTGCATTTGAAAGCCCCTTATTACGTTCTAATATTTCATGACTAATACGTCTAATGGCACGTCTAATGGCGTCTCCATCCATTAAAATACGTTTTGTTTCCATAGTCTTATCCCTTATCTACGTTCTCTATATTCCTTAGCGAAGGCGATACAATTTTGAAAGTCCTCCGGTACAGGTGCTTCAAAATGCATAGGTTCACCTGTAATTGGATGCACCACATCCAATGTATGAGAATGAAGTGCTTGTCCCTCTATAGGGAAGTCCATACGGCGATATCCATAAAAAGGATCGTTAACAACTGGATGTCCAATATGAGCAAAGTGAACGCGAATTTGATGAGTACGCCCCGTCTCTAACACACATTCCACTAATGTATGATATCCATAACGTTCTAACACTTTAAAATGAGTCACTGCTTCCTTGCTGTTTTCAAACACTACAGCCATTTTCATGCGGTCTTTAGGATGTCTACCGATAGGAGCCTTAATAATCCCCTTTTCCTCCACGATATTGCCTTGAACGAGAGCTAAATATGTTCGTTTAGCACTGTGTGCTTTCACCTGTTCAGCCAAGCCAATATGAGCTGCATCATTTTTAGCAGCCATCATGACACCAGATGTATCCTTATCTAAACGATGTACGATGCCAGGGCGAATTTCACCATTAATACCAGATAAGTCCTTACAATGGTAAAGCAAAGCATTCACTAGCGTTCCTGAGTAATTACCAATTGCTGGATGTACAACCATGCCACGAGGCTTGTTGACGATAATAATATCATGATCTTCATAAAGATATTCAACAGGAATATCCTCTGGTAAAATTTCTACCGATTCTGGTTCTGGAATATCTACAGAAATAGTGCTATCTGCATTAAGGCGTAAGTTAGCCTTACCAACCTTGCCGTTTACCAAAACATGACCAGATTTGATAAGGCTCTGGATATAACTACGAGAACCTTCCATCACATCCGTCAGAAATACATCAAGCCGTTTTCCCTCTTGTTCCAAAGATACTTTATATTCGTTCATCTATTTCTCCTCATGTTCAGATGTTAGTAAATAGTATATGACACATACAACGCCTACACATATACCAATATCTGCAATATTAAAAATAGGCCAAATTCTAAAATCAAAAAAGTCTACTACCCCATGTAGTACATATCGATCTATGCCATTACCTATGGCTCCCGCAATCAACAATGCCGTTCCTACTCGTAATGAAAGTGGACCATTATTAACACGTTTACAATAGAAGCCATATACGATAATTAATACAAAAGCAACGGCTAGAAAGAACCACCGCTGATTCGTCAACATGCCAAAGGCTGCACCGCGATTAATAATATACGTAAGATGGAATACATTGTGAATAACAGGTAGTGATTCACCAAGAGCAAAATGGTTCATCACATAATATTTAGAAGCTTGATCCAATACAAGCCAAATGATTGCAATTAAATAAAACAAGTGATACTCCCTTTTAATAATATATATCTTAATAGTCCTATTATACTAAGTTACATGATTTTAGGCAAAATAAAAAGCCCCTCAATGAGGGGCGTATTTTATTTGTGATTACTCAGCGGAAATTACAGATACTGGGCAAACGGATTCGCAAGAACCGCAGTCGATGCAAGTATCGTTGATTTCGTATTTAGTTTCGCCTTCAGAAATAGCAGCAACTGGGCAAACAGATGCGCAAGAACCACATTTAATGCAACCATCAGCAATAACTCTCATGATAAACCTCCATAGGAACATTATAAAAGAAAACTTATTATTATCATTTAAAAAGGCACTTGCCTTAACTTCTGTTCTCATTATCACACAATAATAATTGAAAGTCAAACGAAAATGATAAAGTTTTGTATATTATTTTGCATAATAATTGTTCCTTTTTATCATATAAAGTCTATGTTTATCATAATTTTGATATTTCTTTTCATTTAAATATTTAAATATATCTTTCAATAATTGAGAATGCACAAATTATCATTTTTATCAAAATACGTACTATTATACTAGGAATTCAATTATCAATATTTATTATCATAAAAACTATTTTTTTATTACAACAGATTTAACGCTTATCTATATTTTAATCTAACATATAAACTTCACTCTAAAAAAGGCCGAATCATACGATTCGACCTCATTTATATTTATAAAGTAAAGTAATATCTTTACTATTATTCACTATATAACAATAATACTATTTTTTTCTTATAGCACTTAGAAAGATGTTAAGAATGTTAGTGTACCTAAAATAACGCCTGCAAGGTTTGGTACGATTAAAATATAATCACGTTTAGGTGATTTTGTCCAACCATATAATACCCAGATCAAACAGGATACTGCTGCAAATAATGGTTGCCATGGTTGACTAGGTTGACCATGAAGATTAGCAATTATTTGTGGGATATAGGCTAAAAATACAAATACACCAATAAATGCACCAATAGAACCAACTAACATGTTAAATCTTTCTTTTGTCATAGATGACCTCCTTATTCAACATTACATTATTATATCTTACACAATATACTATATCATATTTTTTTCGATGTAGTCAATTGTGTAAAATTAATCATGCAAATTAGTTTAATTCATATTGCTTTTGATTACACTTATATGTAATCTATATTAAAATCATATAGGCTAAAATCATAAAAAACGAGGCCGAATCTTACGATTCGACCTCGTGTGTGCTTGTATAGTAGAGTAACCTATTCCCTATTATTTACCAGGGAAGAATGGCCATACCATTGGGATAATAATTAAGCTTACTACGAAGCAAACTAAAATCAATGGAACGCCGGCTTTTACATAATCAGTAAATTTGTATTGACCAGGGCCAAGTACTAATGTATTTGGAGGTGTACCTACAGGTGTACCGAATGCACAAGATGCAGCAACACCGATAGCCATCAATACGGCATGAGGGTCAGCATGCATACCTTGAGCAATGGAGATACCGATAGGAGCCAACAATGCACAAGATGCTGTGTTAGACATAAATTGAGTCATAACACAAGACAAAATAAACAATACTGCTGTTGCAAAGTAAGGGCTAGGGTCAGAACCCATAATACCGATAACTGCATTAGCAATCATTTTACCTGCACCAGATTGATCTAGTGCAGTAGCAACTGGCATCATACCTGCAAATAAGAAGATTGTAACCCAGTCAATGGATGTATAAGCTTGTTTTTCGTTCAAGCAACCAGTCAATACGCAAAGCATTGCGCCAATAACAGCAACCATGCTCAATGGTAAATTGATACCAACACCTTTTAAGGTATCGCCTAAAATCATAGCGATAATTACGCCTAAAAGAATAAGACCAGAGTATAATTGTTTCTTTGGATCATTAGAAATATCTTCGGCTGCAACTTCTTGTTCAACGTCGCCAGCATCTTGAATTTCATGTTTAGGAAGCAAATGCTTACCAATTAACATCATGAAAATAATAGTAGCGATAGTCAAAGGAATACCAATCCATGCAAATTCGAAGAAACCAAATGGTTGTTCACCAAATTTAGTCAATGTACCACTTACAATGATGTTTGGTGGTGTACCAACCATTGTAATGATACCGCCGATACCAGCAGCAAATGCTAACGGCATCAATTGGCGAGATGCAGGAATCTTAGCAACGGAACAGATACCAACAACTACAGGTAATAACGCAGCTGTTGTACCAGTGTTAGATAAGAATGCGGACATAGTAGCGGTAACAAGCATGATGGCAAGCATCAAACCGTTTTCACTAGTGCCTGCATGGGAAACTACGGTTTCACCAATCTTTTGAGCTAAACCTGTGTAGAATAACGCAGCACCAACAACGAACATGCCGGCGAACAACACAACTGTACTATCAGATAAACCAGAGAATACAACCTTAGGAGTAATAATCCCCATAAGGCCAAGGGCAATTGCACCGCCTAAAGAAGTAATAGCTAATGGAATAATTTCCGTAACGAATAAAACAGCCATGACTGCAAGGACGATTAAGGTTTGTTCTGCAGCACCCATACATCATCATCTCCCTTCAGAGAAATGCACTGATTGTAGTTATATGAGGTATAAAACATAGCCTACGATACTAATAGCACAAGCCATTAAAAATGTAACCCCATATCCCTCTATAGTTTTGGGATAACCAAAAAGTAATGCTTCTCCTAGAAATCCTCGGCGATTAAACCAAGAATATTTAGTTCTTCTTTGGAACCATTGTGATTTGCGTTCAACACCAATAATCAGTGCAGTAACTAAAAAAACAATAAATGCCCATACGAAACAAATCAGTATTTTTAATTCAATTGATAACAAGACGACCACCTCTACTATATAGAAAGCACTAGAAGGTTATTTAGTGAAATTCTTGCTCATCACATAATGACCGATCTGACAAAGCATTTATTGCTAATATACCCCTTTTCTGCATGTTTACATACGATACAGGGGATTTTTTATTCACCAATAGGTGTACCTAAAATGGCACACCTTGGTGAATAATTATTAAACTATTAGTGGCTAGACAACATAGCAAGCATTGTACCTGCTGCTACTGCTGTACCAATAACGCCAGCTACGTTTGGACCCATGGCATGCATGAGCAAGAAGTTTGCTGGGTTAGCTTTAGCACCTACTACTTGGGATACACGAGCCGCCATTGGAACCGCAGATACACCAGCGGAACCAATAAGTGGATTTGTTTTACCACCATCGACTAAGTTCATTAATTTACCAAATAATACGCCACCAGCTGTACCACCGATGAATGCAACCAAACCTAAGCAGATGATAAGGAGTGTTTGCACGCTTAAGAAGTGTTCCGCACTCATTGTTAAACCAGTACCAGTTGCTAAGAAGATAGTAACGGTATTAATCAACGCATTTTGAGATGTATCGGACAAACGATCAGTTACGCCGGATTCACGGAACAAGTTACCTAACATCAACATACCTAAAAGGGATGTAATGGAAGGAAGCAATAAGGAAATGAAGATTGTTGCAACGATTGGGAATACGATTTTTTCAAAACGTGTAACTTCACGCAATTGTTCCATCACAATTTCACGTTCTTTTTGCGTAGTGAATAATTTCATTACAGGTGGTTGAATCAACGGTACCAAGGACATATAAGAATATGCGGCAACCGCGATAGCACCTAATAAATGAGGAGCTAGTTTAGTAGCTAAGTAGATAGATGTAGGACCGTCTGCACCACCGATGATACCGATAGCTGCAGCTTCTTGAGCTGTAAAACCGAGCATCATAGCGCCACCTAACGCAACGAATACACCGATTTGTGCAGCAGCACCTAAAAGCAATGTTTTAGGGTTAGCAATAAGCGGACCAAAGTCAGTCATTGCACCTACACCAAGGAAAATTAAAGGTGGGAAGATTTCTTGAGAGATACCCGCACTAATAAGCGCCATTACGCCTTCTTCGAAGCCGTTACGCGGAATATTAGCAAGTACACAACCAAACGCAATCGGACCCAACAATAATGGTTCAAACTCTCTAGCAAATGCTAAATACAATAGGATCAAACCTACAAGAATCATAATAGCATTGCCTGTTGTAAATGCGAGGAACCCGCTATCATTTATAACAGATTGAATCGCAACAGCAAAAGCCTCCATATGCGTTCCCCTTTCACAAATATAAAATTGTTATATGGCGCGGCGCAGCCGCGCCATAAGACAACACTTGGTATTAGCCAAGAACAACCATATCATCGCCAGTGGATACAGTTTGGTTAGCAGCTACGCGAACTTCTGCAACTACAGCATCATGAGGAGCTGCGATTTCGTTTTGCATTTTCATAGCTTCAAGAATCAACAAAGTTTCGCCTTTTTTAACTGCTTGGCCAGCGGATACTGCTACAGATAGGATTTTACCAGGCATTGGAGCTTTTACAGTTTCAGCACCTGCTGGAACTGGAGCTGCTGCTGCAGCTGGAGCTGGAGCTGGTGCAGGAGCCGCTTTAGGAGCTGCTGCTGGAGCTGCTTTAGGAGCTGCTGCAGGAGCTGCAGCTTTTACTTCATTAACTTCTACATCATATGCTGTGCCATTTACTGTAACGTTGAATTTTTTCATCTTAAATTCCTCCAAAATGTGTATATCTACACAATAATTAAAATTCATTTACACATATAGTTCTGATAATCCTATCGATTATCTAAAAGCGTTAATCTTATCGATTACCGCGTAAGCGACCTTCCATTTTCCAATTGTAGCTTACGATTGGACGGATATGCGCGATTTGATCAGCGGAATAACCCATTGCCGCTAACGCGCCAACGATAACTGCAATTACATCTTGAGATGGTGCTTTACCGTTAGCTTTTGTAGCATTGTTCATGACAAATGCCTCCTAAAAAATATTAATTTCTACCGCTTAAACGACCTTCCATGCGCCATTTAGCACTGGTTGCTGTAGGTCGAATAGATGCAATTTGTTCAGATGAATACCCCATCGCCACAATGGCACCCACGATAGCTGCTACTACTTCATCCTCATTTTGAGCAGATGCACTTGGTGTAGCCACTGGAGTAGCTGCAGGAGCTGCAACAGGAGCACTTGCAGGTGCTTCTTTTTTCTTTTTCGTAGGGTCAATCAAATGAACGATTGTCATCAAAATGCCTAAAAGAATCAACACAACAAATACAACTGTCATATTAATGGCCATGATTAACCAGGGATTGGTAGTAACTGCTTGTCCTTCCATAATCATTCCCCTTTCTAAAAAATAAGTAAAGAAAGGTATCTCCCAAATTCGATGATATGATTACCGAATCGAATTATAATGGAATATTACCATGTTTCTTTGGAGCACGGTTTTCACGTTTACTTGCAAGCATAGCCAACGCATTGATAACAGCTGGACGAGTTTGTTTTGGTTCGATTACAACATCTACGAAGCCACGTTCTGCAGCTTTGTAAGGAGTTGCAAACTCTTCTACGTATTTAGCTGTTTTAGCGTCTTTATCTTCGTCTTTTTTGAAGATAATGTTAGCTGCACCAGCAGGACCCATTACAGCGATTTCGGATGTAGGCCAAGCGTAAACTTGATCGGCGCCCAAATCTTGGGAACACATAGCAAGGTAGGAACCACCGTATGCTTTACGAGTGATAACAGTAATTTTTGGTACTGTTGCTTCAGAGTAAGCATACAACATTTTAGCACCATGACGAATGATACCGCCCCATTCTTGATTTGTGCCAGGCAAGAAACCAGGAACGTCAACGAAGTTAACGATTGGAATATTGAAAGCATCACAGAAACGGATAAAACGGGAAGATTTGTCGGATGCGTTGATGTCCAAGCAACCAGCCATTACTTTAGGTTGGTTAGCAATGATACCAACAGATTGACCATCAAAACGTGCAAAGCATGTAATGATGTTTGTAGCATAGAATGGTTGTACTTCATAGTATTCACCATTATCTACAGTAGCTGCGATAACATCTTTCATGTCGTATGGCATGTTGCTGTTATCAGGTAACAAGCTGTTTAAGCCTTCGTCTTCACGAGTTGGGTCATCACCTGTATCTACCAATGGAGCATCTTCCATGTTGTTAGAAGGTAAGAAACCTAACAAGTAGCGGATTTGAGCGATGCAATCATCTTCATCTTCAGCTGCGAAGTGAGCAACACCGGACACAGAGTTGTGAGCCATTGCGCCACCAAGATCTTCAGCTGTTACTTCTTCACCAGTTACAGATTTAATAACTGCAGGACCAGTGATGAACATTTGAGATGTGTTTTTAACCATGTAAATGAAGTCAGTCAATGCTGGAGAATATACAGCACCGCCTGCACATGGTCCCATGATTACGGAAATTTGTGGAATAACGCCAGATGCATTTGTATTTTCGAAGAAAATTTTACCGTAACCAGCAAGAGCATCTACAGCTTCTTGAATACGAGCCCCGCCGGAATCATTGATACCAACGATAGGAGCACCCATTTTCATTGCTAAACGTTGTACTTTAACGATTTTAGCAGCGTGCATTTCACCAAGAGAACCACCTTCTACAGTGAAGTCTTGTGCGAATGCATATACCAAACGACCATCGATAGTACCGTAACCAGTTACTACGCCTTCGCCTGGTAATTCTTTTTTGTCTTGACCGAAGTTAACACAACGATGTTTAACGAATTGATCAAGTTCAACAAAAGAGTTGTCATCGAATAATTTAGCCAAACGTTCACGAGCAGTCATTTTACCTTGAGAATGTTGTTTCTCAACGCGTTTTTCACCGCCACCAGCTTTAACTTTAGCTAGTTTTTCGTGCAACAACTCAATTTTTTCTTGCACTGTTTGCATGTCAGCACCTCCATAAAAACTTGTTACAATAATATTTTATTTCATTCGTTGGCAAAGTTCAAGTAATACGCCACCTGTAGCTTTAGGATGAACGAATGCAATAGAGGAACCGCCAGCACCATAACGAGGTTTTTCGTCAATCATACGAATACCTTTCGCCATAAGATCAGCAATAGCATTTTCAATATTATCTACGCGCAAAGCAACGTGTTGGATACCATCACGACCGCCATTTTTTTCGATAAATTTACCGATAGGGCCATCAGGTGTAGTAGTTTCCAAGAATTCTAATTCAGCATCACCGCATGGGAAGAAGGATACTTTTACTTTTTGTTCTTCTACTACTTCATCTTCAGGAAGATGTTGAATACCTAAAGCATTTTTGTAAAATTCTTTAGTTGCTGCTAAATCATTAACACCAATACCGATGTGATCCACTTGTAATACTTTAAAAGCCATTTCGATTATCTCCTTTATAAGGCTAAATCTCTAATGCTATGTAGTCGCCGTCTACTTTAGCACGTTATTAATTACGCCGTTAACAACTGTATATGGATCGTTTTCACGTTCATTGACAGCTGCCACTTGGCTATTAAATTCGTCGCTTGTAATGATTTTATCAGCTACATAGCGACCAATTTGTTCATTAATCATTGCGATGATTTCATCGCGGGTACGTTCTGCCCGACGAGATTCCAATTCACCGGAATCTTCAAGATACTCAAAATGTTCATCTAAGGCTTCGATAAGTTCATCTACGCCTTGGTCTTTACTAGCAATTGTACGCTTAATTGGTGGGCGCCATTTTACTTCACGAGAATCAAGGTCAAGCATCATTTCAATTTCTACATTCAAACGATCGCAACCATCTCGGTCAGCTTTATTGATAGCAAATACATCGCCGATTTCAAGAATACCCGCCTTAATAGCTTGGATATCATCACCGAGACCAGGAACGAGCACAACCAATGTAGTATCCGCATTTTTTACGATATCTACTTCGGATTGACCTACACCTACTGTTTCAATGATAATCAAATCCATGCCAAAGGCATCCATTAATTTTACAACGTCTGCAGTCTTTTTGGATAAACCACCAAGACTACCACGCGTCCCCATGCTTCGAATGAATACATTTTCATTTAATGTCAAATCATTCATTCTAATACGGTCCCCCAATATAGCACCACCAGAGAATGGGCTAGTTGGGTCGATGGCAACGATGCCGATTTTTTTACCTTGATCAAGATAATGTTTAACAACCTTATCTGTCAAAGTACTTTTACCTGCACCAGGGGCACCAGTTATACCGAGAATACGGGCATTACCCGTTTTAGGGTAAATAGCCTTCATAATATCGATGGCATTTTCATACTCGTTTTCTACAGCAGTGATGGACCGTGCTAAGGCTAGTCTTGAGCCTTCAAAGAGGCCTTTAACTAAATCCATTCGCCTCACCACCTATCTTTGAATATGGGAATAGAGGGGAGCCAACTATTCAGTTGTGCCCCTCTCTTGCCCAATTAATTATTTTACGTTTTCCTTGATGAAGTTAACGATATCACCAGTTGGAGTACCAGGTGTGAATACAGCTGCTACGCCAGCTTTTTTCAAGCCAGGGATATCAGCATCAGGAATAACGCCGCCGCCGATTACAAGAACATCGCCCATGCCTTTTTCTTTCAAAAGTTCAACAATTTTAGGAAACAATGTGTTGTGAGCGCCAGAAAGAAGGGATAATGCAACTACATTAACGTCTTCAGAAAGTGCTGCTTCTACGATTTGTTCTGGAGTTTGACGAAGACCTGTGTAGATTACTTCGAAACCAGCATCGCGAAGTGCGCGTGCTACAACTTTTGCACCACGGTCATGACCATCAAGACCTGGTTTTGCTACGATTACTCTAATACGTTTTTCTGCCATGATAATTACCTCCGAAATTAGCCGATATTATAATGTGGAATGAGCTTGGTATTCACCGAATACTTCGCGCAATACATTACAAATTTCACCCAAAGTAGCATATGTTTTAACTGCTGCAAGAATTAATGGCATCAAGTTAACGTTTTCGTCAGCTGCGCCAGCTTTCAAATCAGCTAAAGCTTTGTCAACTGCTGCTTGATCGCGGTTAGCGCGAACTGCTTGAGTTTTCTTAGCTTGGTTAACACCAACGGAAGCATCTACGCGAAGCAAGTCTTTTGGAGCTTCTTCTTCAACTTGGAATTTGTTTACGCCAACGATTGTGCGCAAGCCAGATTCAACTTCCATTTGCCATTTGTAAGCGGATTCTTGGATTTCTTTTTGGATGTAGCCTTTTTCGATTGCTACTACAGCGCCGCCCATTTCATCAATTTTCTTGATGTAAGCCATAGCTTCGTCATAGATAGCGTTAGTCATAGCTTCTACATAGTAGGAACCGCCCAATGGGTCAACTACGTCAGCCAAACCAGATTCGTAAGCCACGATTTGTTGTGTACGAAGAGCTACTTGTACAGATGCTTCTGTAGGAAGAGCCAAAGCTTCGTCACGGGAGTTTGTATGTAAGGATTGAGTACCGCCCATTACAGCAGCTGCAGTTTGAAGAGCAACACGAACGATGTTGTTATCAACTTGTTGTGCAGTCAACATGGAACCAGCTGTTTGAGTATGTACACGAAGCATCATGGATTTTGGTTTTTTAGCACCAAAACGTTCTTTCATGATAGTTGCCCATAAACGACGGGATGCGCGGAATTTAGCAACTTCTTCAAGTACATTGTTATGAGCATTCCAGAAGAAGGAAAGACGACCAGCGAATGTATCAACATCAAGACCAGCTTTCAAAGCTGCTTCTACATATGCGATACCATCAGCAATTGTAAATGCGATTTCTTGTGCTGCTGTGGAACCTGCTTCACGGATATGGTAACCGGAAATGGAAATTGTATTCCATTTTGGAACGTATTGAGAGCAATATTCAAAGATATTAGTAATCAAACGCATGGATGGTTTTGGAGGGAAAATGTAAGTACCACGAGCTGCGTATTCTTTCAAAATATCATTTTGAATTGTACCTTTCAATTCTGTGGAAGGTACGCCTTGTTTTTCAGCTACTGCGATATACATTGCCAACAAAACGGATGCTGGAGCGTTGATTGTCATGGAAGTGGATACTTTGCCAAGGTCGATGCCGTTGAACAAGATTTCCATATCTGCCAAGGAGTCAATCGCTACACCTACTTTACCAACTTCGCCTTCAGCCATAACGTCATCAGAGTCATAACCGATTTGTGTAGGTAAGTCGAATGCACAGGAAAGACCAGTTGCACCGGATTCGATAAGGTAACGGTAACGTTTGTTAGATTCTTCAGCTGTCGCGAAACCAGCATACATACGCATAGTCCAGAAACGACCACGGTACATTGTAGGTTGTACGCCACGAGTATATGGATATTCACCAGGCATACCCAAATCACGTTCATAATCAAAGCCTTCAATATCAACTGGTGTATACACGCGGTTGTATTTCAAGTTTTGACGTTCTGGAGTTTTTACACACTTTTCGTCACAAAGTTTATTGTACTCAGCAATTTGGGCTTTAAGGTTTTCGTAAGCCATGTTTTCATCATCCTCCTAAAAAAACAGGTTATTTTTTCATGCTTCCAGTTTCTGTGAAGCGTTTATGCCAAGAAAGAGCTTCGTCGAGCAACATTGGTGTATGGGCATTCTTAGTTGCAGCGAGTGCTTTTTCGAGGTATTCAGTTAACATTGGTTTGTAGTCTGGGTGAGCACATTTTTCAATGATCAAACGAGCTCTTTCCACTGGGCTCAAACCACGACAGTCAGCAACACCTTGTTCTGTACAGAAAATCATAGTGTCATGTTCTGGGTGATCCACATGAGATACATATGGAACGATAGAACTGATGTCGCCACCTTTTGCAACGGAATTAGTACAGAAAATAGTGAGATATGCACTACGTGCAAAGTCACCAGATCCGCCAATACCGTTCATCATTTTGCTACCCATAATATGAGTAGAGTTTACATTGCCAAAAATATCAAATTCGATAGCGGTATTCATGGCAATGACACCAATACGGCGAGCAATACCAGGGTTGTTAGAAATTTCTTGTGGACGAAGAATAATCTTTTTACGATATTCATCGATGTTATTATAGAAACGTTTCAACCCATCTGGAGAAGGACTTAATGCAGTACCGGAACATACAGTTACTTTACCTGCATCGATTAAGTCAAACATACCATCTTGGATTACTTCTGTATAAATGGACAAATCTTTGAATGGGCCTTGAGCCAATCCGCTGATTACTGCATTTGCTACAGAACCTACGCCAGATTGCAATGGAAGCAAGTTTTCAGGTAAACGACCTTCACCGATTTCTTGTTCAAAGAATTTGATAAGGTGTTGACTCATTGCTTTTGCATCATCATCGATAGGTGCCAAAGGTCTTGTAGTATCAGGAACATCACAAGGAACTACTGCAATGATTTTGTCTGGGTCACAAGGAATTGCATCAGTACCAATACGATCACCAGCATGTTCCAATGGAATTGGTTTGCGATATGGTGGATCAAGTGGTTCGTAGATATCATGCATACCAACCAAAGATAATGGTTGAGATACGTTTACTTCTACGATAACTTTTTTAGCTTGGCTAACAAATGTTGGAGAGTTACCAACAGATGTTGTAGGTACTAAAGAGCCATCTTCATTGATTTGACAAACTTCTACGATAGCTACGTCTAAATCACCAAAGAAACCATAGCGTACATTTTGCGCCATTGTACTTAAGTGCATATCAACGTATTTGATGTCGCCGCTATTTAAAGCTTTGCGTGTATCCCCATTTGTTTGATAAGGGAAACGACGGTTAATACCATGTGCACGTGTTAATGCACCGTCGGCTTCATCACCTACGGAAGCACCTGTCCATAAATCAATTTTGAATGGTTCTTTTTCCATTCGTTCAGCCAAAGCCAATGGTACAGCTTTTGCATAACCAGATGGAGTAAAGCCGGAAATACCAACTTTATCATTGTGGTTAATCATTTGAGCTGCTTCATAAGCTGTGACAATTTTGCCTTGGAGGGCCGCATTTTTAACGCGATCTTTGATGTCTATCATCGTACCATCTCCTTAAAATCACCTTGTTAAACGACAGTTGATCAATCTCTTGGTCTAAACCGTTCCTTAAACCAACTTCATCGTATGCTTTTACAATCGCATTGTCAACTTATATGCATAAAATGTATTTTTTGTCACATATTTATGGGTCATTATGACTAAAAGTCATAGATTTTCCATTTTTGGGATAAATTAAATTCACATCGTTATAACTCTCAGGAATTATAGATATATTTTTATAATTTCATATATATAGTTAAAAAAGAGTGAATCGAAGAATTTCTATACAATATATAGATTCTCTTCAATTCACTCTTATTCTAATTTGTATTATACATAACACAATAACTTCGATTTTTTTCGATGCGTTTTAATTATGATTGATTTTAGTCTGATTTTGTTGAACTTTCACAAAAGCACCTACCCACCCTAGCAATAACCAGAATGTAATCGTTACTTGGTGACTATATAATTCAAAATCAGACAAACCACTGACAAGGACACCGACTGCTAAAGCACCGACACCGATGGAGGCAGCCTTACGGAACACATCACCTTTTAGACGTATAGAGGTAACCACATGACCTATTAATACAGTTATAAAGGAGATAAGTCCTGGTATGCCTATTTCAGCCAACATATTAAGGTATAAATTATGAGCGTGATACATCAATACATTAGGACCTTGAATATAATAATTATATTCTGGATATACTAAGTAAAATGTATTCCACCCAATCCCCCACACAGGATTTTCACGAACAATGTACATCGTGCTATCCCACAAGGCCCATCGTAAATCAGCCGATGTATCATGACCTTGGAATATAGACCAAAGACGAGTAGCAATTTCTCCATCATAAAAATATAGAATGATGGGGATTGCTATCAAGGATAATAATAAACGACGTTCTACAAAAATTCCCCAGTAAATAATCATGGCACCAAAACTGATCCATATGCCACGTGAATACGTTAATAGCATAGTAACAAAAAGTATTAACGCAATGGGAATCATCATGTAGATTTGTTTCTTATATTCCTCCGATAAGATTTTATCGGATAAGCCCTTCCAGTATACCAATAAATAACTAATACTAACGCTCAGAATCATCAATAAGTAAGCGCCCAACAGATTGGGATTCGTCAATGTTGACGACATGCGTCGCATTAATTTTGGAAATTGGATGGCATCAACCCATTCCTTAATATGATGATTAGGAATAAAAATATATTCATAAGCACCTATACAACAAACGAGAATCGCCGTTCCCAATGTACATTGAAGAAAATAACGCCACTGTTTCGGCGTACTAATATAGGTACGTACTAAATAATAGATACCTCCACCGGCCACAATCTGATAAAACCAACTTGTCAAAGCCCATTGCGCATTATCGGATAAAGCAGCTGATACACCAGTCCAAAGGACAAAAAACATGACCGTCCACGATAGCCAGCCCGTAGGTAAGCTAAGACTACGACTTCGTATTAAATCGACAATGGCAAGCCCAACGGCTAGCCACAAAAGTACATCGCCTACCATCGGTTGAAGTGGCATGGCAATAGCCACACCATAAATAAGTCGTTCAATATAAAACTTCAACTTTGTTTCCGTTGGAAATAATGAGTGATCCATAATGATTACCTAGTGGCTCATACGGTTTTGTAACCAACCGCGAGCTTCGCCAAGAATATATAATGATCCACACACAACAATGATGTCTCCATCTTGTGTCGATTGTAATGCTAAATCAAGAGCACTGCTCACAGAATCTTCTGTCTGTGCCACTACCCCTTTCACACATTGCCGAACGGTTTCTACCAATTTCTCTGGCACCTCTGTACGTGGTGTTGGTGCAGCCACTGCAATGACTGTATCTTTTGGTTTTACAACTTCGTGAATAATCCCCATTTCATCCTTATCTGACAAAATAGCCATCACCATTGTTTTTGGCGTATCTCCAAATAATTCATGGTAAGTCATACCGAAAGATTCTGCACCTGCTGCATTGTGGGCACCATCAAATATGAATGTCCGATCCAAAGCTTTTTTAATCTCAAAACGACCAGCCCAAGTGGCACGGGCAAAACCTTCGCGCATTGTTTCTTCGCTAATAGCATCATCATGTTCCATAACTAGGCGTACAGCTTGTAATGCACAAGCCAAATTGACAGATTGATGAATCCCAGCCATCGTTGTAAATAACATAGCAGGCGGTGCACCAATAGCGCTGACCGTAATCAATTGCCCACCTGGCACTACACTACGGCTATCGATACCAAACTTTTTGTTAAACACATATAATGGTGCATGCTTTTCTTCAGCTGTCTCTTCAATGACCTTTAATGGTCCTTCTTGAGCCGCCGTTACGACAGGAACACCTTCTTTTATAATGCCCGCCTTATGCTTGGCAATCTCTTCAACCGTATTGCCACAATACGCTTGATGATCAAGGGTAACATTAGTAATAACGGAAACCACTGGTGTCACAACATTCGTTGAATCCAGTAATCCACCCAAGCCAGCTTCTACAACAGCATAGTCTACACCTTGTTCTTTAAAGAATAGGAATGCTGCGGCCGTTAGAATTTCAAATTGTGTAGGTGGCTCTACCCCATCAGCAATGATCTTATCTACGCCTTGTCGAACACAATCGATCAAATTGCCAAAAGCGTCTTTGCTAATTTGAACATCATTAATTTCTATACGCTCCGTATAAGATTCAAGGTGAGGCGATGTAAATCGCCCCACCCGTAATCCACTGGTAAATAGAGCATACGAAATATAGGTTGTTACAGAACCTTTACCATTTGTACCCGTAACATGAATGATTTTATAATCTCGTTCAGGATTCCCCAACGCTTGCAATAATGCACGAATACGCTCTAACCCCGGTTTTATGCCAAAGGATGAGGTATCTTCTAAATACGTTAAGGCTTCTTCGTATGTCATATAAACCTCCTATAAGGTTTTTAAGAATTCTTCACGTTCTAACAACGCTTGTTGTTTTTGTTTATATTCTTCTAGTTTTTCTTTTTCTTTTGCTACAACTGCTTCTGGTGCTTTTGCAAGGAAACCTTGATTGCTCAATTTACCTTCTAAGCGTGCAATTTCTTTTTGCATTTGGCCTTTTTCTTTTTCGATACGTTCTTTTTCTTTATCTGCATCGATAAGATCCTTCAAGAGAAGATATACTTCCATACCATTTACAACAGTTACGGTTGCATTTTCAGGTTTTGGATCCTCAGCACCTAGAATAGTTACCTTTTCAGCCCATGCAAGTGTTACGAAATAATCGCTATGCTCTGCAACGGCCTCAGCGATAGACGCATCAGTCGGTGCTACAATAACTTCGGCTTTTTTGCCCAAAGGTACATTCATTTCAGCGCGCATGTTACGGATACCTTTAATAGCATCCATCATGATTTCCATTTGACGTGCAGCCTCTGTAAGATTTGTGAAAGCTAACGCTTCTGGCCATTTAGCAATCACAATGCTTTCACCTTCATGAGGCAAGTGTTGCCAAATATGTTCTGTAACGAATGGCATAAATGGATGCAACAATTCAAGCATATGACGCAAGATTGTTACAAGCAAATATTGTACAGTACGACGATCGCGTTCATTAGCCTCGCTATACAAACGAGGTTTTGCAAGTTCAATGTACCAGTCGCAATAGGTATTCCAAATGAAATCATATACGGAGCTAGCCGCTTCACCAAGCTCAAATTTATCAAGATTTGCAGTAATACTTGCTACGGTTTCATTGTATTTTTCGACAATCCATTTGTCAGCCAATGTTAAATCAGCCTCAGTAGGAACGAAACTTTCATCATAATTCGTCAAATTCATGAGAACGAATTTAGAAGCATTCCAAATTTTATTTGCAAAGTTGCGGTTTGCTTCCACACGTTCCATGTAGAAACGCATATCATTGCCCGGTGTATTACCTGTTACAAGTGTAAAGCGCAATGCATCAGCACCATATTCGCCGATTACATCTAATGGATTAATACCATTGCCTAAGGATTTACTCATCTTGCGGCCTTGGCTATCACGTACAAGACCATGAATAAATACATGTTTGAATGGAATTTCATGTTCAAACTCAAGAGCCATGAAAATCATACGAGCAACCCAGAAGAAGATAATATCATAACCAGTTACGAGTACACTTGTTGGATACCATTGTTTAAGCTCTGCTGTATCTTTAGGCCAACCCATGGTAGCAAATGGCCATAAACCAGAACTAAACCATGTATCGAGCACATCTGGATCTTGTGTTACATGTCCATGACAATGAGGGCATTCTGTAATGTCTTCACGGCTAACAATCGTCTCACCACAGTCATCACAATACCACGCTGGAATACGATGACCCCACCATAATTGACGAGAAATCGTCCAGTCGCGGATGTTTTCGAGCCAATTTACATATGTTTTAGTAAAACGTTCAGGAACGAATTGAACTTCACCATCTTTTACAACCTTCAATGCTGGCTCTGCAAGAGGTTTCATATCTACGAACCATTGTTTAGAAACCATTGGTTCAATAATCGTTTTACAACGGGAACAATGGCCAACCGCATGGTCATGATCTTCGATTTTTTCTAGCAATCCTAATTCATCAAGCTCAGCTACCACTTGTTTACGCGCTTCTTCGCGTGTCATGCCGTTAAATTTACCAGCACCTTCGTTCATTGTCGCATCATTGTTCATAACAACGATGGATTCTAAGTTGTGACGTTGACCCATTTCAAAGTCGTTAGGGTCATGGGCTGGTGTAATTTTTACACAACCTGTACCAAAGCTTGCATCTACATAGTCATCAGCAATAACAGGAATTTCACGATCAACAAATGGCAAAATTAATGTTTTACCAATTAAATCTTTATAACGGTCGTCTTCAGGATTTACTGCTACCGCTACGTCGCCGAACATTGTTTCAGGACGTGTTGTCGCAACGATAACAAAGCGACCTTCTTCACCTTTTACAGGATATTTAATATGCCATAAATGACCGTGCTCATCTTCGTGTTCTACCTCTACATCAGACAACGCTGTTGCACAACGAGGGCACCAGTTGATGATGCGTTCACCACGATAGATCAAACCTTTTTCATAAAGGCTTACAAATACTTCACGTACTGCATGATAGTATCCTTCATCCAATGTAAAACGTTCACGGCTCCAGTCACAGGATGCACCTAAGCTGCGAATTTGTTTAACAATGGTATCGCCATATTCTTTCTTCCATTTCCAAACGCGTTCTACGAATTTTTCACGACCTAAATCATAGCGAGATTTGCCCTCTTCTTTAGCGAGCATTTCTTCTACCTTGATTTGTGTAGCAATACCAGCATGGTCTGTACCAGGCAGCCATAATACATTGTAACCTTGCATACGTTTAAAACGAATCAAGATATCTTGTAATGTATTATCTAGCGCATGCCCCATATGCAACATACCTGTTACATTTGGAGGTGGTAATACAATGCTAAATGGTTCCTTGTCAGTGTCTACTTCTTCATGAAAGTAACCTTGGTTTTCCCAATAGGAATACCATTTACTTTCGATTTCACCAGGATTGTAGGTGGTTAAATTTTCGTAGGTTTTCATCGTTCCTCCTGAAAGTAAGTACTTATCGTTTCATCACTTTAGCTAACACAAAGAGGCTAGTTTCATATAATAATATCATCGGCAATGCAATCATGGTTTGTGAGAACATATCCGGTGTAGGTGAAATTACTGCACCTATAATAAAGGAAAGCAAAATAAATATTTTGCGTTTCTTCTTTAAGAATTGGGATGTAATTAAATTAAAATATCCCATAATGATAATAATCAATGGCAGTTCGAATATAAAGCCGAACGGTAGTACAAAGGCCAATACAAAGTCCATATATTGACCAATGGAAAACATCGGTTGCAATTCATCGGTGGCAAAGCCCATAAAGAACTTAACCGCAGCAGGTAACACTAAGATATAGGAAAAGAAAATACCTGTTACAAACAACAAAAAGGCTACTGGTAAAATCCAGTTTGATAGATGTTTCTCGCGAACTGTCAATGCTGGTTTCACAAAGAGCCATATTTGATGCAGTATGATAGGCGATGCCAAAATTATGCCGCCTACGATGGATACCTTCATATATGTAAAGAAGGCTTCTGTAGGACGCATGTAATATAACTTGCCTGCAGGGGCTAATAAAATATCTAATAATACGTCTACATAATAATAGGCAATGCCCGTTCCTATGATAATAGCAACAACCATAATTATAATACGTCTACGAAGTTCTGATAGATGACCTACCAACGATAAATTGGCAGCTTCGTCCATCATCTTTTGTTCCATCTCCGTATATAACGGCTCTGGAGCATCCTCTTTCTGTTCAGTATTTACCACGGCATATTGCTCTTGTTCTGCTTTTTGTGCTTGTTCCCGACGCTTTTGTCGAACTACGCTATCAAATGAAGGTTTCTTTATGGGATATTCGAAATCTTTAGGTTCGAAGGCCTCCATATTATACCTTTCTATCTGCTAAGTTTTGAACAGCTAATACTAAAAACTCTTTGCCATCAAAATCACGTATAGATTGTAATGCAGATAACGCATCATCACAATATTGTTGAGCGACCCGTAATGTATTATCTATACCACCCTGAGCAATAACATAATCGATAATCTCTTGTTCATTACCGCCATGATTAAGGTTCTTAATATCTTGCAACAACTGATTCTGATTGCTTTCATTAACGATACTAAGCAATGGATAGGTTAACAAGCCCTCTCGAAGGTCATTCCCCACAGGTTTACCTGTCGTGTCTGAGGTTTCGCGATAATCCATAATATCATCGGTAATCTGGAACGCCATCCCCAACGCATGACCATATCGTTTTAGGTACATAATTTCATCACTAGACCAGCCACCTAACAGACCCCCTAGTTCCATGCAGCCCTCCATAAAGTCGGCTGTTTTCTTTTGCGTCTTTGTCATATATCGATCTATGCCTTGGTCAATGCGATACACATCTTCCATTTGCATAAATTCACCTTCCACAAGACAGGTGATGATATGAGAAAAGATCTTTAAATATTCCATATGTGGCATTTCGGATACGATACGGAATGCCTTCGCAAATAAATAGTCACCACTTAAAATGGCAACCTTATTGCCTTTGTGCTTATGAATTGTCTCTTCACCGCGACGTATTTCCGCTTGATCTAAGACATCATCATGAATCAACGTCGCTAGGTGTAACATTTCTACAGCTTCTGCAATCTTAATACGCTCTTCCTCTACCGATGTACCCGCATTGGCAATAAGCAAGCATAATTGCGCGCGCAAACGTTTACCGCCGGCCTCGGATAAAGGTCTAATCAGTGTATTAAAATCTTCAGACCCTGTGTTAAAGGATGACGCAAGAGCACGTTCAACACCCTCTAAATCAAGAGCGATGCGTTCCATCATCTCTAACTGGTTTGAATTACTCATGCTTCCTCCCCTACTAGTACTTGATTAATTCGTTGCTGCAATAACTCACGGCCCGTATGTTTCAATGAGCTATACATAATCGGTGGAGAATCAGTTGGATACATGGCTTTAACTTTTGCTAAATTTATTGATTTCTCTTTAGCATTGAGCTTATCTACCTTTGTCACCACGATTTGAAGAGGCACACCGGCCTCAACGAGCCAATCAAACGCCACTTTGTCGATAGGCATCTCTGGATGACGCCCATCGATAAGCAAGCATAATAACATTAATCGTTCAGAATGCAATATATAATCAGATATAAATGATGACCACATATTGCGATTATCTTTATTAGTTTTTGCAAAACCATATCCAGGCAAATCAACTAAGAACCAGTGATACCGACGTTCTTCAGTTTCACTAATATCCTCTTTTGATTCAATATCAAAATAGTTTATCGTCTTTGTTTTCCCTGGCTGTCCACTCACAAGAGCAAGGCCACGATAATTACATAAGGAATTAATCAATGAGGATTTGCCCACATTAGAGCGTCCTAAAAAGGCTACTTCTACCGTATCCCCTTCAGGATATTGATCTGCTTTTACACAGGATGTATTATATTTTGCTGCTATAATGCGAGGCCCCTTAATTTCTTTTCTTGTATATTGTGGTTTTGGCCCCATATGTTTTGTGGATTTTTTCTTCTTTTGCATTATACAAGTGCCTTTGCTAAAACTTCATCCATTGTCTTAACAGGTGTGATGATAAGACCTTCTTTTACACTATCTGGTAATTCAGGAATATCCTTTTCATTACCTTTTGGAATTAAAACCTCTTTCACACCGTATAACAATGCTGCCAACAATTTCTCTTTAAGACCGCCAATTGGTAATACGCGGCCACGCAATGTGATTTCACCAGTCATAGCGAGATCAGCGCGCACCTTACGTCCCGTCAAGGCAGATACCATTGCTAATGTCATCGTAATCCCTGCTGAAGGACCATCCTTTGGTGTTGCCCCTTCTGGAAGATGAACGTGAATATCTAACTTTTTATAGAATTCTTCATCGATTTTCAAGGATTTTGCATTATGACGAATATAGCTCATAGCAGCATGACCGGATTCTTGCATTACTTTACCAAGGCTACCGGTTAGTGCTAGTTTGCCAGTCCCTGCCATTGTTGTCGCTTCACAAGGTAATACTACACCACCTACAGAGGTCCAAGCAAGTCCGTTAACATAGCCCACTTGAGGTTTCTTTTCACGTTCTTGATCGATAAAGATAGGTGCGCCTAAGTATTCGTGTAAATTCTTGACGGAAACCTTCGGAGTTTCAATATCTTGTTCTACCACTTGGTAAGCCATTTTTCGGCATACTTTAGCGATAGTTTTTTCCAAGGTACGAACGCCAGCTTCACGAGTATATTCGGATACAATTTTCTTTAACACTGCATCAGATAGTTTAATCTTATTATCTTTTAAACCGTTCTTTTCGATTTGTTTAGGTGCTAAATAGCGCTTAGCGATTTCTAATTTTTCATCTTCCATGTAGCTTGAAAGCTCAATAATTTCCATACGGTCTAATAATGGGCCTGGAATATTAGAGGCCACATTCGCCGTAGTAATCCAGAATACATCGGAGAAATCAAATGGAATTTCAATAAAATGATCGCTAAATGTACTATTTTGTTCCGGATCCAACACTTCTAATAATGCAGAAGATGGATCACCTTTATAATCGGATGCCAATTTATCGATTTCATCAAGCAAGAATACAGGATTACGTGTACCTGCATTTTTAATGCCCTGAATCATACGACCTGGCAATGCGCCAATGTATGTACGACGATGGCCACGAATTTCAGCTTCATCGCGAACACCACCTAAGGATGCGCGTACGAATTTACGATTCATCGCTTTAGCAATAGATGAAGCTAACGATGTTTTACCAACACCAGGAGGTCCTACTAAGCAAAGGATGGAACCGCTATTTTTACCTGTCAATTTGCGAACTGCCAAGAATTCTAAGATACGTTTCTTAACCTTTTCTAAGCCATAATGATCAGCCTCTAAAATATCTTTTGCTTCATTGATATCTAGACGATCATCGGTAACATCGTTCCATGGTAAACTTAGCACCCAGTCGAGATAATTTCTAAGAATGGTCGCTTCTGGCATCATTTGTGGCATGCGGCTATAGCGAGAAATTTCTTTATCGATACGATTGTGAACCTCTTCGCTCAAATTAAGAACTTTTAATTGTTCTCTTAATTCATCTGCTTCTTCCTCAGGGTCGCCTTTATCACCCAATTCATCATGAATGACGCGAATTTTTTCACGCAAGAAATATTCTTTTTGTGTTTTTTCCATAGCTTGACGAACTTGATTGTTGATGGAATTTTCCAAATCAGAAATTTGTAATTCCATATTAAGAATGCCTACAATCATGTTCAATCGTCTTGCAACAGATAATTCTTCTAGTAACTCTTGTCGTTTTGCATTATTAACAGGCAGCATAAATGCTACTTGATCGGCTAGTTCACAAGGGTCACGCAATTCCATAACGCGTGTAATGCCTTCTTCAGTGATCGTTTTAGCTTCATCAGCCCATTCATTGAATTTAGACTGTACTAAACGACGATATGCCTCAAGTTCTACATCATCTTCGAAAATGGATGCTACACGTTCATAGTCCCCTACATAATAAGGATCCATGCTCGTAATGTTCATAACACGAATACGAGTAATACCTTCAACGAGAACACGAACAATACCACCTGGTAAGCGCAACATTTGTTTAATTTTTACAAGTGTACCCATTTGGGCTAAATCATGAACGGTAGGTGCATCTACAGAATCATCCTTTTGGGATACCACTGCCATAATGCGATCTTCGTTCATTGCGGCTTCTACCGCTTTGATGGATTTGTCTCGACCGATATCGAGGTGAATCACGATATTCGGATATACAACCATCCCTCTAAGGGGAACGGTAGGAATACCTACTTCGAGTAAATTCATATGTCCTCCAAGGATTTATATTATGAAAAGAAACTCATTCCTACACAGAAATGAGTTTCTTCGAATTACGATTTCAGCTGGATGTCTTTGTCTGCCTCATTTTTGAGTATAGGTTCACCTGTGCCCTTTACGGCTTCTCTGGTAACTATGCATTTTGCCACATCATCCATAGATGGAACTTCATACATAACATACTTCATTACCTTCTCAATAATGGCACGCAAACCACGAGCACCAGTTTTACGCTGTAATGCTTCATCAGCGATTTCTTCTAATGCATCATCTTCAAATGTTAATTCTACACCATCAAGGGATAGAATTTTTTCATATTGCTTAGTCAATGCATTTTTCGGTTTTGTAAGAATTTGGACCAATGCATCCCGATCTAATAGATCTAATGTTACCATAACAGGCAAACGACCAATAAATTCGGGAATCAAACCAAATTTCAATAAATCTTCAGGTACAACCTCTTTGAGAATCGCAGATACATCGCGTTCTTCAGCACGTTGTACATCAGCACCAAAACCTAATGTTTTCTTAGCGGTACGTTTTGTAATAACCTTATCCATACCATCAAATGCGCCACCACAAATAAAGAGAATATTAGTAGTATCGATTTGTAACATTTCTTGATTAGGATGCTTACGACCGCCTTGAGGTGGTACGGAAGCAACGGTACCTTCTAAGATTTTTAAAAGTGCTTGTTGCACACCTTCCCCAGACACGTCACGTGTAATGGAAGGATTTTCAGACTTACGGGCAATCTTATCGATTTCATCGATGTAAATAATACCGCGTTCAGCCCGTTCAATATCATAATCGGCGGCTTGAATGAGTTTTAATAGAATATTTTCTACATCTTCCCCTACATAGCCAGCCTCGGTTAAGCTTGTTGCATCTGCAATTGCAAATGGAACCTCTAACATTTTTGCCAATGTTTGAGCCAATAATGTTTTACCACTACCTGTAGGTCCAATAAATAGAACATTGGACTTTTGTAGTTCTACATCATCTACCACATTATCTGTTTGTAGACGTTTGTAGTGATTATATACTGCCACCGCAAGGGAAACTTTAGCATCATCTTGACCAATGACATATTGATCAAGATGAGCTTTAATTTCTTTTGGCGTTGGCAATTCTTTTAATTTAAAGTCTTCTGTACCGATGTCACCAAGTTCATCTTCAATGATGCGTTCACAAACTTCTACGCATTCATCACAGATGTACACATTAGGACCGGCCACTAGTTTTCTTACTTCATCACTTGTGCGTCCGCAAAAGCTACAACGCATAGTATCTTTATCTTTTGCCAATGAGCGCCTCCATTACTTGCTTTCTAGAGTATCACGAGTTAACACCTCGTCAATCAAACCGTATTCAACGGCATCTTGGGCACTCATGAAGTTATCACGATCCGTATCACGTGCTACCACTTCAATGTCTTGGCCACTGCGAGCTGCTAGGATACCATTTAACTCTTCACGCATACGAAGAATTTCACGGGCATGGATTTCGATTTCAGATGCTTGACCTTGTACACCACCCAATGGTTGGTGAATCATAACGCGCGCATGAGGCAATGCAAAGCGTTTTCCCTTTGCACCGGCTGTCAATAATACAGCCCCCATACTTGCAGCGGAGCCTACGCAAATGGTAGACACATCTGGTTTAATATATTGCATCGTATCATAGATAGCCATACCAGCAGTTACAACACCACCTGGGCTATTAATATATAGATGAATATCTTTATCTGGATCCTCTGCTTCTAGGAAAAGCATTTGGGCAATCACCGCATTTGCAACATTATCATCAATAGGTCCACCTAAAAAGATAATGCGATCCTTTAATAAGCGAGAGTAAATATCATACGAACGTTCACCACGTTCGCCTTGTTCAACTACGATTGGTACATACATATAATCACCTTTTCATGTACCTAGTGAGCAAGCATTATTCTGCTGCTTCTGCACCTTTTGCATTATCGATGATGAATCGAGCTGCTTTTTTGCGAGCTACAGAGCCTGCCAACATAGCTACACGACCTTCTTTTGCAATAATATCCCAAACTTCTTTAGGATCTGCCCCAAAGTTTTGAGCCATAATGAAGATTTCGCGATTCATATCATCTGGAGTTACTTCGATACCTTCAGCAGTTGCAATAGCGTCCAATACTAAATCAGCGCGTACATTTTCAGCTGCGGAATCTTTGTATTCAGTGCGTAAATCTTCGATAGTTTTATTGGAGAATTTCAAGTAGTCATCAAGTTTCAAGCCACGGCCTTCCATGTTCATAGCCAATTCTTGAATCATTTGTTCTACACGATCATTGATCATCACTTCTGGAATATCTACAGTTGCATTTTTAACAGCTGCTTGGATCAAATCAGCATTGTAAGTGTCGATGGCACGACGGGATGCTTCTTCTTCCATTTTAGCGCGAAGATCGTTTTTCAATTCTTCAATGGTTTCGTAAGAGCTTGCTTCTTTTGCGAATTCATCGTTCAATTCAGGCAATTCTTTACGTTTAATATCATGGATATGAGTTTTGAATTCTGCTTCTTTACCAGCTAATTCAGCTACGAAGTAGTCTTCTGGGAATGTTACTTTTACAGTTACATCATCACCAGCTTTTGCGCCGATCAATTGATCTTCGAAACCTGGGATGAAGCTACCGGAACCAATTTGTAATGGGTAGGATTTACCTTCGCCACCATCAAATGGTTTACCATCAACAGAACCAGCGAAATCGATTACTGCGAAGTCGTCTTTTTGAATTGTAGCGCCTTCTTCAGCAACAACCATTTTAGCTTGTTGTTCACGAATATTGTTCAATTGTTCTTCGATTTGTTCATCAGTTACAGTAGCGTCTTGTTTTGTAGCTTCTAAGCCTTTGTAATCGCCAAGATTAACTTCTGGGCGTTTTGTTACAGTTACTTTGAAGATTAAATCTTTACCTTCTTCGAATTGTACGCGTTCTGTTTCTGGATCAGATACAGGAACGATATCGTTTTCACGAAGAGCAGCACTATAGTTTTGGCTAGCCAATACGTCAAATGCTTCTTCCAAGATAGCTTCTTTACCAAAGTTCATTTCCAATACACGACGAGGTGCGTGGCCTTTACGGAAGCCAGGAATGTTTACTTGGTTTGCAATGCGTTTTACCGCTTGTTTGATACCTTTGTCTACTTCTGCTGCAGGTACTTCGATAGTTAAAGTTACTACGTGTTGATCAACAGGATTTACAGTTGCTTTCATTAAAATATGTCCTCCTTGAAGGGCAAACGCCCAAATTTCTGTAGTATATTATGCACTCCTTATAATATCATAAATGAAAATTCAATGCAATTCTTAGCATTATAAGGAAACAGCCACTCATAGGGAGTGGCTGTTTAGTATTGCATATATGTAAATAATTAGTTATCTTTTGCAATCAATTTAATGATATCACGACGAGATAAAATACCAATCAAACGGTACTCTTTATCTACAACAGGGACATTTTTCAAATGTTGATCAAGCATAACGGATACGATTTCTTCTACATCTTTATCAGGTGTTGTAGTAATAACATCGCTAGTCATCAATTCATATACGTGGGATGCTAACAATTTTTTGAATTGTGCATTATATTCACCAATACCATTGTAATAGATACTAGCGCCCAAAACATTTACATAATGAGGTACATGAGGGCGAACCTTTTTGTATAACAAGTCACCTTCTGAAATAATACCTAACAATTTATTTTCTTCATCCACTACAGAAACAGCTGTTAAATTATATTTAACTAATAAGTCTGCTACATCAGAAATAGGAGCATCTTTACCAACTGTAACAGGATATTTATTCATTACGTCTTGGATTTTCATAGGGAATTCCTCCTTCATATAACTTTACTCTTTATTATACTATTCGACCTTAGAGTTGAAAACTCCTTTTTCAAAAATTGTATATAAATAATATTTAGTTAAGTATATCACCAATGGTATGGTTCATTGCGATTTATCTTAGCACTGCGGTAAATCTGTTCTACTAACAACAATCGAACCATTTGATGAGTAAAGGTCATAGGGCTAAAGGATAACTTAAATTTTACAGAACGGCGCAATTCGTCACTAACGCCAAAGGCACCGCCTATGATAAAGGCCATATCGCTGATGCCGTCCACCTCTAATTTAGATACCATAGAGGCCAAATTTTCAGAAGACATCGTTTTACCATATACATCTAGCAATACAGTGTATGCCGATTTAGGAACGGCCTTTAACAACCGTTGTCCCTCTTCTACGACTACTTGTTTACGGTCCGCATCACTGGGCTTATCCCCTATTTTACTTTCATTCAATTCAGTAATTGTAACACCTCCATAGGGGCGCATACGTTTTACAAATTCGGCCACACCTTCTCGAAGGTAAGCCTCTTTTAATTTACCAATACAGATTACATGAAACTTCATACAAGATGTACCTCTAATTTTTATGAACAGACTGCATGGATACTATTTCGTTAGGTTGGCCATGCTGTAATTTCATTTCCGGTCCTATTTTAACGCCCCCATCGACGAGCATTTGACCAATCGTCTGCGTTACGAGGACAGGGTTATTATTATTTTCAGAGCGATGTGCCAAAATGACCTGCATAAAATCAGGTCGTTTCATCATGAGTAAGGCCTGTGCCGCCATTTCATTGCTCAAATGGCCTTCATCACTGGCTACGCGTTGCTTTAAAAACGGTTGATACGGTCCAAAACGCAACATCTGAGGATCATAGTTAGCCTCCAAGACTAGCAATGTGCTGCCATCTAATCGGTGCAATATATCGTCCGTAATCACACCTGTATCGGTGACAACCGTAGCCTTGTCCTTGCCAGAATATACATTGATGCCTATAGGATCTGCCGCATCATGACTAACACTAAAGGGTTCCACCGTAAGATTTCCAAGCTCCAAACTCCCCTTTGTCAATTCCACCAGTTGATGTTTTGGAACGATTAACTTATCTTGGATTTCACGCCACGTGCCTTGCTTAGTATATACAGGAATATCAAAACGCTTTAATAGTTGTTGTAGCCCCGCAATATGGTCGGTATGTTCGTGGCTAATAAATATTCCCTCAACCTGGCTCATATCGATATGTAATTCTTTCAGCCCATTAACGATGCGCCGGCAACTAATACCCACATCATGTAATATTACAGAATTTCCTTTTTTTATAACTGTACAATTACCCTTGCTACCACTGGCAAGAACATGGACCTCTAAAGGTGAGGTTTCACTCATTAAACTACTCCATATAATTAATTATTTCTATTGGTGAAAGTCTTTCAATCACCGTACGATTGCGTTAGTGAAAGTCCAACTTTCACAACTATTATTGTTTCAATTGTGACAGTTCTTCTAATCGATTAACAAAATACGCCATATTCGACTCAAGATCTGGTCCACGACGGAACATATCGCCTCCAACGAGGAACATCGTATCATTTCCGTACAACTCGACTAATTCTGTAAGGCGCGCATCAGTCACGCCACCACCAGGAGCCGGACAGCCTGCTTTCACCAATCCTACAGGATGTTTAATATACGCGGAAATACGCTTACATTGCTCTTGGGTAAAAGTAAAGCGCCCTCCATAGGATACAAAAACCATCATATCAGCGCCAAATAGGCGAGGCAAGAATCCCAACTGTAAATAGTCGGCAATGCCGGATACACCAGGGCTCACAAAGCCACCAGAATAGGCAGGATGGTGAATAATCGGCAAGCGCAATTTTTCATCGGTAGCCAATTTATGTAACCAACCAGAGCCCACTAAACCTGTGGCTACCATAAGGGCCGTAGCACCCGCCTCTTTAGCGAAATAAGCACGTTCTAATACGTCTGTGCCATCACCAGACACATTAGCTGCATATAATGCGTGTTTTCCATGCGCTTCATTCATCTCACGCACCGCAGCAGCACATCGTCTTACACGATCCTTAAACTGCGAAAAGGATTGGTTCGTAATGCCATGATCATCCTTGATAACATCGACACCACCACGCGTATACGCTGCACACATGCGAGCTAGTTCTTCATTCGGCGTTCCCATAGGTTTAATTACAGCTTGAATCATCGGTCTTGTAGGCGTTTCAACCAATCTACGAATACCATGCAATCCAAATCGTGGACCTTTGAATACGTCAAATAATGTAGGACATAGTTCTATGTCTACCACCCAAATATGAGGTTGTAACGATGAGTTACCAAATACAACATTTAAAAATTGCGTTGCTTCTAATGCGGTAGTATCTACATGATATGAAATGCGAGCTAGATAATACCGAGAAGCATCAATCACTACATTAGGCATCACTCCCACAGTTGCATATGCGGAATCTGGCGCCATCGGTTCGAGAGATTCCAATCGACCGGTAATTGTATTTTTAATATATGGATCAGTTACAAATTCATAAGGAAATTCAATCGTTTGTTCTACTTGAACAGCCCAAGCAATAGACTTTGCGTCTTCATATGTGTCGGCTTCAATTCGGTAGGTAACTATAAATCGCTCGTCCTTCATAATGCGTCTCCTTTGCAATAACATTATTTAATTATATACCAAAGCAGTACACCTTTCCATAAATAGATACAAAAAAGACTATAGCGATGTCACATCCATCGCTATAGTCTTTATATAATATGAAGTTGTTATGCGTTAGCTAAAGTTTTACCCAATTCTTGGCATTGTGCGTTGCCGTCATCATCTGGTTCACCCAAGATTGCCACACCGTCAGCTACTAATTCGCCGCCAGCATCTTTAATGCGAGTGCCCCAGTCTTCTAACCAAGTGCCACCCCAACCATAGGAGCCAAAGATTGCTACTTTTTTACCACTCAATTTACCTTCTAATTCAGTGTAGAATGGTTCGAATTCGCCTTCTTCTAATTGTTCAGCACCCATGTCAGCGCAACCAAGAGCCAATTTATCGTAAGCTGCTGCTTCATCAACAGATACTTCAGAAACGGATTTTACTTCTACGTCTTGACCTGCAGCTTTGATACCTTCAGCTACTTCATAAGCCATTCTTTCTGTATTGCCTGTACCGGACCAAAAAATTACACCAATCATCTTGTACCTCCTAGGCCGTTCTTGCGACCAATGAACTAAATGTTTTTCCCAACATCAATTGAGTTTGACAAAATTCACGACATGCTTTGTAACATAGGAAAGAGCGTTGTGCATCTACTACATCGTGGTAAACCTTCCATTCACCACACATAGAATATCCATTACCGCGACGAGAAATAAAATACTTCACATCCATTAATGGATATCCAAGGAACACACCAATTTCATGAGGGAAATCAACGCTTGATTCCATACGATATCGCAAATGTTCAAGCATCTCCATAATGCTCATACTATCTTGATAACCGTAGGCTTTCAAAAATGTCATCACCGCAGGTTGCCGTACATAGTCTCGTAATTGTGTTTCACGGAACACCAATAATAGTCTACGTGCTTTACAGCGACATAATTCAAAGAAGAATAAACCCTTTTCATTAAACTCTTTATTATATTCAGTCAAAACGAATTGGATTTGTTCATTCATGTCCCGTGGAATAGAAACCAAATTCGAGACCTTAATGCCTCGAATTGCCGGTGCACAATGAAATCCAATGATATTGTCAATTGAATCCATCATAGTCGTACCTGCCTGTTGCATATCTATATAGAATCCGCCTCATTACTTGAGATTGATTACTATATACACATAGTACTCTCGATGAGAAATATTGTCAAGATAATTGATAATTTATTTCAATAATTATTTATTATTTACCCGTTAGCAAGTTGCTCACACGAGGAAATACCTTAGCATCACTTTCTTCATCTATAGCGATAAATCGCACACTAGGGCCCTCGTATTTACTTTCAGAAACAGCAATATGAAGAATCTCATTATAAGAATTATTATTATCTTTACTTGTATATTTTAGTGCACCTACATATGTTTTATTATGCTTAGCCAAAGGTGTCACCACTTGGTATTGGCCTAGCTCAGCAGCTTTACCTCCATTGATAGACGCCACCAAATTACCGACATCACTGGCATCAGTGCTCACATGCTTGGTGTTAACAAGATTATGTTTACCACCTACGACCACATTCGCAAATACAGCGTAATTCATTTCATTTTCTCGTTTTACGTTAAGCGTATATACCTCGGCACGGCTGGCACCAGCTTGCATAAGAGCCGTTTTTACATCGGTTTTACCTGCGCCGGCGAACAAAGCCTTTGGCGCATTGGCATAAATCGTAACACCTTCGTTAAGTTTCATACCATTATACGTTCCATATGCAGCGGCATATTTACTAGCATTAATATTAGCCGCATCAACAAGTACAGGTGTGCTCATCGCTACAACACCAGCGAGAGCTAAAGCTATCATTGATTTCATAGTTTTCTCCTAAACAAAACCGCCCCTTAAAGGGGCGGTATAATCACAACTATTTCTTTTGTTGTTTTGCCCATGTATCACGTAAACCTACGATGCGGTTTACCACAATATGATCGGCAGTGCTATCCTTATCAGTTACGAAATAACCTTGACGCAAGAATTGGAATCTATCGCCAGGAACAGTATTAGCAAGGCTTGCTTCACCTTTACTGTGCATAACTTGTAACGATTCATGATTAAAATCAGCTAAGAAGTCTTTACCATCGGATTCTTCTTTAAGCAAGTAGTCATATAAACGAGTTTCAATATCTACAGCCGTAGAAGCCTCAACCCAATGCAATGTACCCTTTACCTTACGTGTGCAACCACTGCCGCTCTTCGTTTCAGGGTCATAGGTACAATGGATTTCGGTAATGGTACCGTTTTCATCCTTTACAACAGATTGGCAAGTAATGAAATAAGCGCCTTTTAAGCGTACTTCTTTTCCCGGAGCCAAGCGGAAGAATTTCTTAACCGGTTCTTCCATAAAGTCAGCGCGCTCAATATAAATTTCGCGACCAAACATAACTTCACGAGTACCGAGTTCTTCATTTTCTGGATTATTTTCAACCACACAAGGTTCTGTTTGACCTTCTGGATAATTATCGATAATAACCTTAACAGGGTCGATAACAACCATTGGACGTGGAGCTTTTAATTTCAAATCTTCACGAATACAGAATTCGAGCAATGCAATATCTACAGTGCTATCAGCCTTAGCTACGCCAATGCGGTCGCAGAAATCACGGATGGCTTCTGGTGTATAGCCACGACGGCGCAAGCCAGAAATGGTAGGCATACGAGGATCATCCCAACCGGATACGAGGCCAGCCTCTACAAGAGCACGTAATTTGCGTTTAGACATAACCATTTTTGTTACATTTAAACGAGCGAACTCGATTTGGCGAGGTTTTTCAGTGTCTTCCCAATCTTCGAGAACCCAATTATACAATGGACGATGCACTTCAAATTCCAATGTACATACGGAATGGGTAATGCGTTCAATAGCATCCTCAATAGGATGTGCAAAGTCGTACATTGGATAAATGCTCCATTCAGATCCTGTACGGTGATGAGCTGCATTTACAATACGATACAATACAGGATCGCGCATGACGATATTAGGATCCGCCATATCAATTTTAGCGCGTAATACCTTTTCGCCATCCTTGTATTTCCCCTCTTTCATTTCTTCAAAGAGTTTTAAATTTTCTTCTACAGAGCGATCGCGATATGGGCTATTTGTACCTGGTGTAGAGAAATCGCCACGCGTTTGACGGATTTCTTCTGCTGTTTGATCATCTACATAAGCCTTACCCAAGGAGATAAGCTTTTTAGCATAATCATACATTTTGCCAAAGTAATCAGATGCATAACGTACGTCGCCATCCCAATGGAATCCAAGCCATTCCACGTCTTCCTTAATGGAATTTACATATTCCACATCTTCCTTTTCTGGATTTGTGTCATCAAAGCGTAAATTTGTTAAGCCCTTATATTCTTCGCCTAACCCAAAGTTAAGGCAAATGGACTTAGCATGGCCGATATGTAAATACCCATTTGGTTCTGGTGGGAATCGCGTATGTACACGGCCACCGTATACGCCCTCTTCATTATCTTTATTTATTTCAGCTTCGATAAAGTTAATGGATACAACTTCTTCAGGAGCTACAGTTTGTTCAGTATCTTTATGTTCCAACGTTACAACCTCCATACGATAAATATTCTTTTATTTTACCATATTTTATATAGGACCGCACATTTTATAATTCACCTCTTCATTAACACATGTTTGTAGAGGTTTTTTATGAACACCAGCAATGATATTATTCGCTGTCAACATGGACATATCATATCGCGTGCGATCTGTATACGAACCAATATGAGGAACAATTAAACAGTTATCAATAGACAATAATGGATGATCTGCTGGTAGTGGTTCTGGATCAGTTACATCAAGTGCAGCATAATCGATTTCACCAGTTTTAAGAGCATCGATGAGTGCATCTGTATCAACGATGGCACCGCGACCTACATTGACGAACAATGCGGTCTTTTTCATTTTCTTAAAGAACTCGGCATCGCACATATGATACGTTTCATCCGTAAGTGGCGCCATGATACATACCACATCACTCGTAGCGAGTAGCTCATCTAATTCCATATATGTTGTTCTATACAATTTATCGTCATTACGTTGATGTCGATTATGATATACAACGGTCATACCAAAGGCGCGAGCACGTCGAGAAATGGAAACACCGATGGCGCCCATACCAATGATACCCAATGTGCGGCGACTCAAATCAAAGCCCTTAATATTAGAAGGACGCTCAGCCCAACGGCCATTTTTTACAAAAATTGCATTTTCAATAATGCGACGACTGGCCGTAGCAATCAATGTGAAAGCGAGTTCTGCTACGGTTTCGTTGAGAACACCTGGCGTATTGCCATAAGGAATGCCCGCCGCCGTAAGTTCATCAATCTTTACATTGTCATAGCCTACTGAGGCTTGTGCAATGACCTTTAAATTAGGCGCATCTTTCACAAGGTCCGCATCAACCGATATGGAATTAATAGACCACAAACCATCAGCATCGCGTAACCATTCTTTTAAAACCTCTCTAGGCATTTTAGTTTTTTCTGTCCACTGACGTACGTCAACATGTTCTTGTAAATAAGCAATAGCATCACGTCGCACTAAGCCAGGTACCACTACTAATGGTTTACGTTCCATAATCATTTCATCCCTTCTCTATATATTCTTAAATGCTGTAACAACATATCATTTACAACGAAAACTATATGTATCTATATTGTATCCTATAATTGGAAATTTACCAAAACTCAGGGCTAAGTTACAACAAAAAAGAGTTCTAAAAGCATTATGCTTCTAGAACTCTTTCTTAGTGTGTTGATTATTTTAAATCAGATGTACAGTTAGGACATTTAACCGCATCAATATTGATTTCTGTTTTACAGAATGGACATTCTTTTGTAGTCGCTGGTGCTTCTTCAGCTTCTTTCTTAGCACTTTGCATTAGCTTCGTCAACGCGCGAATCATTAAGAATACAACAAATGCTAAGATTAAGAATTGAATAAGGTCAGTAATGAATGTACCATAAGGCAATACAGCACCAGCAGAGCGAGCTGTTGAAATATCAGCACCATTTACAAATGCCTCTTTAGACGCTTCACTTAATGGCAAATATAGATTGCTAAAATCAATACCACCAGTGAACACACTGATTAATGGCATGAACAAATTGCTAACTACAGAATTCACTAATGCTGTGAAAGCTGCACCAATAATCATACCTACAGCGAGGTCCATCATGTTCCCTTTAAAAGCGAACTCTTTAAACTCTTTAATAAATTCCTTCATGTTTAACTCCTACTCACACTTAATACCGTTCGGAAAAATTAACCTCATTAATCATAAAAGAAAACTGCATCTATGTCAACATTTTTCGATATAGTTTATTGAAAGTTTTTAATATGCTTATCATCCTATTTTCATAATAGATGATTCTAGAGATAAAACTTTAGCCCGTTCAATAACCGCAATAAAGGCTGGTGGAATCATATGATCCGGTATATAGTAGGCAATTCTACGCCCTACAATCACACCTTTATTGCTATAAAACCAAGAGAAATAGTACGCCAATAATGTATCTATATCCTTTGCCTTGATATTTTTCAAACATCGTTGTACCACTTGATGATTATCAAGTCCCAACTTAGCAAAACCGCGGCGTGCCATATCCTTTGTTACCATACCACGCCCTGTATCAATAAGATCCTGAATAATGCTGTCCAATACATCCCGATGATGATGTCGAATCAAATGGGATACTACATCCATTTCAAAACAGATTTCATTTGTGTAAAAGACATTAACATGAGACTTGCTATGCTTATCCATTACATCTCTGTCATAGAGTGCTACCGTCGGAATGGCAAAGCTTTTAAATAATTTATGAAGCTTACTAATAGAAGATTCTCCACGTGCATTGATAAGACATATACCAAAATAATCAAAATCTACATTTAATTTTTTGGCCATACCTGCAAAACTACCATACTCAGTTTCCCCTTCTACCAAGATGATACACCGTGCATAGAGGGCTTCCTTCGCTTCAGGGAAATGCATAATCAAATGTTTCTCTACTTCTCGAGCAAATTTAAAGGTCACCCCGCAAGCAGCGCGAACGAGACCCGTTTCATCACGATACATGCGTATAATATGACGATAATCGTCTACCAATGCATCGGTACTATGAGTTACTACAAATAATTGACCCAATAGGCCATCAATTTGGAATAGCTGTTTAATTAACGCTAAAAATTCAGCATTTTCATTGGTTGCAATTTGACGATAATAGCTGAGCACGGCTCGTTGCAAATAAGGACTCAAATGTAATTCCGGTTCATCGACACTGATAAATACCGGTAAATATCGACGGCCCTCACTGTCATACACGAGCAGTGATTCTAAATTAGTAGATGCACTGTGCACCTTCATGTAAATTTGAGCCAAAATCTTTAGTGCTACCGCCATGATAAGCCGTACATTATCTATGGAATACTTACGAATTAAGTTTGCCTCTGTAGAGGATGTTAACAGTTCTACAAGACGCTGAATATTAAGAACACATTCGGGATCAAGCCCCATTCTTACATTGATAAAGCTATCTAATGCGATGGCATCATCTGATGTCAACCCAGTCTTAGGCAGATAGGTAACAAGCTGTTTCCCCAGTTCCATATACACCGATGTAGGAATGGAATAAAGTTCCGCCTCCGATGTATCGCGATGACACATATAGATTGTATGGCGCAACATAGACAATGGTACAGGTGTCAATTGGTCCCCCTCCACCTTATAGAGTCGTGGATATACCTCTTGTACCACTTGTTCAAGTCGTAGATACATGCCATCTTCTGGACCAAGTATATCCTGAAATGAGGTAGTCAGTTCAGAAAAAGACAGTTTACACTCAATGCGTATCGGTTTATGCACATCAGCAAAATCACTTTCTTGAAAGCCTCGTACATTCATCATTTGCTCTAAGAGGTCAAGAAAATTGGATTTCCCCACTGCATTTTCGCCTACAAAGTAATTGATATCATTGTGAAAGTGTAGTTCAATATCTACGAGATTACGATAATTCTCAATTTTAATCCACTCCATAAACATAGTCATCACACTCCTACAATATACAAAAAGATGCAACCATACAATAATATTCCTAATTGATGGTCGCATCTTAATTATGCACCAATACTACTTATATAGTATTCGACATTTATTTTGTTTTTTCCTCTATAATTTTGCCTGCCCGAATAGGTCCATCTTGCTCTTTTAATCGCGCCAACATAACGGACGCCACAAACATGGCAATACCAGCCCCCACCGTTTCGATGGATAGACTTTCACCAAAGAATAAAAATCCATAGAAGGAACTAATGAATACGCCTACATATTGCAAGAATTGTGCTACTACAGCATTCGTTGTAACAAAAGCGCCCGTTAAGAAGAATTGCGCCACTACGGTTATACCGCCAATAGCAGTAATGATTAGCCATTCTTGACCTTGAGGCATGACAAATCCATCTGTCGTCACAAGGCCCGCAATCATTCCTGTAATTAAGAAATAAGCCATGATCTCAAAATTACTATGTTGTCCATGCTTACTAATGGAGCGAATTGTTGTATACGCAGCGGCAGATAACGCTGCACCTAAGATGGCAACTAAGGCATACCAGGTAAATCCGCCATAACTAAATGGATTAACCATAACCATTACAGCTATGAAGATTAAGATAAGCCATTTACCAGCGCCCTTCGGAACGCGTTCCTTAAGGAAAAAGGCGCTAAAGATAAACACGAAAATTCCCGATGTTTGAAATAATATGGTAGCATCAGACATCTTCATATGTACCAAGGCTATAAAGTTACACACCATGCCAAAACCGCCATAGAGGCCTCGCATAATAAGCAGTCCTCGGTCCTCCGTGGAAAATCGGATGCCCTTCATATACATAACGACAAGGACAGCAACGGTGCCAAATAAGCCGCGAAAGAAAGCAATCTCTCCAGATGGAATATTGGATCCCAGCATCTTAACAAATAAATTCATGGTACTCAGCAATAGTGCCGAAAGGAGTGCATAAATTAAACCTTTTTTTGCCATATATCCCCCTATCTCATCAATACAATATATCGATAACCATTACAATAAGAAACCGCCCCTCCAAGGAGAGGCGGCATAGTATTATTTAGAGAATGTATCGACAAAATCTAGAATTTCTTGTTTCATATTTTCTTTGTCGATGGCTTTTGTAAAGCGTAATGATTTAGCCTTTAACGCAGCCAATTGTTTAGGGAATGCTACACCGGTTACAGCTGAGATGTTATCCAAGCTTTCATAAGGCGTAGAACCAACTTTAATATCAAGGGCCTCACAAATAGGTGTTGGGAATTTGAATGGATGTGCAGTAGATGCGATGATTGTATGACGAGCACCATCTTCTGGATGAGCTTCTAATTCTTTCATATACGCACCCATCGCAACAGCTGTATGAGGATCCATTAAATAGCCATAGGAGTTATACACTTGCTCAATAATAGCCTTTGTTTCTTCGTCATTGACATAGGCACCGCTGAAATTAGCTTGTACACGTTTAAATTCTTCTTCATTAACAGATAATTTACCTGTGGATTTCAAATCTTTCATCCATTGAGCTGTTCTTTCACTATCCTCGCCGGAGATATAGTACAAGAAACGTTCAAAATTAGAGGACTCAAGGATATCCATAGATGGAGAAATCGTCGTATAGAATGGACGATTCATATCATATGTACCAGTGTTAAAGAAATCAGTAAGCACGTTATTTTGATTGGATGCACAGATCAATTTACCGATAGGAATACCCATCTTTTTAGCATAGTAAGCAGCCAAGATGTTACCAAAATTACCTGTTGGAACCACTACGTTAAACGCCTCATCTTCATGGATAGCACCTTGTGCAACAAGCTCAGCATAAGCATTTACATAGTATACTACTTGCGGTGCTAAACGACCGATATTGATGGAGTTCGCACTGGAGAACATAACGCCTTTTTCGGCTACTTCTTTTGCTGTATCAGCATCGACAAATAAGCGTTTCAAAAATTGTTGAGCGTCATCAAAGTTACCATGAATAGCAGTTACATTAACATTAGCGCCTTCTTGCTTTTGCATTTGTTCCGCTTGCATAGGGCTAACGCCATCAGTTGGATAGAATACTTGAATATGTGTACCAGGTACATCTTTAAACCCTTCAAGGGCAGCCTTACCTGTATCACCAGATGTAGCCGTCAAGATAAGAACCTCTTTATCTTCGCCTTCTGCTTCTTTCGCTGCTACCAATAAATATGGAAATAGTGAAAGCGCCATATCTTTAAATGCTTGTGTACGGCCGTGGAACAGTTCTAACACAGATAGTTTTTCAAGCAAAGAATGTAGAGGTGCAATATCACGAGTGCTAAAGTTTGCATCGCTGTAAGCGGAGTTAATCATTTCCTTGAGATGTGCTTCGGAGAAGCAAGGGAATAATTTTGCTAATACAACAGCAGCTACCTCTTGGTAAGATTTATCTTTGATGTCGTTATAGCTCAAGCAATTCGTTGGAAATAAAGCCGGTACGTATAAACCGCCATCTTCCGCCAAACCATGTAATAATGCATATGTTTCATTTACGGCAACAGTGCCACGTGTACTTGTATAATTCATGGGCAACCTCTACAAACTAAAATTCTACAGAATCAATAATATTCTTTAATTATAGCATAAAAGCGCCCCCAAAGGGGCGCTTTCTATAGATTTTATTGCATATTATTTTATCATTGCATATATCGTAAAATTATAACGATTATAATTCGCCTTCTGCAATAGCATCCAATGTATCAAGGGATGGAATAAAGAATAGCATACCGGTAATAGGTTTAGAATAATCTAGCAATTTATCGTTTTGAGTAAACATGTTTGTAAGCATTGTTTTCGTTACATCCCAATAACGAGCATAGCCGATGAAATATGTGCCACGCACACCTTGACCAGGTTGTGCAAATGGTACATTCATACGAACGATTTTATGTTCTTCATCGTCACGATTATCTTGAGCTACTACATTGTGAGCTGCTGGATCTTTTTCATCGTCTTCCAATTCAATATCGCTGAATTTACGACGGCCAATGAATTTTTCTTGCATTTCTGTAGGAAGTGCACGCCACGCATCAAGATCGTGTTCATATTTTTGTGCAAAAGCATAAGAACCATTCGTGAATTCAGGGTCTTCATCACCGATAACGCCCCATTCTACCGCTTCTTGGCCTACAGGATTTTCCGTACCATCAACGAAATCGATGATAGCACGGCCTTGTTCATAATGGAATCCATGAGTTTCATCAACTACGGATGTAACAGGACGTAAGAATTCCATGATTTGGTCCACTACTGTATATGTAACAGATTCATCATTGGAACGTACATGCAAGAACAAGTCAGCCGCTACAGCTGGCACATCTTGTTTGTCCCCTTTAATACCTTGAAAGTCTTCTAACTCTTTTGGTACAGGTGCATTAGGGAATAAATAGTCCCATGCTTTACGGCTAAAGCCAAACGCAATACCCAAGCCTTCACCATTAGCACGAATACTAACAGAACGTTTAATGGCTTGAATACGATCTGCCATGTCTTGAATTACTTCTAATTCTGCATCGCGATCTTTACGATTTAATAATAATGTTGTGAAATTGACACTTTGGCCAGCATCTTTATATACATCTTGTGTTCTGGATACATCTACTGCCATTTGGGACCTCCTAATGAGAAATACTACTATATTCCAATCATAAGTGATTAATAACTTATTGTCTATGTGATATTTATCGGAATAAATTTATAAAGGCTTTATTTCTTTACCATATAAGCGTTCCATACCTTGACGGGTTACAAGCCAATTTCTTCCGGACTTTCTAGCTTCATCTTCAGTGAACTGATTATTTGCATATCGCTTTAAACAACATTGTTTTATTGAATCAGCCGGTACATTCCATCTCTCTCCCGCCTCTTGTGTGGTCATTACATCTTCTAGTTTCATTTAAATCCCCCTAATAATCAACTTTTAATCGATGTCAAAATGGTGTCAAAAGTTAACCTGATAAAATAATGTCAAAATAATAAGAAAAACCCGCACCGTAGTGCGGGTTTATTTTGGTGGACCACCAGGGGTTCGAACCCTGGACACCCTGATTAAGAGTCAGGTGCTCTGCCAGCTGAGCTAGTGGTCCATGACATGAATTATTATATGCTTATTTTATAGGAATGTAAAGAATATTTATTACATTCCCATAAAATATATCAATTTGATTTATACCATCTCTATAGGTATAGGATATTAGAATTCTAACATCCAATTCTTTATCGTTTCACAAGCCTCGGTAGGAATGATATCCGTAGTCCCCACACATTCCTCGCCATGGTAAATTTGAATAACGCTATGGGTACGACTTACTTCTTTCACAATGATGTCTGTTACATCAGCCTTAGGCACGCTAAATTGTAATCCATAACGTCCTATATAGGTAAATATAAGCTTTTGTGTATCATATTCCATGTGGACTTGCAGCATTTTACCACCAGGCCAACAGGATTCGACAAACTCTTTATTTCTCGGTTTCAGAAAATCAAAGAATCCCATACTATCCTCCGATGCGCCACATAGGGCGTTCTGGTTGATCCATCGTAACACCATCATGACGTTCTTGTTTACGTTGTAGAGCCCATTCAATATGACTGGCGAGTTCAGTCTCACTTAAGCCTCGACGTACAAGAGACACTAAATCGGCCTCATCATCACGCAAAAGGCAGAGTCGCATTTGACCATCCGAAGTAAGACGAACGCGATTGCATGTATCACAATAACTATGAGACATGGAGAAGATAAAACCAATCTCCTTACCACTCGGTAAATTGTAATACGTGGCAGGTCCAAAACCGTACACACCGTGATTTTCAGTGAGGATACCACCGCTGACGCGTTCTAATTGAGCCTTCCATTCATCGAAGGTCGGCCCATGAAACGCATCGCCCTGAAATGGCATATATTCAATAAAGCGCCAAATCACCGGCCAAGTTTCCACATATGTTAGTAAAGCACGAACTTCATCATCAGTCCAATGTCGGGATAATACAGTGTTAATTTTAACAGAAGTAAAGCCCGCATCAATAGCACTTTGAATACCACTTAGAACGGAGTCGAGTTGGTCAGCTTTGCCCACACATAGAGCAAAAGCGTCGCTATCAAGGGAATCAAGGCTAATATTGACTCTGTTCAAACCGAGTTCTTTCAATTTCTCGGCCCGCGGCGCCAATAGACTGCCATTGGTTGTCATAGAAATATCTTCAAACCATCCGGTCTGCTTGATACGTGCTAATAACTCTTCAATATGAGGATATAGTAACGGCTCACCACCGGTGAGGCGTACAGCTTTCACCCCTACTTGGTGAAACGCACCTAAAATAGTCATCCATTCATCCACAGATAGTAGTTGATGTTGGCTTTGTGGTGTAATCTCTGCTGGTCTGCAATAAGGGCAGCAAAAATTGCACGCATCTGTCAACGACAGACGTACATATTCAATTGTTCGGCCCCATGCATCCTTCATAGCACACCTCTTTACATCCTTATTTAATAATGGATACGTCATCACCTACGTTAATTGTACCATTTTTTAGAACTTTACCAAAAATTCCTTGCGTAGGCATAATACAAGATCCAACTTGTTTCATAATTTCACAACCATGATGACATTCTTTACCAATTTGTGTGACCTCTAATAACACCTCAGGACCTAGTTGTAATTTCGTACCGACCGGTAAATCATACAAAACAATGCCTTCGACGGTGATATTTTCAGCAAAATCACCAGGTTTTACATCGGCCCCTTTTTCACGCATATGCTCAATGCTCTTAATGCCGAGTAAACTAATTTGGCGATGCCAATTACCTGCGTGTGCATCGCCTTCCATGCCGTGATCTACGATGAGATTGGCAGATTCAATATTATGTTTCTTTTGCCCTTTTTTCTCGCTAATCGAGATGGCAATAATCTTACCTTCAGCCATAAACTCCTTCCCTTCTTATGGGAACAAATTATCTAAATTTATCAATTTATTATACCATAGTATATAGGTGTAACCCCTGTGAGTTTAGTCACTATTTGGAGATTATTACTTTCAAAAAAAGAGGCTCTCTGTCAAATGTTGGGGTATTCACCCTACGAGTCTTCTTTGGCACCAATCATAGTTATGGTTGGTGCCATTCTTTTTGCTCAAAAGTAGAATACGTACTCTAAATCTACCAAAGTGGCGAAGTCCATAGCTTATTCGTTTTAATACCTTAATCTTGTTGTTAGTTCCTTCTGTGTATCCATTAGAATATGGAAGTAAGAATGCATTAGTTAATTGAGTCATCCATGCAGGAAATGATGTAAAGAAGTTATTAAATTCTTTCAAACCAGATGCTTTCACTAATTCTAACCAATGGGTTAAATGTGCAGCTATTCCTTGTTTACCATAGGTTGAAAAGATTTTTCTAAAAGATAGTTTTAAAGCATATGCTTTCCGTATATCTTCAGAAATTCGAAGTATTTCACAGAGCTTAATGTGTTCAGCTTCCGTTAAATGGTCTGGATGCTTCATTAGTACACGTCGATTCTGTTTTAACATACGTGAATAAGCAGCCAGTTTATGTTGCTCACGCTTTCTAACTCGCTCTACCGCCCAATCTACAAGTCGACATACATGGTATCGATCACAGATAATATGCGCATGTGGAAATAGCGCCTCCATGATGCGCTTAAATTGTATGGACATATCCATTACAATAAACTTAACTTGTAGGCGATCCTTATGTTTAAATGATGCAAAATAGTGGATTAATGCTTGCGTATCACGTTTCGGTAAAATATCTAATATTTCATGTGTATCTGGATTAGTTAAATTAACTTGGTATTGGTAGCCTTCTGCATTTCCTTTAAACTCATCAATACCAATCACAGTGGGTAAGGTCTTAGGCTTAGGTATAGTGATCATAGAGCAATAACGTAATACTGTAGTAATAGATGTATCACACTCGTTAGCAATAGCTGTATAGGTTATACTTTCAGTAAGTTTATCAAATAGCATTCTAATATTAGTTACACTTAGTTGCATATGTTTTTGTACAAATGGATTGCTTTCAGCAAAAGAATGACCACAATGAGGACAAATATACCGACGTTGTCTGTATTTTCCAATTAGTGGACCTCGTTGTACTTTTCCAAACTTTACAGTACGTATGCGGTAATCCTTAATATGCTTTGTGCTTTCTCCACACTTTGGGCAAATATGTGATGTTGCTGGTAATTCTATGTCAAAAATAAATATTCCGTCTAATTCATAGCTATTTGTAATATATTCTTGTTTTACATTATGTAAAAATTCAGTATAATCAGTAGTAGGCATATAAGCTCACATCCTTTCTTTAGGACTTTGACACTTTTATTGTAAAGCATGTGATCCTTATATGCTTATTTTTTTGCAAAAAAATAATGTTGGAAGTGACACCGTAGTGGTGTCACCCCAACATTTATTATAGAGCCAAAAAAGAACCCTACCCACTACGAGTAGAGTTCTTAGTATTAATAATGGTGAAAGCCGATTAACGACGGCCCATTTCTTTAAATTCATCGCCCTTATTCACGCCATTGAGCAATAAGTTAAGGAGGATGGCCATGATACTACCAAAGGTAATACCAGATTTCAAAATAATTTGAGCCCATGCAGGGAAATGTGCATAGAATGTTGGTGCCGCAATAGGAATCATGGATACGCCAATACTAATAGCAACGAGCATCAAGTTTTGATTACCCTCAAAATTAACTTTACCAAGCGAACGGATACCGCTAGCAATAATCATACCAAACATAGCAATACCAGCACCGCCGAGCACTGCATTTGGAATGCTTGCTACAACAGCTGCCAATTTAGGGAATAAACCTAATAGAATTAAGATTACACCAGATGCAGCTACTACAAAACGACTTTTAACGCGTGTTACAGCGATAAGACCAACGTTTTGAGCAAATGCTGTATATGGGAAGCTATTAAGAATACCACCAATAACAGTGGAAAGACCATCGGCACGGATAATGGATGCCAATTCCTTACGATCGATTTTTTTATCTACAATCTCACCGATAGCAATACTATCGCCAGTTGTTTCAACCATAACAACGAGCATAACAACTACCATGGAAAGTACGGATGCCCAATCAAATGTAGGCATACCAAAGTAGAAAGGTTCAATCATAGCTACCCAATGAGCTTTGCCTACCTCAGCAAAATTAGCTACTCCCATGGCAAAGGCAATAGCCGTACCACCAATAAGACCAATTAAAACGGAAAGATTACCAAGAAAACCTTTGGCAAATTTATAAGTAAAAATAACGATTAAGAATGTAAGGAACCCGAGTCCTATGTTGGTAAGACTACCAAACTGCGGATTACCTACACCGCCCCCCATCCAGTTGACGGCAACTGGCATAAGGTTAATACCAATGATTGTAATAATGGTACCTGTTACAACCGGTGGGAACAAACGAATCAAACGACTAAAAAACGGTGCCACTAAGAATGTAAAAATACCGGCTATGATGATGGCACCGTAAATAGCGGTCATGCCATGTTGAGCACCAATCATGGCCATCGGACCAACAGAGGCAAAGGTTACGCCTTGAATCATCGGGATTCGACCACCAATATTACCAAACCCTATTGTTTGAATAAGTGTGGCAATACCGCAAGTAAATAAGTCCGCTGTAATAAGTCGGATTAAATCCTCTACAGGCAAATGCATAGCTTGCGCAATAATGATTGGTACCGCTACAGCACCGGCATACATTGCTAATACGTGTTGTAAACCGTAGGCAAACAGCTTAGGTATTGGCAACATAGAGTCAACAGTATTGTTTTGTTCTGACATAATGGTCTCCTGTTTTCTAAACTACAAACATTACACTTATATTCTACGTTATTATTCGGATTTAAACAATAGAAAAAGAAAAACCTTAGAAATTTTATTTTCTAAGGCTTTCTATTTTATTTTTTTCCGAACATTCTTAGTGTAAAAGTATGTTATCGTCCATTTATTTGTACAAGGCTAAAACGGATGATTCCTTTTCGTCTAGTTCAGATTCTATTTGATTCATTTGCGCTTTCAAATCAGCTACATAGCTTTCATCCTTAATGCCAGATATATTGATACGCACATTTAAAAACGCCGCCTTTACCGCTGCCCGCGCATTGATGGCCGCAATAATACCATCAGTAATGAGGTTTTGATTACCTTTCGTAGCTGCAACATAAGCAAGATCAAAGATTTCATAACTAATCATGCCGATTTCTAACGGTACATTGGCCGCATCCTTATAAGCCTGTTGAATCGCAGCAGTACGCGCCAGTTTCTCTTCATCCGTATTTTTAGGCAATGCCAAAGCATCCATAAATAAATTAAATACATTAGCATCTGCTTGTACTAGTGAAAGTGCTTTCTCACGAATCACCTCTGCTTTTTGTTGTAAAAGATGCATCTCGTCTTGCACATCTTCGTATCCTTTTTTATCAAATGTTAAATTCGCTACCATTTCAGCCAATGCTGCACCTGTAGCTGCCGTCAATGCCGCAATCGCCCCACCACCTGGAGTAGGCTCCTTTGATGCAGTTGCCGCTACAAAATCTTTTACAGAACTCGTCAATAAATCCATATATACTCCTCAATAACAAAGGGGGCTATTGCCCCCTCTGTATACTATGTCAATAAAAATACTATGTCGATTACAATACCATAGTGTTAGAACAATCCTTTAATGGTACCGTCCGCATCAATGTCCATGTTAAGTGCAGCAGGACGTTTAGGCAAGCCTGGCATAACCATAACATCACCAGTACGGCATACTAGGAATCCTGCACCATTAGCAACGCGAATATCCGTTACATTGATTGTAAAGCCTGTTGGTGCACCTAATAACGCTGGGTTATCGGATAAAGAATATTGCGTCTTTGCCATACATACTGGCAAATTATCAAGACCCCACTCTTTTAATTGAGCGATTTGTTTTTTCGCTTTAGCCCCAAATGTAACACCATCACCACCATAAATAGTGCGAACAATTTTACCGATTTTGTCTTCGATGCTATCTGTTAATTCATATACAAATTTAGGTGTTGGTTCACTACCTTCCACGAGTTCCACAACGCGTTTCGCCATGTCGATACCACCTTCGCCACCTTTTTCCCAACATTCATTGAGCTCTACAGGCACGCCATAGTCATTGCACAACCGTGTTAACTCGGCAATTTCCGCATCTGTATCGGTAACGAATTTATTGATGGCAACCATAACAGGTACACCAAAGAAACGCATATTTTCAATGGCCTTACGTAAGTTACTAAACCCTTTTGTTACAGCCTCTACGTTTTCTGTATTTAACTCTTGTTTTGATACACCACCATGCATTTTAAGAGCACGCAATGTAGCGACGATGACAACGGCATTTGGGAAGATATCGCCATAACGACATTTAATGTCGAGGAATTTTTCTGCCCCTAGATCAGCGCCGAAGCCAGCTTCGGTTACTACAATATCACCAAGTTTCATGCCTAGTTTTGTAGCTACTACAGAGTTACAACCATGTGCAATATTAGCAAATGGACCGCCATGAACGATGGCAGGCGTATGTTCCAATGTTTGTACAAGATTTGGTTTAATAGCATCTTTCATAAGAAGTGCCATCGCACCTTCACATCCGAGTTGATGTACATACACCGGTTCGCCCTTAAGATTTGGACCGATGACGATGCGACCGAAACGAGCTTTCAAATCTTCTAAATCCTTAGCTAAACACAAAATAGCCATGATTTCAGAGGCAACGGTAATCATAAAATGATCTTCACGAGGGAAACCACATACCTTGCCACCCATTGCGACAGTGACATTACGCAATGCACGATCATTCATATCGAGAACACGAGTCCAAGAAATTTGACGCAAATCGATTTGGAGCTCATTACCTTGGTGGATGTGATTATCAATCATAGCAGATAAAAGGTTGTTCGCTGCTGTAATGGCATGCATATCGCCTGTAAAATGAAGATTAATATCATCCATTGGTACAACTTGTGCATAGCCACCGCCAGCAGCGCCGCCCTTGATACCGAACACAGGTCCCAATGATGGCTCGCGAAGTGCGGCGATAGCCTTCTTACCAATTTTATTTAATGCTTGCACCAAACCAATGGAGGTCGTAGATTTACCTTCCCCTGCTGGCGTTGGTGTAATAGCCGTAACGAGAACTAATTTCCCGTCTTTTTTATTTTCTAAACGCTTAATGGCATCAAAGGGAATTTTTGCCTTATAATGACCATATTGCTCTATATCATCAGGTGTAAGACCACATTTATCAGCAATAACCTGAATTTTTTCCATCTTATTTTGTTGAGCTATTTCAATATCGGTAAGCATAATTCCTCCTCATATCCACCTGTTTTGTCTACTGTGAATGTATATTTGTACACTCGTTACTTTTTCTATTATATGTGAAAGTATGGATTATGTCTAATCATTTCTTACTTATATGTATATTGCTTTTTCTAATCAATAGGCTAAGGCACACATAGACTAAGGAGTTCAACAATAAAACCGCCACCAACGGTGACGGTTTAATATCACTTACTATATAAAATTACTTTGTACATATTAGAACGGGAATAGGATTGGCAATAATACTAATGCTACAATACTAGACACGACAATGAGCGGTAAACCAGCTTTCACATAGTCCATGAAGCTATAACCAGCTATATTATATACCATAGTATTCGCAGGCATACCAATTGGTGTAGCATACGCTAAGGAGCTAGCGATTACGATAGCTGCAAGCACTGCTTTTGGATCGAATCCCAATTGAGAGGCTAAGCTAAGACCGATTGGTACCAATAATGCACAGGTAGCAGTATTAGACATGAAGTTCGTCATGAACACACCAAGCACAAAGATTACTACTAGAACAACAATTGGAGATGGACTAGCACCAAGGCTATTTACGATAATATCTGCAATTACAGAACCAGTACCTGTTTTAACCATTGCGTCCCCAAGGGCCATAGAGCCAGCGAAGAGCATGATTGTTTTCATATCGATAGATTTTACAGCTGCTGTTTCACTAATAACATTTGTAGCTACTAATACAAGAGCACCTACCCAGGCACTCACATAAAGTTTTACACCTAATTGTTTTTCAAAGATCATAGCACCAACGGTCAAAATCAATACAAGTGCTGAAGTCCATTTTTTCCAAGACGGTACATGGCTATAATCTTCATTGTTTTCAAAGGCACCATCTGGTTGATGACTTGGAGCATCCGGTAAGAAACGTTTACCAATTGTAGCATAGAAAATAGTACCAACAATAAGAATTGGCAAACCTACTAGACCATAATCAAAGAAACCAAAAGAGCCTAGGCCCGCTTGTTGTAAGCCCGCTTGCGCAATCATGTTGCCAGGAGCGCCGATAAGTGAAATATTACCACCCATAGCTGCGGCAAATACAAGAGGCATCAATAATTTAGTTTGTTTAAAACCACTTTTTTTACAAATACCAATAATTACAGGAATCAGTACAGCAGCTGTACCAGTATTAGATAAGAAGCCAGATAATATACCTGTAATCATCATAATTGCAACGAGCAAAGACGTTTCGGTTTTGGCAAACTTATGAACTACATTACCTACCCCTACTGCTACACCAGTTGCAAAGAAGGCTTCACCAATAACAAACATGCCCATAAATAGTAAGACATTTGGATCTACAAAACCGGCGAATGCTTCTTTAGCGGATAAGACTCCACTTAAGTGCAAACCTACTGCTACAACCATAGCAGTAATAGATAATGGAATTTTCTCCCATGCAAACATGACGATGGCAAATACCAAGAAGCCAAGAGTTATCATTACACTCGTATCCATACATACCTCCCAATACGTGTAATATCCCTAAAAAAGGGTACAAAAAAGGAGGATTGTACAAAATCCGTATAATCCCCCTATTAAATTGAAGATCACAATTCGATTATTTAATGAAGCTTACGTGTTTATAAATCTCTTCTAACACTTCATCTTTTTTCGCATTGTATTCTACTTTTTTATTTTCAAAGTAGTTATTCCCTTCCGCATCGATGGATACGATGAGCGGACCAAATTCTTTTACACGACAAGTCCACAAGGTTTCAGGCATGCCTAATTCACGCCAGTTCGCAGATTCGATTTCTTCTACTTCTGTAGCAGCAAGTACGGCATTACCTGCTGGGAATACGCAGTGAAGAGCACCAAAATCTTTACATGCACGCGTTGTTTCAGGACCCATGCCACCTTTACCAACGATGAGGCGTACACCTGTTTGTTTTACGAATTCATATTCGAATTTTTCCATACGCATAGATGTAGTAGGACCTACGGAAATCATTTCGAATTTATCATCCCCATGGTCACGCACGATTGGACCTGCATGTAAAATGGCACCATTACGAACATCTACTGGTAATTCACGACCATATTCAACAAGACGACGATGAGCTACATCACGACATGTTGTGATGTGACCATTTAAGTAAATAATATCCCCTGCTTTAATTCCTTTAAGATCAGATGCTTGGATTGGTGTTGTCAAAATATGTTTAGCCATTAGAATGTCACTCCTTTGTGAGATAGAATTTCGTACTTACCGTCTTTATCAAATACCATATGTCCGCGACGATGGTTCCAGCAACCAACGTTAACAGCTACGGAAATTACAGATGGATGACGAGAACCATGTTCGATGTTTACACCCATAAGGGATTTATCACCGCCCATACCTTGAGGTCCAAGATGTAATGCATTAATACCATCTTCTAGTAATTGTTCCATATATGCTGCTTTTTCATTTTCAGCCTTAGAGGATACAGGGCGCATCAACGCTTTTTTAGACATAGTTGCTGCTGTATCGATAGATGTAGCAATACCAACACCAACCAATAATGGAGGACATGCATTCAAACCATAGCTTGTCATCAAATCCAATACGAATTTAGCTACCCCTTCATAACCTTCGCCTGGCATCAATGTTTTACCAGATCCTGGCAAGGAGCAACCGCCACCGGCCATATATGGGAAAATTTCTACATCATCACGATCAGGTACGATATCCCATGTAATGTAAGGTGCAGTGCGACCAATATTTTTACCAGTATTGAATTCATCAAATGTTTCTACACAGTTATGACGAAGTGGCGCATCTTGCGTAGCTTGATATGTGGCATTGCGCAAGATTTCTTCAAGTTCACCAATTAATGGATAATTAGAACCAACCTTCACCCAGAATTGCAATACTCCTGTATCTTGGCAAGAAGGACGATTCAATTCATAGGCAAGATCCATATTTTTATGCATCGTTTCATAAATTGTTTTAGCTAATGGATTCTTTTCATCGGCTGCCAATTCTTTAATTTTAGCTTCCACATCATCAGGTAATTTCTTTGCCATATAAGCAATGAACTTAGCAATGACATTTGTCATCTCTTGTACTTGTTGTTCTTTCGTACTCATCGTAAACCTCCAACAGGACTTCATTATTTAAAACTTAGCATTTATTTTGTATCGGAACCTTAGCTCCTTTCGATGATTTCATTGTACTCTTTTTTCAGGATATAACTATCCAATATACAAGTTGATTTTTGAGAGTGAAGTCCCTATAAAATCATAATGAATCACCTATATAAGTAAATTTTAACGCATATAAAATATACAATTTTACCTACCTATAAACACGAAAAAGAGCACTACTTATTGAAAAGCAGTGCTCTTTTTATATTTAGGAACTGGGATTTTTAGTATATACAAAATTACCTATACCTAATGATTGTATATCTCCCTAAATTTAAAACGCAAAACCATAAAATTATAACAATTTACAATGGCTGTACTAATTAAGGTTAGGATTGTAATTTTTTAACAACAGATTCAAGCTGTTCTCTAACAACTTGTAATTTTTGATTCGCTTCCTCTAGCTTTAACTTATAACTAGAATCATGTTCATAAGGCAAACAAGATTGTAGTAGTTCTACAATATCTTCCTCTTGTGTAGATATAATCTCTTTCCAATCATGTAATTTGGTCTTACGCCCTAACTCTTTTGCTTGCTTACGATATTCTGATGGTGTCGTATGAAAGTGCTTTTTAAAGGCAACATTAAAGGCTTTAATATCTGCAAAGCCACAACTACTTGCAATATGAGCAACCCCATCATCAGAATTAGCTAAACGAACTGTAGCCTCCCTTAGCCTCATCCGCAAGAGATACTCTAAAAAGGAAACGCCTAATTGGCGTTTAAAGAACTGCGATGTATAGTTCACATTATAGCCACCGATTTGGGCAATATCTTCTAATTCAATCTTTTGCTGATAATTTTTATCTATATAGGCAATCATCTTATCAAAGGTAGCTACTGTCATATCAACAGGCTTACCATGAATCGACTTAACCGCATCAATCTCATCATATACCTCACTGGCTAATGCTAAATAGTGATGTTCTAACCACATCTGATTAATGGGGCTTTCACCATTAGACTTAATCAACATCATCATGGCTGCGTGATGTCGTAAAGAGGTAAAGAACGGATTATGCCGATTAGACTTATCAGAGCGTATCACAAATTGATACATTCCAAAGTTCGGATCAAATTGTTGAAAGAAATCCTTACCTACATGAATAACCAATGCCGTCGTATCCTGCTCTAATGCCAACGTAGCGTGCCCCACTTGAGGGGAAATAATGATAGAGTCGAGAGGTTCCATCGTGAAAACCTCACTATTACAGCTCATCTCGATACGGCCCTTTAATAAAATAAGAATTTCCGTTTCTCCATGCCAATTGTAATGATAGGTACTAACCTTGTATATATGGCTACTGAAATCTATATGATTATGTTTATATGTATAGTAAAAGTAATCCATAATTACCTCATCTTCTAACATAAAAATGCATCCCTAATAAATCCAAGGGATGCATTTATTATGATACATATAATTAAAAACGGTCAACAGCATCTTAAGATTATTTATTGATTAAGTCACATAAAGTCCCACGAAAGAGAACTCGATGGAAAACGCTTATGTAGAAAATTACATAAGAGCTGTAATAGCTGCTGCTAAACCGAAGAAGATGCCTGGTGCATTGGCCAATGCAACTGGAATATCTCTATGTTCTTTAAACAAGCCATATGCTACCCATAATGTGCAGTTGATAGCTGCTACTAATGGTTGGATCCAATCGCCTGTGCCTGGATGAGCTAGGTTGTTCATAATTTGTGGGAAATAAGATACATACATTGCTACTGCTGTAACTGTTGCAACTTTACCTACATTTTCCATGAATTTAATACGAGTCATTATATCCTCCAAAATTAGTAACTCAATACGTGTTTGTTATCTGATGAATCATATTCTACTCGTTTTGGTCGATATAACTATCCATATTAAAAGGTAATTTTTTAGGTAAAATCATAGAAAACATATGGAATCATCACTATTTTCTCATTTTGATCAATCTAAAATCTATAGATTTTCCTATAAAAAGAGCACTACATATCAACAGTAATGCTCTTCTAAGAAATATATGATTTTTAAATATATAGAAAATCACCTAGGTCTAATTTTTCTATATGCTACAAAAAATACTTTGCATGAACAGCAAAAGTTCCATCATTGCCACACCCTACTATAAATAGTAATTATAATTCGCTAACAACATCGGCAAGCTTCGCTTTCAATGATTCTAGCTTGTGGCTCATGTACTCTAACTCCGCCTTTGCTCTAGCATCATCTTCATAAGACAAGAATGATTGTAATAAGTCTAGTACATCTTGATTTTCAACCGAAATAATTTCCTTCGAATCTTGTACCATTGTTTTACGTCCAATTTCTTTCACTTGCTTACGATATTCTGTTGGCGTCATATGAAAATGCTTTTTGAAAGCTACATTAAAGGCCTTGATATCTGCAAATCCACAACTACTTGCAATCCTTGCAACAGCCTCATCCGTACTAGTTAATTGTGTCGTAGCATCTCGCAGTCTCAACCGCAACACATAGTCCACAAAAGAAATGCCCATTTGCCGTTTAAAGAATTGTGATGTATAGGCCACATTATAGCCACCTATTCTCGCAATATCTTCTAGTTCTAACTTTTGTTGGTAATGTTCGTCGATATACTCAATCATTTTATCAAAGGTAGCCGGTTTAATATCACCAGGTCTTGCATTTTCATGAATTTTTTTGACTGGATCAAATTCTCTAAATACATCCCCCACTAAAGACAAGTAATGATGCTCTATCCACATACGATGAATTGGGTTTTCACCTTTATTCATTAATAACATCGTCATGGCCGCATGATGGCGTAATGTCGTAAAAAATTCATTACGACGTGTGCTCGCATCGGAACGAATAACAAACTCATACATGCCAAAATCCGAATCATACTGTTGATAAAATTCATTACCTACTTGAATAACAAAGGCAACCACATCCTCTTCAAGAGCGAGTGTTGAATGACCCACTTGAGGAGAAATAATAACAACATCAAGAGGTTCCATCGTAAAAACCTTATCATTACAACTCATCTCAACACGACCCTTTAAGAGAATAAAAATCTCTGTTCCCCCGTGCCAATTGTAAGTATAAGTACCAACCTTATATATACTACTGCTAAACTCAATATAATTGTGCTTATAGGTATAATCAAAATAATCCATAGCATCTTAACCGCTCCATATGAAAAAAGCATCTCGTTCCAATCAAAGAGATGCTTTAATTATGATATATTCATTCAATTACGGTCAATATCATCTTTATTTTTTAATATCGATTCCGATACATACTGTTCCCAAAATTAGTACAGGCCTGTTCTATTTGCAACGAGCCTATACATAGGGTCCTAGAATTAGTACAGGCCTGTTCTATTCGCGATGAGCCTATACATGCAGTCCTAGAATTAGTACACGCCTGTTCTATTTGTAACGATCCTATACATATGGTTCCAAAATTAGTACAGGCCTGTTCTATTTGTAACGAGTCTATACATAGGGTTCCAAAATTAGTACAGGCCTGTTCTATTTGTAACGAGTCTATACATATGGTCCTAGAATTAGTACAGGCCTGTTCTATTTGCGATGAGCCTATACATGCAGTCCTAGAATTAGTACACGCCTGTTCTATTTGTAACAAGCCTATACATATGGTTCCACAAATTAGTACAGGCCTGTACTAATTTAAAAAGGGACTCATACATGAGTCCCTTGCAATTTATTATATTGTTGGTAAGAGGCCTAGCAAATATACCTTAAATATATCTCCTTCATGTACCTCATGTACGCCTTGTGGAATGCAGGCTAAGGCATTAACAGTATATAATCCAAGCATGCTGCTACTGTTAAAGTGACGATTTGCCACAAAACGAGGTTGTCCATCACCAAATATGACCTTGCCTTGCACGTAGCGATCAAAGGCATTACGTTTAGATAGATCACAATCCATTACACAATTAAGTACTGGGGTGGACCAATTTTTAATACCTTTATATCTACGCAATGTAGGAACCACTAATAGGTGCCAACCATTAAAGGCTGCACCGGGATTACCTGATAAACCAAAGATAAGTTGACCTTTAGGCGTAACGGCCCCATAGGAGGCTGCACCGGGACGCATTTGAATACGACCGTATAAGGTTTTAGCTCCTAACTTTTCATATATAAGAGGCATTGTATCAAACATACCTACAGATACTCCGCCTGAGCTGATGATGATATCTGCTTGTTCACTGAGTTCAAGAACGCGTTCAATTTCTGCGTATAGTCTATCCGGTGCATCACTCACATGATAATGGGTAACGCGCCGAAAACCTAAATCAGCAAGTAAACTACAAATCATCATGCGATTTGAATTGTAAATTTTTCCTGCAGTTAAGGGTTCGCCCGGCTCAATAACTTCATGGCCTGATGTAAGAACCAGTATACGTGGCATCGCATACACAGACACATCGATGCAACCAAGGCCGATCAAAATTGTCTGCACCGTAGAGGTTATTTCTGTGCCTTTTGGTATGACAACGGTCCCTGCGGAACATTCTTCACCACGAGGGATAATATGGCTACCCTTTTGTTGCGTACCTTGTAAAGTAATTGTAGCCCCTACTTCGCCAGTACCTTTCACCTGTTCTTGCATAATAACTGTATCACAAGTACTTGGTACAGGAGCACCTGTCATGATACGTACGGCATGACCAGTAGTTACAGGCTTATCCCACACGACACCAGCGCCGATGATACCATCGACGATATAGGTATCACAATTAGGATCATATGCTAAGGCATACCCATCCATTGCGGATTTATGAAAAGCGGGCACATCGGTAGGTGCCAAAACATCTTCGGCTAACACACATCCTTTTGCGTCGTCAACGGCAATGGATTCGATGCTATGATGTTGTTCTCGTAAAGCCTCATTCCACAAATGAAGCGCTTCATCAACAGTAACGGCTATCATCTAAATTCCTCATCATACTTTGTATTCGACATACCAACGCTGGTAAACATTGATCTAATTTAGTAACCTCTATGGTCTCTACGCGTTCTATATCACTAGATATAAGTGATTCGGTATACCCGGCTCTGGTTACCTCTACAATCGGAAATATACCTTGAGATCTCGTTTCTAGTATAGCAATATCTACAGGTAATTGCTGTACCAAATCATACAGATTAGATTGTTTTTCGGTGCGTATGCGTATGGCCGTTTCCGTGGGGCCTGCAATGGCTACGGCCGTGGCGCCTGCTTTCATAGCAAGATCCGTATCAGTTCCTTCATAATCCATGTGAAAGCCATGTTTATCGCTTTTTACAACGCCTACAGAGAAACCAATTTGTTCTAATTCCTTAATTAGTCGCGTTACCACCGTAGTTTTACCAGTCTTACGTTTTTCAGCAACTACGCTGATAAGTGGAACATGACGATTCGCATTAACAGCCTCTGCGCGGGACCACTTATAATCCTCTATATGATTCACATTGCGTAAATGATGACCGTAATCACCTGCATCAATGGTTACCACAGGTCCTACAGTATCTAATGCATGCTGCAAAGATACATCCTCTCCTGCTAAAGTGGTTTGCAATAATGGAGCAATGGATGGCTTATATATCCCCGCCATAGGCTCATAGCGTCCACTTTCACCAACAGGCACAATAACATTCCAATCATCACCATCTACTTGGTAGAGCCAATCATAATATAAATTAAAATCCATAAACGGCATATCTACAGCTAACACTGCATAAGCATGACTCTTGCCTACGGCCAATGTGCTATATAATCCGCCTAATGGACCACTCCGAGGAACAGAATCCCGAACGATAGAAACTTTTTCTTTCTCTTTATTCGACAATGTGTCGATAATATTAGCCTGAATGGCTTGGCCTAGACTTTCATCGTCACCGATAGAAATGAGAATGTCATTAGCATCATGTTCTAATGCATTGCGCAACGCATGAGAAATGAGGCTTTCACCATTCGTCCAAGGCAATAAAGCCTTAGGATATCCCATGCGTGAACTTAGGCCACCGGCCAAAATAATTACGCCTAAATTAAGCACCGCGTTTCAACCCTCTTTTTACCCCTTGGTAAATAAACAACAACACAACAATATTAAGAATTCCATCCGGCACCATATAAGATGCATTATAAATCATAGAGTAGATCCATGGATTTTGACCTTGCGGTGCATAACTAGCAAATACAACAGCACCACTTGTTACGGACACAAACCAACGAAGCGCAATAGCAACAATAGATCCGCTAACAAGACCTGTCATATTGTCCTTGAAATACCCACACACACCAATAACACCGTAAGCAACAAGATAGTCTAGGATGATGCTTAGATAATGGATAGATGATTTAAAACCGAGCAAGAAATGAAGTATGCCATATACAACGCCAGCCCAAATACCGCGTGTACCACCCCAGCGATATGCAAAAATCATGAGAGGTACCATGGATGCGGCCTTAATGGAACCGCCTTGTGGCATATGAAAAAGTGTAATAAAAGATAATACTTGTGCAATAGCAATAGCTACACCAGCTTCTGCTATCATGCGTGTCTTGGAATGCTCCATTAAAATAACCTCCTATTAATATAATGTGTATATAATGGGCTAAACATAGAGAAAATGTACAGACAAGCTACCTATAAAATTGTATAATAACTATATGAGTGTTTTTAATATTCGGAATGTATTGAAAATTGAAAACAAATTCAGTATAATGGTACAGGTTCAATTTATTATACCTCAAAGGAGATATAGAAACTATGATTAATACAACTAACATCTTCGATTATGAAGACGTACAACTGATTCCTAATAAATGTATCGTAAACAGCCGTAGCGAATGTGATACTCATGTTAAACTAGGTAATCGTACATTTAACTTGCCTGTAGTTCCTGCAAACATGCAAACTATCATTGATGAAGAGTTAGCTGAAAAACTAGCAGAAAAAGGCTATTTCTATATCATGCATCGTTTCCAACCTGAACGCCGTCTTGACTTTGTAAAACGCATGCAAGAAAAAAACTTATATTCTTCTATTTCCATCGGTGTAAAGGAAGAAGAATTCGCATTAGTTGATGAATTAGCGAAAGCTAACCTTATTCCTGATTATATCACAATCGATATCGCACATGGTCACTCTAATGCTGTTATCGACATGATTCAATACATTAAAAAGAATTTACCAACAACATTTGTTATTGCTGGTAACGTAGGTACTCCTGAAGCAGTTCGTGAACTTGAAAATGCTGGTGCTGATGCTACAAAAGTAGGTATCGGTCCTGGTAAGGTTTGTATCACAAAATTAAAAACTGGCTTTGGTACTGGCGGTTGGCAATTGGCGGCTGTACGTTGGTGTGCAAAAGCAGCTACAAAACCTATCATCGCTGACGGCGGCATTCGCGATCACGGCGACATCGCTAAATCTATTCGCTTTGGCGCTACTATGGTTATGATTGGTTCCCTATTTGCTGGTCACCAAGAATCTCCAGGGGAAGAAAAAATTGTTGACGGCCAAGCTGTAAAAGAATACTTCGGTTCCGCTTCTGAGTTCCAAAAAGGGGAACGTAAAAACGTAGAAGGCAAAAAAATCTTCATTCCTTCCAAAGGCTCTATCTTCGATACATTAATCGAAATGGAACAAGATTTACAATCCGCTATCTCCTACGCTGGTGGCACAACACTACAAGCTATCCGCAAAGTAGACTACGTTCTTGTTAAAAACTCCATCTTTAACGGCGACCGCTAATCGGTTACTAACATACTAAGAGGGGCTACGATTCATACGAATCGTAGCCCCTCTTCTTTTTATTTGCAGCATTTAAACGAAGAAACTATTCTTCTACACCACAATTTTTATTCATTAAATAATATGCATATTTACCAATGCCGGCACTGATAACAAGCAATACAGTCAAGACGATGAATGCAATGGTAAGACTCGTACCATGAGCAATGAATCCAATCAATGCAGGTCCCATCAAAATCCCCATATAACCGAGCATGGTAGATGTAGCCACTGCTTGTGTCATAGGAATTACATTTTGTTCCCCCATCGCAGAGAATAGATTTGGCACAACCATGGCTAATGAGATACCTAATAATAAGTACGTATACATAGACGCATGGCCAGGTAGGAATACAATGAGTGCCATTGCAATAGCACCTAGTAGATAACCACCTACAACAACTTGTTTAGATGTTACATGTTTACCAATTGTATTACCAAGAAGGCGACCAATACACATAGTCCCATTAAACAGCATAACGCCCATTACAGCTTCTTGAATAACAATGCCTTTATCTTCAAATAAGTAAAGCGCACTCCAGTCCCCTACGGCACCTTCTACCAAATAGGATACAAAGGATAAGAGACCAAAGATAATAGCAATTGGATGGAATGATAACGGACTTTTAGACTTCTTCATAACCTTTGCATTTGGATCACGACCAAAGGTTAACATAAATTGACTAATCGCAATCATCGCAATAAAGAGTATGATGAGAAGGCCCCAAATACTTTCATTAACAGGTAAAGATAAGATTTTTAAGAGAACAAGCAATACACCGGCACCTGCAAAGCCACCTAAGCTCCACCCACCGTGATAAGCACCCATTAAATGCTTTTTACTTACCTTTTCCGTTAAAATAGCTTGTAAGTTGGCAGAAGCACCACTAAGGCCTACGCCAATGCCAAAGAAAAATAATGCTATTGTGGTTGTCACAATTGTAGAACACATGGTAACAATAGCCAGAGACAACATGCCGATAAAACTAGCTAATAAAACGACTCGCTTACAGCCAAAGCTTTCTACAAGTTTACCAGCTATAGCCATGGATAAACAAGAACCTACACCGAGCAACAAAATCATGGAACCTAATACATCCTCACCGATGCTTAGTTTCGCTTTTAAATATGGCACAAATCCGGCCCATAAGGCGGTGTACATACCAGGAATAAAAAATGCACCAAATGCACCACGAATATTAGATTTTGAAACAGAAACTTGTTCGCTCATCATGTCCTTTCTGGTTTCTAGAACCGTTCGGCGAAGAAAGGCCCTTTTGTATCCGCTAGACCGCGATAACATGCGTTTCTAGGGGAAACCATTTTAACTACAAGAAAATTATATTGAGAATATAGTAACCCTCTTTACACATAATGTAAAGAGGGTTCTTAAAATTTAAATTTAAATTAAAAACGTAAGGCCCATAGCGATAAAAATAGCAGGTAATAAATTAGCTAAACGAATCTTATTAGGCCAAATAATATTAATGCCTACACAGAAAATTAAGATGGATCCTACATAGGATAAATTGTCGATAGCCTGCTGTGTCATAAGTGGCGCCGCAACATGCGCTAAGGCCGTGATCAACCACTGCGTGATACCTACAGGAATGAAGGAAAACAATGCGCCCTTCCCCATGGATGAGGTCATAACCATAACGATAACACCATCAAGAATTCCTTTGAGTAGCAAGGTTTGGTAATCTCCTGTCAATCCATCTTGAATTGAACCGAGCACGCCCATCGCACCAACCGTAAACGTAAGTGATGCAGTGATAAACGCTTGCGTAAACTTAGGGTCCCCTGTATTACCGGTTTTATCTTTCACCCAGTCACCAAAGACCGTAATCCATCGGTCTAAATCAATGATTTCACCAATCACAGCACCAACTACCATGCTGATAATCATCAACAAAGGTCCAGTAGTTTGCAAGGAACCATTAACGATAACCAGCATAAATTGCATGGCCCCGCTCATCCCTAGTAACAGCACGATGATACCACATACTACCATAAGGGTTTGTTTTAAATTGTCCTTCATAAATCGGCCGCACGTGAGCCCAATAATACTACCACCGACAATGAGCCCCATGTTGATGGCCGTTCCTAACCCAATCATACTTGTATCCTTTTCCTTATTTCTGAAAGTTATTATGAAAGTAGTATATCAACTACATCGATAACAATCAATATAAAATATCACAAAAAAACCGTATCTATGTTTCAGTAGATACGGTTCTATTTATATTAATCATCTATGGTCATATAAACCACAGGATTAGCCTCATTGATTTCATTAAAACAAGGGCAATCCTTACCGTGATCGTTGATGAGACCACTAGCTTGTAAATGGGAATAGATTGTCACAGGTCCTACAAATTTGAACCCTCGTTTCTTAAGGTCTTTGCTAATGCGCGTAGACAATTCATTTTGAGCAGGCACCCTTCCCTCTGGATGGCCTTTGTAAATAATAGTTTTATGATTGGTGAAATCCCATATATATTCGCAAAAGGATCCAAACTCGTCTTGAATGCGTTGGAACGCCTGTGCATTGTTGATGATGGCCTCAATCTTCTTGCGGGATTTTAACATTCCCTCTGTACACATAATACGCTCTATATTTGTTTCCGTATATTTAGCTACTGCATCAACATCAAAATAGTCAAAACACTGACGTATAATGTCTCGTTTATTTAAAATCGTAAGCCAACTCAGACCGCATTGTAGGCTCTCCAAACATAAATGTTCAAATTGATGTTGGTCATCATGAATAGGACGCCCCCATTCATAATCATGATACGCCTGATACAGTGGCGTTGTGGGCCAGGAACAAGTGAATTTCATGAAGGCTCCTTTCTATGCTACAACTAGCCTGTTACTAGAAATCGCGCTATACATACAATAATACCCATGCTCACTAGATTTGTAAAGAATACCATACATCGTATTCACTGCCCCTAATATGTAACTCATCTATTAACAATTTAAATATTTTTAAAATAAAATTATGAAAATTCATTTACAATTCACGAAAAATGTTATATTATTCTAAATATATTTTAAATGTGTCTGACACAAAGTCTTTATAAGTCGAGTATATATCTATCTTTCATTATATAAGAGAGTATTAAATCAACCGATAGATATATATTCATTTATGAAGAGTCTTTCACAATATAAAAATAAATTACAAATTAAGTAATATAGTTGAGGTGTAAGAGAATGAGAGCGAGAAATAAGATGTTATTGTCCGCTGTAATGATGACCATGTTGTCATCTACAGTGGCCCTCCCTAGCACGTGGGCGGCAGCAGGCCTTGGTTCTAATGGCAATGTGTTTGCAGTAGGTTCTGAAAGTAAATTTGAAAGCACTGGCAATACGACGGCAACAGGTGTCATTGCATCAAACGGCGGTCAAGTGACTATTGCCTCCTTAGATACGCCTGATCAAAACCAATTACCTAAGCGCCATCGCCAACCAGCTTTCATTACAGGCATGCTAGATAATAGTTCCATTCAAGTGGATGGCGGGGTTATGAACGTGAATACGGCCCCATGGGACGCACCCTATCCACTAGCATTTGCCTATAACAGTAAAATTAATCTTGGTATCGATGATTCAGGTACTGTAAAACATAAAGTATTTAATATGCAAGGTAATATACTTGTATCTGATAAAACGATGCCTCCATACCAACAACAGCAACCATCCGTGATTAATATTGGCCTCGGCCGTGCGCACAATAGCCCTAACCAATTTACCGGCAAGGCTGTGAACACATTAGAGGATAAGGGTGGCGAAATCAACATGACCTTTGATGGTGGCATGTGGAGCCACGATAACATGGGCGGCTTGGAAGCATTCCAAATTAAAGGCAACGAAGCGCGCAGCAGTATCAATACACTCAAAGGCACTCGTACACGTGAAGGATTCAGCCGTATTTCCCAAGATTCTCGTAGCGACATCCACGTTAATAATTTAGACGGCCACATCAATGTCATTTACGATATGAGCGCTGGTACTGGTTTGAACTTCGCTAAACCAGCCGCTCAAAAAACAGGCCTTGATGCATCTGACATCGAAGGCGGTAACTTCATCGTAAAATCCGCTACAACAGGGTCTGGTGTACATGGCTATGTAACAGGCGATCATCTCGATACGTCCTCTGAAAGCAATGTAAACAAGATTCTAGATAACTTGGCGCATAAATTCTATTACGATAATTATATGAATGGTGAAAGAAACCTTTCTGGTACTGTATCCATCGCTTCTAATGGCATCGTATCAAGCTTCCAAAAAGCGTTAACTACAGACCAAAAAGAAGGTACTATTACATGGCAAAACGGTAATGGTCAAGGTTCCTATGCGGCTCCTACTCCAACGCCTACGCCAGCTCCAACACCAGTAACTCCTGTTACTCCGGCACCTAGCCCTGTAACTCCGGTTACTCCAGCGCCTACACCTGTAACTCCAGTTACTCCGGCTCCTAGCCCTGTTACTCCGGTAACTCCAGCACCTAGCCCTGTGACACCTGTAACTCCTGTTACACCGGCACCTACTCCGATAACTCCAGGTGCTTACGATACACCACAAATGCGCGGCATTCGTTCTGCTGTAGTTGGTAATATCAACGCATGGCGTACAATGACGAGCGATATGAATCGTGCTAACCAATTACAACAAGGTTCCCCAACAGGTATTTGGGCTCGTATTGGTGGCGGTCGATATAATTATGCTAATGACGGTATCAATACAGCTACTGATTACACAAGCATCCAAGGTGGCTATGATACGAAAACTAGCCGTGACTGGACCGTAGGCGGCCAAGTTTCTTACCTACGCGGTTCTGAAGATTATGTATTCAATGGTTCTGGCAAGGTAAAATCCTATGCTGTTGGCGCTTATGGATTGAAAGACCTTGGTAAGGATCAATACGTACATGTAGAATCTCAAGTAGGTCGTATCTCTAATAAATTTACAGCGCGTAATGAAATCGGCCAAGCTAAATCTGGTGATGTAAAATCCAATGCGTATAGCATCGGCGTTCGCTACGGCAAAACTATAAAATCTGCTAATGGTTTCTATGTAGAACCACAAGCACAATTAAACTATACACACTTCGGTGGTCGTGACTTTACAGCAGGCAATGTATCCGTTAACCAAGCTGGCGTAAATAGCACATCCGGCAAACTAGGTCTCGAAGTAGGCAAACATTTTGGCAATGGTAACCTATATACACGCTTTGCTGCAGGTCATGCTTTCACAGGCAACATGAAAACTACCTATGCTAGCGGTAATGCCGTAAAATTGACAGAACAAGACCTCAAAGGCACTTGGACTGAACTCGCATTCGGCGGCCGTTATGGTTTCAATACTAACAACAGCGTATATGCGGACGTTACTACCGGTCTATCTGGTGATTACCAAGCTGACTGGGGTGTAAACGCTGGATTTACTCATAAATTCTAATTTATATTACATACCGTTATATACGGCCATATAGTTGTACAACCATAGATATCTCCCCTGTATATCCCTTACATATCTATGAGAGACGCATCCTAATATATTTCCCCTTTTTATGCAATACTACTCCCATAGGATGCTACTTCCCCCTCTTATCGTAAGCTGTATGGCCTTATATACATACATTTAGATTCCCGTCTAAATGTTTACTAACTTTCTTACTACAATGCAAAACGCCCTCTTCATTGGCAACCGTAGATGGTTGCTGTGAATGGGGCGTTTTGTGATGGTTAAAGAATTTCCACACAAAGTATTGATTATTTTAATTCTAAGTACCCAATACATACTTTTTCATTATTTCCTCATTCAACTATTGATCTTAAATATAATTATATGATCTAATAATGATATAAGGAGGATAATCATATGGCCAAAATAACATCCGAAATGCAACCTTTATCTCAAGTATTAGTTCGTTCTTCTAATCAGTTTCTCATTCCTGATTTTCAACGAGCTTTTGTTTGGACTGATGAGGAAGCCAATAATTTAATTAACGATTTTCTCGAGGATACTGATAATTTGTCGGTTGATATAAATTTATTGCCAGGCTATCTATTAGGTAATATAGTATTAATAAATAACGAAGATGAAAATACCGTCGATGTCGTAGATGGTCAACAACGACTAACCACATTAACACTCTTATTCAAAGCTATATTCATTACATTAGAGACACTTCAACAAAATGATACACAAAATGCTCATAATTGGTATCGTGTTATGGCAGATATAGATAAAGCATTTCAATTTCTTGATAATAATGATGCATTTAAAGGATTACGAATTTTACATAATCCTAGTTTAGGATTTGGAGATACTTATAAATCAATCATAACTGATCAACCTATCTCTACAACTAAATCATTAAATGAATCTGACGAAAATCTAAATCTAGTCTTTGACACATTATGTGAGCGTGTAAATGAAATTAGACAATTAGGAGATATTGAGTTTAAAAAATTTATCAAATACATACAAGACAAAGTTATGCTTATTGTGACAACAGCCGATTCAAAACAAAAGGCATTTCAACTTTTTGAGGTTTTAAATAACCGTGGACGCTCACTTGAACCAATGGATTTACTAAAAAGTAATTTTATGAAAATACTCTATAGTGATAATTCCATTACAGATACAAAGAAATTAGAATTCAATAACAATTGGAACCATTTTATTAATATATTATCAAAACAAAAAATACAAACATCTTCTTTTACTAAACATTTTATTTTAGGTACATATGGAAAAAATGTAAAACAAGATGAATTATTCACATTCTTTGATACTAAAAAATTAACAAGTAATGAGATATTACATCTTTCAGAACTACTAAAGGAAAGTGCCACAATATATAGCAGTATTATAAAAAATACTACTACAAATAAATTTGTATCTGATAGTAAGAATAGCTTTATTTTATTTACCTTACTAAAATTAAAACAGATGCTCTCTCTTTTGATACCATTTTATAATAGTTCTGATGACTTAAAAGAAAAGATATTAGACTTAGCAGTTAAATACGGCGCATCAGTTTTATTTTCCTTCACCCAAACAAACCAAATTGAAAAAGAATTGGAAATAGCATTATCAAAAGCGTTAAAAGAAAAAACAGATAGTAAAAAATATGATATTATACAAGACCATTTAAAAAATCGAATTTCAGATAATCTAAAACAACTAAAAGTTGTTTTACCAACTAAATCATTTGCAAGTGCTGCTGGTAATGCTAACAAAAAAGCCTCTCTATTACTTCGTTTTATTGAATTATACTTTAATGACAATGTAATTATTCTCGCTCCACCACGGAAAATCGAATTAGAACATATTATGCCACGTGATGCTGATGCTCAACGCTATCAATTCGCAAGTGATAAAGACAAAGCTGAGTATATTAATCGTATTGGTAATCTAACTCTACTTGATAAATCAGCTAATATTGCTGCTAAAAATAAAGATTTTATAGAAAAGAGCATCTATTATGAGCAATCAGACTATAAAGTAACAAGTAGTATTGTTAAAGCCATTACAACTGCTGTAAATTCAGGAACTGATGCACAGCGTATACAATTACAAGCCCAATATCAACCTCAATATATAGTACAAAATCTTTGGTTAGAAAAAAATATTACTGAACGAAGTAAAAATATTGCAACACTGCTAGAAAAAGCATTAGAAATTTAAGATTTTTAATATTTATATTTGAAATGTTGTTACATCTCCCCTTTACTGAACTACTAGCAAAGGGGAGATTTTCATGTGATATATAACGGTTTTAAAACTGAACATTTATCATTCAAGACTTTTACAATATTGCTAGAAAATGACATTAACTATTATAACAACACATGACTTATATTAATTAAATTTAGACTTATAAAATATAAGGAGAGAAACAGTCATATGTTTAAAACAATAAATGATATGTGACTAGGGAATCAGTATAATATCCATATCCCCACACAACTCGTAATTAGTGCCACAAGTACAGGGACCGAGGTGCGCTTAAGCAAATCTACAGATTTAATATGTGCTACCCCTGCTACACCAACCATAACAGGGCTTATAGGGCTCAAAAACAGTCCAAGACTAGCCCCATTTTGCATGCCTAGCATGGTCGTAATAGGATCTAGTCCGAGATTAGATACAATATTAGGCACGAGTGGCACTAATGTAAATAAAGGTGCTACATTGCTGCCAGTTACCATGCTAAGGCCTAGCATGCCTCCCCCCATAACAGAGGTAAGTCCCACAGAATTTAGAGATAAAGTTTGCAGTACACTAACTAACGAATCAATAAGACCTAAGCTCACTAAGCCTTGTGCAAAGACTTGTCCACCTATAATGAGGGTTACCGCATAGGAAAACTGATTCCCCATGCCTTCGAAAAATACAGTGGTACTTTTAAGGACGGTCCTTAAATTACGATGACGGATAAGTTCTGCCAATAAAGCAATACCAAAAGCAAGCATCATAGCAAGGGTTACATTCATCTTTACGCCAGGCAAGCCATATTGGCTAAAGCCCAAGATGAAACATAGAGGCAACAAAGGGAATATCATATATAGCTTAGGTCCAATTGGTGCCTCAGGGATGCTTTCACAGTCACCTACATCCATAGGACCATCTATTCGATCGCGATATCGTTGCCATAAAAAGTGTGCTACTGCTGTAACAACAGCGACTAAGAAATAGAGGCGTAACTGGTAACCTACGAAATAGTTTGGTACCGGTATATTAAGTGTCTTAGCAATGAGCAATGTCGAAACGGCACCCGGCCCAACGTCCATCAGATGTCCTGTAGCGATAACCGCTGCTGCCCCTATGGGACTTACGCCAAGGCGCAACAGAACAGGATAGATGGTAACCATCATAAGTAAGGCAAGACTCAACGGATTTGGTACACATATGGATAGCCCCATATTGAGTAGAAACATAAGTGCTAGCACTATATACGGCCGATTAAGGCGATATAAAGGTTTTATAAATGTATGGGCTAAGCGTGTTCCTGCCCCAATGTGTTCCATGTATTTTGCATAACCAGCACAGGTCATAATCATAAGACCTAAACTCACTACATTCTCCGATGTTGTAATCCGCACAATATCCATTGCATCAAACACCAGAACGCCTGTAGACTGAGATTCATCTAATATGGCATTAATCCAGCTACCTTCATAGGCGATATACATCATGAGGATGCCCATGCCTATCAAAATTGGCTGAGGTTGATAGCGCTTCATCAGTAATATACCGGTAATAGCAATAATGATGAGACATATAAGTATATTCATAAATACCTCTCATATAACAATTCTTGTATTATATATTTATAGTATACATAAAATACAAATAAAAATACATGACAAAAGCACCATCATCAGATACGATGATGGTGCTCTATAGTTTTTATACAGTAATACTATTACTTATTCTCTTTCAACCACGCAATAGCATATTCCGCATACACCGCCGATGCAGCAGATAGTACGCTATCGTCCATTGTGAATCGATTGTTATGGTGATCAAAGGTAGCGCCTACCTCTGGGTTTTGGATACCAATAAAGGCAAAGCACCCTGGTTTTTCTTGTAGGTACCAAGCAAAGTCTTCGCCTGGCATCACCTTGCGCATTTTAGACAGTTTTTCCTTACCAAGTGTATCGATAACAACACGCTCAGCCAGTTCACTGGCTGCTGCGTCATTAATGGTTGGAGGCACTTTCTTTTCATAAATCAATTCAGCCGTAGCACCATAAGCTAATGCTGTATGTTCTACAACGCGGCGTATAGATTCTACATAATGGTCCTCTTGTGCAGGATCAAAGAAACGGATGGTACCACCCATTTGTGCTTCGCCTGGGATAACGTTCCATTCTGAACCAGAGTGAATATTGCCGATGGTGAGCACAAGAGAATCCAAGGCACTCACATTGCGAGATACTACGGTTTGCAGATTCATAACGATAGCACTGGCTACGACAACCGCATCAATAGCTTGATGTGGTTGTGCCCCATGACCTTGTTTGCCTTTTACGCGGATTGTAATTTTACTGCTAGCCGCCATACGTGGACCTTCTTCAACGGAAATGAGACCTGCTGGTAAGTCAATCCATACGTGACCACCAAAGATAGCATCGATTTTTTCAAACCAATGATCAAACTTCATAAAATCAGGAGCGCCTGCACCGGTTTCTTCGGCCGGTTGGAAGGCAAGGTATACGTCACCTTCGATACGGTCTTTCATAGCAGTAAGCATCTTAGCTGCACCGAGTAATATCGCCATATGGCCGTCATGACCACAGGCATGCATCTTGCCATCTACATCGGATTTAAAATCAAATGTATTATGTTCCTGTACAGGCAAGGCATCGATATCTGCACGAAGGGCAATCGCTTTACCAGATTTAGCGCCATGAATAATACCGATAAGTCCTGTTCCACGTTCCGTATCCACATGAACCTCTACGCCCATGGACTCTAATTCTTTGGCTAATGTTTTTGTTGTTTCGAACTCTTCATTACTGAGTTCTGGATGTTTATGAAAATACCTACGCCAATCTTGTACATAGGTTTTATATTGTTCAATTAAATCGCGACTATGCATGGTATCGCCTCCTTAGCTTTCAGCACAGATTAACAAAATATACTGGAAATCCCCATATTTATAGGAATAACAGGGTAAATGTAAAAGAAAACGACAGGCAATGCCATGTCGTTTTCTTTATGCTTCTCTTATCGATTGCGCAATACTGCTTGTACCGCCAAGGATACAACAGCAGTTGCTACCGCTACAGCTGCTGTAATTTTTGCAGTTGTGCAGAGCTCATCTTTTGTTGGTTTTGCTTTTGCTGCAATGTCTAATGTTTTAGCAACAGCAGGAACCAATACATCATTACGTAAGGATTCTGTATTCATATTTACTCCTCCAATATAGACTATTTATTCTAGGTTATCACGAATAGAATATAAAGTCTACATATTCATCGGATTTTATCTATATATTTATCAATTGTTCATACCAAATAAATGGATCTGTCAACGTAAGACTATTTGCTAGCCAATTCACCAATTACATCAGCCAAGATGGTAATTGCTTTTTCTAGTTGTTCTTGTGGAATATTAAGGGCTGGCAATAAACGAACCTTGTTTTTAGCAGATAAACATACAACGCCTTTTTCTAGACATTTAGCGATGACGTCTTTAGGATCTACAGTTGTTTCGATACCAATCATGAGGCCCATACCGCTAACGCCAACAACGCCTGGTTTCCCTTCTAAGGCGTGTTTTACGTAATCCCCTTTAGCTTTCACAGTAGCCAAAAATTCTGGTGTTAACCGTTCAATGATGGTACAGCCTGCAGCGGCACAGATTGGGTTACCACCAAATGTAGTGGCATGCGCACCTGCAGTTAATACGAATTGCGTTTTTTCATTGAATAAGGTTGCGCCCATAGGCAAGCCACCAGCTAATCCCTTAGCCGTAGATACGATATCTGGTTTGATACCAAATTGTTCATATGCATACAGGCTACCAGTCCGGCCATTACCGGTTTGCACTTCGTCGATAAGCACGAGTTGATCGTGTTCGTGAGCGTATTTTGTAACCGCTTGTACGAATTCCTTATCGAGAGGCATAACGCCACCTTCACCTTGAATTGGTTCCATCATGATAGCGCAAACTGCTGGATTAGCAAGGACTTTCAAAGCCGCATCAATATCATTAGCAGGCGTATGAACGAATCCTTCTGTGAATGGGAAGAAATGTTGATGGAACACATCTTGACCTGTAGCCGACAAGGTTGTTACTGTACGACCATGGAAGCTATTAACGAGCGTAACGATGACATTACGACCATCGCCGTATTTGTCATGGCTATACTTACGAGCTGCCTTGATGGCACATTCATTAGATTCGGCACCAGAGTTGCAGAAGAACACCTTTTTCATACCAGTCCGTTTACATAACATTTCAGCCAATTTAATTTGTGGTACGGAATAATATAGATTAGAAATATGGTTTAATGCATGTGTTTGTGCAATCACTGCCTTGGACCATTCATCATCGTCTACACCAAATGCTGTAACGCCAATGCCAGAACCAAGATCGATGTATTCTTTTCCTTCTACATCCCATAACAAAGAACCTTTGCCTTTTTCAAAGCAAACGTTAAACCGGCCATACGTATTGGCTATATACTCTTTATCTTGTTGTTCAAAATCTTGTGTCTTACTCATCATATCCTCCAAGCGTACGGCCCAGCCGCCGTCTATCTATACGCAATGTAACGATAGCAAATGATGTTATCATCGTTATATCTACTATATTACTTTACAAACATTGTGCCAAGACCTTCATCGGTTAGTAGTTCGATGAGAATGGCATGTGGTATTTCACCATTGATGATGAAAACCTTTTGAGCCCCTGCATTGATGGCCTCTAAGCAACAGTCTACCTTTGGTATCATGCCACCAGCGATGACGCCCTCTTTTTTCAACTGTTCCGCTTCAGCGAGAGTAATCTTTGAAATAAGGGAATTAGGATCGTTTACATCCCGTAGTACGCCATCGATATTCGTCATGGCCACCATGGTTTCCGCATTGAGGGCACCTGCAATCTTTGCAGCTGCTGTATCGGCATTGACATTATATACATTGCCTTCTGCGTCACAACCAACGGAGGAAATAACCGGAATATATCCCTTACTGATGACATCGTCGATAATCTTTGGATCGATTGTATCGACTTCACCTACATAGCCAAGTTCTTCATTTTTCTTGTGTACTTGAATGAGTTCACCATCCACGCCACATAGGCCAACGGCACGGCCACCAAAGCCGATGAGGTCCGCTACGAGGCCTTTATTGACCTTGCCGGCCAGCACCATTTGTACTACATTCATCGTTTCTTTGTCGGTAACGCGCAAGCCATTACTGAATTTCGATTCAATATTCATAGCCTTTAAGGTACTATTAATATCTGGACCACCGCCGTGAACGAGGACTACTTTCACACCTACCAATTGAAGTAGTAGCAAATCATTCATAACGGATTTTTTAAGTTCCGGATCCGTCATGGCATTGCCGCCGTATTTTACGACTACGTATTTATCTGTATATTGTTTAATATATGGAACGGCCGCCGTTAAGATGTGCGCCCGCATTGCATTTGTTACACTGTTCATAGTGAAAGCCCCGTTTCTTCTGGCAATCCAAGTGCGATGTTCATACATTGTACGGCTGCACCAGAAGCGCCCTTACCTAAATTATCAAAAATAGCGTGAACGACCATGCGGTCATTATTGCCCGTTACAGAGATAATCATGCCATCTGTATTGCTTAGTTTATTAGCATTTAACAATTGTTTATTGTCTTCTTCTAAGTTAAGTGGTGCTACCTTGACGATAATGCTATCCTTGTAGAAATCTACGAGTGCAGCATGCACATCTTCAACGGTAACAGGTTTTGCTAATAGACGTGTATGTAGGCCAACACTGACCTCCATACCGCTGTAGTAATCGTCTACGATAGGCATGAATATTGGCGCTTCTGTAAGGCCGCATACATGGGTTACTTCTGGCAAATGTTTATGTTGTTGACTAAGGCCATATTGACGTGGTGCGTAAAGGAAATAATCCTTTGGCTCCGATTCGTATTGACCAATCATCTTCTTACCGCCACCACTATAACCAGTGAGGGATGTAATGGTGAAAGGATAATCTGCTGGGGCAATGCCTGCTTTCACAAGAGGTGCAATGCAAGCAATCATGCCGCTTGCATGACAGCCAGGATTTGCGATATGTTGTTTCGTTTTAATATCGTTTTTATAGCTTTCACCAAGTTCAGGAAAGCCATAGGCCCAATCATCAGCCGTTCTAAATGCTGTGGATGTGTCGATAATCTTGCAAGGATAATCGCCGATAGCAGCCACCACCTCTTTAGAGGCAGCATCAGGCAAGCACAAGAATACGATATCCGCGTCCTTTGCAATGCTCGCAATAACATCAATATTTTTACGGTCCTCATCGGAAATGGATAATAATGTAATATCCTTCCGACCGGATAGCCGTTCGTGAATTCTAAGGCCCGTCGTTCCTTCGTGACCTACGATAAATACCTTATATGGATTCATATGATAACCTTCTTTACTATACGTGCTAGATGACCTCTCCCGTCATCTGTATTCTAACTATTATTTCATTGGATAATCGCCAAATGTAGCAACCATAACCGCCTTAATGGTGTGTAAGCGATTTTCTGCTTCTTGGAATGCCAAGGAGTTTGGACCTTCAAATACGTCCTCTGTGACTTCGATACCATTCATGCCGAATCGTTCAAAGATATCTTTACCAACTTGCGTTTCCGTATTGTGGAATGCTGGCAAGCAGTGACAGAATTTCGTATTTGGATTGCCTGTTAAGGCCATCATGTCCGCATTGATTTGGAATGGTTTAAAGAGGTTAATCCGTTCTTCCCACATATCGTAAGTATCGCCCATCGTTACCCATACGCCGGTATAAATTACATCAAGGCCTTTCACGCCTTCTGCCACATTATCTGTGCACGTAATCGTAGCGCCTGTTTCCTTTGCTACCTTCAAGCATTCTTCGTAGAACGGACCAGCTGGCCAGAATTGTTTAGGACCGATGAGGCGGAAATCCATGCCCATTTTTACGGCACCGCTCATCAAAGCGTTACACATATTGGATTGACCATGGCCTACATAGGCATAGGAAATTTCATTCAATGGTTTATGGATATTTTCTTGCAATGTAAGGAAATTAGCCAATGTTTGTGTAGGATGATCCATATCGGTTAGGCCATTCCATACAGGCACGCCTGAATATTGTTCCAATGTATCCACGTCTTCTTGGTCAAAGCCACGGAATTCAATAGCATCATACATGGAACCAAGAACACGCGCCGTATCCTTTAAGGATTCTTTCTTATTCATTTGAGATCCTGTAGGACCAAGGTATGTCGTATGCGCCCCTTGGTCTGCCGCACCTACTTCAAAGGCACACCGTGTTCTCGTAGAATCCTTTTCAAAGATGAGTACGAAATTTTTGCCTTCCATCGTTTTGATTTCTGTGCCCGCTTTTTTATCTGCCTTTAATTTAGCAGCTAGATCTAAGTAATATTTAATTTCTTCTGGTGTGTAATCTAGCATTGTCTTAAATGATTTATTATGTAAATTTTTCATGATAACTCCTTCAATCTATACGGTATATATTTATACAATTTTATTTTTGTTATTTGTGAAAGCTACTCTTTCGGTTGTAAATATTCTGCAGCTAGTGCCGCCATCATGGTAATACCGGATTCTAAAATCTTTTCATCAATGGTAAACCCTGCATTATGAAGTGCTGGATTGCCTTCAAAACCGGTTCCCAACCAAAGAAAAGCGCCTTTGATTTTGTGTAAGTATGCAGAAAAATCTTCTGCCGCCATAGACGGATGTTCTGGATGTACTACGGCGTCCTTGCCAAGGTATTTTTCTACGATGGATGTAGCATAGTCGATGGCATCTGGGTCATTCGTTGTCGCTCCGTGGCCGCGTTTATAATCTAAGGTACTCTTTGTTTTGTACATCATGTCCAAAGCTTGTAAACTTTCACCTAAACGACGTTCAATATAGTCACGTTTTGCTGGTTCGTAGGTACGACAAGTCCCTTCGAGGTATACATCGCCGCAACCTACATTATAGCGGTCACCACCATTGATTACCCCGATGGTGCACACGAGATTTTCCATTGGATTCGTCTCCCGAGCCACCATGGATTCTACATTAACAATCCAGTTCGCCGCAGCCACGATGGCATCGATACCATTGTGAGGTTCTGCACCATGCGTAGATTTACCGTGAATATGAACGAGAAAATGATCAGATGCCGCCATAAGATGACCTTTCTTAAGGCCTACCGTGCCTACCGGCAATTGAGGCCATACATGAAGTCCAAAAATTTCATCTACATCATCTAGGATACCGCTGTCCACAATGCCTTGTGCACCAGGAAATAACGCCTCTTCTTCAGAAGGTTGGAATACGAGTTTAACGGTACCGTGCAATTCATCTTTAATAGATTGCAACACAGCTGCCGCACCAAGCAAAATCGATATATGTCCATCGTGCCCACAAGCATGCATAACACCTTCATTTTGCGATGCAAAAGGTAGTCCCGTCTCTTCATGGATTGGCAATGCATCAATATCGGCCCGTAACGCAATAACAGGGCCTGTGTGAGTGCCCTGTATTTCACCGATGACTGCATAATCGGAAACATCATTTACATAAGGAATATGTAATTCATCTAGAATCTTTTGAATGAATAACGATGTTTCTTTTTCTTGACCAGATAATTCTGGATGACTATGAATATATCGACGCCATGCTATAACTTGTTCTTTATATTGTGCTGCATATTTTTTTATTAAATCTTGTAATGTATTCATGACGTTATCTCCTTTATACACTGTATGTATATTTTATACATCATTTGTGTATTTTTATAACCTATGTACGTATTATAATACTATTGCTTATATTATTCAAGTTTTATACATATATTTTGTATTTTTATTTGTTATGCTATGCATTAATTTTAATCATAGAACTATAAGCTATAAATTATATGAATTTCTAAGTTTTACGAAAAAAGAGCTGTAATAGCATACGCATACTACTACAGCTCCATTTATTTTTCAATGACGGACTCGTCTATCTTTCGTAATATTGTTTCATTTGTGTATAGCCGTTGACAAGGACCTCAATTTCACCAGTTCTAGGATGGAAAATTAGACCGTGAATCGGCACATCTTTAGGAATCAACGGATTCATACGTAATTCATCTACTGTTTCCTCTACATTTTCAGCAGGATGTGTGAATCCATCCGCCCAATGTTCCATCTCCTTTTTCACCATATGAATGGCCTCAGGTGCAATACCACGAGCTAACATTTTTTCTGTTAAATCTTTAGCCGTAGTTTTAGCCATACCACACTCATGATGACCGATGATAAAGATTTCGTTAACACCTAACTCATAAATGCAAACCAACAAACTACGAACGACACCATCAAAAGGTCCTGTAATACAATTACCTGCAGTCTTAACAATCTTAGCCTCACCACGACCAATATCCATGGAATCCTCTAAGAAATTCACAAGGCGCGTATCCATACACGTTACAATCGCCATCTGACGGCTCGGCATCTTACTGCATTTTGTATCTACATCAACATATCCTGTATTTTGATCCTCTACATATTCCTTATTGTGCTTCAAAATATCATCAAGTAACCTCATATTTCCTCCTGATAGAAAAGACCTTGTCTAAATTAAAGCAAGGTCTCTATATTCAATACATTCGATATTTTATTATACCATATATCCGTATCCCCTATCTCTCCTGTCCATAGACTTCGGCTCGCTTAGTGACAGTAATAAACCGAAAGGAAGAGAGTGTTGAGTAGTCCGTGCTCGCGAGCGACTTTGGCCCTGCGAAGCCCGAAGGGCGAAGTCAGACCCGGCCGGTGGAGCGAGCAAGTATGGGCTACTCAACCTGAATACTCTAGGTTTATATGTCACTAGCGATCCGGAGTCGCCAATGCCTCTATTGCGACACTACCACCACGAACGACTTCGATGCGATTAACGAACATATCCTTAAACAAGGCAATCATGTCATTGTTCTTAGATACTGTTTTTACGCATTGTACAAGTACGGATTTTCGATTGTAGTCGATAACCTTAAGGTCAAAGGTTTCTGCAATGCGGAATATTTCTTGTTTGTCCGATTCTTTACAGCTATTAATCTTGATGAATAGTAATTCTTTTTTTGTAATCGGCATATCCGTAAAATCGATAACCTTAATAACCTCAACACTGCGGTTAAGTTGCTTAATGATTTGTTCGTATGTCAAATCATCGCATGTGAGCTCTATGGTCATACGTGACATGGTAGGGTCTTCTGTTTCACCGACTGTCAACGTATCAAGGTTATAGTTTTTACCAGCGAAGAGGCCTGAAATTTTGGCCAATACGCCGATTTGGTTTTCTACATATGCTGAAATGCAGCGTTTTTCTAAATGTAATTCCATAGCCCCTCCTATTTTTTATCCTTTAATAACATGTCGCTCAACGATTTACCTGCTGGTACCATTGGCAATACATTTAACTCGGTTGGAACGATACATTCAATAAGTGTTGGTCCTTTTTTGAAAGCATCCGCTTTTGTAAAGGCCGCTTCTAGTTCTTCAACTTTTGTAACACGTATACCTTGTGCACCATAGGCTTCTGCTAATTTCACAAAGTCTGGTACATATTCAAATTCATCGTTATCAATCATATCACGAGTGACAATAGCGCTTTCATCCATCAATAAATTAGTACATGCATAGCGTTTATCGTAGAATAATTGTTGCCACTGACGTACATTGCCAAGATAGCCATTGTTGATGACAACCAAGGTCACAGGCAAATGGTAATGCATAGCTGTTGCAAATTCTTGAATATTCATTTGCACGCCCCCATCCCCACAAATGGCGAATACGCGTTTTGTTGGATTGCCAAATTGAGCACCAATAGCCGCAGGGAATCCATAACCCATCGTACCTAAACCGCCGGATGTCAACAATTGATGATTGCCTTCGATTTCGAGGAATTGCGTAGTCCACAATTGGTTTTGACCTACATCGGTTGTCACCACTGGACGGTCATAATGATTATTAATGTAGTCGATAATATTTTGAGGTGTAAGACCTTCTTCACCAGCTTGCGTAACAGGGCGCTCTTCTTTTAACTGTTGCAATTGAGCTGGCCAATCGCCTAAGTTGTGAGGTTCAATATATTCTAATAGAGCTTCAATAGCTAGTTTTGCATCCGCCACGATTGGAATATCTACCTTAATATTTTTAGAAATGGATGCGGCATCTACGTCAATATGTACAATTTTGCAGTTTTGTGCAAATGTACTCAATTTGCCGGTAATACGGTCATTAAAACGAGTACCAATAGAGATCATCACATCACAATCGGTAATGGCCACATTCGGTGCATAGCCACCGTGAATGCCTACATTGCCTAAGTACAATGGATGACGTGAACTAATAGCACCTTTCCCCATCAAGGTAGTGACTACAGGAATACCCGTTTTATCTACCAGCTGTGTCATCAATTCATTAGCACCACTGATGCTAATACCACCACCTAATAAGAATAAAGGGCGTTTAGCTTTAGCAATAACGGAGCACGCTTTTTTTACCTGACCAATGTGAACTGTCGTATTTGGCTTATAACCACGGATGTTAACTTCATCAGGGTATACATCAGAGCCCATCGCTTTTTGAATATTCTTAGGTATATCTACGACAACAGGACCTGGGCGGCCTGTACGAGCAATGTAAAAAGCTTCTTTCAAAATACGTCCCAAATCCTTGCGGTCACGAACGGTAACAGCATATTTACTTACATTACGAACAATGCCGACCGTATCTACTTCTTGGAATGCATCATTCCCCATCAACGCCAAATCAACTTGGCCTGTAATACACACCATAGGTACACTATCTGAGTAGGCTGTAGCAATACCGGTAACAAGATTTGTCGCACCTGGGCCAGAAGTAACCATGCAAACGCCAACCTTACCTGTACTGCGTGCATAACCATCAGCAGCATGTGCTAATGCTTGCTCATGGCGAGGTAAAATTACTTTCACCTGATCTTGTTTGTATAATTCATCCATAATATCGATGGTTGCTGCCCCAGGATAGTTGAATAAAATCTCAACATTCTCCTCTTGCAATGCCTTCACCACGTATGCGGCACCTGAAATCATAGCCATCCTCCTATATAACAACCTACAAATGTTAGCAGATTATATCTAAAAAATTGAATATTGTTATTATTTATGATATACTTTTTAATATATCACATCTTAGTTGATGTGAGTATGAAATAACTCAATAAATCACTAAATTTAGTCGTATTTTCTGAAAGGACTGAATACTATGAAAGAAATTTTAGGTTTCCACTTAAACGGTTGCCCTTATTGCCATAACGCATTCCGTGCAATCGAAGAATTGCAAGCAGAAAATCCTGCATATAAAAATATCAAAATCGACTGGGTTGAGGATCAAGATGCTCACGAATTATTCAAAACGCATCCATATGAATACTACCCTAACCTTTGGTTCGGTACTGATAAACAATACGAAGCACAACCTGGTGAAAGCTATGACCAAACTAAGGCATACATCAAGGCTGTATTCGACAAAGCGCTTGCATAAAACTATATAACTAATAAAAATGCACCTCTAACATACAATTTAATGTAAGAGGTGCATTTTATTATGCCTTAGTATTAATACTTTTTTTGTCTTTCCATTCTAAATACATATGACGAATAACCTGAATTGGAGAATGTAGTAGCATCCGCGGACCACCATAGCGCATGATTTCACGGATTTTTTCTCGGTAGGTCGGCGCATAACAATGTGTTTTGCATACGCTACAGAACGTCTTATGCTCCATATGTGGGCATACATCGATGCGATACTGTGCATACTGCCATACCTGTTCACAATCTTCGCATAGTTGGCCCTTCGGCGTATGATGTTTATCATGACAATAGATGCCAATGATTTGACGCATCGTTTTGAGTTCTAATTGACGCTTCTCTTCTACTGTCATAATACCTCCTACTTAACCGACCACGATACCCATGCAACCGTATCCACTGTTTTATTATGAATTTTACCATCTATAGTACGGGGTTCAATGAGTTGTCTAATTTCTCGCTTCATATCTTCTATGGTCCCCCACTCATTATTGTGGAGGCGCAACGTAAAATAATCTACCGCTTTATCGATGCTCATAACCTCTGTTTCAGGAACTGTTTTGTAGGTAACTTTCACATTATGACCTATCTCATGAATAGCATCTAAACATTCTTTCAGTTTACCAGCCCACGGAAATGAATCTCGTCCGAAGAAATGTTCGGACAACATATCTACCGTTTCATCCATACGTTCACTAAATGCAATCCATAGACATGTATCATGGCTTGCATCATGCATGGCACGTATATTCTCTACATCAAACATAATAGGACAAAAAATACTATATGCCAAATCAAACGTTTTATTCCAACCTAATTTCTGTCTAGTTTCTTCAGACCATGGTGCAATATATAGGCTCACATCAAGGCCTTCTGTATCTGCCAGTTGTTTTGCACCCTGAATCATACCATCGGATAAATCAATGCCCGTAGTTTTATAGCCTTCTCTAGCTAATCCAAGTGCGTAATCGCCGACACCACAACCAATGTCGAGGGCAGTCCCACCATTTGGAGGTAATAGATGTTCGTCCTTTAAAAATGAGAGAAAGTCAGTTACCTGTGCCTTACGATCTGCTCGATTATGTAGTTCTACGAAAAATTTAGATCGATTATTCCAGGCCGCTTGTTCATCGCGCCAATCATGGAGATCAACAGATACTTCTTGTATTGTATTATTCATATTATATCCTCTAGACTGTAAATATAGTTAACACAATATCCATATGGCCCTATCGTTCCAAATGGGCAGTTCAGATTTTGTATATGGATACTATATTTTTATTGTATATTATTCTCAATAAAATTTGTGTTACTATAGTCACATTTACATATATTATCTAAAGTATCGAATATCCTATTCTATATATTTACATTGTATCGGATAAAATATATCGTATAGAACGTCCCTTGCCAATCTGTTTAAGTCGCCCCTTCTCCACTAATCGTCGTAATACTCTACCGCTCGTGGCCTGTGCTACTTTTAATTCTGTATCAACATCACTCCGTTTGATGCTTCCACAATCACGAACTAGATTAATGATCTGTTCTTCTTGCTGATAGCTAATTTTAGGTACATTATGTTCAGATATAGGCTCATCGATATTGCAATTTGGTAATATTAATTTAAATGCATTAGTAGTCACAATAATTTGAGGTTTAACTGTTTTATTTTTATAGGCATCCATAATTTTTTGTAAGCCTGTCCCATAGGCTTCAATTAATTCTAACCGATAAAATACATTAGCTAATTTGGGATTCCGGCACAATGAAAACCCATCTAATAAAATATCGTCTAAACTAGTTCTAGGTGGCAAACCGCCAAGCGATGTAAACTCAATACGATTATCATATATGCATATGGTTGGACTAGCCATATACGAATAATCTCTATGAACTAGCATATTTAATAATGCTTCACGAATAGCAATCTGTGGATAATCTCGTTTATCCTTTCTATGAAGCCCTTCAATAGTGGCTTTAACTGCATTTCGATTATCTATATACTCGTACGCTTCATATAATTGATCTAATAAGGCCCCTCTGATTTCACGCCTATCTCTAAAAATATATCCATCGGTTCCCTGAAATACTGCAATTTTCAACTCATGAGGACATTGATCAGACAATAGTAACCCCAGATTGGTATAAATATCATCAAATTCAGTAATGCCTAAGGTTCTTTTTTGCGGATCATTAAAGGCTAGAGTTTTACCATCAAATTCATGTTTTAACCGTTTAAATGTTAATTTTTGTTGTAAGGATCTAGCATTTTCGTAACTATCTCCGTCAGTATCGCGAATCATATCCTTAATTAACATATCACTAGCTGGCACAGAAGCGAAACCTTGTCGCACATATACACCACTAGGTTTTAATCCCTTACTATGAATATAATAAGGTCTTAACGTGCCACGTTGGACTGTAATTTTTAATATATTTTTATCATGCTCTACCAAATTATCGTAATGAATAAATGCAGTAATATCTGGCTTAATGGAATCTCGCACTAAATTACCTATTTTCAACATAAGAGCATCACAATCATCTATACCTACAATATCGCCATTATCATCAATACCAACATAAATAGTACCACCATTAGTATTAGCAAAGGCAATAATCTCCTTACGAATATCCGCTGTATATTCTCTTTTTAATTCTATTATTTCCGATTTCTTATACATAAAAACCTCCTTTCTAATCTAATCTAATCTAATCTAATCGCATTGTACTATTTTAATGATTAGAAAACAATATATTTCATTATTTCCCAATAATCATCAAAAGGGACTATACCCACATGCAATATATTTGCATAAGGTATAGTCCCTTATAGTTAGATAAACTATTTTTTATCATCTTGCTTAGTTTCTTCTGTATCTACAGATTTACCAAGCTCATTTTGTTTTAAAACTTGTTGTTCTAATTCTTCTACACTAGTTGGTTGTTCAGATTGTTCAGGTTTATCTTGAGGTTTAAATTCAGCAGGTTTCTTATCGAATGTATCTCTAAGTTTATCAGTACCTTCTTTAGCTAAGTTTTTGATAGCCTCAGGATCTGCACCGCTGAATGCTGCAAGAGCGTCTTCATTCTTAGGATCAAAGAATGGCGCTTGTTTAAAGCCCAACATAGCAGCTACGAATACCATTGGAATTTGCGCAATAGCACTATTGTACTCTTTAACTTGGAAGTTATAGATTTCCCGTTTATTAGAAATGAAAGTTTCATTTTCACTAATCGCTTCTAAAAATTTACCATATTGACTATCTGCTTTTAACTCTGGGAATTGATTAGCTAACGCCGTAATATTTTGAACAGCCTTAGCCGTTGCACGTGCCATTTCCAAGAAATTATCAGACACCTTTAATTGAATGGATTTCTCATAATCGCCATATTCATCAACTAAACCAGAGTATTGATTGATAATAGCTACCTTTTTCTCATAGGCTACGATAATATTAGCGCGAGCTTCTTTAATCTCTACAGTTAATTTTTGCAATGTATTATATTGCTTAATAAAGAAAATTACCAATGCTAATATCAGCAGAAATATTAATGAACTCATATAATCCTCTCTCCATTTCTGTAATACTATAATGAAAACCAAAATAACATGAACAACATAAATAATTTGGTAACATTATACCATATCAAATATATAACTGATATGAAATTTCATTCATGAAGTGTAAACTATAGAATACATTTCAGATATACCTTTACTCCATTTAGTAGTACGTTCATGTATGTCCATTCATTTTTCTCCTATTAATACATACAAATATCGCTTCAATGTTAACGATAAAAATTATTTCGTACACCACTTATATTTATTATAATAAAGAAAAGGAGGACTTGAAAGTATGGGAACCTATATACTAATCCTAATGTTTGTATTAGTTGCTATTGCCGTGACATTTGCTACTTATAACTTATCTATGATTAAATCTATGCCGCCTGAAGAACGTTATAAACTTCTCTATTTTAAAGATGATCAAGTCTCTATAGGCATTGGATTAGTAAGAAGAACATATAAATTAAAAGATATTCGCGAAGTACGTTTCTCTAAAGGCAAAAAATTCCGCAGCATGGGAAGTTGGGCCGGTAGAATGAAGATTTGCAAAATAAATGGTAAGACAAGTCGTTGGATAGAATTTGATGGTACTGTCTATTACAAAAAAATGGTATATATATCTAACGAAGAAATTATTGATAAATCAATAGACATACTCATGAAAGAATTTAGATCTAGAGGAATTCAATGTAATAAATATAGATAGTAACATACAAAAACGGCTTCTCAAAATTTCGAGAAGCCGTTTGCTATTGGTGCGCCTAGCAGGATTCGAACCTGCGCACCCGGTTCCGGAGACCGGCGCTCTATCCCCTGAGCTATAGGCGCATGTGTACTAAAGAATTATACCATATTACAGCATGCTTCGATAGTATAAAGTATATTAGCACATGGACATATAACATACGCCCCTATCATTAGCTAATCGATGAAATAATAATAGAGGCGTATTATTTTACATATTCTTTTGAATGACCTGTAAGAGTGCATCACAGCTACGACTGACATCATCATAGGTTTCATCAAAGTTTCCCGTATACCAAGGATCCTTTACATCTCGGCTTTCACCAACAAAGGTCATAGCCTTATGCACCTTATGATCCACATCATCACCGATAATGCGACGCAAGTTTCGTGCATTATTTTCATCCATGATGACGAGGTAATCAAATCTATGGTAATCATCTACAGTCACTTGGCGAGCCTTACGACGAGTATAAGGAATACCCATTTCATCTAATTTTTGTTTAGTCCCATAATGGGTATCATTCCCTATCTCCTCACGAGATGTGGCAGCAGATTCGATATAAATAGAATCAGTCAAACCTGCCTCGTTAACGATATGCTTCATATAAAACTCTGCCATCGTAGAACGACAAATATTTCCGTGACAGATAAATAAAACATTAACCATTATATCTCCTTTAACACCACACCAAGTGCCGAATTATTAACGTACAAAGTTCGTAGATACATTTTTCTCTGTATCTGGATATGGCACACCTTGCTCCTTGGCTACCGCAAAGCTACGCATCATCCAAATCATATTACGAGCCAAGTTACGCATGGTTTGCATACCTTCTTCATCTTGCTTAGCATCCGCTGCTACTAGGCCGTGGCTGATATTCCAATACGTAGAGCCTGCAATTGGCATTTGAGAAATACCAAAATATTTATTAAGCACATCAAAGGATGCCGTTGTGCCACCACGACGAGCTACCGCAATAGATGCACCTGGTTTAAAGGCAAATGGATTTGGTGTTACATTTTCTGCACTGAAAAATACACGATCTAAAAAGGATAAAATACGACCACTTGGATGTGCATAATATACAGGTGTGGCAAAAATAAATCCGTCCGCATCCTTCGCTTTTTCTACGAATGCATTTACATCATCATCTTTAAATACACATTCGCCATGTTCAAAACAATAGCCACATTGAATACAATCACGAATAGGCTTATTGCCAAGCTGAATGACCTCTGTCTCTACATTGGCTTCGCTGAATACCTTTTGTACCTCTTGTATAGCTTGCATAGTCGTACCATTTACATGGCTACTACCATTTACGATCAAAACTTTCATATTCTATTCTCCTAATTTTTACTTAAAAAATTGTATAAGCTCTAGTTTTTATATATTAGCATAGAAATGTGAATTTGTTAAATTAATAGATTTAGATGCCCGAACCCTCTTTTCAGAATTAAAGAAAATATAATTACACATTATCGCCGTAAAATATAGCCCTAGTAATTTTAATAAATAATCAATTGTCATATTATAAAATAATAATCTTTTATCTTATAAACAAAAACATCGACTACTATCATATGAATTAGTCGATGTTTTTTGCACTATAAAGTTAACTATTCATGGCCGTCTAAAACTTCTATTAAAATAAACCTACAAAATAGTTATATATTCAATTAGAAATTATGTCGTACCCCCGCATCGATACGCCATGTATTATCTATAGTAGCACCAAAGTTTTTCGTAAATGTGCCATATAGGTATGTACTAGGGCGAACGCTCCAGGAACCGCCTATTTCAGCATCGATCCAAGTATCTTTCAAATCGAGTTCCGTTTTTACTGTTGGATTGCCAGGTGCGGAATAGGTTGTGTTCATCTTACCAGCAAATTCATGAGCCAATGCAAGTTTTGCAAAGATATTGGATTTTTCTGTTTCTTTACCAATACCAAAGCCTAATCTACCCACGGCGGAGTTAACGCCGTCAGCTTTCACATGCATGGAGCCACCACCGGCAATATTAGCATCATAGGATACGCCATTCAAACGACCTACGATGAATTCTACGCTAGGGTCGATGTAGAAGCCATTTTGTTTCTTAATGCGCTTACCGTATTCAGCACTCAAGGATGTGCCAAATGTGTGGTAATCACCGTTCACACGTTGTCCACCTACCGAATAAAGTTTGTAATTATTGGATAAACGGTTTCCACGAGCGATAATGTCTAGGTAACGACCATCATCATGTTGTTTTGTGCCATATAGTGCAATACCACCAATTTTACCATCACCACTGCCAACGGCGTAGGAATTGCTAGATGTACTGTAATCTAGGGCACCACCAAAAATCCAGCCATTCGATACCTTATGGTCGTAACCAAGTTGAACGCCATTATAGGTCATGCGAGCATCAGCGCCATCTGTAATCTTTGATTTACCACCAATATATTTAGCCCACACACCTTGATCTGTATTAGCTAAACGAAGGTCGCCTAAACGACGTTGTAAATCGTTTGTATTATTACGCCATGCCATAGCCGTAGATGCAAGAGCGGATTTTGTACCACTTACCAACGAAGATTCTCCAGTGTGTTTAACAGTCGCCGTATTACCTACAACAAGATTACCTTGTGCATCAAATGCATCTGTACCAAGTTCTGCAACAGCTGCAGGTCGTGTAATTCCTTCATTAATTTGAACTGCGGTAGCTAGTTTCTTATCATTTCCAGTATATTGTAATTTGTTGGCCAATGATTGCATTTCAGCACGATAGCTAGCATCATCGGTTAAGTTTTTAGCACTATCCCCTTGCACCGTTACATGGCTATTGTCAGCCGCATGTTGGATAATGATTTGCCCCTTACCTTCTTCACTAGCTGGTACACCAGCCTTATAATCAGCATTCACAAAACCACTATAGTTTTGAATCATCATTGGACGTGCATCGATTGGATGAATGATACCTGCTGCAGTTGGATTTGCTCCACCTACGAGATTACGTACTTTACTTCCCTTATATAGGTACGCCTCATTATCCCCAGAAGGACGTTCTTTTTTAGGAGTAGGTCGTTCCATGCCAATCCATTCATTATTCCAAATAGCCCCATTTTGTAGATAAATATCCGCACCGGAATTATGTGGATTTTTATTGCTTTCAGCATATTCATTCAAAACAGCACCGGTAAGGCTAGAATTAGGTGTTGTGAAAGCTAACGCTATATTAGTAGGGCTTTCATTATGATTTGGATCGCGTCCATAGTCCTTATTGATAAGGCCCACATTGCCAACAGCAACTAGGTCCTTAGTACCTGGATGTTTGCCATCAGCGCCTGCATTAACATATACATCCCCTTCTTCTGCTACTACAGAATAAGTATCAGATGTTTCTACAGGATGAGTGATAATCTTACCGCCTCCATCAACAAGGATATGACCTCGTTGATTGACTTGTAAACCAGAGCCGATAGCATCGATATCTACATTGCCTTTAACGTGAATGTTAGTGTCACCAAAATCTCGATCAGGATTATCTTTACTTAGGCGTGGAACCTTACCACCGTAACCGGCGTAAACAGCACTCATATAATAATGACCAAGATCTCTTTTGGCTGCTGGTGCATCATTCTTTAACCGTACAACAAGATCTTTATCTACCGTTAGTTGTGAACCAAATCCATTATAGATACCTGTTACATTTTTACTTTTACCTGCATCGGTTAAGCTTTTTCCATGTACATTAACCGTTAATGTATCCGTAATATGTTTAACTTCAGGTGCTGTTTGTACAGGTGAGCCCATTGTTAAACCGAGCAGTTCTTCTGCTTTATCACTCGACACATTAATATCAGTGGCCCCAGCAGAATAAGATAAACCTGTTAACACTAAAGCAGCCATGACTGCCGATACATGACGATATAATTTCATAAAGTTCTCTCTTCTTTCTTAGCCAGTCTTAATTTACACTCTCAACAGACTGGTTTATATACACTCAAAAAAATAGAAAGACCCCCTAAGTCCAACTTAGGAGGTCTTTTCTAATTTACACACTCAGTGAATACTATACGATAATGATTATTCAGGATTGATAATGAATGACAATGCGCTGAAGTATTTATTTTGTTCTCCTTTAGTTTGAGTTGGGAAGCCTACTTCTACGCCTACTACGTTAAGGCCGTTAGCACTTACTGTAACAGTTGCTTTACCGTTTGCATCAGCTTGGCTTTCATTTGTAAGGTCGTTAATTACGTCCTTAATAAGCGGAGCATTTGCATAAGGTTTACCATCTTTCAACACTTGGATTTCATAAGTATCACCTTTTCTAAGTGTCAATGGGTTAACAGATGGGATAATTTGAATGAAAGCAGTTTTGTTGTTGAAAGGTTTTGCATCAGCGTTCCAGTAGTGAACATCGTATTTGATAGCATGTGTACTTTTTGTAGCGCCTGGAACTTCTGTAATTGGTTTATGTACAGTTTTGCCATCTTTATCTTTGGTCCAATAACCATAGTCAAAATCAGTTACTGTAATGCCTAAGTTATCAGAAGGTATAATTGCTACATTTTTTTCATGTTTGATAACTTGTAAAGGAATTACCATACCATTATTATCCAAACCAACGATACCTTTTACCATTTCTGGGCTATAAGCATCATCTACCGGACCTTCGCCAAGAACTAACGCTTTTTCATCTAAACGGTTAGCAAAGAATACGCCATGTGCATCAACAGAAGCGCATACACAGCCTGCAGCTAAACCTACAGCAAATAAGGATGCTAATAATTTCTTATTCATAAGAACCTCCATAATCAATAACTTATATCAACAAACTTGCTATTATTATACAAATTTATGGAGGTTTCGTATATACCTATACCCGTATAATCAAGACATTATGCATACTTTGTATATATAGGCATTACTATGCTTATCTATCATAAATGATAAATTTATCATCTAACTTTCATGTATATATAATAAATAGGAATACCTAAACCTTACAAAAATACAAAAACGACACTCACTAGGAGTGTCGTTTTCATATATCTTGTATAGATATTATTTTTTATTTTTTGCAGCTTTCGCACGTGCAGCACGATCAAGGATTGTTTTACGCATACGAATGCTTTCAGGTGTTACTTCAACAAGTTCGTCATCGTTGATCCACTCAAGAGCTTGTTCCAAGGAGAAGATACGAGGTGGAGTCAAGCGAACTGCTTCATCAGAGGAGCTGGAACGCATGTTAGTAACGTGTTTTTTCTTACATGGGTTAACGTCCATATCAAGTTCACGAGTGTTTTCACCGATAACTTGGCCTGCGTACACGTCTTGGTTAGGACCAACGAACAATGTACCACGGTCTTGAACGGAGTTCAAACCATATGGTGTAGTTTCGCCATTTTCGAATGCTACCAAGGCACCACGTGTACGGGAAGGGATTTCGCCTTTGTATGGTGCATAACCATGGAATACATGGTTCATGATACCATTACCTTTTGTAGCTGTTAAGAATTGTGCACGGAAACCGATCAAACCACGTGCAGGAATTACGAATTCCATACGAAGGTAACCGGCCAATTCAACCATGTTAGTCAATTCAGCTTTACGTTGACCAAGGTTTTCCATTACAGTACCCATGAATTCTTGAGGTACATCGATAGTCAAGGCTTCTAATGGTTCGCACAATTTGTCGTTAATAGTTCTAAAGATTACGCGTGGTTTACCTACTTGTAATTCGTAGCCTTCACGACGCATAGTTTCGATCAATACAGCTAAGTGCAATTCGCCACGGCCAGATACTTTGAAAGCATCGGCAGAATCAGTTTCTTCTACCTTCATAGAAACGTTAGTTTCTACTTCGCGGAATAAACGATCACGTAAGTGACGGGATGTAACGAATTCACCTTCGCGACCTGCGAACGGAGAGTTGTTTACGGAGAATACCATGGACAATGTTGGTTCGTCGATGGAGATGGATGGCAATGCTTCAGGATTTTCAGCATCTGCTACAGTTTCGCCGATATTGATATCGTCGATACCTGCGAATGCAATGATATCACCCATTTGTGCTTCATCAGTTTCAACACGGTTCAAGCCATTGTATGTATATACGCGGCCAATTTTCGCTTTACGAGTGCTTTCACCAGTCATGATAGCCACTTGTTGGTTAGGTTTCATTTTACCGCGAACGATACGACCTACTGCGATTTTACCGATGAAGTTATCGTAATCAAGTGTAGTAACCATGAATTGAAGAGGACCTTCCAAATCACCTTGTGGTGCAGGAATTTCTTTAATCAAGGTTTCAAATAATGGTTCCATATTTACTGCTTCGTCATCCCAGTTAGTTTTAGCCACACCAGCACGAGCAGATGCGTATACTACAGGGAAATCGAGTTGGTCATCATCAGCTTCAAGTTCCATGAACAATTCAAGAACTTCATCTTCAACCTCTTTAACACGTTGGTCAGGACGGTCGATTTTGTTGATAACTACGATTGGTTTCAATTTTTGTTCTAATGCTTTACGCAAAACGTATTTAGTTTGAGGCATTGGACCTTCGTAAGCATCTACGAGAAGCAATACGCCATCAACCATGTTAAGTACACGTTCTACTTCGCCGCCGAAGTCAGCATGGCCTGGAGTATCAACGATGTTGATTTTGATGCCATCATGCATAACTGCAGTGTTTTTAGACAAGATAGTAATACCACGTTCACGTTCCAAATCATTGGAGTCCATTACGCGTTCTGCTACCTTTTCATTTTCACGGAACACATGGCTTTGTTTTAATAATGCGTCCACCAAAGTAGTTTTACCATGGTCAACGTGGGCGATAATCGCTACATTACGAAGATTTTCGCGAATCATAAGATCCTCCCTTTAATTCCTTTAGTATATTCTATATCATATAACGCTTGTGAAAGTCGCTATATAGGTATATTCCCAAAATTGGCAACACTTAATTATAACGCAGTCTATAGAAAAAAGTCAAAACAGACGCTATTCTAATCATGGCAATTTCAACATTTGATTATACTTTTGACTCATCTTAAACCAAAGACTTATTTACGCTCTATCACGCGCTTAGCAGATTTACGCAACAATGGAATTTGTTCATTCGTTAAATGAAAACAGAATTTAGGAATCATCTGTTCTATAATCTCTTCATCAGAGGCTTTCAAAATAAATTCTGGCTGTAGCATAGGTTCCAATTCATCAAGTCCAGGATAGTCTTTCCCGACGCTCCAATCATGATTCTTATTAAATGGGCACGAGTCTTGGCAATTATCACAACCTATAATCCACTCTTCCAACATATCCTCTGTCACACCTTCTGGCAAATTACCATCACCAAAGGTATTGATAAAAGATACACAGGTTAATGGGTTCATTGTAAACGGTGCAGATAAAGATTTCGTTTTACACCCTTGCTGACATAAATCGCAAGTATCTGGACATGGTGGTATCTCTAGATGCTGAATATACTCACAAGACTTATCTATTAAATAGGCTACCAATTCATAATTAGAACCTTTAGGGCCATAAAAGAAATTATTTTTCCTATAAATGCCAAGTCCTGCTGCTACGGAAGCGGGGCGTAGCGGAACAACCCCTGCAGGCCTTGCTGTTTCACCGCCAATACATTGGATATTCTTACTATGCAACCACGTTTCAAAAGATCGTCTTCGTTTGGCTTCAACACCATCTGGGATATTGGCTAATGATAATAGTAAGCCTTTTGCATATCGCTTCTGCAGCGACACAGGAAACTTATAATTTCCAAAATACTCGGTACAAACTACTATAGATTGTGCCCAAGGATAATTATCTTTTAATGCTAGAAAGTCTTTACTATGAGCATATACATCTTCACTTTCAGGTACATCTTCTAGACGCTTCGTTAACCGGTCTTTATAAAAATCAAGTGCATCAAGAGGCACTATACCACAACTATCATAGCCACATGCTAGCGCTTTATCATGAATCTCCTGGGCCAACAAAGTATTCATATCATCGCCTCCTAAACATAGATTAACTATATAGTTATCATACTCTTTTACAGACTATAAAAAAAGATTTCTTATGAATTCATCATACCTAAAAAAGGATAACGGTTCATAAGAAATCTTGTATGAGTATTTAGTTTGTATTAATCTTCGCCAATCATACGTACTTCTGGTTCAAGATGCACACCATGTTGGTCATATACGCGACGTTGTACTTCAGCAATTAAATCAAGTACATCCTTCGCACTAGCACTGCCTGTATTGATAACAAAGCCCGCATGCTTATGGGATACTTGCGCATCTCCTACGGATAAGCCCTTAAGGCCTGTTTGTTCAATCAAGGTCCCTGCAAAATACCCTGGTGGGCGTTTAAAGGTGGATCCAGCACTAGCAAATTCTAAAGGCTGTTTGGACTCGCGTTTTTCTGTAAGCTCATCCATTCTAGCCTTAATAACATTTTTATCGCCTGGTTTAAGCGTCATAATCACTTCGCCAATAACCTCATGATTATCATGGAATACACTATGACGATACCCAAAATCTAAATGCGATGCATCGTATTCTTTGATATTGCCTTGAAAATCTACAGCTCGCACCGCAGTGACTACATGGCTCATTTCCCCATCATAAGCGCCGGCATTCATAAATACGGCACCCCCTAATGTGCCAGGAATACCGATAGCAAACTCAAGGCCGGTCAAGCCATTTTCCCAGGCGAACTCAGAAGCGTCTTTCAACATATACCCAGAACCGATACACAATACGTTATCATTGCAGTCCATAATTTGTGTCATATGTCGAACAGATACAACAGCACCGCGAATGCCACCATCCTTCACGAGAATATTGGATCCGCAACCAATAATGGTAACAGGCACATCAAACTCGTGAATGGTGCGAAGCGCAAAGCTCAATTCAGCCATCGTTGTAGGCTCAACGAACAAATCAGCAGGACCGCCGATTTTAAAGGTCGTATGATGACGCAAGTACTCCTCTTCTCGTACACGTGTACTTGGTAATGTTTCTAATAAAGCCGTTTGTAGGGCCTTAATGTTGTGGTTGTTGTTTTTCCCCATGATCTAAAACTTTCATCCCCTCAGTGATTGGTTCGCTAATGATTTTGTAAATATCATTAGATACTTGGCTCCAACGCATTTGCGCTTGCAAATAATTAGCAGCTGCAGTATTTGCTTGAATTTGAGGCATCAATTCCTCTTGTTTCTTTTGCAAATCATCTGCTTCAGGCGCGCCGGACAACTTAGCATATTCCCATTGCATTTGTTGAGCCATAAATGTGCGCACCAATGCAGTTGCTTCTGCGTCAGCTTTCACAGCCTCTTGCGCTTGCATCAACTCTTTATACTCTTCAGATTCACGCATTGCGTGTGCTAAATCATGAGCTTTATCGTAATTCATATTCATTCCCCCTATTGCATACACTATTCTTTGTGAAAGCTAAGTCTCACAAACATCATACATTATTTTACTTATGGCTAATCCAATTGCCAACTTCTTTCAAATCTGGATAATCCAATTGACGCATAGCCTCATAGGCAATAATAGCCACAGAATTAGAAAGGTTTAAAGACCGAGCCTCTTCCACCATAGGAATGCGAATGCACGTTTCCTCATTACCTTCTAATAAACTTTCAGGTAAACCTCTAGTTTCAGGACCAAACACGAGCATATCACCGATTTCAAATTTCACATCAGAATGCACATGTTTTGCCTTTGTAGTAGCATAAAAATAACGACGATCAGGATATTTCGCATATAATTCTTCTATATTTTCATGTACCTGTACATCTACCAAATGCCAATAATCAAGGCCCGCTCGTTTAACGTGCTTGTCATCAATGGAAAAACCCAATGGCTTGATGAGATGCAAGGTCATATGGTTTGCCGCACAAAGGCGTGCAATATTACCGGTATTACCAGGAATCTCCGGTTCATATAATACAATTTCCATACTATTCCCTCTATTCTTATATCTATATTATTCTACCTAATCTAAAGTACGTATTCAAGTAGTGAATTCTATTTTTCCTAGGTGGGACACAAATAGCCCTACACCACTAAGATTATTTACTGCTACTTCGAATAAAATGGCCGCTCTTTCCCCCATCTTTTTCAACGAGATACGTAGGCCCCATAATCATGCCTTTATCAATGGCCTTGCACATATCATATACCGTAAGAAGGCCCACTTGAACAGCCGTAAGGGCCTCCATTTCAACACCGGTTTGCCCCGTCGTCTTAACCGTAGCCGTAATTTTAACTGCTTTATTATGTGTATCCGTTGTGAAAGCCGGACTTTCACCATCAACAAGGTGGCAATGAACCTCTACCTTCGTAAGCATCAAAGGATGGCACAACGGAATGAGATTACTCGTTTGCTTAGCCCCCATAATAGCAGCCAATTGAGCCACGGACAAAACATCACCCTTTTTCATCGTTCCACTTTGGATACGATCAAAAATAGCATCATTAATGGCGATAAAACCTTCTGCTACCGCAATACGATGCGTGTGGTCCTTCCCCGAAACATCCACCATCCACGCATTACCTTGTTCATCAAAATGTGTTAATTCCATAATATTTCCTTATTTTATGTATAAATGTACATCAATAGTTTTACTTTTTCCATTTCTATTATACAATATAATTAAATTAGTATATATGAGGAAGGAAGTGTTCCTATGAAAACAAAATTAACTTATTTCGGCCATGCGTGCTTTATGTTAACAAACGGCGACGTATCCATGATTTTCGACCCATTTTTAACAGGCAATACATGGGATATCGCAAAAAAAGAAGATATTAAATGCCAATACATCTTCGTCAGCCACGGTCACGATGATCACTACGGCGACACTGAGTTCATCGCTAAAGCTAATGATGCGCTCGTAATCTCTACAGCTGAAGTTGCTGGCAAAGCAGCTGCTGCAGGTTGCCGTACACACGCGATGCACCTTGGCGGTAAATATGACTTTGAATTTGGTTCCGTTCGTATCGTTCCTGCATTCCATGGCGCTGGCGTACCAGGTGGTCACGCAGCAGGTTGCATCGTCAACTTCTTTGGCGACATCGTATACTTTGCAGGCGACACAGCCCTCTTTAGCGACATGAAACTATTAAACCGCTTCGGCGATATCGACTACGCACTTCTCCCTATCGGCGATAACTACACAATGGGCGTTGAAGATGCAGCCCTCGCAGCAAGCTATGTAAAAGCTCGTATTTCCATCCCAATCCACTACAAAACATGGCCTGTTATCGACCGCGAACCAGGCGTATTCACAAGCCTTGTAGAAGGCAAATACAACCAAACTGCGGTTATTATTGATCCAGGTTCTTCTATTGAATTAAACAGCTAATTAAGCACACAAGACTGAGGAGGCACCTACTTCCGAAATCTTCCACCGGCTATTTCTTCGCCCCTTCGGGGCTCAGGCCAAAGTCAGATTTCGAAAGCAGGTGTCTCCTCTTTTTCTTTTACTGTAAAGGGAAACATAAAAAAGGACGCAATCGCGTCTTTTTTTATGTGATGAATACTTTAAAATCACAATAAAATAAATAGTATTTACGCCCTAAAGGAAGCTACGGACATCTAAAATTTAACCCGTCCCGCCCTCTGTATATACGTCTAAAAATTAGAACAGGCCTGTTCTATTTCTAGAACCCTAGTGTAATCGGCAACTTAACAATCTTAATAGATAAGTATCATCTACGCTCAAAAGAAAGTTAGGGACGTCTAAAATCTAACCCATCCTATCCTCTATATATGCGTCTAAAAATTAGAACAGGCCTGTTCTATTTCTAGAACCCTTGTGTAATCAACTACTTAACAATCTTAGTGACTAAATTAATAGAAGGTTCAAAAAGGCGCGATGGCTTTCAAAATCTGACTTTGGCCTGTTCTCTTTTTACCCGATGTAATCAGCTACTTAACAATCTTAATAGACTAAATTAACAAGACGTCCAAAGGGGAGGTGAGGGTGTTTAAAATCTGACTTTGGCCTGAGCCCCAAAGGGGCGAAGAAACAGCCGGTGGAAGATTTTAGACACCCTCACCTCCCTTTGCCGTAAAGAATATGGTCTAATTAAGATTATTAAGTAATGATTACTCTTGATTCGCCATGGAAAACCCCGACCGACTGCTCATTCTCACGAATTCGTCAATGTCTTGTGTTTCGTCAACGGCTACATAGCCCATTTCACGAACTATGCCGTGCGGATTATGCAAGGATAGTTTAGGTTCAGAGCCCGTAAGGACCCAAAGTACTTTGTATCCTTTTGGAGCTTCGCGAAGGCGGTCTTCGCCTTTCCCATCCGTAAAGTATACGAGTAAATCTACGTGATGTTGATTGGCTAAGGAGAATACAGGTGAAAAGGCTGTTGACCCACGCACATCGAGTCGTGGTTTTACGTCTTTCACAGTTTCCATTGTGTAGGTACGACGTACTTCGTTATCACATTCTACAATGGTAATGCGATGATTATAGGCATGTACGATTTGTAATACTTGTTCTAAAGCATTGGTAAATTCCGCATCTGTAATGCTACCGCTCATATCGAGGGCTACCCACACATTCGCCTTATGTTGGCGTAATGTGCCAGATAATTCCAGACGCTCAGGTTGACGACGATTGCGACGCATCGTCGTTTTTTTATGTCCACTAGCCACCTTGCCCATCAACTTTTTAAGATAAAAATACCATGGCAAGGAACGACGCGTCTTTTGGAATGTATCGATAAGGCTTTTTACATAACCTTCCATATCCCCTTTTGATGCTTCGTTGATATAGCGTTCCGTAATTTTATCCATCGTCTCTGTATCGATAGCATCGGACTCATCCCAAATATCATGGCTTGAATCAGCATTAAACTCCATGGCTATGATTTGACTGGAATCCTCGACAGCTATAAAAAGATCTGGTTTTTCCTGCATTGCTTTATCAATGGCCTTTGCGTAGTACTCCAATGTGCGGAATCGCTTTAGTAAAAGTCCATATCTTGCATTTACATTGGCAACGGTTATAGCATCGCGGTCTACATGTTCTAAATAATCGTTTACAACCATGTCCATAGCCATGTGAACAGCTTTTTTATTAAACCGTTGACTAAGTTCTTTGACCCGCATCAAATGAGCGGATATAACATGTAATATTTCTCGCTTAATACCATCTTTCATAACATCCGGCGGTTGTCGTAACATAATGAAAGGATTCACATATAGCACATAGCCACCGTGTTTGAGGTTAACACCAAAAGCGCTGGTCATGTCTAAGCGTACACGATGCGTCATTTGTAGATAAAAATAGCCAAAGAATTGATCCTCGTCAAACAATAAACTATTTACATCATGCAAGATATGCCATAACCGTTGTTCATAGCCATCGGCTAGTACGTGTTGTGTCAACACATCGAGATCTGTGCCTTCGCCCTCATACAGTTCCGTTAATCCCTTGCCTATCGTGCCAATATGACTATCCGACATATTGTGATTTACCATATCTACAGCAATATCTTCTGCCTGTTGTTTATGCACTGGATGTTCATCTACATACGCTTGATAACGCGCATATACTTGCTCATACAACGCATCCGCATCACGAGCAATCTGATTTCGCTTTCTATGCCAGCGATCGAGTTCCTTGATAGCCTGTTCATCGTAGCGTCCAGTCTTCTCCCATCCGTCTATATGAGTGAGCAGGTCAGACGCATCCCGAATATCGTCTTTATCTAAATTTCGATTCATAATTTCTACCTGTCATTTGCACTTTCACAATTAACGATTGGCTTCAAAAAACGTTTCAATAAAGAGCTCATCCTCAATAGCATAGCTATACACATGAGCATATGCGTTACGTAAATCTTTCATAACAGCAATGCGCAAATCACCTGGATACAATGTGATGAACTCAATAAAGTAATGAACTTCTTCGGCATTACTATTACGATTCAAACGATACAACATATTTTTCGCAGAAACATAGAGGCGAGTAGGACTTTCACCATTAACACGTTCTTGCAAGGACATAATGGCACCCGGTTTATGCACAGCCTCTAACACATCATCAAAGGAAATCAATGGCTCTTGTTCAGTTTCAACGAAATTAACAAAGGCCTCCGCAATGAGTTTACCCACATTACCACGGATCACATTTTGGAATACTTCACGGTTATAACCACCTTCCTTATAGATACCATAAATATGAGATATCCGTTCAAAGGAACGCGGTGTCGCATCAATATCATCTTCATGACGTTGATTTAAATAATCTGGATAAGAGGAGATAAATTCCACCACCTTATCTTCAATGCCTGCAGAAATAGCCCAGTCAATCCACTGCATATAATCCGCTTCCATATAAAGCCATACGAAACGGTTTTGTTGGGCTGGATCCATATCAATCGTTTGGTAGTCAAAGGAATCCTCTGGGTTCATAGCCGCAATGATGCGCACATCATCGCTCAAAGCAAATCCATTGATTTCTCGATTCAAAATCAAATTCATCAACTCTTGTTGTACCGCATGCTCTGCCCGATTAATTTCATCGATAAACAGCAACACATGTCGACCTGTATTAACAGCTCGTGACACATGTTCTAATGTATGATGAACGGCATACACTGTGGTCTTTATTTCTTTAACCGCCCCATTACTATCTTTATGAGATACAGTTTCCACCGTAGGCAAACCGCCTATTTCGCCTTCTTTTAAAAGATTACCATCAATGGTGACGAGTTCCCAATCATGCGACTCTGCTACGCGCGCTGCTAGCGATGTTTTACCAATTCCCGTTTCACCGACGAGCAATGGTACTTGATTAGCGGCTAGCACCAATTCCACACTAGCCATTGTATCTGTAAAATTCATTATAACTCCTTCTTAATTAATATAGTAAATACTGATCAATAGCAATTTTCTTTGCCTCTATAGATCCGTATGCATCAACTAATGACAATATATCGATGGGCCATGTTGATTGGCGTCCACCAATGGCAGGATTGCTTACGAGTTCTCGCACATAGCGATCTTCTACAGCAGGATTTGCAATCATTTCAGTTATAATTTGTCGAACCATATCGACAGTCAAGCCTATTTGTTTCGGTACATACCCAAGTATCAATGTAGAAACCTTCAATAGCTCTACCACTGTATCTAAATCTAGGTTCGTAATTTGACGCATAGCCTGCGGATCTTGTAACACGGCGGCTTTCAAAATGTCCAATGTCGGATTCTGGATATAGCGCAATGATAAATAATTAGATTTTACAGCAGCCATTTGAACCCGCTCTGATGGATTGGCAATATATTGCAATGCATCATATTGTGTTTCTACAGCCCTTAACTGTAATTCCTCTGATGGATTTGTAATATATCGAATGGCCCAGCCCGATTGGTCTAAGGCAATGCGAACCACATCATCTGATGGATGTTGAATATACTCAAGTACCGCCCAATCTTGTTTGACTAATGAAATCAATAATTCGTCACTTGGATTGTCCACATATTGAATGGCCCGTGGCGACTGTGCTAACGCAGTTTCAATCACTCGATCAGTAGGATTTTTAATGTACTGTAATAGCATCCCATTCTGTTCCACACAGACTAACTGCATTTCCTCTGTAGGATTAGGGATATTGCGTACGCCATGGGGATTGTTTTTGAGAGCCGTTATATATTGTTCTTCTGTCATACTATCCTTCATTTCTATCTAAAAAGGCCATACGAATACGTACGGCCTATACTGAATTCTATTCCTATTGTATCATAATTTTTCGATATAATTATATCTGTTTCGTATACTTACTACACTGTTAATGAATCTAAATCAGAATTATTCCCAATAACTAATAATTTATCATCTTCACCGAGGATGGTAATTGGGTTTGGTGGAACTTCTAAATCCTCACCGCGTCTTATGCCTACTGCATTAAGATTATATTTCTCACGCAAATTGGAATCTTTCAAACATGTGCCAACCATAAATGAAGGCATTTTTATTTCTATAAGACTAATATTTTTGGATAGTTGTAAATAATCCATCACATGGTCTCTAGTTAAAAATTGTACAAGACGTAATGCCATATCATATTCAGGGTAAATCACTTGATCTACACCTATTTTATGAAGCATTTTACCTTGTATATTATTTTCAGCCTTGGCCACAATTTTAGGTGCGTCTAACTCTTTAAGAAGCATAGCTGTCATTAGATTAGCTTGAAGATTTCCACCTATAGCCACAATAACCATATCAAACTGGCTTAGCGCCAATGCTTTGATTGCCTCTTCATCGGTTGTATCTGCAACTATAGCATGTGTTATAAATGGTGAAATTTTCTGTACAACTTCTGGATCAATATCTACACCTAATACCTCATGATCCATGGAAGCTAACATCTTGGCAACAGTGCCACCAAATTGACCAAGACCTATTACTGCTATCGTTTTATGTTTCATATATGCCCCCTTTTATATTCAATCTAATCTGTTTTTATAACAATACACGCTCTTCTGCATAGCTAATTGGTTTAGTCGGTGCCGTTCTTAACGCCCAAGTACCAATAACAGTCATAACCCCAACACGGCCCGTAAACATGACAAGCATCAACACCCATTTACTACTTTCAGATAAATCAGGTGTAATCCCCGTCGAAAGACCTACGGTCCCAAAGGCAGAGGTTACCTCAAAAAGTATTCGAATAAAGTTATACGGCTCATCCCAAGCTAAATAGCAAGTAGCAAGCAAAACAAGAAGGATGGATAAAAAGATTATCCCATTTGCCTTAAGGACAGTAACCAACGAAATACGACGTTCAAAAACCTCTGTATCAGAACGGTTATTAAATAATGTACGCGATGCTAGAAAAGCGACAGCAATAGTACTAATTTTAACACCTCCTCCTGTGGAGTTAGGACCTGCCCCGATAAACATAAAAATGATGGTAATAAACAGAGTTATGGGATGTAAATCATTATAATCTACAGTTGCAAGACCTGCCGTACGAGGGGTAATCGATTGAAATAGAGCAGCCATGACCTTATTCCATATAGGTAAAGGACCAAAAGTTTTGGGATTCGCCCACTCAACTCCCAAGAAAATAATAGTCCCTAAAAGGATGAGCACCGTTGTGCCAACTAACATTATTTTTGTGTGTAGTTTTAAATCTACAAAACGTCGTAGCTTGCGATGCGACCAAATATCAAAGGTTGCGAGATATCCGAAACCACCTATTACAATAAGGGCCATTGTATTTATATTAAATAATACATCGCCCACCATGGCATAAGGTAGATTATTATCAAAGAATATAAACCCTGCATTACAAAAGGTCGAGATGGATTGCATGATTCCCGTATATAATGCAGCATCACCAATATAAGGATATAGCTGAATGGTATAGAGAATACCACCAATAATTTCGGCACAAAAGGTATAAATAGTTAGCTTTTTCGTAATGTGTAAAAGCCCTTTCATTCCATCTTGCCCTACATCCTCAGATAAAAGCACGCGATTTTTTAGACCTACCCGTCGCCCTAATACTAGAGCGATAATAGTGGTAAAGGAAACAATCCCCAAACCACCTAATTGGATAAGGATTACCATGACGATTTTGCCAAACAAGGACCAATGATAATAGGTATCTACTGTCGCCAATCCTGTTACAGAAACGCAAGATACTGCGGTAAAAGCTGCATCTACAAGCGCTGTACTATGGCCTTGAGCATTTGATAGGGGCAACATGAGCAATATCGTCCCTATAGTCATAACAGCCAAAAAGCTAAGAGCTAATAGACGATAAGGATTATGTTGCATATATTGCTGAACTTGATTTTTTGAAGTATTTTTCCACATAACCATAATCCTATCCTATAAGCGCCTTGATATCTTCTAAACTCGGCAATGGACTGCGGCCGCCAATTCCTTGCGTATTAAGAGCTGCTACAGCAGAAGCAAAAGTAGCCGCTTTTTCTAAGTCCTCGTGCGCACAACTATGGAGTAAATCGATAGCATTTAAGGACTGGCTCGTTTCATTCATAGTTGATGTGTTAGTACCATCTGCTATTTTGCAAAGTGTTTTTGTAAGCATATACAAAAAAGCACCATGGAAGCTATCCCCAGCCCCCGTTGTATCTACTACAGTAGCTTGAGAAAATGGTTCACATCGATAAGATGTTCCATCAGGCCATACAAAATAACTACCATTAGCACCATCGGTAACACCTGCTATGAAGGCTCCTCGTTCATGAATGATACGACAAGCATCTTCTAAATTAATTGTGCCTGTATATTTTTCAGCATAGTCTCGAGCTACGATAACGATGTGACTGGCTTCTGTAATAGGCTTCATATCTTCATCGTAGCGTTGAGCACCACCATCTAAAGAAATAATAGTGCCTACCTCTTTTGCAACGGCCATAGCAGAGCACATGAGTTGGCGATGTCTACCATTGATATGCAAAATATAGGCAGATTCTATGAGTTGTTTATGAGCCTCTAAGAACTCAGGCTCAGTTGCAGTAGCTCGTTCAAAAAATACAGCCCGTTCCCCTGTCTTCTGTTTCACAAGAATCGTTGCAGTTCCACTCTTAGCATCCGCATCAACTTGGATGCCCTCTGTATTGACATTATATTTATGAAAGTCCTCTAGAATATAGCGTCCAACCATATCATCCCCAATACGATCAATCATTACCGTCCGAGATCCATATTTACCAGCCGTGGCTAGTGCAGTCGCTACCGGACCGCCGCCATCTGTAGTAGACGAAACGGCCTCTTGCACCTCACGCCCCGTTGGAAAATGATCAACCACGATGAATCGATCTAAGGTACTAGCCCCAATACCAACTATATCTATCACTTCGTTAGGAAATGCATTCATACTAACCTCCTAATACCTTGTATAACTATATGTACAGAATACATTCCGAAACATAAAAAGTAAACCCTAGGCCACGATATATTCTCGTTAAACTGAATAGTCCAGTTTAAAGAATAGATCGTAATCTAGGGTTTTAATACTAAGATAAAACGTACCTGTCAATGTTTGTAGTTATTTATATGAGAGGTTGTTAGTGATAATTAGGACATCATACGTTCCATCATGTATTCAATTTCATCAGCACTCAAATTCGCCATAGCTTGAATCATGCGATTTGCTGCTTCACCAGAGGCACCACTCTTAGCGATTTCTTCTTTCGCTTTTGCCATGAGTGCTTCTTTACGTTGCGCTTCTGTCTGTTCATCGGTTGGTACCGAAATATTCGCCTTACCTTGGCCGATACCACGTACCTCTTGATTAGGATTTTCTTTAGATGTGGTCTTCGTATCTTGAGCCGCTACGGATTCTAAGGCAAAGGAGTTTTTACCAGTTAAAATATATTCCATAGCCTCCAATGTACTTTGCGTGATATTTACAGTCCAGAATTCACCAGCGGATGTCAATTTATACAATAAGCCATTATACGAAACTAGGCCTCGTTTCTCCCATAGTTTATACAACCAATTCAATTCATCTAAACGAGAATCCATAGCCACTAATGTATTGATATCCAAATAGCCTTGTTCCAATTGGCTTACTACTTGGTTTACAAATGGTTGTAAATCACTTTGCTTCATAAGTGCCATAAATGGTTTTTCGCCGCGGCTTACCATATCTTCATATGGTTTAAGCGCACGATGTAACATCATCCCATAACCATCCACATTGCCACCGGCACCACTGCCAAACGGGAACATCGGTACACCTGCTTTAGCTAAAATATTGTATAAACTACGTTCACGATTATTAGCACTCCAGTGTGCGGCACTCAATCTTCGATAGGCACGAGCCTCTAAATAGGTACGTCCAAATTCAAACATATCCCCTTGCATAGACGTTGTGGCTGCTGGTGGCACCTTACCGCTCGCAATATCGCGGTTTAGATCACTACCATCGAATACATTCAATTGATATAGGTCAGCACCATCTACACCAGAACTTACTAAGTCGGATAAGTCTTGTTCCCAAACCTCCATTGTTTGACCAGGTAAACCATAGATTAAGTCGATAACAACAGAACATTGACCATAGGCCTTTAGAGCCGCTAACCGTTCAAGTACAGTTTCTTTTGTATCCAAACGTCCTACCATTTGGCGCACCTTAGTATTAAACGACTGGATACCGATAGACATACGGTTAACTCCATTATTCATCCATACTTCAAGATTTTCAGGAATCAAATCATGAATGCGACCTTCTAGGGTAAGCTCATAATCATTTGCTAGTGGTAAGTATTCTTTAATCGCTTTTAACAAGCGCTCAGAGTTTGTTGGAGATAAGGATGTCGGTGTGCCACCGCCAATGAATACAGCGTGGATAAGACCATCCTTTAAGCGCGGACTTTCACTAGCCAGCTTAAGTTCCCCAATGAGGCCATCAATATAGTTATCTTCAATACTTTGACTTGTACCATTTTGGAAGAACCCACAGTACGTACATTTTGTCTTGCAGAATGGAATATGTATATAAGCACACTGCATTTGCCTCCTCTTAGGAGCACCACGCATTACAGTATCCCATACAGATTGTGATTCCTTCGGTGAAATTAAAGTCCCATTAAGGCCTGCGTGAACAACGCGCTTATGAGGAAAGGCGCCACTCATAGGATTATCACAGGCCAATCCTAGTTGCAGATTCCGTTGTTTTTCTGGAATCGATTCGAAAAAGCTTGCTAAACTCATACGTTCCCCCTTTCACTCATTAGCCTTGCAACTTTGCAAGCACAGATTTAGCAAATTCTTTCGCATTTGCAAAATCTTGTTCATCAGGATGCGTTTCTGCCGCCTTATGCAATGCATCACGTTCAGGGCTTTGTCCATGAGCAGATCCTGGTGGGAACATTTTGTACATCATCTCAATAACCTTAGGGTCGATTTTACCTTGGCATACAAAACCATCTACAAGAGATTCTTTATTAGGCAATAAGGCAGATGCCTTTTCAATACTTTCACGAGCATGATCAGAATCGGCATACATACCTAGTGTAGCAAAGAATACTACATGTTTATTGGTAAGGGTTTCAATCAACTTAGCCGCTTCTTTATTAGCTGTGCCACGATCTACCCAGAAACCTACAAATACCGTATCGTAATCCGCTAGATTAGTAGGTGACTCTTTTACCGGTACACAAGGTGTACCTTCAGGCATAACAGAGGCCATCGCCTCCGCTACGCTTTTTGTATTCCCAGTGAGGGAAGAATATAAAATAATAGTACCCATATTTATCTCCTTACATTATGTATGATTAATCATCGTCATCTGTACCTTCGGATAGGTCAAATCGTACCGGAACAGTTACCGGTTGAATGTCATCTGTTGGGTTTTGATATGGTAATGCACGATTTACCGCAGCCATAGCCTCTTCTCTCAACAATGGATCATCGCCAGATTCCACATATTGTTCAACGGCATTACCATTTGTATCAATACGTACAAATACGTAAATTGTTTCATGAACTTCTTTATGTTGACGAATGTATTGTTGAGGAATCACCTTCTGATTATTTACAGCATTATAAAAGCCTTGTTTATCAAAAGCGACATGAGCTCGACCATGACCATCACCAGAGCCCTTGTCCGTACCAGAGCCTTCGCCTTCACCCTGTCCATCACCAACGCCCGTTCCTGTACCAGTGCCATGGCCGCCACCTTCGCCACCGCCAGAGCCTGGACCATTACCAGCACCGCCGCTTTCGCCAGATACATTTGATGTATTTTCACTACCCTTACTTGGGACATCTACCGCATCAGGAATATCCGTCGCTGTAGATGGTTCTACATTCGCTACTACAGCCTTTGTTCTTGCCGCCACTTCATCTGCAGACAATGGTTTTGGGAATAGAGATGACCTATCACCGCCGCCACCACCAGCGTGACCACTACCGCCATCGTCGAGCACACTTTGGGTGAGATCGACTTCATAGGTTTCCTGCTCTTGAATGGCCGGAACAACTACGAAAAAGATAACGGCAATAAAGAGAATGATAAGATGAACTACGGCGGATATTATGGCTGCTTTTTTCCATGATATGCCTAATCCCATAGTTATCCTTTCTGTTCTGCTGCAATAGCTAAGCGTTTAACACCAGCTTGTTTAAGCATGTCCATAATTGCTACTACTTGTCCATGAGCAGAGCGTTTATCCGCTTGCAATATAACGCTAGCATTCGGATTTTGTGCAATTCGTTCTTTTACCATCGCTTCTGCTGCATCAATGCTCATTGGGACATTATCAATCGTTATATGACCTTCTGCATCTAATGTAAGCACCACCGGTAATTGAGCTGGTGCAGATGCGGTTGTAGCCTGTGGCAACTGTACAGACAAAGCCTTTTGGGCAATTGTTTGTAAGCTATTCATCATGAAGAACACCAATAAGAAGAATATGATATCAATCATAGGGATAATCATGAATTCAGGCTTGGATTTCATACGAAAACTTTGTAAATTCATAGTTATTTCCACCCTTCTCGTTTTGCGGTAATGATGTTAACACACATGTTTTCAATTTGGTTAATAATAGAGTCCAAACGATGGCTAAAGAATGTATACACAATAAAGGCCATAATGGCTACACATAGGCCAGTCGCCGTTGCGATAAGGGCTTCCCCTACACCACCAGTAATGGCAGATGCACCAGCACCGGCATCGAGAATACTAAAGGAACCAATCATACCTGTTACGGTGCCAAGTAGGCCCAACAATGGGGAAATTGTAACGGTTGCACTTAAGTAATCCATATATTTTCTAAAACCTACTGCATCGACACCCATTTGATCAGAGAATGCTGTTTTCATGCCTTCTTCAGTAGCACCATTTTTCAAACCAGCTTCAGCAATACGGCTAGCGATGGATGGGTTTTCTTTGATTACCTTTTCAATTTCATCCCATTTTTGTAATTTTGCATACTCATTAACCGCATGAGTTACTATATAGGTTTTCCCTGCATATTTACGATAGTAGAAAGTGCGTTCTACGGCGATAGCAATGACCATAAGAGACAAGAATAATAATGGATACATTACATACCCGCCACTATGAAACAAGTGAATGACATAATTTAGATTTTCCATACTAATAAACCTTTCTGTCTATTTATAGACTGCACATTAGAACCTGTACGTTCCTTGAATTCTTGCATAATCGCCTAACTTAAAGCTTTCATTACCATATAAAGTATCTCGTTTATTTGTGCCCTTCGCATCAAATGTATAGAATGCTTCAAGGAGTAAATCCTTGCGCGGTACATACCCAGCACCGAATGTAAAGCTGCGGATACCATCGAGGTAACGATCCGGTACAGCACCTGTACCATTACCACCGAGGAATGAGCCATGAGCGAAGTATTTATAATCGATGAACGCGTTCCAAGATTTTGGAACATCGATATCCGCACGACCAATGTCTAGGCGAGCCATCCAGAAATGAGGTGTACCGCCCATTTGGTGACCTTTTACAGTAAAGTCTGCGGTTCCACGTTCATGGTCATATACAGTATTACCATTCATGTAGCGGCCAAATTTCGATCTATTTTGACCATAATCTAAAGTAAGTACTGCACTTTCACCGATTTGATATTTAGCACCAATGCCAAATACATTAGCTATATTGGAGAAGCTTTGTTCATCATTACCATTGCCATTAGCATTTAAGAATGTACGTTTACTACCATTAAAGGAGCGTAAGTACCATGCTTGTAAGCCAAGACGATCTCCAATTTGTTTCTTCACTTGAACAAACGCTGCCGTTTCGATAGGTGGAATTGTATCTTTTTCAAGAACTACACCTTCTGTTTGAATAATATTACCGATAATTTTACCAATTGCTTCACGTGGTAATTTATTTTCAGACTCTGCATCATGTACAACCTTTTCAAGATTATACATATAGTTGAACAATGCATTTGGCATGCCCCAACCATAGTCAGAAGTACCTTCACCATAATCATTGGAGGACATTGTAAAGTTCTTTTTGTAAATCGCATCTTTAGCATCATAATCACTAAATACATAACTACCACTATCGTATTTATATGTTTTAGCACCTAAGTAACCAGTGAACTCATAATCACTAGCTGGTTGTCCATAGTAATCATAAGATTGTTTGAACGTGCCATCTGGCTGTTTAACCCAAACCACATCAAGCTCACTATTGTTATAGTTGCTCCAGTTATCTGTAGCATTATATTTAGCAATTTCTGCTACGGATTGATTGATTTCGTCACTATGTTTTTCAACATAGGCTTTAGGATTTACTAAAGCCTCTTTATTATCAGTAGATACGATAAGACCTTTAGCCTTTTCTTTTAAGTATTCAGGGTATAAAGAAGAGTTCACATTATACATAATGTCCCCGGTCTTATAGAGTTTTTCCCCTGTATTCTTATTAGTGATTTCATACATTGCATAACCACCAGATGGAATATCGAGGGAGAATTTCTTCTCAGCCATATCTGTAGGGTATGCCTTTGTAAGAATATCTTGTAAGCGGCTCATCACTTGAGCTTGTTTTTGTTGTGTTTCTGCGAGCTTTGCATTAGCCTTTTCAAGCTCTTGATCGCGATTCGGATTGCTCCAACTTAGATTCAACGTAGCTTTATAAGCATCATATTCATCTTGTAATCCTTTTAGCTGTTGATAGAAGTAAATTGTATCTACCTTACCTTGATAAGTAGATTCATAAATACCTGTTGGGCTATCTTGTGCTGGTGCATCCTCATTGGATTTGCTTTCACCATCAGATCCAGTTTTTGTAGCATTATTAATATCATAAGGATACTCATCACGATTAATACCAATTAACTCTGCTGCTGTTGGAGGTCTAGTAATCACTTCATGTACCACGTGTGTATACGCTGAATCACTAATACCCGTGCTATGTTTAAAGTTACCTACCCCAATGCGAACTTGCGTATCATTACCAGTCCATACACCACGAACCCCATCATAGGATTGACCAAACCAGTATCCACTAGCCCCCATAGGTTCATTTAAACGACCCACAGAAATATCCCATTTCTTGACATGTCTTGTAAGATCAACAGTATCAAGACGTTGATGATTGAAACCTTTTGACTCCGATTTAGTCCAACTCGTATCAACGCCGCTCATACCTGTCATGCTACCGATAACGGATAGATTTGTGAATGGGTTAAGACGAGCATCAAATCCAAGGCGAATCCGTTGTTCAAAGCTATGTCGATTAGAATCATACATATTCGCCTTAGCAGAACCGATGGCTGAATTAGAACGGAATGGAGATTGCGGACGATTTGTACCATCATGAGACATCCAGCGCGCATGATAATCGCCGATAAACTCAATGCCACGTTCCTTGGTTGTATCAAAATCAGGACGAATAAAGTCAGTTAATTTAACAACTTCGGATATATTTTGTACGCCCGCTTCACTACCGGATGCGCCATTAGTTACGCTGCCATTTGCGACTTTATTACTATCTTTTCCGATTGGCGTAGTCTTAGCATCACCACCGCCAAATTTGAGGTTAACGCCGATACGATATACCCGTTCTTGCGTTGCTCGGTCATCATCACGATGATTAAAGATATTGTTAATACCAAAGTACATCATGGCATTCTTGTTGAATCGTTTTTGAACCATTAAGTTCCAAATGCCAAATGTTTTCTTTTGATAAACTTGCTTTTTGTATACGCCTGCATCACCAGATAAAATATCTGGCCAGTAGTTACCACCATTATTTAAGGTGTTACTATCAAGCATGTTGATGTAGTAATCGCCCCAAATGGATCCATTCCAACCCGTCTTTGGATTGTCATAGGTAACACCAATATCTACCTTGTGCACTGGTTTATCCAATAATTGACGAGGCATAGTTGGGTCGCTCTTATTAATCGCATGTAAATAGGTATATCCTAATTTACCGGACCAATATTTGCCGAATTTTTGTTGCACTTCTGCTTGAAGGCCTGTGATTTCAGCCATACCGATATTCTTAAAGCTATAAATCATATCCGGAGCGCGTTGGTATTTTGCGTCACCTTTCAAATATGGTGCAAAATCTTGGAATTCACCAGTGAAATAAACCGACATATAGTTTTTGATGCGGTTATGGAATACACCAACACGAGCATAGGTGTTTTTATTTTCCCCTTCTAAGCTCATATCAATGTTGAGCGATTTTTCAGGTTTTAAATTTGGATTACCCGCCCAATACCAACCGAGTTTTGCAACACCAATACCTACCGGATTAGATGCATACATTTCCCAGTTATACCACAATTCGCCCATACCAGGTTCAGTATAACCGGTGCCGACATTAGCCTTAAATCGACGATGAGGATTGCCTTTCACATTATAGGTCATCCCCATGGACGCGGATAAATTAGAACCAAACAAACTGCTATTATCTAGTCGGATAATAGGAACAAATGTAAGGTTTTTATTCACTTGCCAAGTATCGGAGATATAAGCATTCATCTTACGAATTGTACCTTGACCAGTCGTCAAGCGTTGGTCGCGATTGCGATACTCTTCTAAGAAGGCCTTGCCATTTAGTTTAGGCGCTTTTTTACGCATTTCAGGATCACTAGACTCGCCATATTTAAAGTAGTCCCCTACGATATTTGAACGAGTATTAGCCATATCCGGATTTTCTGCTTCTAATCGAGATTTTAATGCATTATAACGATTTCTAAAGTCATCGGATATAGGTTGATTATTAGGCGATGTGCTCGACCAAGAGCTAATAGCCCCTTCAGACAATCCATAATTTACATAATCATCGTATGTAATGCCTGGTTTTTGCCCATCCGTTTCAGCACCATAATATTCATAATCCATATCCCATTGTGGCATACCGCTACTGGAGTTTATAAATTTATAATCATGAATATGGGAATAAACCTTAACACTGTTATCCCCTTTTTTACGCACAAGACGATCTAGCTTATCAACAAGCAAGCTCTTATCATATGCCCAAGGGTCGATGTACATGGTACTCGTATTTGGGGAACTCTTTAATCGGCTACCAGAACCTTCTTCACGAGCATAGCTAACACCATAACTAAGACGATGTTTATTATTAAGCTGCGTATTTGCATTGAGCCGAACATCTAGTTGGCGATGATCGATATTATCGATATATCGTAACTCATTAGAACCTTCATAAGATGATCGTCCCGTATAATTGATAAGCGCTACGTCGTCTTCTTTAATGCGGGAGTAGTTTGTTTCTACGGTCCAATCGCTTTTACCGGCTCTAGCATTCCATGAAAGGTTAATCGTATTACGGCCTGCAGTCCGTTTGAAATGTTGTTGTGGCTCTAAATCGGAATCAGAATGTTTAATATCCCGTACAAGGTCTTCCGTATATCGATTTAAACGCATTTCAAATTTATTGTTCTTATTCGCTTCATACGTTGCTACCAGACCAATATCAGATGCATCACCATAGTAGCGCAGTACATTGGGTTTAAAGTTATGCTTCGCATAGTCAAAGCCCATCCCCGATGCACGGCGTTTAACCGATGCAAGGACAGGCATTAAATCGCGTTTACTACCAGATAAGCCAACCTTTAATTTACCCATCTGCCCCGAATCAGCTCGGATATAAAAGTTTTGGAATGGGAATAAATCGCCATCACTCTTACGACGCATTCCTTCGGCATTTACCTGTAATGTTGGTTTCTTAAGAGCCTTCTTCGTGATGATGTTAACAACACCACCCACCGCATCGGAACCATATTTAGCACTCGCTGCACCTTGAATAACCTCGATACGTTCTACATTTTCCGCACCTAACCGTTGTACTTCGTCCGCTGCGCCAGAATACTTATCAAAATCCCCCAATACTGGTTGACCATCCACAAGAATCAATGTATGACGAGCCTCTGCACCGCGAATAGATACACCTACACGTCCCATGGCATCAACGGTTCTAGATACACCCGTTTGGGTAAATATAATATCTTCGACGGACTTCGCCTGCTTCTTCTCAATCTCTTTTTTGGTAATGATTTGCACTTGCTGTGGATTTAACTTTGCTTCTTCTTGAGCCCATGTGCCTTGTACATGAACTACATCTGTCGTAACAGCTGCATTATCCGCTAAAACGACGAGGGGTGCATTTAGCCATAATGCAACCGCACTAGATAGGACTAAATAGCGCTTTGTACGGCTCCACCGATTCATTGTTTCCTCCTCTTATAATCTCACTCAACTATATGCATCATTAAAATTAGTAATAAAAAATACACTTTACTAACAACAATGACATTGAAAGTCATTTACATTTAATATGTTAGCAAAGTGTATTATGCATATCTACTCCGAAAAGACCAAAATTATACGATTTTGATACTTTTGTTAGATACAGTTAAACAATATATAATTATACTCTACGATAATCACTCGGTGTCATACCGACAAAGTCCTTAAAGGTACTTGTAAATTTACTACCGTTTTCATAACCTACGGCATTGGCAATTTGTAGGATGGATTCATCCGTTTCTTGCAGTAAACGTTTTGCCTCATTAAGGCGACATTCTTTGATGAACTGATGAATCGTCACACCATATACGCCCTTAAAGCAACGCTTTAAGGTTGATGCTGGGACATCAAAGTCATGAGATAAATCATCAATGGTAATGCGTTTGACAAAATTCTTAGACAAATATTTACTTACCGCTTTTACAATATCTACCTGTTGCTTTCGGTAACTCCCTCGTTTTTCATAGGAGTCTGTAGAGATTACAGATAATAATAAAAATATTTCTACAATCTTGAGCTTAAAATAATGGGACCTAATTTGATCTGGCACATTATATAAACTGGAAAAAATTTGGCGAACCGACTCAGTTTCCTCCATCATCATACCAAAGTCTGTATTTTCACAAAATCGATTGGCTATGGCAGCCAAATCAATCTGTGTATCTGCTACAAGGGTATCTAATACATGTTGAGCTCGTTCTACATCTACTAATAGAACTATCCCTTTAAACGATTTTGTAGGGAAGTAATTTTCATGTTGATAATCGGACCTGATATGCCACCCTAACGACATATCCCCTGGCCCCATATACAAGTATTCTCCAGATGCGAATTTGCATTCAATACGTCCCTCTTCACAATGATTAATTGCAAAGGTCTTTGTATGAGATTGGGCGAAAAATTGAATCGTTTCACGCTTTACATCAAGGAATAGCAAATCAATACCGTCAAATACGGTATGTCTAGCCATACATACCCCTGATTGTCCTTTCATATGAGCATGTGGATTCATAGTATCACCATATATATAAATATTATAAACAATACATTAATAGTAATTATTTTGAGATTAATTGTCAAATTCATTTTAGTAATAATTCATGTAATCTTTATTAAAATACGAAATATACATTCATCTTCTAAATATAATTGATGGACCTAAAAAATCCTCCCATTAAAGCATGCTCTAATGGGAGGATTTTCATATTATTATTAATTTTTTGTTTTAACTACAAATAATAATGCTATAACATGAGCAATCCATACGACTGCCATGATGATAAGGGCAATAGGAATATTTCTAGAAAAATAGGCACCTATTAGCATGATTGTAGTTACAGAAGCTAAAATGGACAACTTTGCCCGCAACGTCAATGCTTTATCGCGTTCATACGCACCAACTGTCTTTTTATATAATTGGGACTCCAAAAACATTCTATGAAAGCGTTCAGATCCACGAGCTAAACAAAATAAGGTAAGCATATAAAAGGGGACTGTTGGCAATATTGGTAATACGATACCTGCTGTACCAAGGCAAAAACTTATAGCACCAATGGTTAAGAATATATATCGAATTACGACATTACTATGTTGCTCAGCTGTTTTCATTACTCCTCTTCTACGTAATTAATAACTTTCCCTTTTGTTTTAATGAAGTTAGGAATAATAAGAACAAGGGCTGCAATAACAACGACGCCATAAATACCAGCCATGCCAATCCATTCAAAGGCATTACCAAGTACAAGACCCATTACGGCAAAGTCCGCATCGCCGAATGTTGTGTTTTGGAAACCTAATTGACCTAAAACTGGCAATGCTAGTGCTGGCAAGAATGTAATAGCCAAACCGTTAAGGAATGCACCTACTGCAGCACCGCGACGACCGCCGGTAGCATTACCATAGATACCTGCTGTTGCACCGCAGAAGAAGTGAGGTACAAGACCAGGAATGATAAGTACGCCACCTACAGCACCTAGAATAAGCATACCGATGATACCACCGATAAAGGAGCTAATAAAGCCTAATACAACGGCTGTTGGCGCATAAGTAAAGAATACAGCACAGTCTACTGCTGGAATTGCATTAGGAATGATTTTTGTAGCGATACCTTGGAACGCTGGAATCAAATCGCCTAAAATCATACGAACACCAGAATATACGATAGCTACACCTACAGCAAAGTTCATAGCACTCATAACTGCAAATAGGTATGGGCTCATAGAACCGGATAAAGTTGCTACGAATTCAGAGCCAGCTGCAATAGCGGCGATTAAATAGAATACAATCATGGTCAATGCAGTAGATAACGTGGAGTCACGCAAGAAGCCCCATTTTTCAGGAATCTCAATATCTTCTGTACTTTCTTCTGCCTTGCCTACATATTTTGCTACCCATGCAGATAAATAATAACCTAAACTACCAAAGTGGCCCAATGCGATTTCATCGCCATCGGTAACTTTAGAAGTATAGCTTTGACCGATAGCTGGAGAAATGGCTGACCAAGCGCCCATTAAGAAGCCACCTACAAGGATCAATTCAATACCGGATAAACCTGCAGTACCAAGTACAGCAGACATTAAACAAGCCATAAATAAGCTGTGGTGACCAGTAAGGAATACATACTTAAATTTGGTGAAACGAGCAATTAATAAGTTCATCAATAAGCCTACAACAAGGATAGACATCGTTTCAACACCAAGCACCTTTTGTGCTACTGCTACGATAGCTTCATTATTTGGTACAACACCGGTAATATGAAATCCGTGTTCAATCATTTTTCCAAGTGGATCAAGATTGCTAACGATAACACCTGCACCAGCAGCAAGCATTAAATAGCCGAGAATCGGTTTTAATGTACCAGTCATAATCTTATGAAATGGTCGTTTCAAAGCGATTAAACCAACACAGGACATAATACCAATCAACAACGCTGGCTGACTCAATACATCTCGTAAGAATTCTAATATCATTTCCATAGAATTATCTCCCCCTATGAATTACTTAGCGATTTGTTGTAATCGTTCCAAAATATCTTCTTTAATTTTCTTTTTATTAATATAACTACGTACAATAGCTACATCCTTGTCCTCAAATTGTTCTGCCAATTCCTTTACAGTAACAATTAAATCTGCCTTGCGACCTTGAGCCGCATTAAAATCGATTGATTCTACTTGTGCTTCGATATTATTTTCAGCACAAATTTCTTCAATTTTCATTTTTAACATCAAACTAGAACCGATGCCATTACCACATACTGTTAAAATGGAAATCATAGTTTACCTCCAAAATTACGCTTCATCAAGATGTTCTGCTAAAAAAGATTGTACATCTTCAATGCTTTCAAAATTTACCGCTGCATCAAGGAATTCTTCATCCTCAAATAGGGTTGCAATATCGGTAAGCAATTGAATATGTTCATCCTTATTCGGCGCACATAAAAATATCGCTACTGATACAGGATCATTTTCTGGGCTACCAAAATCGATAGGCTTTTCTAACGTTACCAAAGCCGCACCGACTTGCTTAGCCCCCATTTCTGGGCGCGCATGAGGCATAGCAAGACCCGGTGCCAATACAATGTACGGCCCCATGTCACGAACTACGTCAATCATAGCCTCTGTATATGTAGGATCTGTAAAACCAGCATCGACCATGAGCTGACCACCATGACGAATCACATCTTCCCATGTCTCAGCAGGATAACGAAACGATACATTATCCTCTGATAATAAATCTTGTAACAAGCTAACACCTCCTATACTCACAACTTGTATACTCATATTATAACTAGGTATAGTTAAAATGCCTATACCTTATGTATTTATTTACAAAAAAAAGTTAGACCCCAAAAGGGTCTAACTTTCGCTTATTCACATGGCATATATAAGAGTTGCTATTATTGGAAGAGTACAAAAAAGATATTTTATATACATACACCATGTCAATATTTAGTTATTCAAGTACTCTAAGTGTTGCTTATTAGATGCATCTGTACGCGTTCTAATAGCATCTACTAATGGTTTCAGGATTTGATATTCCTCGTCTGTCAAACGGAACGAGCGACATTCGCGTTTGTACATACGAGGTCTACGACCAGAACCTTCTCTCTGTCCGCCCCAGGTCATTAACATATACCTCTCTCTAAGAATCATTATATTATTGTCTCTCACAATAATTAGTATATGCTATTTTATGCGGATTTTCAAGATTTTTATCCAATTTTATAAATAATTAATTATTTATTTGCTTCTGCAGCCGCTTTTGCAGCTTCTGCTGCTTTTTTCAAATTAGGTACAGACGTTGGACATGTAGCAGGTGTACATGCACCATTAGGACCTAAGTCTTCTGCACGGCTCACAAATGTAGTATGCAACATGTGATGTGCTTTGTGGCTCATAGGTTTGCCATCAAAGAACTCAGCATATAATTTTTGGATATCTGGATTATCACAAGCTGCTTTCACTTTTACTTCCGCATCGCGCGTATACAAGGAAGCAATACGAGCTTCACGAGCTTTGTCGGCCATAGGTAATTTAACGCGTGGTTGACCACCGCCACCGATACAGCCACCGCGGCAAGCCATAACTTCGATGAAATCATAATGGATGTTTTCTGTGCGCATGCGTTCAATGAATTTACGCAAGTTGCCAGTACCATGAACAGCCGCTACATGTAATGTTTTATCACCAATCACTACATCAGCTTCACGTGCACCATCCATACCGCGAATAGCTTCGAATGGAATCAATGTACTAGGAGCATCTTCACCTGTTACAAGTTTATAAGCAGTACGCATAGCTGCTTCCATAACACCACCAGTGTTACCGAAGATGATGCCGCCACCAGATGCTTCACCCATCAATGGATCAAACGTGGAGTCTTCCAATTCATCAAAATTAACTTCTTCTGCACGCAACCATTTAGCAAGTTCACGTGTAGTAATACAGTAATCTGTATCGCGCATTTCTGGCGATTCCCAGTATTCTGCAGAGGAATTCATTTCATCGCGACGAATTTCAAATTTCTTAGCAGTACAAGGTGTTACCGCTACGGCTACCATTTGTTTTGCGTCGATGCCCATTTTTTCAGCAAAATATGTTTTTTGCGTAGGTGCTTGCATTGCAATTGGGCTCTTTGCAGTAGATAAGTTAGGTAAAAATTCTGGGTAGAATGTTTCAGCAAATTTTACCCAAGCAGGACAGCAAGATGTGAATTGAGGCAATTCACCACTGCCATTAAGGACACGTTCAACCAACTCAGATGCTTCTTCCATAATAGTCATATCCGCACCAAAGTTTGTATCGAGTACATAGTCGCCGCCAAGTTTACGAAGAGCTGCAACCATTTTGCCTTCTACGAAAGTACCTGCATCCATACCAAACTCTTCGCCTAAACCAACGCGCACAGCTGGTGCTGTTTGGAATACAACGATTTTGTTAGGATCAGCAATAGCAGCCTTAACTTCATCGATTTCAGAACGTTCGTTAATGGAATCGAATGGACAAATAGATGCACATTGACCGCAATGGATACAAATCGGATGATCTCCATTAGTTGTCAAATCGTAATAGTCGAATACGCCCATATCAACAGCGCATGCTTTACGACATAAAGAACAGTTTTTACATTTAGATAAATCTTGCACAATGGCAATATTGCCTTCTTCAATAGGCACACGACGATCTAAAAATTCGTACTTACTCATGTTTCCTCCTACTTAGGTAACGTTGTTATCGTTAATCGATGAAATTATACTACAAAATGTGATTTTTATCAATAATTCTGAAAGTAATTCCTATGCATATCAGGTATTAAAAAATCGCATAAAATAAAGATTTATAGACGTTCTTCTAATTCCATCCATCGTTCAGTCAATGTATCGATTTGAGATTGTGTCTCTTCACGTTCAGCCATGAGTGTTTGCATTTTTTCATAATCCGTCCCCGCTTGGCTAATCATGACATCCAACCCTTTAACAAGATGTTCTAGTTTTGGCAATTCCTCCATAATCGATGCATATTCTGCCTCTTCAGCCTTATTAAGGCCTTTTTTTACAGGAGTTTCTATATGACTAGATTCAGTACTAGAGGATGCACCAATTGTCTCGGTAGAATCTGATGCAGCTTCTGTGCTATGCACACTAGAGCTCTGTTGTTCAGGCACATAGAATGGAGAATTATTACTTTCACCCATGTCAGCCTTATAATCAGAATAGGATCCATGTACGATATCGATGTGGCCATTGCCTGTAAATACAAATAATTTATCTACCACGCGGTCTAGGAAATACCGATCATGACACACGGTTATGATGACACCACTGAAAGAATCGAGAAAATCCTCTAGCACCTCAAGTGTGGGGATATCCAAATCATTAGTCGGCTCATCCAAGAGAAGTACATTCGGCGCACTCATAAGCAATTTTAAGAGGTACAATCTACGACGTTCACCACCGGATAATTTGCGAATAGGCACACCATGTAATTCAGGAGTAAATAAAAAGCGTTCCAAAATTTGACCCGCACTTAACGTTGTACCATCACCAAGAGACATATACGAATGGTCTTCTTTTATATAGTCAAGGACACGCATGTTTTCATCAAATTCAGGCAACTCCTGTTTAAAATGCGCAATCCGGACAGTCTCGCCTTTGCCAATGGTTCCTGATACTGGTTCATAGGTACCATCGAGGATTTTCATAAATGTTGATTTACCAACCCCATTGGGACCTACGATACCAATCCGGTCATGACGCACCACATGATAGGTAAAATCATCAACCATAGGACGTCCATCAAAATCAAAGGATAAATGTTCAATATCAAAAATAGTCTTGCCCAATCGAGTCTTTAAGGCAATCGGATCCATTTGATCAGGACGTCTAGTTTTTTCCATATTTTTAAGCGTTTCATACCGTTGTAAACGAGCCTTTTGTTTAGTACTGCGAGCTTGCGCACCGCGGCGTACCCATTCGATTTCTCGCTTTAAAAATTGGCGCCGTTTTTCCTCCGTAGCCGCCTGACGAGCCTCACGATCTGCTTTCAGTTCAATAAATTTCTCATAATTGCCTTCGTATTCATACATATGGCGATTAGATAATTCCAAAATACCATTACATACAGAATCTAAGAAATATCTATCATGAGTACTAATCAACAAGCCACCTTGCCGATTGCTTAAATACGTTTCGAGCCATTCAATGCTATCCTCATCTAAATGGTTTGTCGGTTCATCCAACAATAGTAAATCGCATGGATATAGCAAGGCTTGCCCTAATGCTAATCGCCGCTTTTGACCACCCGATAATAGGCTAACGGACATATTGACATCGTGAAAGCCCAATTTACTCAAAATGATACGCGCCTCTTGCTCTACTTGCCAACCATCTTGGGTATCCATTTCTTCTAAGCACTGCATATAATGGCGCTCAATACGTTCATCAGATACGCCTTGCTCTTGTATGTAGTGGTAATCACGACTGGCCTTATCAAATCGTTTTACCATTTGTAATCGCGGATGATCACCATCTAAAATGGCTTCCAATAAGGTATTTCCTTCATCAAAGCTTGGGGTTTGTGCTAAATAATGAATGGTAGCCTTGCCATTGCGCTCAATAGTCCCCTTATCACACTCCATCTGGCCCGTTAAAATCTTTAAAAAGGTTGATTTACCCGTTCCATTAATCCCAACAAGTCCCAATCGTTTTTGATTGGTAAATGTTATGGATACATCGGTGAATAACAATCGTGTGCCATATGATTTCTCTATATTCTGTAAACTAATTACGTTCATTCCCGTACTCCTCTGTTATCATTATGTTATTTATTATACTACAGATTTTCATTGACAGTCATACACCGCATCAGTAGAATACAGATAGATAACTAGACAGTAATACGACATGATAAGTACATACTATTAGGAGGTTCTCATGGCAACAGATGCAGTATTAGATTTTTATGATGCTCTAGATTTTGAAATTATCGACTTTGATGGTTATGATACGCTTTTTGTTGAACTATTAGACGATGGTACCTATGCAACTGTATCCGACGACGATGGTCATATGCCAGATACACTTGATACACCAATCGTATTCAATGTATATGACGATACCGATTCATTCCAATGGAGTGTAAGCCTTAATGATTCTCATCAATTGCAAGCACTACTGGAGGAACATACTTCAATAGAAGATTTCTTAAACGCATTACAAGAGATTCGTACGGAAAATATTGAAAACTATCAATAAATTCACCCACGAATAAAGAAAGGTCATCCCCAAGCTAATGGTTACCTAATCCATACTATGTGGTAGGTAAATTAGTTTAGTGGATGACCTTTTTATTTATAACGCCTCTAACTCGCACTTAGTAGAAAGCGCATCTGTTTTTGTATCGAGAATATGAATGAGTTCATTTACGATATTGGCAGCACCATCGACATGCCAAGCACGCGCTTGTTCAGACATTTGTTGTAACCGTGGCGGATTAATTAATAACGCAGCCACTACGTCCTCTAGATTATGTATATCTCTCGCCCAACGTGCACAACCTCGCTCCTCTAATAGCTCCGCATTAGCCTCTTCTTGACCAGGGATGGCATTAAAGAATACCATAGGTAGACCAATGGTAACAGCCTCCATACAGGTCAACGCACCAGGTTTTGTGACGAGCATGGTCGCTGAATGCATTAACTCAGATATATTGGATGTATATCCGTATACGGTAGTTTTCGTTTTCATCCGTACACTTAGATTTACCAAAGACTCATAGAGCGATGTATTTTGTCCTGCTACGACAGTAATCTCATCGATACCATTAACTGCATCTAAGTGCTGTAGTGCAATCTCTAATGAACCTAAGCCTAATCCACCGCCCATAACGAGAACCTTAACAGGTGACTTCATCTCATAATGATCAATGGCATCCTTAAAGAATGACCTCCGCACTGGAATACCGGATACATGAATTTTATCCCGCTCAATACCGACGGCGGTCATTTCTCCTACCATGTCCTCTGTAGCGACAAAATACGTATCTACTTGCGGATAAATCCAGAATTGATGACTACTAAAATCCGTTAGGATAGCCACTAATGGTACATCAATAAGGCCTTGGCGTTTCAAAATACTGGCGGCCCCACAAGGGAATGGATGCGTGAATACAATCACATCAGGCTTTTCTTGTTGAATCAGTTTCAACATACGGCTCTTTAGAATATAGGACAAAACGGTTTGTAAAATGGTCCCTTTTTTCTCTCCCTTTGATACGCGATAAATCATATCGTATAACATAGGAAACACGTCAATCATCTTAATATAGGTTCCCTTGATAAGATGTTCTACTGACAAGGTTTCCGTATCAAGAAAATCCACATGGCTAATCTCTGCCTGTGGTTCTTTTAATTTCCAATATTCTTCTATCGCCCTTGCGGCCTGCATATGACCTGTCCCAATAGAGGCAGATACAATGAGGACCTTCCGTGATTGTTCTGTAGTCATAATCTATCCTTTCCTTGTGATTATACCACATAAACAAGAAAAAATAACATAGACGAAAAAAGAGACCCTATCGGGTCTCTTTTACATCTTATTCAGATTATTTTTTGCGTTTTTTGGCAGGAGCTGCGTTAACTTGTTCTTTCAAACCTTTACCAGCTTTGAATGCAGGAGATTTGGAAGCTTTAATAGTGATAGTTTTACCGTTTTGTGGGTTGCGGCCTTCACGAGCAGCGCGTTCACGAACTTCGAAAGTACCGAAGCCGATAACTTGAACTTTACCACCAGCAGCTAATTCTTCAGCAACTGTGTCGAATACAGCTTTTACCGCTTTTTCAGCGTCTTTTTTAGTCAATTCAGTTTTTTGTGCAACACTTGCGATTAATTCTGTTTTATTCATGACAGAACCTCCTTAAAAATACAATACCCGAGATTACTAACATACCTCTAGGTTACTTTTCCTGCACTTTAGCCTCCTCCCAAAAAGCATCCAGCTCAGCTAATGAAAAGTCTTCCCATGAGCGATCGCTTTGGTTAACACAAGCTTCTACATGTGAAAAACGCTGTCGGAACTTAGTGTTTGTGCGATTCAGTGCATTTTCACCGCTTATTTTATACCATCTAAAGAGATTAATCAAGGAAAAAAGCACATCTCCAGCCTCTTTTTCCATATTTTCTCTATCTTTTAAGGCCACAGCCTCCTTAAATTCACCAATTTCTTCACTTACTTTTGCCCAAATTGGCTCCAGCTCATCCCAGTCAAAACCTACCTTTCCGGCCTTATCTTGTAGCTTTTGAGCAGCCACCAATGCAGGTAAACCCTTGGATACTCCATCTAATACACTTTTTCGTATATTTCCCTTTTCTTGTGCTTTTAATTCATCCCAAGTGTATGTTTTTCCTTTATTGTCAGGATTTTCTTCTGGAAATACATTAGGATGACGATGAATCATCTTCTCAGTTACGTCATTTATTACATCTTGTAATGTAAAAGCTCCTGATTTTTCAGCAAGACTACTATGAAACACGATTTGTAATAATACATCACCTAGCTCTTCACGCAGATTATCCATATCTTTATTATCAATGGCATCCACTACTTCGTAGGTTTCTTCAATAAAATAACGGCGCAATGATTCATGAGTTTGCACCTTATCCCAAGGGCATCCATTAGGAGAGCATAATTTTTGTACCACCTCTACAAGAGGTTGTATATCAATATTGGTCTTCATAGATTTGATTCTCCTCTGCTTGGCGTTTACGCAATCGTTTTCCAATAACAGGCATATGATACATATCATCCATTACGATAGCCTTAGTAATCCAAAGAGATAGTATATATACAATGAAAGCAATAAGGATGGATATAGCTACGGCAGCACCATTACCAACCATATCGACAAGGAACATAAAGCTAACTTGTGTAGCACCACCCATAGCCATAGCGGAAATGATGATTTTCAATAGGTTCATACATTGAATAATACTACCTACATACCGTTTTACGAATACTAGATTAATTAAGGCAGCGATGGCGAAGTTTAAGTTCGTAGCCCATGCAGCACCATTAATACCGAGTTCAATGGACCCGGTCAATTGATAGTCTAAGATAGCTTTCACCATAAGCCCTATAAAAATAGACAGCATAGGAATAATGGTGCGCCCTAATCCTTGTAATATACCAGCCGTAATCTGTTGCCATCCTAAAAAGATAATACTAAGACTAATCACGGCAATAACGGGACCTGCATTGGGCGTTGCATATATTAACTGAGAAATAGGCGTTGCCAATACGCATAAGCCTATACAAGCCGGTATAGCAAATAAATTGGCAATCTTCATCGCTGTGCTAGCACGCTCGATTATACGCCCCTTATTCACCGTTGCATGCGCTTCGGATACAGCCGGTACGAGGCTCGCTGCGAGAGCCGTCGTTAAAATAATAGGTAATCCAATTAATGACGTTGCCATCCCTGTCAAATATCCAAACTGTGTAGTCGCCTCATGTAAATAGTAGCCAATATCCATCAATCGTTTTGGAACGATAAAAGTATCAATTAAAGATACCATAGGCAACATAATATTGGCCATGGAAACGGGAATGGCTAGGGCAAATAAACGTTTAATAACAGCACTGGTACGTTCTATAGGGGCCTCTTCATTTTGCTCACTTAGCATCTGCTGACGCAAACTACGTTGAGACCTATAAAAATACACAAGTACGATTAAACCCGCTAATACGCCCGGAAATGTGGCGAAGGTAGCGCCACCTGCGGCCAGATGTAATCCGGAGTCGATAAAATAGTACGCAAGCCCCACCATGGACCCTACGCGAAATATTTGTTCAAAAACCTGACTTGTCCCGGTAGGAACCATATATTGGAAACCTTGGAAATAACCTCTAAAACAGCTTAAAATAGTGACAACAATAATAGCCGGCGATAATAATTGAATCGGTATTAAAGCCCTTGAATCCGTTATAATGTTCCATTTTATAAGCCATTCTGCACTAGCATAAAGTCCCACACTAAATATAATACCTACTAGTGTAAGCACCCGTAAGGATACATTAAAAACTTGTTGTACCCCACGCATATCTCTATTCGCCAATTTTTCAGCAATCATAATGGAGATTGCCACAGGAATCCCTGCAGCCGAAATACTAACTATAATCTGGTATATCGGATAGGCCATCATATAGAGACCTATCCCCTCGCCTCCAAGAATACGAGCGACGAGTACCTTACTGAAAGCACCAATAATTTTAACGATAACACCAGCTATTGTTAAAATCATGGCTCCCTTTAAAAATCGGTTCATAGGCCCCCCTTAGATTTCTTTGACAACTCCTTCATCACCGCTTCTGTAATCGTTAAAATAGATCCCTTTAATCCATTCAAACTGATGTATAATGACGCAGGTTTTGTGTCCATGAACTTCATTTTCTTCCATAAATCTTCGCGAACAGCACCCATATCCCAATCGGCCATTTTTGAATCATCTTGCCAATGGATGATGAGCTGACCATCGCGACGAACGATGCTCTTAATTCCCAACAAACGAGCCTGTTCCTTAATTTGAGCGACTCGTAGTAAACGATCTACCGGATCCGTTGGTGTACCAAAACGGTCGATAAGTTCATCCGTCAAATCATCAAGCTGCGCTTTATTCTTGATTTGTAACATCCGTTGATATACAGAAATCTTGCGCGCACTATCCTTGATATAGGCATCATCTATGAAAGCATCAATTTCAAGGTCAATGGCAGGATCTGGTACTACCTCTTTGACGACCTCTTTATTTTGTGCTTTCGCAATGGCTTCCTCTAACATAGATACATACATGCCAAAGCCGACCGATGCGATATTACCATGTTGTTGTGAACCTAATAGATTACCAGCCCCTCGAATTTCCAAATCGCGCATAGCTAGTTTAAATCCCGCCCCTAATTCTGTGAATTCTTCGATGGCTTTCAAACGTTTTTCTGCCGCTTCTGAAAGCATCTTATCAGGTCGATACATGAAATATGCATAGGCGCGTCGTCTAGACCGACCTACACGGCCACGCATTTGATAGAGTTGAGATAAGCCTAAACGATCCGCATCGTATATGATAATCGTATTGGCATTTGGTATATCAAGGCCTGTTTCAATGATGCTTGTACTGAGCAATACATCATAATGACCTTCATAGAAATCGGTCATAATTTCTTCGATTTGACGGCCTGTCATCTGTCCATGTGCAACAGCATAACGCAAATCTGGCAACGCCTGTTCTAATAGTTCCCCCATATGATTAATCGATGCTACCCGATTATACACGAAGTAAACCTGTCCCCCTCGAGCAAGTTCTCGTTTAATTGCATCAGCTATGAGATTCATATCGTATTCTACTACATAGGTCTGTACTGGTAGTCGATCCTCTGGAGGTGTACTAATAACAGACATTTCACGAACACCTACAAGAGACATATGAAGTGTCCGTGGAATAGGTGTCGCACTTAAGGTAAGGACGTCAATATTACTAGCCCATTCCTTCCATTTTTCCTTTTGTGCTACGCCAAAGCGTTGCTCTTCATCGACGACGAGGAACCCTAAATCTTTGAATTTTACCTTTTTATTTAACAAGGAATGCGTGCCGATTAAGATATCGATAGAACCATTTTCGACGCCCTTTAAGACCTCTTTCTTCTCCGCTGTAGAACGGAATCGATTGAGTACATCTACCTTTACACCAAATGGATTAAATCGATTTAAAAACGTTTGGTAATGTTGCTGAGCTAATACAGTAGTTGGTACCAATACGGCCACTTGCTTACCGCTCACAACGGCCTTAAAGATGGCACGCATAGCGACCTCTGTTTTACCAAAGCCCACATCCCCCGCTAACAAGCGATCCATCGGTGTTGGTCTTTCCATGGATTCTTTAATTTCTCGCGTAGCTTGTAATTGGTCCTCTGTTTCCTCATAAGGAAAGGCATCTTCAAATTCTTGTTGCCACGGTTGATCCGGCAAGAACGCAAATCCTTCTGTAATTTCCCGTTTCGCATACAGTTCAACTAGCTTATCCGCCAAATCATCAATGGATTTCTGTGCCTTTGTAACCGCTTTACGCCAATCGCTACCACCCATCTTATGAATGCGAGGTACATCGCCTTCATTGCCGATATACTTTTGCAATTGATCTAAATTACTAGCAGGCAAATACAGTCTATCTGTTCCAGCATAAGCAATTTCAATGTAGTCTCGATGGATACCTTCTGTTTCAATCGTTTTTAAGCCCACATATTTACCGATACCATGCATGCTGTGAACAACGTAATCGCCAACCGATAAATCCGTAAAATAATTAATTTCTTGGCCTTTTTTAGGCTTATTGCGAAGTTTGCGTTTTAGCTGCCCGTAAATATTGCCTTCTACAACGACGACTAAATGGCTATGCGGTAATTCAAATCCATCAGTTAATAAGCCTTGCATAACGTGAACCGTATTAGGCTCAAAATCCCAGCTTTCACAAAGCTTATACGGAATAGCATCACCATGCAAAGCCTTTTCTATGCCTTCACGGCGCTGCAAATTATTAATCACAAGTACAACTTGATTGCCCAGCTTTTGCCACTGCTTGATTTCATCCATCAACAACGGAATTTGACGCTCAAAGCTCGTCATCGTTTTGCCTTGAATGCCAATCGGATAAAATCCAGCTAGCCCTATAGAACGCTGTTGCATGAATGTGAAAGCCACCTCAATTTTAGCCTCTACAGAGCGTTGCAATTCAGACCATTCACAATGTTGCTTGCGATGTGTTGCATCTTCTTTTAAGAATTTCTTCAACGCTTCTTGAATGCGCACCGGTTCATCATAAATGATAAGTCCATCCTTTGCATAAGATAGCAATGTACTATCTGCGTCATCGCTGGTTAAAAAGAATGGCGTCACCGTATAAGAATCTACCGTTTCAATGGACCGTTGTGTATCTACGGAGAAATGGCGCATTGTATCGATTTCATCGCCAAAGAATTCCATACGTATTGGATCATCACTATTCACAGGGAAGATATCAAAAATATCTCCGCGTACAGAAAAATGACCACGTTGTTCTACCTGGTCTACGCGTTCATATCCAATTTTAACTAGTTTTTCTAACAGCTCATCTCGCTCTATAGATTGAGAAACCTCAAGATGCACACTTTGAGATATAACATATTGAGGACTCACTACATATTGCGTGGCCTCTTCTATTGTAGCGATGACTACAACAGGACGATTCCAGGCCAACATACTGAGCGCTCGCATTTGAGCCCCTTGTCCTTCAAGGCTACGAGCTACGGTAGTAAATTCTACACGTTCTGTAATGGGAAATGGCAATACCTGCACATTAGGCCAAAAAAACGCCAAATCCCGTTCCCACAATTCTTTATGTTCTTTATCGTGCACCACGATAATAATAGATTGTACTTGTTCCTCTGGAATAGCACGACTTAAGAGGAAAGACTTTTGTGATCCACTTAAACCATATATAACTGACTTTCCCTTTTGGCGAAACGCCTTTAGCCCATCTGTCATAGATGGGTTTTGTGAAAGCAGTGTGTCAATTGAAGTATCCATACTGCACCATATATAATGATTATCTATATAATATCTTAAACATATCTATTACAAGTACAATAGTACTGATAATTTATTATAGCATATTTACGAATATGCAAAAAAAAAGCCTGTTTCCTTGAACAGATGTAAATGGGCAAAAAAAAAGCACCTACAGGTGCAAATATAGTTGGTGCGGGAGAAGGGACTTGAACCCCCACGCCGTAAGGCGCCAGATCCTAAGTCTGGTGCGTCTGCCAATTCCGCCACTCCCGCGTACCGACTGAAACTATAATACCACTTATTATATATGTCGTCAATCATTTTTTGTAATTTTTATGAGACTTCATCATATATATAGAATTAACAATTTCAAGATGTCTATGTATCTATCAACTCTAAAGTTCCAAGAATCAAAAAAAGAGATGGTCCAAACACCTAACCTAGGTGCTAGGACCATCTCTCTTTTTAGGATGATGATGAATAAATGCATGCCCTACATTTACCAATAAATATATTAACAGACATAACAAAAGCCATGCTGATAATACCAAACGGTATATTCACCATGACTACTCTAACGATACAAAGATTATAATTTGTGTACTACAAAACATCATTTACACAAAAAAATCCTTTTTACGGGTACGTAAAAAGGGAGTCTAAAACTTCTCCTCCCTATCACTCGTAGGTCAAATGGTGAATGTTGAATAGGCAGTTCTCCTGACTCGGTGTCAACGCTCATCTAGCCTTCCCAGTTTCCCAGTGACTTAATTAGACTCGCTCAACCATACAGTGGCGGGACCGTGCTGGCCTTTAACCAGCTTCTCTATTATGCTTTTCAGCACCTATTCCCAAATATGATGTTGTCTATGTGTTTATATTATCACCGTATGTTACTTTCGTCAAACCTTTTTTACATTTTCATAAATAAATATTTATAATACACTAATAACAAAAGACTATATTTCAATCTATCTATTATCTCATTATGCTTTCATGTATAATGATAGAGTAATTTACATTATGGAGGTCATTATGTATATCGGAGACATTATAAAAGCATTCCGCGAGGAACACCAACTTTCACAAGAAACATTTGCAGCAAAAGCAGTTTTAACAGTTAGCGAAATCAATACACTAGAACAAAACTTTCAAGACGGGTCTTCTACACCCGTACCAGTTGCGATTCGACAAATAAAAGGCATTGCGCAAGCCATGGAACAACCAATGCCGGTTATCATGAGTCAAATACCATCCGACCAACAAGTTGTGGTCAACGTCGTCGCTGAATCAGATCAGCCTCATGCCAAATAAGGAGCAATCACCATACTATGAAAAAATTAGCTATTCTAACGCTTACATTTCTTGCCTTAACGGGTAGTGCCTACGCAGTTAATATAGGTGACCTAGAGAACGCTAGAGGCTATTCCTATATGTATCGCATGAACGGCCAACAATACTATGCAGATAATCGCGTCATCGTCCGTGCAGGCGAAGGCAATAACTACGAAATCATCGCAAAAACATATAGCCATCAAGGTGCCATGTATTACATGACAGAATATATCAATCATTACTATTTCAACCAAGATGCTGATACCATCTATTGGACACAAGACGAAATCAATCTAATTGATGCTCGTACAGGTCAAATTCTACGTAGAAACATTAAGAAAAACCCTAAGCTAAAAGAATTAAAACCAGATACATATGGTTATATGCAAGCCATCTATTCTAAAAATATGGCGATTGCTGCCGGACAATTAAAAGAAGTATCCAACTAACAAAACGGAGCTGTTAATACAAAGCAGCTCCGTTTTATTATTGTTAAGCCTCCGTATATAAGGTCCTACAAATTAGTACAGGCCTGTACTATCTCTAAGATGGCCTATCTATATAGGGTCCCTACGAATTAGAACAGGCCTGTACTATCTCTAAGATGGTCTAGCTATATGGGGTCCTACGAATTAGAACAGGCCTGTTCTATCTCTGAGACGACCTATCCATATAGGGTCCCTACGAATTAGAACAGACCTGTTTTATCTCTGAGTTGGCCTATCTATATGAGGCCTACGAATTAGAACAGGCCTGTACTATCTCTGAGATGGCCTATCTATATGAGGCCTACAAATTAGAACAGGCCTGTACTATCTCTAAGATGGCCTATCTATATAGGGTCCCTACGAATTAGAACAGGCCTGTACTATCTCTAAGATGGTCTAGCTATATGGGGTCCTACAAATTAGAACAGGCCTGTTCTAATTCTAAAAAGGCACTTAAGTTAGTATTAGTCTATAAGATCCATAAAATATAGTTAGACAAATAAAAAAACTCACACATTCGTGTGAGTTTTAGTTTGGTGACCCAGAAGGGATTCGAACCCCTGGCCTTTTGATTCGTAGTCAAACGCTCTATCCAGCTGAGCTACTGAGTCATGTACTTGGTACTTGATTATATTAACATAATGACTAGCTTTTTGCAAGCATTATTTTAATATTTTTAAGTAACTTTTTTATAGAATTGCGACCCGAAGGTCGCAGCTCTAAAGTTTGGCAGGGGCAGTAGGACTTGAACCCACAACCAACGGTTTTGGAGACCGCTACTCTACCAATTGAGCTATACCCCTATGCACATCAAGTGTACTTGATACTTGAATATAATACCAAGAAGCGCCCCCATCTGTCAAGGTAATTCTAAGATATTTAAGAATTTCATCTTTTTTATATAATACATAAATTACTATTAAAGTATAAAGATAATTATCCCCTCACTTTCATGTATACAAACAGATAATTATTCTATAACAATACTATTTATACGAAAAAAGGAAAGAGCCCTTTCGGGCTCTTTTTGTCTACTTAACTTTTATCTTTATATATACGGGAGATGGTATATATAATTAGAGAGTTTTGTATATGTATTGTTTTTTATACACAGGGAGAGTATTGTTGTGTATTTAAGTGTTGTTTTATGTGTTGTATTGTTTTGTGTTGTGTTGTTTGTATTATTTGTAAAAGGGACAGATAAAAGTTATTAAGTAGTAGACCTCCATTTCCTAGTTGATCTCAATCAACTATTGATAGTATAAAGATTCTATATGAATTATGAGTGAATAGAATTTAAACAAATTGTAAAATGAGTAATTTTTTGTGCATATTTAAATATGATGTGTGAATCACAAACGTCTCTACGCGCCTCTATCACCCCATACTCTATTTTCTCAGGTACGCTGGTCGGACTCTACATGTAAGTATATATAACAAAAAAGGCTAACCATTTGGTTAGCCTTTTTTAGCTTAATCAGCGACTTCCTATCCTCCCAGGCCGTCTCCAGCCAAGTACTTTCGGCGTTTACGAGCTTAACTACTGTGTTCGAGATGGGAACAGGTGGACCCTCGTAGCTATCGCCACTGAATCTGTCAGAGTTTGTACTCTGAAAACCACATAGAAG